>DASUUU010000076.1:0-11691 GCA_036373915.1 Jiangellaceae bacterium | reverse complement strand
TCTACCGAGGTGATCTTCGCTCAGGTTCGACCTCGCTGTTCGTCGACGCGCCCGCCGGCCGGATGGCGGTCGGGATGGCGGCTGATACCCGTCACGGGCTGCTCTTCGTCGCCGGCGGTGCGACCGGCATGGGATACGTCTACGACAGCACCACAGGCGCCGACGTCGCGGTCCTACCGCTTATCGACCCGGCACAAGGCACGTTCGTCAACGACGTCACCGTTACGCGCGATGCGGCGTGGTTCACCGACTCGGCGCAGCCGCATCTCTACCGCGTCCCGATCGGTCCGGACGGATCGGTCGGTGCACCATCCACACTTGTACTGACCGGACCCGCGGCGAACCTGTCCGGTGACTTCAACCTCAACGGCATCGCCGCCACCGCGAACGGTAAGACGTTGATCGTCGCCCACAGCGGCGATGCGACGCTCTACACGGTCGACCCGGCCACGGGCGCGAGCGCTCCGATCGCCGGCGCCGACGTTCCGGCCGTCGACGGCATCCTGCTCGAAGCCGGCCGGCTCTGGGCGGTACAGAACTTCCTGAACCAGGTGACCGAACTGCGGTTCAGCCCGGACCTGTCATCGGCGACCGTGGAGAAGGTGATCATCCACCCCGCGTTCCAGGTGCCGACCACGGTCGCCCGGCATGGCGACAAGTTGGCCCTTGTCAACGCCAAGTTCGACACCGGCGTCCCACCGACGGCAGGCCAGCATGAGGTGATCGTGGTCGATCGGTGAGTTCGTCGAGGACGTACGTCCGCCGGCCGAAGGACTCTGGACCCTGCCTGACGCTTCCGTGACCCACGCATGCTGGATGGCAAACGCGGTACGTGTGGGGTGACGACCATGAGCACGGAGGCCATGCGCGAGAACACCGGCCTGCGCGCCGCCCGGCTGTTGTCGGCCATCGCGGTGGTCCTAATCTTCGCCGCGGCGGCCGCCGGCCTGTTCGGCGGCATCTACGAGGACGACGAGTCGGTCGTGGCGATGTTGCGCGGCTACGACCTGATTGCTCTCGTCGTCGTGACACCGGTGCTCGGCGCCACCTTGCTGCCGAGCATGCGCACCAGGCCGCGCGCACAGTTGCTGTGGGTCGGCATGCTGGCGTACTGCGTCTACAACTACGCCCTGTACCTGTTCGGCACGCAGTACAGCTCCGTATTCCTGCTCCACATAGCCGTGTTCACCGTCTCGGTATACGCCTTGGTGCTCGCCCTGGCTCACCTCGACGTCGCCGGGTTGGCTCGCCTTTTCGCCGACCGGACTCCTGTGCGCACCGTGAGCGCCATTCTCGCCCTGCTGGGCGTTGCGCTTGGGACGATGTGGGTCGCCGCAGCGATTCGTTTCGTCGCGACCGGCGAACTTCCCGAAGAATCCTCCAAACTCGTCGTGCCGTTCGTCATCACCCGACTCGGGCATGCACTGGACCTGTCGCTGCTCGTGCCCGCATACCTCCTCGCCGCCGTGCTGCTGTGGCGCCGCAAGGCGTGGGGGTACACCCTGGCGGCGATGCTGCTCGCCGCGGGTGCGGTGCACCAGATCGGATACATGGTCGCGCTGCCGTTCCAGGTCAACGCCGACATCGCCGGAGCAAGCGCATTCGACCCCCTCGAGCCGGTCATCGCGCTCGCGTACGTCATCGCGCTCGTTCTGCTGCTCGCCAACATCCGAGATGTACCTCGTGCCGCACAATCGGAGCCGATCGGCGCCGTCCCGTCTGCCAGTGCGGCCGCGCGGGAAAGGGCAGTTCCATGACAACTCACTCCGTGATCACCGGCCCTGCCGCCCCGAAGCGAGCCGATCCGGGAACGCCGCAGGTGCTGCCGCTGTGGTACCCGGTCGGCATCGCCGCCGTGCTATCGGCCGTGACGTTGTACGGACTGCTGGTCGAGAGCGCGTACCGGACGCCGCTCGGTGTCCAGGGGACGTTGCCGGAGACTCTACGGGGGCAGGACCTGCTCACGTCCATTCGCTGAACGTACCTCGCACACCAGCTCGGGCCGGACGAAGGTGGCGCCCTTCTCAACGGATTGTTCAGGATCGACGTCAGGGTCGCCTCCGGCGCATTCACCGATTTCCCGCGCCGCGGTCTCGGCGTGTTCCTGCTCGTCGTCGGCGCCATGTTCGGCACCTTATGGCTGGCTCAGATTCTGCCGACGATCCCCGGCGATGTGCCCGAGGCGTTGATCGTCTACGACATCCCCAACACGGTGCACGTCCTGGATCTTGCGTTCGTGCTGCCCCTGATGATCGCTACCGGAGTACTGCTGTTCCGTGGCCATCGGGCGGCGCCCGTACTGGCGACAGTCCTGCTGGTCAAGATGGCAACAGTCGGCCTGGCGCTGATGTTCAGGAACGGCTTCGCTTACGCCGAACGCGGTCAGCTCAACGTCGCCGAAACCGCCATCTGGGGCGTGATATCGGCGCGGCTTGGCTCGTTGTGGTGATGCGGAGAGTCCGTAGGGCTCCCGACGGTTGGTTACTGCCCGGCCTATGGAGGACGTCGTGATTACTCAGGCGGATGGTCCTGCTGGTCAGAGCCATAGGACCCTGCCGCCGGCCGAGCCAGGAGAGGCACGCTCACGGTAGAGCGGTCGTGACGACGCACCGCCGCGACAGCCGACCTCGTCACTACCAAGGAGGCTGACATGTCTACGCTGCACAACCACGATGCCGAGCTGCGCAGCCAGGCCATCGAGCGGCTCAAGAAGCGCTCGGAGTTCTGGTCTCATCTGACTGCTTACGTGCTCATCAACGCGCTGATCGTGATGGTGTGGTTCCTCACCGGCGCCGGGTTCTTCTGGCCGATCTTCCCACTCGCTGGATGGGGAGTCGGATTGTTCTTCCACGCCATGGACGTGTTCCGGCGCCCGCTTACCGAAGACCGCATCCGGCGTGAGATGGAACGCCTGCCCTAGCTCTGTGAGCTTGCGCACCCGGCGTCGCCGTCAGCGCCCATCACGCCTGCGAGCCACTCGCGCCAAGCGGCGAGCCTCGCGCAGCGGTGTCGGAGTGCGGTGCCGGGCAACGCCGAGAACGACCCGAACAGCGGTCTCGGCATCGGTCCGCCAGCCCGCGTGAATCGCGACGGGCCGTCGGCCGGCGCGAGTGCGCAACCAGTAGCCGACGATCTCGCCGTCCAGCCACAACGGGCTCACCGCGGACCCCTCATCGGGCGGCCAGTCGCCGGCGGCTAGCAGCGTCCGATGCGTCACGCCTACGGTCGGCACTCCCAGGATCGCTCCGAGGTGGACGGCGAGTCCCGCCCGGCGCGGGTGGTCATACCCGGTCGCGTCGACGATCAGGACGTCCGCCACCGTCGGCAAGGCCCGCACCGAGGCCTCGAGCGCCGGCCCCACGCGCAAGGCCAGCAGACCGGGCAGATACCCGCCGCGAGCGGTACTCCGGACAGTGGCGCGGCCGAGGCAGTGCCGTCCGCGATACTCGGCCGCGCCCGCCCACACCGGGTCGCCGGCCGATCCGGCGCCGGACTCTCCTCGCGGCAGGCAGGCGAAGCAGCCGGCCACGATGGGGTCCGTGGGCGGGTGCCAGGGCGGCGGGCGAGCCGCGGCGGCGAGTGCCTGCTGGGTCGCGATGAGCTCGCCGGCGGTGGCCGGCCAGGTACTCACTTCGCCGGCCTCACGGTGCGGACTCGGCCAGGACCTTGGCAAGGACCGTCGCCTGTGAATGGGCGACATCACGGGCCGCTGTCAGCAGCGTGACCGGCCCGGCAGCCACGAACTCCCACAGTTGCGCCAGTGCGGGCGCGTGAGAAGTGTCTTCGAGCTCGGCTCGGTAGCGCTCTGAGAACTCACCGAACTGTGCCGGGTCGTGGCCGTACCAGCGCCGGAGCCCGTCCGTCGGCGCTACATCACGCAGCCAGATGTCGACGGCGGCATCCTGCTTGCGGAGGCCACGCGGCCACAGCCGGTCGACCAGCACCCGCCGGCCGTCCCCGTCTTCCCGACCCTCGTAGACCCGCTTCACTTTCACCACCGTCCCACCTAGCCACACCGTCCACGGTGAAGGCCAGGGGTCCGGCCACCGTAGTGCGACGTGAAGGCGAAAAAGGCGCTCGTCGCCGCGACGGCTATTGGCTAGGCGCCGCATCAGGAGTAGACAGAGGGCAACACGATCAGTCCGTGCCAGCTGCGGCGGTGTGACGTCGCGCCGGTTCGGCAGAAGGAGGATCCCATGGGAGTCCGGCATATCCGGCGCCTGATCGGTTCATTCGCAGCCGGGACGCTCCTGATGGTCACTGCGGCGGCACTGCCCTCTGAAGCGGTGCCACCTACTCACGACCGGGTCACATTCTCAGGCGCGGTCACCGACTCCGGCGAGGCGTGCGGCGACCCGATCTCCTGGGACTTCACGGGTGATGTGCTCGTGACACGCTTCTTTGACGAATCCGGCAGCCTGGTCCGCTTGCACGCATTCATTCAGGAGTCCGGAACGGTGACGAATCTGGCCACCGGTGAGGTCGTCGAGCTGCCGCAGACGGCCTTTCTCGAACGACTACTGTTCCAGGACGATGGTTCGATCATCCGAGAAGACAACGGGCTGTCGGTGCGTGTCACCGGGCCGGACGGATTCCTGCTCGACGTGGGCAGATTCGTCGTGAGCATGAATCCGCCCGAACTGCTGCAGTCGAGTGGCCAGCACCCGATCCGGGAGATCAATCCATTCTCGGTGTCCGATCCCGCGCTGCTCGCAGCGTTCTGCCATCTGTTCGACTAACCCACCGTCCAGCGCCAGCGCCCGTCACCCTCGGGGCCGGGCCAGGGCGGCGAGTCCTGATCAATGGTGCGCGTGGCGGCATCGGCACCAACCGCTGGGCCGCCTCGTCGGCGTGCTCACCCCGACAGGCACGCTTGCGCGGCGAGCTAGTCGTAACCACGGACGTGACGCGATGACCACACGCGAGGTACCAGCGCCGGTCCGTATCGCTCGGGTGCGGCGTTTGGCAGGATCGTCGTCGTGCGACGTTCACCGACGCGGCGACCGGCCGACCGGCAGGCCGGCCTCGTAACACCGGGTTACCGCCAGCGACTGGTGGCCGACGACGGCACCCTCATCCAGGCCGAGCACCTGCCGGCGGCTTCCGGCTCCCGCGACCTGGCCATCGTCGTGGCACACGGGTTCATGCTCCACTCCGGGCATCCGCGGCTCCGCCGCATCGCCGAGTGGATGCGCGACCCAGCCGGCGTTGTGCTCGTCGACCTGCGCGGACATGGCGGTTCCGGCGGCGTGTGCACCCTCGGCTGGCAGGAGGTCCGCGACATCGAGGCCGCCGTCGGCTGGGCTCGCTGGCTTGGTTACCGACGGGTGGCCACGCTCGGTTTCTCGCTCGGCGCCGCGGTCGTGCTGCGCCATGCCGCCCTCTACGGCGGTGTGGATCGGGTCGCCGCGGTCAGCGGGCCTGGGCAGTGGTACTTCCGCGGCACATCGCGGATGCGTTTGCTGCATCAGCTGATCTTGAGCCGAACCGGACGCATGGTCATCCGCACGCTCCGCCGTACCCGCATCACGAACGTGCCGTGGACCGAACCGCTGCCCATCGACCCGGTGGCAGCCGCAACCGAGATCGACGTCCCGCTGCTTGTCGTCCACGGTGATCGAGACGACCTGTTCCCCACCGATCACGCGGCGAGGGTCAGCGCGGCAGGGCGCAACAGCACGCTCTGGCTGGTTCCCGGGTTCGGGCACGCCGAGGTCGCCGTGAATGCGCCGCTGGCGCGAGACGTCGCCAACTGGCTCGCCGATGGAACTGGCGACCGGGGACAATGACGCTCTACCCAGGAGCCTGATGCGAGAGGATGGATTGCGATCGGTCTATCGCCGAGCCGGGAGGAGATTTCGTGCTCCGTTTCCTGATCGCCGCATTGTTCGTCGGGCATGGGCTCGTGCACGGCATCATGTTCGGGCTGACGTACAGCCCCCAGGCCGTCGCCGACCTGCCGTTCAACCCGAGCCGCTCCTGGCTGTTCGGCGAGACGAGAACGCTCGGTTTCGTATCTGCCCTCGTCGTCACCCTCGCGTTCATCGTCGCCGGCGCCGGATACGGGTGGCGCGCCGAGTGGTGGCCGCAGCTCACGATCATCGCTGCGGCGCTCTCGACAGCCTTGCTGCTGGCCTACTTCAGCAGGTGGTGGGCTGTCGGACTCTTGATCAACATCGGACTCGTCGCCCTAGCCCTGCGCGACATGTGACCTGACATGTCGATGGTGACGATTCCACGCGAGCGTGGCGAGATGGCCGCCTACCTCGCCCGGCCCGACGGCGACGGACCCTGGCCGGGCGTCGTGGTCATCCATGACGCGCTCGGCATGACCACTGATCTGCGGCACCAGGCGGATTGGCTGGCCGACGCCGGTTTCCTGGCACTTGCCCCCGACCTGTACTACTGGGGCAGCCGGATGCGGTGCCTGTTCACCACCATGCGCGAGGCGGTCGCGCGTGAGGGCCGAGTGTTCGACGACTTCGAAGCCGCCCGCAGTTGGCTTGCCGGCCGAGACGATTGCACGGGCAGGATCGGGGTCATCGGCTTCTGCCTGGGCGGCGGTTTCGCACTGCTACTCGCGTCCGCCGGGGAGTACGACGCATCGAGCGTCAACTACGGTATGTTGCCCGGCGACGCGATCTCGCTGCTCGCCGACGCCTGCCCCATCGTCGCCAGCTACGGCGCCAAGGACCGATCGCTGTCAAAAGCTCCTGCCACGCTGGAGCGGATCCTCATCGACAACGGAGTCGAGCACGACATCAAGGTCTACCCGGCTGCCGGACACGGCTTCCTCAATGATCACGCGCCGGGTGAGACACCGGTCTGGGCATTGTTGGCCGGCAAGGTCGCCCACACCGGCTATCACGAACCGTCCGCCGTCGATGCCCGTGGTCGCATCGTCGAGTTCTTCAACACGCACCTCGGGGCGCACGCATGACCGCAGCGGCGTGCTGACTGGACGGGATCCCGGCTCAGACGTGTCGCACGCCGGCCAGGACGGCAGGCCCGCCGTAGGCCCAACTACCGGTGAGCGTGTGCTCACCGCGCACCTCGGCGCCGATCACGCGTGCGACGACGAGCTCATAGTGCTCGGACCGCACGGTCGTCGTCGGCCCGTCGTCGTGGCAACTCACGGCGTCGATCGGATCGACAGGGGTGCCCGGGGCGCCACTGCCCTGCACAGTCGCAGTGGGCGCACGCGGTTCGAGACGGCCGTCAACGTCGACGAACTCCTCAACTTGAGTGCCTCCGGTCAGCACCGTTGTTGTCAGCGCCGCCGCCCACACAGGGTCGCTGCACGCGTCGTACACCCAGCGCTTGCCCAGCACCGAGTGCTCCGCGGTGCCGACGAGGAACTCATCTGCCCCGAGCCGTGGACCGCCGCGGTAGGTCAACGGCACGTGGAACACCGACCCATCGCCACCTTGGACGAGCAAGGTCTCCAAGCCGACCTCGCCGGCCGGGTCGTCGAACCGGTAAGCACCCACCTGCCAGATTTCGGCATCTGCGGTGAACCAGGTCCGGGTGGGCAGCCACTCGGTCAGCAATCCGAGCTTGGACGGAGTCAGGGTCGCCTTGTGGATCAGGGCCATGGGCCGACTCTAGGCGAGAGCCCGGACATCCAACGCAACCCGGCTAGGTAGTGAAACGGCGGGCACTGGGCTTGCCTTGGCCACCGTCGACGACGAGGTTCGTGCCGGTGATCCACGAGGCGCGCTCGGACAGTAAGAACGCCACCGGTGCGGCGACCTCCTCGAGCGCACCCATACGCCCGAACGGAAACTCGGTCTCGATGAAACTGGCGAAATCGTCCGGGTTCTCGTGCGCAAAGGTGTCCCAACCACCGCCAGGAAAGAAGATCGAACCCGGGCTGACGGCGTTCACCCGGATGTTCAGGTGAGCAAGCTCCTGGGCGAGGACGGCGGCCAGGTGGATCTCGGCCGCCTTCGCGGCAGCGTAGGTCGTCCTGGGCGCCGCCCGCATGCCGGTGATCGAAGCGATGAAGACAATGGAACCGGCACCGGCCGCCCGCAGATGAGGGACGGCGGCCTGAACGAGGCTGACTGCGTGCCCTGCGTTGAGTTCGAAGGTCGCCGAGAAGTCCTCGGGCGTTGAGTCCAGGAGGTTGCCGCCGACCGTGCCGCCTGCATTCGCCACGGCACCGTCGAGGCCGCCCAACCTCTCGGCCGCCTCGTCGACTGCGCGCCGGACCGCCTGCCCGTCCGTGACGTCTACGGCGATGTCGAGGATCCGCGTCCCGTGCCGCTCCAGGTCCTCGCGAGTTCGGCCCAGCTGATCGCGGCCGCGCGCGAAGATCGCCACGTCAGAGCCTTCGGCGGCCAACGCGTCCGCGATGGCCCTGCCGATACCCCGGCTCGCACCGGTGACCACGAAACGCCTGCCGTGTAGCCCGAGATCCACTGTCGACCTCCGCGCGGAGTCAGAGCCTGTCTTTGGGGCCGCCTTGGCCACTCGTCAGAGTCGAAGTGTAGACACCGGCGTCGCGGCAAGCTGCCCGCAGCGGCATCGAAGTCGGCTTGCTTCGCGTCGTATTCGGTTCGCACTACCTAGACTCGAGACAAGGCGAGGAGGCATCAGTATGGATACCCCTAACGGCCGCCCCTGGGCACGCAGCTATGCACCCGGGGTGCCCCTCGAGATCGAGACCCCGAACGGATCCCTTGTCGACCTGCTCGAAGCGTCGGTGGACCACTTCGGGCCCGTTGTCGCGCTCGACTTCTTCGGCGCGACCACGACGTACGATCAGCTCGGCGTGCAGGTGGCCAAGGCCGCGGAAGGCCTGCGACGTCTTGGTGTGCAGCCGGGTGACAGGGTCGCTCTCGTACTACCGAACTGCCCCCAACACGTCGTCGCGTTCTACGCGGTCCTTCGCCTTGGTGCGATCGTGGTCGAACACAATCCGCTGTACACGGCCGACGAGCTGAGAGTTCAACTGGCCGATCATCGCCCGCGAATCATCATCGCCTGGGACAAGGTGGCCTCGATGGCCCGGGACGTGTCCGAAGGGCTCGGCGTCCATACGGTACTGGCGGTGCACCTGCCGGCCGCCCTGCCGACGGCCCGTCGATGGGCACTCCGCCTCCCACTGCCGCGCATTCGACGTTCCCGTGACGCCATGACCGCAGCGACGCCCGGCATACCGAGTTGGGAACGGCTGGTAGCCAAGTCGCCGCCGCTGGCCACCGATCACCCTCGTCCAGAAGCCGGCGATGTGGCCGTGCTGCAGTACACCGGTGGCACGACCGGAGCGCCCAAGGCGGCCGTCCTCACGCATCGCAACCTGCGCTCCAACGCCGCGCAGGGCCGGGCTTGGCTGCCCGGGTTGGGTGAGGGAGAGGAGGTTCTCTACGCAGTGCTACCGCTCTTCCACGCCTTCGGCTTGACGCTCTGCCTGACATTCGCGGTCAGCGCCGGGGCGACGCTCGTTCTGTTTCCGCGCTTCGACGTCGACATGGTGCTGGCCGCCACCCATCGACGACCACCGACGTTCCTTCCCGCCGTGCCTCCGATCTACGAACGTCTGGCCACCGCCGCCCGTGACCGCGGCGTCGACCTCACCTCTATCCGCTATTCGTTCTCCGGTGCCATGCCGTTGCCGAAGAGCACGGCCGAGTTGTGGGAGTCCGTCACCGGTGGTCTGCTCGTCGAGGGCTACGGAATGACCGAAGCGTCCCCTATCGTGCTCGGCAATCCGGCCGGCCCAAGCCGCCGGATCGGCACCGTCGGTGTGCCGTTCCCGTCGACGCAGGTGCGGGTCGTCGACCGTGACGACATCAACAAACCCGTGCCGCCCGGGGAGCCCGGGGAGTTGCTCATCCGCGGTCCTCAAGTGTTCGCAGGGTACTGGGAACGCCCGGAAGAGACCGCGAAGGTCGTCCTCGAGGACGGGTGGATCCGGACGGGTGATGTCGTCGTCATGGACGACGACGGCTTCTTCACCATCGTGGACCGCATCAAGGAGCTCATCATCACCGGTGGCTTCAACGTCTACCCGTCCGAGGTGGAAGACGCGCTGCGGCACGCTTCCGGTGTAGCCGACGCTGCAGTGGTGGGGCTACCTAACCCGAGCGGCAGTGAGGACGTCGTAGCGGCGGTGATCCCGGAGACTGGTGCCACCATCGACGAGGACGTGGTTCGGAAGACTTGCCGCGACCGGCTTGCCGCGTACAAGGTGCCGCGCCGGGTGTTCGTCATGGACGAACTACCTCGGTCGATGATCGGCAAGGTGATGCGCAGGCAGGTGCGAACCCAGCTACTGGAACGGGTCGGCCAGGGACAGGAATAGGGGTGTGCGGCCGCGATCATTCCGGAGGCGCGCTTCGCGTACCTGAGTCCTCCCAGTAGGTCTCGACAGGAATGCCGTCCGGGTCGAGGCACTTGAACCCGACATACGCCGGCGCGTCCAGCTCTTCGATGATCTCGATTCCGTCCGCCTTCAGCCGGGCCGACAACGTGCGCACGGCGTCGGCGTCGCGGACTTTGAAGCCGAAGTGCAAGAACTCCGGCATCCGGCCGGCGTCCTCAACAGCATGCAGGGCCAGATCGAAGCCGTCGGAGTTGCGAATTATCACCGTGCCGTCGTCGTACTGCTCGGCGGTCGCCGGGTCGAAACCGAAGTACGTCTCGTAGAACTGACGGCTGCGCCGGACGTCGGTCACCGGCAAACCAAGGTGCAGCAGGTTCATGGGCCCAAGCGTGGCACGGCGAGCCGATCGCTCAACTAGCGCTGCCTGCTTTCAAGGTGGTAGGCCTCACGGACCCAGCTGAGCAGTTCTTCGTCGATGTCCTCGGCTGTCCGGACATCGACAGTGTGCTTGTACAGCGCCTTGCTGATTCGAGCGGAGCGCTGAACCCTCGGGTTCGCGAGTTCGCGTTCCAGCCCGAACCTGATCTCCAAACGGTCCTTCCTGGGCAGCACTGCAAGGAAGTCGTACCTTTCGACGAGATGAATGCAACAGGGAAGGGACAGGACCTCGCACTCTCCTACCTTGCTGTTCACCTCGGCCAGGAGCCGCTCGAAGAGGGCTCGTTGCGGGCCATCTCGAAGATGACTGTCCAGGCTCACCGTCCTGCAACTGTGTGGCTGCCCGGTTCTGCTGAAGGTCCGGCCGCATTTCGGGCATTGCCATGCGGCGTCCCGACCGGGCGCCGCTGTGTCGGCGAAACTCATGCTCGTCCTAACCTCACTGCAAACGTGCATCGGCTCGCGACATCACGGCAAGAGTCGATCGCCAGTCCCGCATAGGACGTTCGGCCTGAAAGCGAACGCCGGCAATCGGAATGGCCAGTCCAATCGTCCGATCGGCATATCCTGCCGGAGAAGAGTACGACTGGCTGGAGACTGCGTGATCGACGTTCTGGTGCTGGGCATCACCCGTCATGCCCTTTGCTCGGGCAGGTCCGGCGAGGCGAGCCGACGGTGGTAGCTGCCGCCGACGACCTGGTCGTCCTCCTCGACGACGAACACCGCCCGGTGGGCACCGCGCCGAAGCGCTCAATCCACCATCGGCATACGCCCCTGCACCTCGCGTTCTCGTGCTACATCTTTCACCCCGACACCCATGAGGTGTTGATCACGCGACGTGCGCTGGAGAAGGCCACCTGGCCAGGCGTTTGGAGCAACGCGTGCTGCGGCCATCCCAAACCCGACGAGGACGTGGTGAGCGC
>DASUUU010000075.1:0-46336 GCA_036373915.1 Jiangellaceae bacterium | reverse complement strand
CACAAGACAACCTGTCCGGAGCCCCCGACCACATGACGAGCAGCACTGAGGCCACCCCGACCAGCGCGACCCCACAAGTCGCAGTCAACGACGTCGGGTCGGAGGAGGCCTTCCTCGCCGCTATCGACGAGACGATCAAGTATTTCAATGACGGAGACATCGTTGCCGGTGTCGTCGTCAAAGTCGACCGGGACGAGGTCCTGCTCGACATCGGCTACAAGACCGAGGGTGTCATCCCCTCGCGGGAGCTGTCGATCAAGCACGACGTCGACCCCAACGAGGTCGTCACCGTGGGCGACGAGGTCGAGGCCCTTGTCCTCCAGAAGGAGGACAAGGAGGGCCGGCTGATCCTGTCCAAGAAGCGTGCGCAGTACGAGCGCGCGTGGGGACAGATCGAGAAGATCAAGGAAGAGGACGGTGTCGTCACCGGCACTGTGATCGAGGTTGTCAAGGGCGGCCTGATCCTCGACATCGGTCTGCGCGGCTTCCTGCCGGCGTCTCTCGTCGAGATGCGCCGAGTTCGCGACCTCCAGCCGTACGTCGGCAAGGAGATCGAGGCGAAGATCATCGAACTGGACAAGAACCGCAACAACGTGGTCCTGTCTCGTCGCGCCTGGCTGGAGCAGACCCAGTCCGAGGTGCGCTCGACCTTCCTGCAGCAGCTCCAGAAGGGCCAGATCCGGTCCGGCGTCGTTTCCTCGATCGTGAACTTCGGCGCTTTCGTTGATCTCGGCGGAGTAGACGGCCTGGTGCACGTGTCCGAGCTGTCCTGGAAGCACATCGACCACCCGTCCGAGGTGGTCGAGGTCGGTCAGGAGGTCACCGTCGAGGTCCTGGACGTCGACATGGACCGCGAGCGCGTCTCCCTGTCGCTCAAGGCGACCCAGGAAGACCCGTGGCAGCAGTTCGCTCGGACGCACCAGATCGGCCACATCGTGCCGGGCAAGGTCACCAAGCTGGTTCCGTTCGGCGCGTTCGTCCGTGTCGACGACGGCATCGAGGGCCTGGTGCACATCTCCGAGCTCGCCGAGCGGCATGTAGAGATCCCCGAGCAGATCGTCCAGGTTGGCAAGGAGGTCATGGTCAAGGTCATCGACATCGACCTCGAACGCCGGCGGATCTCGCTGTCGCTTAAGCAGGCCAACGAGGGCGACGTCGCATCGACCGCGCTGGACCACTTCGACCCGACGCTGTACGGCATGGCCGCCGAGTACGACGAGCAGGGCAACTACAAGTACCCGGAGGGCTTCGACCCGGAGTCCAACGAGTGGCTGCCCGGCTACGAGAAGCAGCGCGAGGAGTGGGAGCACCAGTACGCCGAGGCCCACGCCCGCTGGGAAGTCCACAAGGGCCAGATCGAGGCCGCACAGCAGATCGACCCCGAGGCCGCCGACGCCCCCAGCAGCGGCAGTGCAGCGCCCGAGCAGGAGCAGGCCGGCACCCTCGCCTCCGACGAGGCGCTCCAGGCGCTCCGCGAGAAGCTCACCGGCAACTGATCTCACCGTTTCGCGTGATCACGAAGACTTTGTAGCCGGATCCGGCTACAAAGTCTTCGTGATCATCGGGGGGTGGACGTACCGTAGGCCCGTGAGACGTCGCCTCGTGACCGCCCTGGCGGCAGTCGTGCTGGTCGGCGCGGCGTGCAGCGAGGATGACCCGGGCGAAGCGACGCATCCGATGCTGGAGGACCCGACGCCGACGGCTACGCCCACGTCGACAGGCACGCCGGCGGGCGCCGAGCCGACTGAGGCCGCATTCCCACAGGAATGCGGCCAGCTGATCCCGTTCGTGCGGGTCGCGGAGATCATGGCTGTTCCGATGGCCGGCACGTCGCGGGTCTACCAGGACGATTTCCCGGCCGATTCGGGCCGGCTGGAGCGGCTGACTTGCAGCTACGGTACCGAGTCGCCCGATGACGACGGCGACGCCGAGGACGGCGACGGCGACGAGGATGCCGAGGACGGCGACGACCGCGAGCCGTACGTAACCATCGCCGTCAGTTCGTACACCGACCCCGGTGCGGCGACGGTGCGGGTCGACTCGACCGTCGATTCGGCGCGCGTCGGCGGCCAGCAGGTCGAGGCAATGGAACTCGCGGGCCGCTCCGGTTTCATCTTGCGTGGCGACGAAACCGTCTCGTACGTCGTCGCCGACCAGGAGTTGACCTACGTCGTGACCCTGCGGCGAGACGTGCTCGATGATCCAGCCGAGCAGGTGGTGTTGGTCACAATGGTCGAACAACTGCTGTCGCCGTCGCAGTGACCCTTAGCTGATCAGTTGCCGAGGGCGTAATGTCTCGCCCGTGCGTCGCATCATGCAGGACTCAAGTCTGCTGGTCGTACTCGTCACCGCCACTCTCGCCGAGGTCATGCGGGTCTCGTTCCCGTTGCTCTACGACTTCGCCGGTGGCATCGGATTCACCACCGCGGCGGGCGTCATCCCGATCCTGTTCGCGACGGCGTTGCTGGCCGCACCGCTAGGTGCTCTCATCGGTCCGCGAATGTTGCTGCTGGTGAGCGCTACGGGGCTGGCGGTCGCGCGGCTCACCATGCAGGTGCAGGACACGCCGGCCTTGGCGATCACCTTCGCCGGGCTGGTGCTCGGCCTTATCGCGATATCCACGGCGTTGCGGGTCTCGGTCGCGCGGATCGGGCCGTTGTCGTCCGCCTCGGCGATCTTCCTCGGCCTGGTCATCGACACGGCGATCCGGCTGGCGCTTGTGACCTGGGACGCTGCCTGGCGCAACGACACCGCCGGCTGGATCATCGGGTGCGCCCTGCCGGTCGCGCTCATCGCGGTCTTGGTCGTCGTCCTGGTGAACGAGAACGACGCTCGGTGGGGAGCGGACCTGTGGTGGTTCGCCGTGCTTCCCGGACCGGTGCTGGCCCTGCAGACCTTGTTCCTGTCGAATCCGGGATTCGTGGCCTCGTCGGGAGACTTGGGCCTGGCCATGTCCGGCGCGGTGGTCCTGCTCGGCCTCGGGCTCGCGGCGGCAACTCCAGCCTTGCGAGCCCCGGGTGCGTGGGCGGCCTGGGCGGCGCTGGTACTCGCGGCGGGACTGCTGACCGGTCCCACCGGCCTGACCGGACTTCCGGTGCCGTTCGGGGTGCTGGTCGGTCAGGTGGCGATGGGCGCCCTGGTGGCGACGGCGGCAATGCGTGCCGAAGGCGCAGGAGAGGACCGGCAGGCGTGGCGAACCGGCCTCGGGGCCGGGGTGGGCGCGCTCGTCCTCGTCGCTGTGCTGCTGCCGTACCAGATCTCCTACGAGATCCCGCTGGGCGTGCCCCAGTTCGTCTTCCCCGTGGTGGGGGCGATCGTCGTCGTCCTGCTGGCACGGAACGCACCGACGCCGGTGGCCGTACCCGCGTTCAGGGTCTCGCCGATTCGCTGGGTGGCGGCACTCGGGCCGATCCCCGCCCTGTTCGTCCCGTCCTGGCTCGCCTTGACCTGGCCCGACGTTCAACCACCCGCCGAGGCGACGCGTGAGATCAGGGTGGCCACGTACAACATTCACGGTGGCGTCGACTGGTACGGCCGGCTCGATCCCGAAGCGATCGCCCGCGTGCTCGAGAGCGGTGGAGCCGAGGTGATCATGCTGCAAGAGGTGGCCCGGGGCTGGCCGCTCGCCGGCGGGCTCGACTCCGCGGCCTACCTGTCCCGTCGGCTCGGCGCCGACTTCGCCTTCGGGACCGCGGCGGACCGCCAGTTCGGCAACGCGGTGCTCACGGACCGGCCGATCTCGGAAAGCTGGTCCGCGACGATGGACCGGGGTGAGGGCCCGATGCAACGCGGCTACGTCGGTGTCACGCTGACGCTGGGCGGGTCGACGCTGGATGTCTGGAGCGTTCACTTGCAGCATCAGGACGACACGACGGCGACCCGGGTGGCCCAGGCGCGCCAACTGTTGGGGGAGTGGGACAACCGCGAGCGCACGGTGATCGGCGGCGACCTCAACGCGCGGCCGGGCTCTGAGGACATCGCGCCCTGGTTCGACGGGACCGGCCTGGTATCAGCGCAGGACGTGGCCGGCGACCCGGCCTGGAACACCTCACCGGCCCTCAACCCCGATCACCGGATCGACTGGATCTTCGGCACACCAGACCTCGAGTTCGCCGACGTGGCCATCCCGGTGACCCTGGCAAGTGATCACCTGCCGGTGTTCGCGACGGTGCGGGTGGACTGAGCGTGCTCCGGGTCGGCCTCACCGGCGGTATCGGATCGGGCAAGTCCACCGTCGCGAGACGGCTCGAAGAACTCGGCGCGGTGATCGTGGACGCCGACCGGATCGCTCGCGAGGTCGTCGAGCCGGATACTGCGGGGCTGGCGGCCGTCGTCGAGGAGTTCGGGGCGGTCATCCTGGCGTCCGACGGGTCGCTGGACCGGCCCGCGCTGGGGCAGATCGTCTTCGCCGACGAGGATCGCCGGGCCGCGCTGAACGCGATCGTCCACCCGCTCGTGTACGCCCGCCGTGCGGAGTTGGTCGCCGCCGCCCCGGACGACGCGATCGTGGTCGAGGACATTCCGCTGCTCGTGGAGAACTCACTCGGCAAGGGGTTCCCGCTGGTGATGGTGGTCCATGCCCCGGCCGGCGAACGAGTGCGACGGATCGCGGCGTCCCGCGACATGACCGAGGAGGACGCGTGGGCTCGCGTCCGGGCGCAGGCGGACGATGACGCGAGGCGCGCGGCGGCGGACGTCTGGCTGGACAACTCGGGTACGCCGGATGACACAGCCGCCGCTGTGGACTCGGTCTGGAGAGATCGGCTCGTCCCCTTCGAGGCGAACCTTCGAGCCGGGCGGCGGGCCGAGCGGTCGCCGCGGGCCGTCCTTGCCGGACCGGACCCCACCTGGTCAGTGCAGGCGGCGCGGCTTATCGAGCGGGTGCGACACTGTGTCGGTGCGCGCATCCTGCGGGTGGATCACGTTGGATCGACGGCGGTGCCCGGTCTGGCCGCCAAGGACGTCCTCGATCTGCAAGTGGTCTGCACAGACCTGCCGACGGCCGAGGATGTCGCCGGCTCGCTGACCGGCGCAGGGCTGGTCAGGATGCCGGGACGGTGGTGGGACACCGGCCGCGACGGCGGAGAACACGACAAGGCCATGGCCTGCAACGCCGACCCGGACCGGGCGGCGAACGTCCACGTCCGGCCGGTCGAGTCGTCGACCTGGCGCGATGCGTTGCTGCTCCGCGATTGGCTGCGGGCCACACCTGCGGGGGTAGCGGAGTACGAGTCGCTCAAGCGGCAACTTGTCACGCAGCCGCACGAGACGATCGACGAGTACGCCGAGCGCAAGACGCCCTGGATCAACGACGCCCTGGCTCGCGCCGACGATTGGGCCGCGCAGGCCGGCTGGTCGCCTACCTGATCGTGATCGCCAGTCGCGGAAAGCGCCATCCTCGCTGATCAATTCGTTCCTTGCTGATCGAACCGTCGGCTATCACCGGGTTCCGGGCACTTGAGCGGCGGTTCGATCAGCGAGGAACGATTTCCGTGGCGAGATCATCTGACCCTGCGCGCCGTGACGTGACGTGCTCGGGCGTTGCCACGTCGTCCGGCAGCAGCGGGCAGGGCTCCGGCTCGCCCCAGCGCTGGTGCAGCGGCAGCACGCCGGCCCACACGGCAGCATTCTCGACGTCCTCGTCCTCGTCCTTCGGGGGACCGGACCGGACCTTGACCGAGGCCTCGTGAAGAGACAGGGCGAGGACGGTCGTCTTGGCGAGTTCCCTGCGGTTCGGTGGCCGGGTTGCGTCCCAGGAGCCGGGTGCGAGGTGCTCGGTCAGCGCACGCAGCCCGGCGAGTTTGTCCGCGGGGTCGGTCAGGACGGTCGCGGTCCCGTGGATGACGGCGCTCGCGTAGTTCATCGAGTGATGGAAGACCGACCGCGCATACACAACCCCGTCGACGCGCGTGACCGCGATGCTGACGGGAGCGCCGGCTGCGGCCGCCCGCAGGCTGGCCGCGCCGGTCGACCCATGCAAGTACAGCGTGTCGCCATCGCGCCCGTAGCCGGTCGGCAGCACGACCGGTGCGCCGTCGAGCACGACGCCGAGGTGGCATATCAAGCAGGAGTCGAGCAACCCATACAGCTCCGCACGATCGGTCCGGACCCGTTCCCGGCCGCGGTTGACCGTGCTGCGCTGCGTAGGAGAAAGCGCGGTGGTAGCCATACGCCGAGAGTGCCAGCATCGAGTGGCATCCTGGAATGGCCAATTCTAATCAGAAGCGAAAGGCCACTTGAGTGGACGAGCTGCCGTTCGCCCTCGACCGCGCATCGCATCGGCCGCTGGCCGACCAGCTCGCCGGACTGGTTCGCGACGCCGCGGCGAGCGGCCACCTGCGGGCCGGTGAGCGATTACCGTCCACGCGGGCATTGGCTCGGTCCCTCGGCGTGAGCCGGACGGTGACGGCTGCGGCGTACGACCAGCTGTACGCCGAAGGCTGGATCAGCGGCCGGCAAGGCTCAGGGACGTATGTCGCCGCGGTACCTCCGGGCGAAACCATCAGCTTGGTGCGGCGCGGACCGCTGCCTGGCGACACCGATCCGCAGTTCGATCTGCGTCCCGGGTCGCCGTGGGCTGCGGGTATTCGGCCGGACGCGTGGCGTCGGGCGTGGCGGGCTGCTGCCGACGGCGGGCCCGACGGCCGTCCCGCTCCGGCGGGCACGGGGCGGTTCCGGTCCGTTGTCGCCGAGCGTCTGGTCAGGAGCAGGGGGCTCAATGTCGATGCCGGTTCCGTGCTGGCGACCGGCGGCACGACGGCGGCGCTCGGTGAGCTGGCCACGGCGCTGTTCCGCCCCGGCGACGCCGTGGCGGTCGAGGAGCCCGGTTATCCACGGGCGGTCGAGATGTTGCGGGCCGGCGGCATCGAGGTGCGGCCGGCTCCGGTCGACCAGGACGGATTGATCGTCGAGTGGATTCCAGCCGGCGTCCGGGCGGTGTACTGCACTCCGGCACATCAGTTTCCGCTCGGCGGCCGGCTGCCGGCGTCCCGGCGCGTGGACCTTGTCGCGTGGGCGCGGCGGCACCGGGCATGGGTGATCGAGGACGACTACGACGGTGAGCTCCGGTACGACGTAGGCCCCTTGCCGCTGCTGGCGTCACTCGATCCCGACGTGGTGATCTACCTCGGAACGAGCAGCAAGATCGTGTCTCCGACGCTTGGAGTCGGTTGGCTGGTCGGCCCGGAGGCAGTCATCGATGCGGTGCTGGACCTGCGCCAGCGGACCAGTACCCGGCCGAGCATGGCCGGGCAGCGCGTACTCGCCGAGTTCGCCGAGTCAGGCGACCTGGCACGGCATCTGCGTCGGGTCCGGCGGGAGTTCGGCGAACGGCGAGCGCTCGTCGTCGAGCGGCTCACCGCGGCCGGCCATCGTGTGCTCGGCGACGAGGCCGGCGCGCATGTCGTCGTACCACTACCCAGTCTCGCCGCGGAGCGAACGGCGGTGGCTTCCGCAGGCCGCAGCGGGGTAAGCCTGGACGGTCTACGCCGCTTCTTCTCCGGGCGGCCGAGCATGTACGGCCTCACTCTCGGCTACGCTGCGCCGGCCGAACGACGACTGCTCTCCGAAGCGCTGGATGTCTTGTCGGCCGCAGCGGCTCGCACACCGTAGTTGTCATACCCGAACCATTTCGCCGTCGTTGCGCGACAGTATGTGCATGGGGCACGCCGACGACCCGCGGGATGACCGGGCGCTCGTCACCGCTGTGGCTGAGGGCGACTCGGGTGCGCTCCGCGTGCTCTACCTCAGGCATTCCCCCTGGTTGTCTGTGCGCCTGCGGGGCCGCTGCAACGACCGCGACTTGGTAAACGATGTGCTCCAGGACACGTTCGTCGCGGTGTGGCGGGGAGCGGATCGGTTCCGCGAGGACGGCAGCGTCGGCGCCTGGCTGTGGGGCATTGGAATCCGCAGGCTGATCTCGCGGCTGCGCCGCCGGTCACCGGTGACGATGCCGCTGCGCGACCTCGACCAGGGGAAGGAGCCGGCCGCCGAGGACACGGTGCTGCTTGGCGTCGAATACGGAGACATGGGCGCGGCGCTGGCCAGCTTGTCGCCGGAGCTGCGCGCGGTCATGCAGGCCACGGTCCTCGACGGGCTCACAGCTAAGGAGGCCGCCCAGCTTCTCGGCATCCCAGTGGGAACCGTCAAGACCCGGGCCATGCGGGCTCGAGTCCAGCTGCGGGACAGCCTTGCGGAAGGAGCACTATGACCGACTGGCATGCTTCCGACGCACGTCTGCGGGCGTGGGTCGCGGGAGAGATCGGCTCGATCGAGGCGGCCTCGATCGAACAGCACCTGTCGGGCTGTGGCCGGTGCCAGGCAGTGGTCGCCGACGTTGACGACGTGGGTGGCCGCGACGAGGTCTGGCTGGCCATCCGCGATCGGATCGAGCCGCAGCCATTGAACCTGGTCGGCCGCATCCTGGCGCGCTTCGGTATGACACCGGGCAACGCGCTGCTGGTGTCGTCCGTGCCGAGCCTGTCCGGGGCGTGGCTGCTCGGCGTCGGCTTCAGCTTGGTGTTCGCCGTTGTCGCCGCAAATGTCGCAGGTCCGCGGGGGGTGGCGGTATTCCTCCTGCTCGCGCCGCTGGCCCCATTGATCGGTGTCGCGTTCGCGTTCGGCGCCGAAATCGACCCGCTGTACGAGCTGACCCTGTCCACCCCGTACTCGAAGTTCCGGCTGTTGCTGTGGCGAAGTTGCCTGGTGATTACAACGACCATCCCGCTGGCCATGCTCGCAGCGATCCCGCTCGATTCGCCATGGTGGGTTGCGGCCGCGTGGCTGCTGCCGGCGACCGCCTTCTGCGCGGTGACACTCGCGGCAACGAAGTGGGTCGAGCCCCAGATCACCGCGCTGGCGATTTCTGTCGCCTGGATCCTGGCCCACGCTGTGGCCGCCTGGCGCGGCGATCCACTGGCCGCATTTTCCGCCGCGGCAATGATCGCCTACGCGGTGGTGGGCATCGCCGCCGCAACCGTGTTCCTCGGCCGAGGCCCAGCCGAGACGTTCCATGGGAGGCTCCTGTGACCAGTCACGAACCGACAGCAGCCGTAACGGGGGTTGGCAAGCGGTTCCGACGGACGCGCGCCCTCGACGACGTGACGTTTCAGCTGTCGACCGGCGTCACCGGGCTGCTCGGTCCCAACGGGGCGGGCAAGACGACCCTGCTGCGGATCATGGCTACCATCCTCACACCGGACGAGGGCGAGGTCAGCCTGCTCGGCCGGTCGGTGCGCACAGCCGGTCAGCGCACGGAGGTGCGCCGCCGGCTCGGCTACCTGCCACAGGAGCTCGACTACCCGCGCGGGTTCACCGCCTTCGGGTTCATCGACTACATGGCGATCCTCAAGGAGTGGGACGACCGGACCGGGCGTCACGCTGAAGTGAGGCGGGTGATCGAGGCCGTCCAGCTGACCGACGTGTCGGCCAAAAAGATCCGGGCGCTATCCGGCGGGATGCGCCGCCGGCTGGCTGTAGCCCAGGCGCTGATCGGCACACCGAAGCTGTTACTGCTGGACGAGCCCACCACCGGCCTGGACCCCGAGCAGCGGGTCAACCTGCGCAGAGTGCTGTCCGGGATGGACGCGACCATCCTGCTCTCCACCCACCAGACGGAGGACGTCGAGGCGCTCTGCGACCGGGTGATCGTCCTTGACCAGGGCCAGGTGACCTTCGAGGGTGCAGTCGCCGATCTGGTTGCAACGGCCGAAGGATCCGTGTGGATGGCCGACGAGCCAGATCCGCGGGCGTTGGCCCATTGGAAGGCCGGCAACGGACGCTACCGCCACGTCGGCCGTGAGCACGTCGGTGGCGAGCAGGTGGCACCGACCCTGGAGGACGCCTATCTGCTCATGCGCGGCACCACCGTCGACGAGCTAGAGGTGACGAGATGACTACGACCACCAGCCAGGTGAGCGAGCGGACGCTCTTGGCGCAGCTCGCCCGAGTCCATGCGTGGCGCTACGCCAGGCACCCGCTGTTCCTGATCGGACTCGCGCTGGCCATGGCTGCCACCACTTGGGACATCGTCGACGACCCGAACCTCGATTCGAGTCGCGACGGTGGCCTGAACTTCTACTCGGCATTCCTCATCGGAGTGCTCGGGCTCATCGTCTCGCACCGTCTCACGCGAACGGAGGGGAAGGCGGTCGCCCTGCTGCCGAGCACACCGGTTTCCCAGACCACCCGCACCCTGGCCCTCTGTGCCGCCTGCCTGGTGCCAGCGCTGGCGGCGGCGCTGGTGCTGACGGTCGCCATGCTCGGCTGGCTGATCTTCCCACCCTCGTACCTTCAGGTGTGGGTGGACGCCATGCCAACGGCGGACTTCGTCGCGTGGGCCGTCGGGTCCACTGTCATCGCCGGGCTCGGCGGTCCATTGCTGGGTGTGGCCGTCGGCCGCTGGTGGGGCTTCCCAGGCGCCGGCGCCGCCGCTGCCGTCCTGACCGTGGTCGCCGCCGGTGCCGGCACCATGGTCGCGATGACCGCTTCTTTCGCCGCCAGCAGGGCCGGCCTGGTGGGCCCCTGGATCGTCTGGCTGGAGCTTCCGGACATCGTCGACGTCTCGAATGCCGTGCTGGTACGCGGGTCGGCCGTAGGGCACCTGGTGTACACCATCGGGCTGTGCGGGCTCGCCGTGTGGGCTGCCGTGATCAGGGATGCTGAGGGTGCCGCGCGGTCGGTGTGGATGCGCCGCGGTGCAATCGCCATGGTCGTGGCAGTTGACGGCTTGCTATGGGCAATCTTGGGCTGACGAACCTAACCCACGCGCGGTACGGCATACCGTGGCTGGCCATCGGAGTGGTGGCAACGCCAGCGGCCGGGCTCATGCTCTCCGCGTTCATCTTCCGGGAGTACTCGGTGGCCTGGATGCTGCTTCGCGCAGGGATGCTCCTGTGGGCTGCCAGCGCCGCCTTTGTCTTCGACGAGCCGCCGGCACCGGTGGTTCGGGCCGCGCCGCGCAGCCCGTGGTGGTGGTACGGGTCGCGGTTCATCGGTGCCGTTCCGTTGATCGTCGTGCCGATCGCCGCTGCCAGCCTGTGGGCAACCATTCGACCGGATGCTCACCCGCTCGGCCTCTCGGTCGAGGCACTGGCCGCCTCGCTGGTCGTCGTGGCCACCGCCGCAATTGCCGGCCGCCGCGGCCGGCACGCCCCCGGCGAGCTCGTCGCCAGTACTGCGGTGCTCGCGATTCTGTTGTTGCTGGTCCGTCAGCCGACGATCGGCAACGTCCCGTTGCTGCCGCCCCCGGGCGACCCCCGATGGCCCGAGTCCACCGCACTGTGGCTCTGCCTCGCGGTGGCCGCAATAGTGGTGATCGCCATGGCCGGCTGGTGGACACCGAAACCTCGGCCGGCCCGGCGACGCTCCGGTTTCTCTGCCTAACCTCAGCCGGCGATCTCGGCGAACTCGTGTTCGCCCGTGATCACCCTCGTTGGAACCCGCGTAGCGGCTGGCCGAGACGGGAACACCACGGGTGCCATCGCCGATAGCCTGGTCCGAAGGGGGCCTGCCCAGATCCGAATCCGATCAGCCACAGGACGACACCCGCCACAGCCAGCAGCGCTCCAGCGGGCATCAGGGTCGGCAGCGTCCAGTCGTGTGGGTGTGTCCCTGCAGCGGTGACGCTCGCCGGCAGCAGCCCCCATCGGTCGAACCACCACTGCGAATACCACGCCCAGCAGCCGGTGCCGGGTGGGTCAGCTGGCTCGGCCGAGCCCGCGGCGCAGGACGGCGCCCTCGATGGCCCCGCCAACGGCGCCGCCGACTGTGCCGATGACCGCGAACATGGCCGCGAATCCGGCGACGCCGTCAAGCGCGTCACCGAAGCCGAGCATCCCGGTGATGATCACGTCGCCCACGAAGATCGCCGCCGCGATGGCCGCTATCGCGGCGACCAGCCAGCTGCCGGTACCGACCAGGACAAGGCGGCTGGAAACGGCGAGCTGCCGCCGTAGGCTCCGGAGCTGAAGCGCGCCGCCAAGCGTACCGGCGACCAGGATGCCGGCGACGAAGTCGAGGGGCACGGCCACCGCACCAGCGACGAAACCTGCGGTGAGCCCGGCCCCAATGGCCGGCGCCTGCCAGCGCGGCGCACGCGTACCCAGCGCCCGGCGGCGCAGCAGGGCGAATGCCGTACCCCCGGCGATCATCGCGACGATCGCCGGCAGGTTCCGGGCGAGGCTGTCGTGGTCGGCGCCCATCGCTTCGATGGAACCGCCGACAAGCGCGAACGACGCGAATGCCGCGCCGAGACCGACGGCGTTCGCGCGTACCCAGATGTCGAGCGGAAACCTGGAGGTCTGCTGTTGGTAAGGGGTGACCCTTTCCGATGCGGTGTGCTCGGTCATGACCGAGTTCCTTCCGTGCGGTGGATGTTTGGACGAGCCGACGGTAAGCGCGCAGGACTCCGGTCGTCGTCGGAGCGCGCCCTGGTCTGCAGGTCAGGGTCTGCCCTGACGCCGGCGGTGAGATTGCGTGGGACACTGGGGCTGTGGGCCGGACGGTGCTGATCGTGGATGATCACGGGCGTTTCCGCCGGTGGGCCCGCGCCACCCTCGAGGCGGATGGCTTCCAAGTTGTCGGGGAGGCTGGGGACGGTGCCACGGCACTCCGTGAGATCGAACGGCTGCGCCCTGAACTCGTGCTCTTGGACGTGCACCTGCCCGACATCGATGGGTTCGAGGTCGCATGGAAGCTGAACGGCGCGGGGCCGGCGGTCGTCCTGGTCTCGAGTCGGGACCGCGAAGATTTCGGCGACCGGATCAAAATGAGCGGAGCGCGCGGGTTCCTGGCCAAGGCCGAGCTGTCCGGACCCGCGCTGGAGGCGATTGCCGGTGAGTGGGCCTGAGCCCGGTCGCACCACGGGCATCGCCGCGAAGTCCGGACCCGCGGCGACCGGTGGTGCGCTGACGGATCAGGCGACGGCGGCAGGATGGCTCGGGGTGGCGGCAGCGGTGCTGCTGGCGGTCTCCGCTACGTTGCTGTCGCTCTCGTGGTCGGCGTCCGTCCTGCCCTTGGCGACCTCCCACCCAGAGGCGGCGGCGATGGCGATCGCCTTCTTCGCGTGGTCAGCCCTCGGTTCGCTCATCCTCCGCCGCCGTTCGCGCAACCGCGTTGGTCTCGTGCTGCTGGTCGCGGGGATCTGCGGCCAGGCCTGGGTGCTGCTGGCGTACTACGCCTCGTATGGCTTGGCCGTCCGCCCCGGCCTCGTCCCCGCCGTCGAGGCGGCGGCGTGGGCGGCTGCGTGGCTGCCGATAGTCGCCTTCGGGCTGGCATTCACCTTCTTGTTCCTGCTGTTCCCCGACGGCCGGTTGCCGTCGGCGCGGTGGCGGCCGATCGGCTGGTTCGCAGCGGCAGCGGTCGTGTTCGCCGCCGCGACGTGGGCGACCGATCCCGAGCCGTTGGGTACGGCCTTCGCCGACGCCCGCAACCCGACGGGCCTGGACATCGTGGCGCGGCTCGATCTGACCGGGGTCGGCTGGGGGCTGTACGTGCTCGCCGTTCTCGGCTCGGCGACAGCCGCAGTAGTGCGCCTGCGCCGCTCCTCCGGCGCCGAGCGCGAGCAGCTCACGTGGTTCGCCTACGCGGCCGCGCTGGTCGGCCTGGCCTGGGTAACAGTCACTGTCGGCTCGAGCGCGGGGGCGCCGTTCACGACCGTCTCCGGGCTGATGTTCTTGGTTGTGATCTTCGCGCTTCCCCTGACCGTGTTCATCGCCGTCTTCAAGCACCACCTGTACGACATCGAGTTGGTGATCTCTCGGACCATCGTGGTCGGTGTGCTGGCGGTCCTCGTCACCGGTGGCTATGTCGCGGTCGTCGCCGGGGTGGGAACGGTGATCGGCAGGGCCGGCGAGGTCAGCATGGGGCTCGCCATCGTTGCCACCGCACTAGTCGCTGTGGTGTTCCAGCCGGTTCGGGTGCGTGCGCAGCGGCTGGCCAACCGGCTGGTCTACGGTGAACGCGCCACCCCGTACGGGGTGCTGACTGCGCTGGCGCGCAAGATAGGTGACACGTATGACGCCGGCGATCTGCTGCCCTATCTGGCCAGGACGCTGGCCGAAGCCACCGGTGCGTCCCGGGTGGACGTGTGGCTGCTCGCGGACCGGCGGTTGCACTGCGTCACCCGGTGGCCGGTGGCCGGCGAGCGGCCGGCAAGCGTGCCGGTGACCGACGAGGACGAGCCGCCGACCCTGCCCGGAGTAAGCGAAGTGGCTGCGGTCCGTCACCAGGGTGCGCTCGTCGGAGCGCTGAGCATGACGCTGCCTCTCGGACACGGTCTGCGGCCGGTAGAGCGCCGGCTGTTGGCGGATCTTGCCGCCCAGGTGGGCCTCGCCCTGGACAACATACGGCTGGTCGAGGAGCTCAAGGCGTCACGGCAGCGGATCCTGGCCGCCCAGGACGAGGAGCGGCGCCGCATCGAACGCGACATCCACGACGGCGTGCAGCAGCGGCTGGTCGCGCTGTCGCTGGCGCTTCGGATGGCCGGTGCTGGCGCACGGACGGCCCCGGACGGCGCGATGGCCGACGCGCTGGAGGAGGCTGCGGAGCAGGCTCGTGCCGCGCTGGCCGAGTTGCGTCGGCTGGCCCGCGGCATTCACCCCGCCATTGTCAGCGAGGGCGGACTGGCCGCGGCGCTCGACTCGCTGGCCGAACGTTCACCCGTGCCAACGGCGGTGCTGAGCGTCCCGGAGGGCAGGCTCGCCGCCTCGGTTGAGGTTACGGTCTACTACCTGGTCGCCGAGGCACTAGCCAATGTCGCCAAGCATGCACACGCGTCGACCGCTCGAGTATCGGTCGACCGAGTCGACTCCGCGATACTGGTGGAGGTGGCCGACGACGGCATCGGCGGTGCGGCACCGGGTACCGGGTCCGGGTTGACCGGCCTGGCTGACCGCGTGGCCGCGCTCAGTGGCACGTTCGCCGTGGAAAGCCCGTCCGGACAGGGCACCAGACTGCGGGCGGTGATCCCGTGCGCGTCGTCGTAGCGGACGACTCGGTGCTGTTCCGCGCAGGGCTGGTCGGCCTGCTCGACGGCGCCGGGATCGAGGTGGTCGCGCAGGTGGGTGACGCCGAGCACCTCGTCAGGGCCGTCGACACGTTACGCCCGGACCTGGCCGTGGTCGATATCCGGATGCCTCCGACTCACTCCAACGAGGGCCTGCTCGCAGCACTGGAGTTGCGCGCCCGCCATCCCCACGTCGGCGTGCTCGTGCTGTCGCATCACGTCGAGTCCACCCACGCGGCCCGGCTGCTGGGTGAGAACCCGCGGGGTGTCGGATACCTGCTCAAGGACCGCGTGACGGACCTGAACGAGTTCATCGATGCTGTTCGCCGGGTCGGTGGCGGCGGGTCCGTCATCGACCCCGATGTCGTCTCCGGCCTCCTGGGTCGCCGTCGCGAGCACGATCCGCTCGTCGTCCTGACCCCGCGGGAGCGAGAGGTGCTTGCCCTGATGGCCGAAGGCAGGTCCAACCCGGCCATCTGCGAGCGGCTGTTCTTGACCACCAAGACCGTCGAGACCCACGTCGCCCGCATCTTCACCAAGCTCGGGCTCCCGCCCGCCGCCTCCGATCATCGGCGAGTGCTCGCTGTGATCACTTACCTGCGATCACCCGCCCTAACCGGACCAGGGATGGAGGGAGACGGCACGGGAGGCTAGTCACTGGCGTCAAAGCCGGGGAGCTCGTGCCACCCAGGGTGGTGGTGACGTGGTCCCGGAGTGCCGCGAGATCCTCGTCTCAGGACTGGCGGGTGACGTGGGTGGCCGAGAACGCCAGGCTGCCCTGCGTCCCGCCATGCCGGAGGCCGAGGCCCCATCGTGTGAGCGGACCGGCGGGGCGCCAACTGCCCTGCGAAAGCACAGGTACACGGTTGGCTCGACGGTTCCGGGAGCCGGGCCGCAGCGACCGACGGTGGGACGTCGAGCATGGCGACGAGGTCAGCACGGCGCCGCAGGGCTCGCAGCGCGGTGAGGCCGTGGTTGGCCAGCAGCGGAGGGAGGGCTCCCCGCGAGAGCGCGCACCGGCCTCCGGCGGCTAGCCCAGTGCCTTGAGGTACACCCGCTCGACCTCTGGAGCCGGTGACAGCCCCATCGAATCCCGGAGGAGATCGCGCAGTTCGCCGTAGACGCGGACGGCCTCCGCGCGGTCGCCGGCGGCGAGGTGGCACTCCATGAGGCGGGCGTACCCCGATTCGCGAAATGGGGCGAGCTCAACCGCGCGCCGGGCTGCGCGAATGGCGGCCTGCGCGTTGCCCGCTTGCAGCCATGCCCCGGCCAGCGTGTCGAACGTGCGTACTTCGAGCTGGTTCAGCTCGCGACGGATCTGCTCGACCCAGGGCCCGGCCTCGCCCGGCAGGAACGGGCGGCGCAGGATGGCCGAGGCGACCGCAGCAGCCGGCCAGGCCTTGGCGGGGTCGCCACGCGCGAGGGCGCCTTCGGCCAGGTCGAGCGAGTTGACGGCCTCACGGAGGTCGATCCACGTCCCCTCCGGCAAGCGGAGCTCGTAGCAGCCGTGCGACGCCTCCAACGCGCGCGCACCGTCAAGACCGACGCGATCCAGAATCCTCCGGAGCTTGCTCACGATCGCATTGAGCGCACTCTGCCAGGCATCTGGAAGGTCTTCACCCCACAGGACGTCCGCCAACTGATCTCGCTCGGCCCTTCGTGGGCTCGCCGCGAGATAGACGAAGGCGAGCCGTCCCTGCCGGCCAGGGAATTCTGACTGTTCGATCAGCCGACCCGGGCTCTCGATCATGACCCGCCCCACCAGGTATATGCGGAGCAACCTGCCTCCAACCAGTGGCCAAGGTACCGCCAACGGCGACGGCCTAGGTTGGACACCGTACGCCGAGCCAGGGGAGTAGTGCCATGACCGAGAACCGAGCCAGCGTGATCGAGTGCCCGTGCGGTGCCGTCGTGGAGGGCGCGAGCAGCGAGGATGCCGTAGCCAAGGCGCAGGTACACGCGAAGGAGACGCACGACATGGACCTGTCGCGCGAGCAAGCACTCGCGATGGCACGACCTGCTTGAGGCCGGGGGGGCGCTGCGGAGGGGCCGTGGTGGCGGCGCGTCACCACGGCCCTGCGTGGGCAGAGACGCGACGAGGTAGGTCAGTGCTTGCGATTCGGGAAGTCTCCCCAGGCCACGAGACCGTGCTCGACCGCGAACAGCGTCGCGGCCGCCCGAGTGGACACATCGATCTTGCCGTAGGCGTTCTGAATGTGCCGGTCGGCAGTCTTGACCGAGATGGCCAGGGCGCGCGCGATCTGCTTGGTCTGCATGCCACGTGCCAGCAGCCCGATCACTTCGGCTTCGCGCTCGGTAAGACCGGCCGGTCGCTCTATCCGGGGCGCAGCGTGCCCGGCCGCTTCGACGACAGCTGCCACCATGTCAGGGTCCAGCGTCCCTGCTCGCGCTCGTTCGGCCAGGGTCGCCGCGGCGTCCTCAGGGGTTTTGGCCGCGCGGTAGGGCCGTGGTTCGATCTTCGCCCGGTAGGCGTCGGCGGCCGCAAGTAGCCGACACGAGGGAGGCAGCATGGCGGCCCCGACGCCTCTGTGATACCCCGATCCGTCGAGGCACTCATGGTGGTCTCGGCCGATGGCCGCCAACGGAGCGAGGAACGGCGAGCGGGCCAGGACTCGCTCCGTGTGGTACGGATGCAGCCTGACCTGCTCCCACTCGTCCGCACTGAGCGCTCCCTCCTTTGCCCAGATCTGCGGGTGAACAGCAGTCCTGCCCAGGTCGTGAAGGTGGCCGGCGCGGCGGACGGCCGTGACGTCGGAAGCATCGAACCCGCAGAGCTTGGCTGCCGACTCGGCTAGTTGCCCAACTCCTGCCGAGTGCCCGGACAGGTAGGGCGAGGCCAGGTCGGAGAAGGCGCCCATCGCGGCAACCGCCCGGTCGATCGCCGCTGCGTCCAGCATGAGATGGGGCCGCGGTTCGGCGTCCAGAACTTGCTGCCAGGCAGACTCCGGCGCGGCCGGGCCGAGGATCTCCTGAGCATTGTCGACGAAGACTTCGGCCACCCGAGGATCAAACGCGTGGCCGGCCCGGCTTCGAATCACTTCAACGACGTGATCGTCGTCGCCCATGAGCCGCTGGTATGCGGCGTCACGCGTCACCTGGGCGATCCGCAGAGGGAGCGGGACTTCCTCCGCCTTCGCTCGGCGCAGCACGCTCTTTCCGTCCCAGCGCTCGGTGAGTAGGTGGAACTGGCTGGAGATGGAGTGGGGCATCCCTACCTGCCGAGCCAGCTTCTCGGCCACCTCGCACATCGCCCTGAAGTGAGCCCTTCCGAACTTCGCCGCCTTGGGCAACCCGGCAACAACGTCGTAGGCACGGCGCGGCCACGGGTCTTCTGGTGACGGAATCGCGCCGAGGATGCCGGCTGCCATCTGGGTCGGAGATCCGAACTGGCGGTGAGTCATACTCGCACTCAGGCTTCCGCCGAAGATGCGGATCTTTACTTCGGCGTCCGTGGTACATCCGGTGTAGGCGAGCAGGCAGGCGTAGTAGGTCTGAGCGGCCGTCTCCCGGTCCACGTGGAGGGCATCGCACAGACGCATCGTGGCCGACGTGGCGTGCAGGCCGTGCTCGATCGGGAAGCCCATCCCAAGGTCGGTGGCCAGGCACAGCGAGGCGATCACCTCGGCGGCCCTGACACGCTCCTTGTCAATCGACTGCGTGCCCCCCATGACCGGAGCTTACTGCTGGTGCTACTGGACTGGGTGGCGGCGGAGGACCTGTCGCGATCAGGCGTTCGCGATGGCGCGGCCCGCCTGAGTCTGGCGTTCGCGGACACGCGACATTCGAAGCAGGCGGACGGCGAGCACGGCGATGCACGGGAACCAGACGGCGAGGAAGATCCACTGAGCGAGGCCAAGCCAGTCGTGAAGTGGCCCGCCGGGTGGACGCACCAGAGCGCCGATGGCCACGAACAAGACGACCAGGATCACGCCGAGACTTCTCACGTACCGGGACAGGTCCGTCCACCGGGCGTCGCGCGCCAGCCGCGGTGCCAACGCCAGAGCGGCTAGGCCGGCGCTGCCGAAGGTGACGAAGCCGGCGATGACATGCGGAACGTTGCCCTCGGTGAAGGCGCCCGACGCGTCTACGGCCGGCCACACCGCCGCTGCGACGAGCCCAAGCCCGAACAACGCGAGCAGCTGTGGTCCAGGGTAAATACGCCTGCCGGGCCGGATTGCACGGTGCAGTGCGAGGCTGAATCCGATCAGCAGCACGCCGGCACATGCGAACGTCACGTCTTGAATCCACCCTGTCGATCCCGCAGCCAAGGCGCTGATCGGGTCACGCAGCAGCCCGTGGTCGTCCCTTGTGAGACTCTGCGCGAGGGCGGACACCATGAATGCGACGGGCGCCAGAACTCCGCCCGCGGCGAGCAGCTTGATCAGCGTGCTAGCCTCGGCATTCGCGGTTCGGAGCTGGGGATTCATGCGATCACCTCTGTTGGCCGAGTAGCGGACGGCATCGCGACAGTCCGAACGTCAGGAGACAGTTCGGCGGGCATGCCATTGCGAACGAAGTTGTGAATCTGGACGGACGCAGAGATCGCGCAGCCGGGAATGAATCCGAACTGGGCGGTGACCACGGCATAGGCGATCCAGGGAAGCTGAACCGAACCTCCGAGCAGCCATCCCCACCAGCGTCCTGATCCGGCCGACCAGAGGGCGATGACCTGCAGCCCGGTGAGCAACCAGGGCCAGTAGCGCGGAGCGCCCAGCGCGGTCGTGTCACCCATGGCGGTGACTACGACCGCGGTGCACATTCCCACGCTGCCGAATGCGGCGTAGAACAGCCGACTGCCGGCGGCGGTGCCTCCCGCCCCGGCTCGAATGCGATCCTCCGCGCGCTGCGTCCTCACATCCAGGACGCTACGAACGTCTTCCGACTTGGTGAATCGGGAATTCTCCCCACGGCATCAGGCCGTGCTCGGCGGCGAACAGAGTCGCCGCCGCTCTGGAGGACACCCCAAGCTTGCGGTAGGCGTTCTGGATGTGGCGGTCGGCGGTCTTGGTTGATATGCCCAGTGCACGAGCCACCTGCTTGGTCTGCAGCCCACGAGCGAGCAAGGCCACCACCTCTACCTCGCGCTCGGTGAGCCCAGCGGCGCGCTCCACCGGCGGCGCCTTCTCCCCGGCGGCTTCGACCACCGCCGAGACCATTTCGGGATCGAGCTTCCCCTGCTTGGCCCGTCCAACCGTGATCTCGGCGGCCTCCGCCGGCGAGAAGGCCTCCCGGTACGCCCGAGGTTCGGTCTTGGCCCGGAAGGCATCGGCGGCTGCGAGCAGCCGGGCGGCCGGGGACAGGGACGGCGCGCCGACGCCGCGGTGATACCCCGATCCGTCGAGTCGCTCGTGATGGGCACACGCCAGATTCGCCAGCGGTGCAAGGAATGGAGAGCGGAAGAACACCCGCTCGGTCTGGTAGGGGTGCAGCCGCACCTGCTCCCAATCATCGGCGGTGAGCGGTCCCGGCTTCTCCCAGACGCGGGGATGCACCGCCGTCCGCCCAAGGTCGTGGAGGAAGCCGGCGCGACGCATCGTCACGACGTCGGAATCGCTCATCCCCCATAGCGCACCCGCTTGGGCGGCGAGCTCGCCCACCCCGGAGGCGTGACCTGACAGGTAGGGCGACGCCAGGTCCGAGAAGGCGCCCATGGCGGCCAGTGCACGGTCGATGGCGTCGTCGTCCAGGGTCAGCCAGGGTTTGGGCTCGGCGCCGAGCACCGCTCCCCAAACCGAATCTGCGGCGTCATCACGAAGGATGTCGGGTGCGTTCTCCGCGAAGGCCTCGGCAATCGTCGGGTCGAACGCGTGCCCGCCTCGGCTGCGGATGGTCTCTACCACGTGGTCGTCATCGCCGACGAGACGCTGGTAGGAAGCATCGCGTCCGACGTGGACGATGCGAAGTGGAAGCGGACTCTCGTCTCCCTTCGCACGGCGCAGGTTGCTCAAACCATCCCACCGCTCAGTGAGGAAGGGAAACAAGCTATGGGTGGAACGAGGAAGGCCGATCTGTTCGGCGAGCATCTCCGCCACTTCGCAAAAGGCAACGAAATGTGGCTTGCGGAACCGGGCGGCCTTGGGAAGTCCCACGGTGACCTGGTAGGCGCGTACGGGCCAGCGCGCTTCCGGATCGGGCAGCGCCTCGAGCGCGCCGGCAGCGGCCTCGATGGGAGAACCGAACATGCGGTGGACTCCGGTCTTGGTCATGCTGCCGTGAAAGATGTGCGTCCCCACCTCGGCGTCGGTAGTGCAGCCCACGTGCATGAGAAGCGCGGCGTAGTAACGCGCGGGACGCCGTCGTCGAATCGACACCGAGGACGTCGCACAGCCGCATCGTGGTCAACGTGGCGTGGAGTCCGTGCTCGAAGGGAAAGCCCATGCCGAGGTCGGTGGCCAGGCACAGCGAGGCGATCAGCTCGGCGGCTCTGATGCGCTCTCTGTCCGACGACTCCGCACCCGCCATGGGTCGAGCCTACTGCTGGGGGCGCCAGGCCCTGGTGCCGCTGGTCCTGTGGGCGGCGGCGTTGTCGGTGGCGCGGCGTACGGTTGTAGGCGTGCGCGCAGCAAGTGAACTCACCCGGACCGTCCACCCCTTCAAGGTGGTCAGCGACTGGCAGCCGTCCGGCGACCAGCCGCAAGCCATCGGCGAGCTCGAGAGCAGGATCAGGACGGGGGAGCGGGACGTCGTGCTGCTCGGCGCGACCGGCACCGGTAAGAGCGCGACGACAGCCTGGTTGATCGAGCGGCTACAGCGACCCACACTGGTCATGGCGCCGAACAAGACCCTGGCGGCCCAACTCGCCAACGAGTTTCGAGAGTTGCTGCCCCACAACGCCGTCGAGTACTTCGTCTCCTACTACGACTACTACCAGCCCGAAGCGTACGTCCCGCAAACAGACACCTACATCGAGAAGGACTCCTCGATCAACGAGGAGGTCGAGCGGCTGCGGCACTCCGCCACCTGGTCGCTGCTGACCCGGCGTGACGTCGTGGTCGTCGCGACAGTGTCGTGCATCTACGGCCTGGGTTCGGCGGACGAGTATCTCGCCCGCTCGCTTCACCTGAAGGTGGGCGAAGAGCGCGACCGCGACGGTCTGCTGCGCTCGCTGGTGCACATGCAGTATGCGCGCAACGACCAGAACTTCACCCGGGGCACGTTCCGGGTGCGCGGGGACACCCTCGAAGTGATCCCGATGTACCAGGAGCTCGCCGTCCGGGTCGAGTTCTTCGGCGACGAGGTCGAGCGGATCATGACGCTGCACCCGCTCACCGGCGAGGTGCTCGAAGAGGAGGACGAGACCTACATCGGCGCGGCGTCGCACTATGTGGCGGGGCCGGAGCGGATGGAGCGTGCCATCCGGGGCATCGAGGCCGAGCTGGAAGAGCGGCTCGCCGAGCTGGAGCGGCAGAACAAGCTACTCGAATCACAGCGCCTGCGCATGCGGACCAACTACGACATCGAGATGATGCGGCAGGTGGGCTTCTGCTCGGGCATCGAGAACTACTCGCGGCACATCGACGGCCGGGCTCAGGGCTCGGCGCCGAACTGCCTGCTCGACTACTTTCCCGAGGACTTCCTCCTGGTCATCGACGAGTCCCACGTGACCGTCCCGCAGATCGGCAGCATGTACGAGGGCGACATGAGCCGCAAGCGGACCCTGGTCGACCACGGGTTCCGGCTTCCGAGCGCGATGGACAACAGGCCGTTGCGCTGGGAGGAGTTCTTGGACCGGATCGGCCAGACGGTGTACCTGTCGGCGACGCCCGGGCCGTATGAGCTGGGCAAGTCCGACGGTGTCGTGGAGCAGATCATCCGGCCTACCGGGCTGGTCGACCCGGAGGTCGTGGTCAAGCCGACCAGGGGCCAGATCGACGACCTGATAGGTGAGATCCGGGCCCGAACCGAGCGCAACGAACGGGTGCTCGTCACCACGCTCACCAAGAAGATGGCCGAAGATCTCACCGACTACCTGCTCGAGCAGGGCGTGGCCGTCCGGTACCTGCACAGCGAGGTCGACACCCTCCGCCGGGTCGAGTTGCTTCGCGAACTGCGCAAGGGTGATTTCGACGTCCTTGTCGGCATCAACCTGCTGCGTGAGGGCCTCGACCTACCGGAGGTATCGCTGGTGTCGATCCTCGATGCCGACAAGGAGGGATTCCTGCGCTCGGGCAGGTCGCTGATCCAGACCATCGGGCGGGCGGCGCGAAATGTCTCCGGCCAGGTGCACATGTACGCCGACACCATCACGCCGTCGATGCGTGACGCGATCGACGAGACCAACCGGCGACGGCAGAGGCAGATCGCCTACAACGTCGAGCACGGTATCGACCCGACTCCGCTGCGCAAGCGGATCGGCGACATCACCGAGATGCTGGCCCGTGAGGACGCGGACACCGACGAGTTGATCGGCGGCTCCGGGCGGGCGGCCAGCCGTGGCAAGGCACCGGTGCCGGGCATGAAGAGCCGCTCGGAGGCGGGAGCACATGCCGCACAGCTCGCCGGCATGCCGGCCGCCGACCTCGCACAGCTGATCCAGCAGCTCAGCGACCAGATGCACAACGCCGCGGCAGAGTTGCAGTTCGAGCTGGCCGCCCGGCTGCGCGACGAGATCGCCGAGCTCAAGAAGGAACTGCGCGCCATGCACGACGCCGGCGTCAAGTAGCCGACGCGTCGTCCACCACACCTGATCGTGCTCGCCGATGCGAGCCGTCGCCTGATCAGGTGACCGACGGACGGCCGTACCTGCGGCCGTACCTGCGGATACGCACGGTGTAGGCCGCTTGGTCGCCGTGTGGAGACGGTTTGAGGGATCCAACGCCGGGCATGAGAGGATGGGCGGGCACGTGGAGGGGAGTATTCCTTCGCGGCCTTCTCGTCATCACGGTTCATACCCGGGGAGGCCGGCCGACGATGGCGGAAGAGACCTCCGGTTGATGGTGCCGCCGCCAGGTAGGCGGCATGAGCCGGAGAGGACAATCAGTGCTGAACCTGCCTGTGTGGTTCGAGATTGCGACGTTCGTCGTGCTGTCGGTGTTGCTGGCTGCCGACCTGTTCCTCGTCACCCGCCGGCCCCACGAGCCCTCGTTGAAGGAAGCCAGCGCGTGGGTGAGCTTCTACATCAGCCTCGCGTTGCTGTTCGGCGTGATCATGATCTTTGTGGCCAGTCCGCAGGCAGCGGGTGAGTTCTATGCCGGCTGGATCACCGAGTACAGCCTGAGCGTCGACAACCTGTTCGTGTTCGTGCTGATCATGACGCAGTTCCGGGTGCCGCGGAAGTACCAGCAATCAGTGCTGATGTTCGGGATCCTGCTGGCCATCGTGCTGCGCGGCATCTTCATCGTCGTCGGCGTCGCGGCTATCAACGCCTTCTCATGGGTGTTCTACATCTTCGGCCTGTTCCTCATCTACACGGCGATCAAGCTGGCGAAACAGGAAGCCGAGCATCACCCCCACGAGGAGACCTACGAGAACGCATTCATCCGCCGGGCGCGTCGCGTGCTGCCGATGAGCGCGTCGTATGAGGGCGTCAAGCTACGCACCACCGTCGATGGCAAGCGAATGTTCACGCCGATGGTGATCGTGTTCCTGGCGATCGCCTCCGCCGACGTACTGTTCGCAGTCGACTCGATCCCGGCCATCTTCGGGCTCACCCAAGAGGCGTTCATCGTGTTCACCGCGAACATCTTTGCCTTGATGGGCCTGCGCCAGCTGTACTTCCTGCTCGGCGGGTTGCTGGACCGGCTGGTGTACTTGCAGGCCGGGCTCGCGATCATCCTCGCGTTCATCGGCGTCAAGTTGGTCCTGCATGCACTGCACGACAACGAGCTGCCGTTCATCAACGGCGGTGAGCCACTCGAAGGCGTACCGGATATCTCCATCGTGGTGTCCCTGGCGGTCATCGTCGGGACACTGACCGTCACGACTGTGGCCAGCCTGTGGAAGAGCCGTCGTGACGAGCGAAAGGCAGGGCAAATCACCCCTTGAGGCATTCTCCAGCCGCGTTCGCTTGGGTAATGTCTTGGTCGATGGAGATGTTCACGATGGGTCCCGAACGCCGCCGTGACCAGGACGGGCGCGAGGAAGCAGTCGCGTCGTTGGAGCCGCTGGACCTGAGTAGCGACGCCGGGGGTGAAGCCGCGGAGGCCGTCGACGTCAGCCGGCACTGGTGGGGCGATCTGGTCCGGCCCGACGTGCTCGCGGTGGCAAGTGCGGGTGTGGTGGTCGTGACGGTGCTCGGACTACCGTTCGGGCAGTTCCTGATGAACTTCCTCTACAGTCCCGTGGAGTTCAGCACCTCATGGACCTTCCTCCCGATCGTGGTGGCGACGGCGGTCGCCACGGCGCTCGGCCTTGGCGCGGTCCGGCAGGCCTTCCGGCACAACGCTGTCACCTGGGTGAGAGTGGTCGCCGGTGCTGCCACGCTGATCGGCTTGCTGCTCCTGGTCGGAACGGCGGTTGTCTGGCTGTATGTCGTGGACGCGGGCCTGATGGATCAATTCCGCAACTTCTACTAGGTCACAGCCAGGCGCCGGGCGGGATCTGCGGCAATGCGCCGTCAGGCTCGACCTCCAGATCCGCGCCTGTCGAACGGCCGGCCAGCCAGGCGAACACGGCCGGGGCCGGGCCGCGCACGGTCGGTCCGCCTCCTGACCCGACCCGTTCGGGCCGGCCGTCGACCACGGCCGTGAACGGCGGGACCTCGTCGCGCCGGCCCACCGCTCGCAGCGACTCGCGCAGGGCCCGGGCGACGAACTGCGCGGGCCAGTCCTGCGGGGAGTATCCAGCGGCCAGGTCGACGTGGTGTATCTCCAGCTCGCGAAGTCGTAGCCAAACGACCCGGCGCGCAGGCACTGGTGAGCCGGTCGCCGCCGGTCCGGTGCGAACTACGAACTCCCACCCTTCCTCCGGGACCTGAGCTATCGCCGAGCCGTACCGGGCCGCGGACTCGCGCACATCGGTCAGGAGCTCGTCGAGGGTCCGCGACGCCCCCGCTTCGATATCGGCGGCGCGAGCCTCGGCCGACTCGTACATCGGAGTTTCGGTGCCGGTACTCGCCCAGGTCAGCAAGTTGGTCAACGCGTCTGCATTGCGGGCGACGTGGGCGAGCACGTGGGCCCGGGTCCACCCGGGACACAGGCTCGGCCGGCGGACCGTGCCGTCGTCCAACTCCTCGGCGGTGCGGACCAGTCGTTGGGTCGCCGCGGTGACCGGTCCCACCGCCTCCGAGCTCTCCGAATGGCCGATGGGGTGATTGGTGTCGACCTCGGGCATGCTTCAGAACCTAACTGTTGTTTGCCTCAGAGCACCAACGTTGTCAGCCCTGCCACATACCATGCCGTGAGTGCACGTACCGACTGAACTGGAAGCCATGGCCGACGAGTCCGCGCACAGCTTGATCGTCAAGGGCGCCCGTGAGCACAATCTCAAGGACGTCTCCCTTGACCTGCCCCGTGATGCCCTGATCGTGTTCACCGGGCTGTCGGGATCCGGCAAGTCGAGCCTGGCATTCGACACCATCTTCGCGGAGGGGCAACGGCGGTACGTCGAGTCGCTGTCGGCGTACGCGCGGCAGTTTCTCGGCCAGATGGACAAACCGGACGTCGATTTCATCGAGGGCCTGTCACCTGCGGTTTCGATCGACCAGAAATCGACGTCCCGCAACCCGCGGTCGACGGTCGGCACCATCACAGAGGTCTACGACTACCTGCGCCTGTTGTACGCCCGGGCGGGCCGCCCACACTGTCCAGTGTGTAGCCGCCCGATCGGGCGCCAGACGCCGCAGTCGATCGTCGACCAGGTGCTCCGGCTGGAGGAGGGCTCGCGGTTCCAGGTGCTCGCCCCAGTGGTCCGGGAACGCAAGGGCGAGTACGCCGACCTGTTCCGGACCCTGCGCTCCCAGGGCTATTCGCGGGTCCGGGTCGATGGCACGGTCCATCAGCTCACCGATCCGCCGAAGCTCAAGAAGCAGGAAAAGCACACCATCGAGGTGGTGGTCGACCGGTTGACGGTCAAGGAGTCCGCCAAGCGGCGGCTCACCGACTCGGTCGAGACCGCACTGCGGCTGTCCGGCGGCATGGTCACGCTCGAGTTCGTCGATCTGCCCGAGGACGACCCGCATCGCGAACGCGTTTTCTCCGAGCACCTCTACTGCCCCTACGACGACCTGTCGTTCGAAGAACTCGAACCGCGATCGTTCTCGTTCAACTCGCCGTTCGGCGCGTGCCCGCAATGCACCGGGCTCGGCACGAAAATGCAGGTCGATCCCGAGTTGGTGGTGCCCGACCCGGGCAAGAGCCTTGACGATGGTGCGCTCGCGCCGTGGTCGGCCGGCACCACCTCCGAATACTTCGGCCGGCTCATCACAGCACTCGGAGAGACCATAGGTTTCCCCACCGACGTGCCTTTCGAGCGGCTCCCGGCCAAGGCGCGTAACGCGCTGCTTCGTGGCTACGACGGGCAGGTGCACGTGCGGTACCGCAACCGGTATGGACGCGAGCGCTCGTACTACACCACGTACGAGGGGGTCATCTCCTGGGTCCAGCGGCGGCACGCCGAGGCCGAATCCGACGCTAGCCGCGAGCGGTTCGAAGGTTTCATGCGCGAGGTCCCGTGCGAGGCCTGCGGCGGAAGCCGTCTCAAGCCGGTTAGCCTGGCCGTCACCGTGGGCGGCAGGAGCATTGCCGACGTCGCCGCGATGCCGATCGGCGACTGCGCGGTGTTTCTCCGCGAGCTCGACCTGACCGACCGTGAGCGCCAGATCGCCGCCCGGGTGCTCAAGGAGGTCAACGAGCGGCTGCGCTTCTTGGTGGACGTCGGCCTGGACTACCTCACTCTCGACCGCGCAGCGGCCACGCTGGCCGGCGGCGAGGCGCAGCGGATCCGGCTGGCCACCCAGATCGGCTCCGGACTGGTGGGCGTGCTCTACGTACTCGACGAGCCGTCGATCGGCCTCCACCAGCGCGACAACCGACGTCTGATCGAGACTCTCGTGCGGCTGCGCGACCTCGGCAACACGCTCATCGTCGTCGAGCACGACGAGGAAACCATCCGGACCGCGGACTGGGTCGTCGACATCGGCCCGGGCGCGGGAGAGCACGGCGGGCAGATCGTCGTCTCAGGTCCTGTCGAGGCGCTGGTCGCGCACGAGGGTTCGATCACCGGCGCCTACCTTTCCGGCAGGCGGAGCATCCCGGTGCCGCAGGTGCGCCGACCGATCACCAAGGGCCGCATGCTGACGGTGGTGGGTGCGCGCGAACACAACCTGCGCGACGTGACCGTCGACTTTCCGCTGGGTTGCTTCATCGCGGTCACCGGCGTGAGCGGGTCGGGCAAGTCGACGCTTGTCAACGACATCCTCTACACCGCGTTGGCGCGAGAGATCTACGGTGCGCGCGCGATCCCCGGCCGTCACCGGCGCATCGACGGCGGCGAACTCGTCGACAAGGTCGTGCACGTCGACCAGTCGCCGATCGGGCGCACGCCGCGGAGCAACCCGGCCACGTACACCGGAGTTTTCGATCACGTCCGCAAGCTGTTCGCCGAGACACAGGAGGCGAAGATCCGTGGTTACCAGCCCGGACGGTTCTCCTTCAACGTCAAGGGCGGGCGCTGCGAGGCGTGCAGCGGTGACGGGACGATCAAGATCGAGATGAACTTCCTCCCAGACGTGTACGTTCCGTGCGAGGTGTGCCACGGCGCCCGCTACAACCGCGAGACGCTCGAGGTGCACTACAAGGGCCGGACCATCTCCGAAGTGCTCGAGATGCCGATCGAGGAGGCGCTGGAGTTCTTCGAGCCGGTCGAGCGCATCGCGCGGCACCTGCGCACGCTCGTCGACGTCGGTCTCGGGTACGTTCGCCTGGGTCAGCCGGCGCCCACCCTCTCCGGCGGTGAGGCGCAGCGCGTCAAGCTCGCGTCCGAACTGCAGAAGCGCGGCACCGGACGCACCCTGTACGTGCTCGACGAGCCGACGACGGGACTGCATTTCGAGGACATCCGCAAGCTGATAGGCGTGCTGCAGAACCTGGTCGACAAGGGCAACTCGGTAGTGGTCATCGAGCACAACCTCGACGTGATCAAGACCGCCGACTGGATCATCGACATGGGGCCCGAAGGCGGCACCGGCGGCGGCGCCGTGGTGGCCGCGGGCACGCCCGAGGACATCGCGTTGGTCGAAGTCTCACACACCGGGGCCTTCTTGCGCCCGATCCTGGGCACACCGGCGGCGGTTGCCGGCTAGCGCCGCCGCCTCCTGCGACCGCCGGGCCAGCCGAAGCTCCTCTCGTCGAATCGGCGTCAGTGTGAACCAGCCGGCTGGCTGTCTCGTTCGTGCGGGTGAAGGATTGTGAAGCGACATGGAAGGACCGCGATGACGGCTGAAGAGGCAGATACCCAGCATGAGCTGGATCGTCGCCGGGTGCTCCTGGGCATGGGCGCGATAGGCGTGGCGGCGGCGCTTGCTGCGTGCGGCGACTCGGACGACGACGAACCGGAGAGCCCTCCCACGAACCCTAGCGACGACGAGCAGGACGAGCAGGACGACCAGGACGACGACCAGGACGACCAGGACGAAGATGACGACGGGGCGGCCGCTGCCCTCGTAGCGGCGTCTGCGGTGCCGGTCAACGGTGGTGTTGTCCTGGGCGACGACGGCGTGGTTGTTACGCAGCCGTCCGACGGGCAGTTCAGGGGATTCTCGTCCACCTGCACCCACCAGGGATGCACACTGGCACGTGTCGACGATGGGTTGATCCAGTGCGACTGCCACGGCAGCCGGTTCTCCATCGACGATGGAACCGTGGAGAACGGACCGGCGACTCAGCCGCTTCCCGAGGTGGCCGTCGCCCTCGACGGCGACCAGATCATCCGCGCCTGAGGCTACTGCGCGCGATCTTGCGACAATCCACACCGTCCGACGCTGTGGATTGTCGCGAGATCGGAAAGAGGGTTGTCGCCGTCGCCGACTAGGGTTGGAGGCGTGCCAGACCCGTCCACATACCGGCCGGCGCCCGGCTCGGTTCCGGACGAGCCGGGCGTGTACCGGTTCAGCGATCCGTCCGGCCGGGTGATCTACGTCGGCAAGGCCAAGAGCCTGCGCTCCCGACTGAACTCCTACTTCGCCGACCTGTCGGCGCTGCACCCACGAACCCTGGCGATGGTCACCACTGCGGCCAAGGTCGAGTGGACTGTCGTACGCACCGAGGTCGAGGCGCTGCAGTTGGAGTACTCCTGGATCAAGGAGTTCGACCCGAGGTTCAACGTCCGATACCGCGATGACAAGTCGTATCCCTACCTGGCGATCACGCTGAGCGAGGAGTATCCGCGCGCGATGGTCATGCGCGGTGCCAAGAAGCGCGGCGTCCGGTATTTCGGCCCGTATGCGCACGCCTGGGCTATCCGCGAGACGCTCGACCAGTTGCTGCGGGTCTTCCCGATGCGAAGTTGCTCCAAAGGCGTGTTCCAGCGCGCTCGTAGCAGCGGCCGGCCATGCCTGCTCGGCTACATCGGCAAGTGCGCCGCTCCGTGCGTCGACCGAGTCGACGCCGGCGATCATCGGGCGATCGTCGAGGACATGGTGGCCTTCCTCGAAGGGCAGACGGCCACCTACATCCGGCGGCTGGAGAAGCAGATGAAGGCGGCCGCGGCCGAGCTCGACTACGAGCGTGCGGCCCGGCTCCGGGACGACATCGCGGCCCTGCGCCGGGCGATGGAACAGAACGCGGTCGTCCTCGGTGATGCGACGGACGCCGACGTTATCGCGGTCGCAGAAGACCGGCTGGAGGTCGCCGTCCACATCTTCTACGTACGTGGCGGGCGGGTACGCGGGCAGCGCGGATGGGTTGCGGACAAGGCCGACGACGCGCCGACCGGCGAGCTCGTCGAGCGGTTCCTGCTGCAGCTGTACGGCGAGGGTGGCGAGGGTGTTCCGCGGGAGATTCTCGTCCCGGCGCTTCCCGACGACCCGGACGAGGTCACCGCGCTTCGCGACCTGCTCGCTGACGTGCGAGGTGGCCGGGTCGACATCCGAGTCCCGCGCCGCGGCGACAAGAGGGCGTTGCTCGAGACAGTCACCCGCAACGCCGAACAAGCACTGAAGCTGCACAAGACCAGGCGAGCCAGCGACCTGACCACCCGGAGCCGTGCCCTCGAGGAGATCCAGGAGGCCCTGGGGCTCGATGAGGCGCCGCTGCGCATCGAGTGTTACGACGTGTCGAACCTGCAGGGCAGTGACGTGGTCGCATCTATGGTGGTCCTCGAGGACGGCCTGCCGCGCAAGTCCGAGTACAGGAGGTTCGCGATCCGAGGGCTGGACGGCCAGGATGATGTGGCGGCCATCCGTGAGGTGCTGACCCGGCGCTTCAGGCGGCTGGCGGAAGAGCAGGTGGCACAAGACGCCGCGAGCCCGCTCGACCCCGAAACCGGGCGCCCGCGCAAGTTCGCCTACGCGCCCGGCCTGGTAGTGGTCGACGGGGGGAAACCCCAGGTCAACGCGGCGCGGCAGGCGATGGACGAGACAGGGGTCGCGGACATTCCGGTAGTCGGGCTGGCCAAGCGGCTGGAGGAGGTCTGGTTACCGGACCAGGACTACCCGGTGATCCTGGCTCGGAGTAGCGAAGGGCTGTACCTGCTCCAGAGAGTTCGAGACGAAGCCCATCGGTTCGCGATCACCTACCACCGGCAGCGCAGGTCGAAGTCGATGATCGACAGCCTGCTCGACGGTGTGGCCGGGCTCGGTCCGGCCCGGCGCAAGGCGCTGCTCAACCACTTCGGCTCGGTCAAGAAACTCCGCGCCGCGACCGAGGGAGAGATCGCCGCGGTCCCCGGGATCGGGCCGCAGCTGGCCAGTGCCGTGGTCGAGGCTCTCGCCAAGCGCGAGACCGCACCCGCTGTCAACACCGCTACCGGAGAGGTCATCTCTTCGTGACTGCCAAGACTGAGCTGCTGCTGGTGACCGGGATGTCCGGCGCCGGGAAGACCGCCGCGACGGCGACCCTCGACGATCTCGGCTGGTTCGTCGTCGACAACCTGCCGCCGTCGCTGCTGATGCAACTGGTCGACACTGTCACCGAACGAGCCCACCAGCGACGGCTCGCGGTGGTGGTGGACGTGCGAGGTGGGGTCTTCTTCAACGAACTCCAAGGCGCGCTGGCCGAAATGTCCAACCGGGGAATCCGGCCCAGCGTGCTGTTCCTGGAGGCCAGTGATGAGGCATTGGTCCGCAGGTTCGAGTCGGCGCGCCGCCCGCATCCACTCCAGGGTGAAGGCCGGGTCGTCGAGGCGATCGACCGCGAGCGCGGCCTGCTCGCGGAGTTGCGTGCCGGCGCCGATCTGGTCATCGACACCTCGCTGCTCAACGTGCACGAGTTCGCCGCGCGCATCCGCACGGCGTTCGGCGAGCAGGAGCAGGCACTGCGCGCGATCATCGTCTCGTTCGGTTACAAGTACGGCCTGCCGGTCGACGCCGATCTGGTGGCCGACATGCGTTTCCTGCCGAATCCGCACTGGGTGCCGGAGCTGCGGCCGCAGACCGGGCAGCAAGCCGCGGTGCGCGACTACGTTCTTTCCCGGGCCGGCGCGACCGAGTTTCTCGACCGGTACGCCGGTCTGCTGGGGTCGGTGTTCGACGGTTACCTCCGTGAGGGCAAGCGATTCGTCACCGTCGGTCTCGGGTGCACCGGCGGCAAACACCGCAGCGTCGCCATGAGCGAAGCCCTGGCCGCTCGGCTGCGCGAGACCGGCGTCGAGACCTTGGTGGTGCACCGAGACCTCGGCAGGGAATGATCGAATGGTGGACGGTGTGGCACGGCTCGCCGGCCCCAAGGTCGTGGCTTTCGGCGGGGGCCACGGGCTCGCCGCGTCGCTTTCTGCGCTTCGCCGGATAAGTGGCCGGCTGACGGCCGTGGTCACGGTCGCCGATGACGGCGGGTCCAGCGGCCGGCTCCGTCGAGAGCTCGGGGTCCTGCCGCCCGGTGACCTGCGGATGGCGCTGGCCGCTCTGTGCGGAGACGACGAGTGGGGCCGGACGTGGGCTCGCGTACTTCAGCACCGCTTCGAGAGCGGCGGCGAGCTGCACAATCATGCGGCGGGCAACCTGCTGATCGTGGCGTTGTGGGAACTGCTTGCCGGTTCGACCGGCGAGGCGGGCGGGCAAGGCGAGGCCGCAGCCGATGGTGCGGCGGCAGCCGATGGCGTGGCCGCGGCCGGCACCGGTCACTGGGTCAGGGGGCTTGACTGGGTGGCCAGACTGCTCGGCGCGCAGGGCAGGGTGCTGCCGATGTGCGCCGTGCCGCTGGAGATCGAGGCTCTGGTGGCCGGTCCGCGTACACCCGGTGGCGGTCGTGAGATCACCACCGTCCACGGCCAGCACGCGGTGGCGACGGCGACCGGGACGGTGGTCGCTGTCCGGCTGGTACCGGAGAACCCACCCGCCTGTCCCGAGGCGCTGGACGCGATAGCGGACGCCGACTGGCTGGTGTTCGGGCCTGGTTCGTGGTTCAGCAGCGTCATCCCGCACCTGCTGGTGCCGGACCTGAAGGATGCGATCGTGGCCAGCAGGGCGCGCGTGATGGTCGCCCTGAACCTGTCCGCCGAAGGCGGCGAGACAGAAGGGTTCACGCCGGAGATGCACCTGGAGGTACTCGCGTCGTACGCACCCGACCTCGCGGTCGACGTCGTCGTGGCCGACAGGGGCTCGGTGCCCGACCCCGCCCTGCTCGACCGGATCACGAGTGAGTTGGGTGCGACGTTGCTGATCCGTGACATCGCCATGGGAGACGGGACACCGCGTCATCACCCAGAACGTCTCGCCCACGCGTACGCGAGAGCCTTCGAGCATGGCAGTATCAATGCATGGCCATGACTGCTTCCGTCAAGGATGAGCTGGCCCGCCTCGAAGTCACCAAGCCGTGCTGCCGCAAGGCGGAAGTGGCCTCGATGCTCAGGTTCGGGGGTGCCCTGCACATCGTCAACGGCCGCATCGTCGTCGAAGCCGAGCTCGACACCGGAGTGGCCGCGCGGCGGCTGCGCCGCGACATCGCAGAGGTGTTCGGGCACACGAGTGAGTTGGGCGTCGTCTCTCCTGGCGGGCTGCGCAAGACCAGCCACTACGTCGTCAGGGTGGTCCGTGACGGCGAGGCGCTCGCCAGGCAGACCGGCCTAATCGACGGCAACGGCAGACCGATCCGCGGCCTGCCTCCGCATGTGGTTTCGGGCGCCGAATGTGACGCCGAGGCCGCCTGGCGGGCGGCGTTCCTGGCGCACGGATCGCTGACCGAGCCGGGCCGGTCGTCCGCGATAGAGGTGACATGTCCCGGGCCCGAGGCCGCCTTGGCTCTGGTTGGTGCCGCTCGCCGGCTGAGAATTTCGGCCAAGGCGCGGGACGTCCGCGGCGTCGATCGGGTGGTCATCCGAGACGGGGACGCCATCGGGGCGTTGCTGACCCGGCTTGGTGCCCACGACAGCGTCCTGGCCTGGGAAGAACGCCGGATGCGGCGCGAGGTCAAGGCCACGGCCAACCGGCTCGCCAATTTCGACGACGCCAACTTGCGCAGATCGGCCCGGGCGGCAGTGGCCGCCGGTGCCCGTGTCCAGCGAGCCCTGGAGATTCTCGGTGACGATGTGCCCGACCATCTGCGGGCCGCCGGGCAACTCCGCCTGGAGCACAAGCAGGCCAGTCTCGAGGAGCTCGGCGCGTTGGCCGACCCGCCGATGACCAAGGACGCCATCGCGGGACGGATCCGCCGGCTGCTCGCAATGGCCGACCGGCGGGCGGCCGAGGAAGGCATCCCAGGCACCGACTCTGAGTTGACGCCGGACATGCTTGCCTAGCCGGCGGGTAATCATGCCCTCCGGCGTGTAACGCCTCTGAAACGGCGATAGTGTGTTTGGTTGGCGGGTCACCACGATGGGGTGGAACCACCGCCGACCCCCCCATGAATGAGGAGTCTGATTCCGCATGGCCATTCGTGTAGGCATCAACGGGTTCGGCCGGATCGGCCGGAACTTCTACCGGGCGTTGCTCGAGCAGGGTGGCAGCGACATTGAAGTCGTGGGCTTCAACGATCTCGGCCAGCCGGCGATGTTCGCGCACCTGCTGAAGTACGACAGTATTCTCGGCCGGCTGCCCACCGACGTCACAGCGACGGACGACGGCATCCGGGTAGGGGACGCGACCCTGAAGGCGGTGGCCGAACGCAACCCCGCAGAGCTGCCGTGGAAGGACTGGGGCGTCGACGTCGTCCTGGAGTCCACCGGACTGTTCACTGATGCGGAGAAGGCGAAGGCGCACCTCGAGGCGGGTGCACAGAAGGTCATCATCTCGGCACCTGCGAAAAACGAGGACATCACCGTCGTGCCGGGCGTCAACATGACCGACTACGACCCGGCGAAGCACACGGTCATCTCGAACGCGTCGTGCACCACGAACTGCCTGGCGCCGATGGCCAAGGTGCTCAACGACACGTTCGGCATCGAGCGCGGCCTGATGACCACGATCCATGCGTACACGCAGGACCAGAACCTGCAGGACGGCCCGCACAAGGACCTGCGACGGGCCCGCGCGGCCGCCATCAACATCGTCCCGACGACGACCGGCGCGGCCAAGGCGATCGGTCTGGTTCTGCCCGAGCTCAAGGGCAAGCTGGACGGCTTCGCCGTGCGCGTGCCGACCCCGACCGGATCGGCCACCGACCTGACCGTCACCCTGGCCCGCGAGGTGACCGTGGACGAGGTCAACGCGGCATTCCAGGAGGCCGCCGACGGTGAGCTCAAGGGCATCGTGCGCTACACCGAGGACGAGATCGTCTCGAGCGACATCGTCACCGACCCGGCGTCCTGCATCTTCGACGCCGGACTGACCCGGGCCATCGGCAACCAGGTGAAGATCGTCGGCTGGTACGACAACGAGTGGGGTTACTCGAACCGCCTCGTCGACCTCATCCGGCACGTCGGCTCCTCCCTCTGATGCGGACGATCGACGACTTAGGCGACCTGCGCGGCAAGCGGGCACTGGTCCGTTCCGATCTCAACGTGCCTCTGGACGGCGATCGCGTCACCGACGAGGGCAGGATCGTGGCCAGCCTGCCGACCATCGAGCGGCTGGCCGGTGCGGGGGCGAGGGTTGTCGTAACCGCCCACCTCGGACGCCCGAAGGGTGTGCCGGACCAGAAATACTCGCTACGACCGGTGTACCGGCGGCTTGCCGAACTGCTTCCCGACCGTGAGGTCACGTTCGCCGAGGACACCGTCGGCCCGAGCGCACGGGCAGCCGTCGAAGCCCTGCCGGACGGCGGCGTCGTGATGCTGGAGAACCTGCGGTTCGACGCCCGCGAGACGTCCAAGGACGACGCGGACAGGGGTGCGTTCGCCGCCGAGCTGGCGAGCCTGGCCGATGTGTACGTCTCGGACGGCTTCGGGGTCTTGCACCGCAAGCAGGCCAGCGTCTACGACGTCGCCGAACGGTTGCCGCACGCCGCCGGCGGACTGGTGCTCGCCGAGGTCGAGGCGTTCACCAAGGTGCTCGATGACCCGGACCGGCCGTACGTGGTCGTGCTGGGCGGCTCGAAGGTGTCCGACAAGCTCGGCGTCATCGACAACCTGCTCGGCAAGGTCGACCGGCTGCTGATCGGCGGCGGAATGTGCTTCACATTCCTCAAGGCGCAGGATCACGAGGTCGGGGGCTCCCTGCTCGAGTCTGATCAGCTGGACACCGTCCGCGGCTTCCTTGATCGGGCGGATCGGGTCGGGGTCGATCTCGTCCTGCCGGTGGACGTTGTGGTGGCTCCCGATATCTCCGAGGACGCGACGACGTCTATCGTTCCCGCCACCGAGATCCCTGCCGACCTGAAGGGCCTGGACATCGGGCCGCAGACGGTCGAGTTGTTCAGTCGCAAGCTCGCTGATGCCAAGACAGTGGTGTGGAACGGCCCGATGGGTGTGTTCGAGGTTGCGCCGTTCGCCACCGGCACGCGTGAGATAGCGACCGCCATCAGCGAGGTCGACGGCATGACCGTGGTCGGTGGCGGCGACTCGGCGGCGGCGGTTCGCCAGCTCGGCCTGGACGAGTCGGCGTTCACGCATATCTCGACCGGCGGTGGAGCGAGCCTCGAACTGCTCGAGGGCAAGACGCTGCCCGGTCTGGCTGTACTGGAGGAGTAGTGGCCCAACCCGCTCGCCGGCCGCTGATGGCCGGAAACTGGAAGATGAACCTCAACCACCTCGAGGCCATCGCGCTGGTCCAGAAGCTCGCCTTCTCGCTGGATGAGACCGACCTGGACAAGGTCGAGGTCGCGGTGCTGCCGCCGTACACGGACATCAGGTCCGTGCAGACGCTCATCGACGGTGACAAGCTGGCGCTCGGCTATGGCGCCCAGGATGTCTCGGTGCACGAATCCGGCGCCTACACCGGCGAGGTCTCCGGGGCGATGCTAGCCAAACTGGGTTGCACGTACGCCGTCGTCGGGCATTCCGAGCGGCGGCAGTACCACAACGAGGACGACGCGCTTGTCGCCGCCAAGGTGAAGGCGGCATTCCGGCACGGCCTGACGCCCATCCTGTGCATAGGTGAAGGGCTGGACGTCCGCCAGGAAGGCGCTCACGTGCCGTACACCCTCGCCCAGTTGGAGGCGGCGCTGGCCGACGTTCCGGCCGAGCACGCGAAGGACGTGGTGATCGCGTACGAGCCGGTGTGGGCGATCGGCACCGGGGAGGTGGCGACGCCGGAGGACGCCCAGGAGGTGTGCTCGGCGATCCGCGGCCGGCTGGCCGAGTTGTACTCGGCTGAACTGGCAGCCGGCGTCCGCGTGTTGTATGGCGGCTCGGTCAAGGCGGCCAACATCGCGCCGATCATGGAGCAGGCCGACGTGGACGGTGCACTGGTGGGTGGCGCCAGCCTGGATGCGGAGGAGTTCTCCTCGATCTGCCGCTATCACCGGCACATCACCCGCTGATCAGCTGGGGGCGTTTTCGTCCGCTGTGGGGTACGGCGTAGGCTTGGCTCTGCCCGTGCCGGCTACCCCGGCCGACCGGAAGGACCAAGTCAGTACCGTGAAGCTTCTGTTCTCGATCCTGCTGATTGTTACTAGCCTGTTGCTCGTCCTGCTCGTGCTGTTGCACAAGGGCAAGGGCGGTGGCCTGTCCGACATGTTCGGTGGGGGTGTTTCGTCGTCCTTGGGCGGGTCGACGATGGCCGAGCGCAACCTCGACCGCCTGACCGTCGCCATCGGAATCGTCTGGGGGGCCAGCATCATCGGTCTGGGACTGATCAACGCCTGATCGGTCCTGTCACCTTCGATTGAGGGAGTACGACCTGTGGCAAATGGCAACGCCATCCGGGGCAGCCGGGTGGGCGCGGGCCCCATGGGGGAGGCCGAGCGCGGCGACTCCGCTCCGCGCAAGTACGTGGCGTTCTACTGTGGCCAAGGGCACGAGACAATGCCGAGTTTCGCGTCCGAAGCCGTGGTTCCCGAGTTCTGGGACTGTCCCAGGTGTGGCCTGCCGGCCAGCCAGGACCGCGAGAACCCGCCGCCGATCCCGCGAAACGAGCCGTACAAGACTCATCTGGCGTACGTCAAGGAGCGGCGCAGCGACGCCGATGGCGCCGCGTTGCTCGAGGAGGCGCTCCGCCAGCTCCGCAGAGTCCGCGGCGCCTGACCTTTCCGTCTGAACGTGATCAACCGGCGTCAAGGCGAGGCGATGCGCTCCAGGCCGGGGGGCAGTTGAGCCGCCGCGGCCCGGTCGAGCAGCCACAGGGTGCGCTGGCGGCCGCGCGCGCCGGCCGCGGGCACCTGCACTTCGCCGGCCCCCGACAAGGCGAGCCGCACGGCGCCGGCCTTGTCCTCACCGGAGACGACGAGCCATACCTCAACAGCAGATCGGATGGTCGGCAGGGTGAGCGAGATGCGGGTGGGCGGCGGCTTCGGTGCACCGCGCACCGCCACGACCGACCGCTCCTCGTACAGGGCCGGTTCCTCGGGGAACAGCGAGGCGACGTGGGCGTCCGGGCCGACTCCGAGCAGCAGGACGTCGAACATGGGCACGGCGCCGTAGTGCTCGGGATGCGACGCGCGGGCTAGCTCTGCCGCGTACTTCTCGGCGGCGGCCTCCGGCTCCAGGCCGCTGTCCGCGGCCGGCATCGGGTGTACCCGAGCGGGATCGACAGGAACGTGATCGAGTAGCGCCTTGCGGGCCTGGGTCTCGTTCCGCTCCGGGTCGCCCGAGGGCAGGAACCGCTCATCGCCCCACCAGATGTCCAGCTTTGCCCAGTCGATCGCGGCGCGCGCGGGTGAATCGGCGATCGCCGACAGCGTCGCGGCGGCGACTCGCCCACCGGTGAGGACGAGGGACGCGACGCCGCGCGCTGCCTGCACGTCGACGAGTCGGGTGATGAGCCGGGCGGCGACCGCGCCGGCGAGCACTTCGGGGTCGTGGTGGATGACGACGATAGGAGGAGTCACGAGCCCACCTTCACCTTGGTGCGGCTGATTCGTCCAGTCGCACGGAGCCGCTCCAGCCCGGTCGACAGCACGTCGCCGTAGACGTCGTCCGGGTCGAGTCGGCGGAGTTCTTCGGCCAGGCACTCGGCGGCCGACCGGCGAGGAAGGGCCACCTGACGAACGACCCGGCCCGGGGTGGACAGCGTGGCGATGTCCTCGCCGGGGCGCTCGATCTTGATCGGACCGGATTCGCGGTCGAGCCGGACGCTGAGCATCGCATCGACGTTGCTGGCCTTCACCCGGGTCACGGGGCAGTCCAGGGTCAGGGCAAGCCAGCCGGCGAGCAGGTCGGCACTGGGTGTCGATGACCCGCCGACGACCCGCGCGCCCGTGACCGGTTCGTGGGGTGGTTGATCGAGTGCGGCCGCGAGCAGGGCGCGCCAGAGGGTGAGCCGGGTCCAGGACAGATCCGTGTCGCCGGGGCGATACGTCGCGGCTCGCTCGGCGAGCGCACTGGACGGCCGCTTGCAGGCAGCGGCGTCCGTGATCCGGCGCTGGGCGAAGCGGCCGACGGAATCCTCTGCCGGAACCGGGGGCGACTCCCCGGGCCACCACACCACGAGCGGGTTATCCGGCAGCAGCAGCGGCATGACAAGGGACTCGGCGTGGTTGGTCAGCGCGCCGAACGTGCGCAGCACGACCACCTCACTGGCCCCGGCGTCGCCCCCAACCCGGACCTGGGCGTCGAGCCGGGCCGATCCGCGGGAGGTCTCACGGACGACGGCGATCGTCCGGCACGGGTGCTCGTAGCTTGCCTGGTTGGCCGCCTCGATCGCGGGCTCGGCGTGTTCCTCGTCGACGACGATGACGAGGGTGAGCACCCGCCCGAGGGCAATGGCACCGTGGCGCTCCCTGAGTTCCACCAGCCGGCGGGCGACGTCGCTGGCCGTCGTCGACGGCATGTCTACAATCATGGCCTTCTCCAGGTGCGTCCGTCGCGGGCCAGCATCAGTTCGGCGCTGTGCGGACCCCAGCTTCCGGACGGGTAGGGTTCGGGCTTGCCGTTCTCGGACCAGTACTCGACGATCGGATCGAGGATCCGCCAGGACAGCTCGACTTCTTCCTGCCGCGGGAACAACGGCGGATCGCCGAGCAGCACGTCCAGGATCAACCTCTCATAGGCCTCTGGGCTGGCCTCGGTGAACGAGTGGCCGTACCCGAAGTCCATCGTGACGTCGCGCACCTCCATTGCCGTACCTGGCACCTTCGACCCGAACCGGATCGTGACGCCCTCGTCCGGCTGCACGCGTACCACCAACGCGTTCTCGCCCAGCTCCTCGGTGGCGGTCGCCTCGAACGGCAGATGCGGCGCCCGCTTGAATACGACTGCGACCTCCGTGACCCGGCGGCCCAGCCGCTTGCCGGTGCGCAGATAGAACGGCACCCCTGCCCAGCGCCGAGTCTGGATGTCGAGGCGGATGGCCGCGAACGTCTCGGTCCGCGAGTCCGGCGGGATGCCGTCTTCGTCCAGGTATCCGGCTACGTTGATACCGCCGGCCCAGCCGCCTGAGTACTGCCCGCGCGCCGTATGCAGGTCGAGATCGGCCGGAATGCGAACCGCGGAGAGCAGCTTCTCCTTCTCCGCCCGCAGGGCCGCCGCGTCGAACGAGACCGGTTCCTCCATGGCGACGAGAGCGAGTAGCTGGAGCAGGTGGTTCTGGATCACGTCGCGGGCGGCTCCGATGCCGTCGTAATATCCGGCCCGGCCCTCGATCCCGATGTCCTCGGCCATCGTGATCTGCACGTGGTCGACATAGTTGGAGTTCCAGATCGGCTCGAACAGCTGGTTGGCGAACCGCAGCGCCATGATGTTCTGGACGGTCTCCTTGCCCAGGTAGTGATCGATCCGGAACACCGCGTCCGGCGGGAAGACGGCTTCGACGACGTCGTTCAGCTCTTGCGCACTGGCCAGGTTGTGCCCGAACGGCTTTTCGATGACCACCCGGCGCCATTGCTCGTCCGCCTCGGGCTCGGCCAGACCCGAGCGAGCCAACTGCTTGACCACGACGTCGAAGAACTTCGGCGGTATCGACAGGTAGAAGGCGTGGTTGCCGCCGGTTCCCCTGGCGTCGTCCAACTCGCGGATCGTCTTCTCGAGATTGTCGAACGCGTTGTCGTCCTGGAAGTCGCCCGGGACGAACCGGATCCCCTGCGCGAGCTGCTGCCAGGTCGCCTCGCGGAACGGAGTGCGGGCGTTGTCGCGCACGGCGTCGCGGACCTGCTTGCCGAAGTCCTGGGTCGCCCACTCGCGCCGGGCGAAACCGACGAGCGAGAATCCCGGCGGAAGCAGGCCCCGGTTGGCCAGGTCGTAGACAGCCGGCATCAGCTTCCTGCGGGCCAGGTCGCCCGTGACGCCGAAGATGATCAGGCTGCATGGGCCGGCAATGCGGGGGAGCCGCTTGTCGCGCGGGTCGCGAAGCGGGTTGGGCGGTCTCGTGGTAGGCACGGACGGATTCCTTCTTCGAAGGCTGCCGGTCAGACGAGTGTCAGCCTATCGAGCGGTTGCTGCGACACCTGTCCTCACTGCTGTTTCACGTCTACCGGTCGCGGAGCGAACTCTTCCTCTGAGTTACGACACGCCGCACGCACCAACGATTCCCGCGAAGTCGTCCGGACGCCACTACGGTCGATGCGTCGAGAGTGCGAGGGGAGCTCTCCGATGGAACTCGGGATATTGATCGGTTCGGCGGTCGTCGTCTACATCGTGTCGGCGTGGCTGCATCCTTACGTCAAATGCGAAGCATGCGACGGCAAGGGCAAACATGCCGGCGCGATCTTCACGTACGCAACCCGCCCTTGCCACCGGTGCGCGGGAACCGGCCAGCGGCAGCGATTCACTGCGGCGCTCATCGGCGTCGGCAAGCCGCGCAAACCGACGAGCCGGTTCCAGAAGTTCACGTCGTCGTACAAGGACACCGGCTCGGACTAGCTCGCGACCTCGATCAGCTGGCGGATGCCGGCGCTGCGGTCGGTGAGGTGTAGCCGAAGGACCGGACGGCCGTGGTCGGCGAGCACCTCGGCGTCACCGGCCGCCTGTGCGGCGATGAGCCGGCCGAACGTGAAGGGCCGGTCCGGTACCGGGACGTCCTGCTCGACCGCACCGGTCACCTGCACGAACACGCCGACCGGCGGCCCGCCCTTGTGGTACTGGCCGGTCGAGTGCAGGAACCGCGGGCCCCAGCCGAACGTCACCGGACGCTCGGTTCGCATGGCGAGCGGCCGCCGGATGCCGGCCAGAACGGCGTCGTCGCCCTCGCGGTCCAGGTAAGCCATCACGGCGACGTACCCACGCTCGACCAGGCGCCCGAGCAACGCCTCGACGGCACCGTCCAGGGTGTCGACGCCGTCGAGCAACGCCGACGGCCCGCGAACCTCGACGGCCCCGTCTACGAAGGTCGGCGGCTCGGGTTCGGGCTGGGCATCGAGGAAGCCGCGCGCCGCGTTCTTGGCGCTCTCGACGTCGGGCTGGTCGAACGGGTTGATGCCGAGCAACCGGCCGGCCACGGCGGTGGCGCACTCCCAGAGCAGGAACTGAGCGCCCAGCGCCGGCCCGGTGACTCGCACCGGGAGCACGTCCGGTGCCGGCCAGCGGGTCTCGGGGTCGTCCGGACCTGCGACGATCGGCAACAACCCCTTGCCGTTCTTGCCGGTCGACTCGGCGATCAGCTGCTCCGCCCAGTCGGCGAACCCGGCGATTCCCGACGCGGACGCGTCGATCGCCACCTTGTCCGCCGGACCCGAACCGAGGGCCGCTCCCAACTGCAAGGCGGGGTTGTCCGGTGAGTCGGATTCCAGCAGTGGTGCGACCGTCGCGGCATCGTCGAGCAGGGTTGCGATGTCGGCCCCGGCGAGGCCGCTCGGGACGAGCCCGAACGCGGTCAGTGCCGAGTACCGACCTCCGACCGTCGAGTCGGCCAGGAAGACTCGCCGGTATCCGGACTCGTTGGCAAGGTGCGCGAGCGCCGAGCCCTGGTCGGTGACGACGACGAACCGGGAGGCCGGCTCGATGCCCGCTGCCTCGAACGCAGCCTGGTACGCCCGCCGCTGGCTATCGGTCTCGAGCGTGGTACCGGACTTGCTCGAGACCACCACGACGGTGCGGTCGAGCCGGTCGGACAGTGACCGCCGAACGGCGCCGGGGTCCGTGGTGTCGAGCACGGTGAGCTCGACCTCGGCGGTGCTGGTGATGACCTCGGGTGCCAGCGACGATCCGCCCATGCCGCACAGCACGATGTGATCCAGGCCCTCGGCTCGAAGCTCGGCCTGCAGCGCCTCTATCTCGACCAGCAGCGGCCTGGAGGACTCGTACAGGCCGGTCCAGCCGAGCCGGACGGTCGCCTCCTCCTGGGCGGCGGGGCCCCACAGCGAGGCGTCGTGCGCGGCGATCCGGGACGCGACCCGGTCGGCGATGAGCTGCTTGACCGCCGGGTCGGTGGTGGCGTCGAACTCGACAAGCGTGCTCATCGCACCGCCTCGAGCTTCGCCTCGACCGAACCGAGCAGGTCGTTCCAGCTGGTGGCGAACTTGTCGACACCCTCGTCCTCGAGCACCCGGGTGACATCGGCCATGTCGATGCCGACGTCGGCGAGCGCCGCCATCATCGTGCGGGCGTGGTCGTAGTTCGGTGTGACCGTGTCGCCGGCGATGACGCCGTGGTCGGCGACCGCCTCGAGGGTGTTCTCGGGCATGGTGTTGACCGTCCCGGGTGCGACGAGTTCGGTCACGTACATGGTGTCCGAATACTCCGGGTTCTTCACGGAAGTCGAGGCCCACAACGGCCGCTGCCGCGAGGCCCCGGCCTCTTCGAGTCGCTGCCAGCGTTCGGAGGCGACGACCTCTTCGAAGGCGGCGTAGGCGAGGCGGGCGTTGGCGATGGCGGCCCTGCCCCGCAGGGCCAGCGCCTCGTCCGTCCCGATCGCCTCGAGGCGCTTGTCGACCTCGGTGTCGACCCGGCTGACGAAGAACGACGCGACCGATTCGACACCGGACAGCGGCTTGCCGGCGTCGAGTCGTTGCTCGAGCCCGGTCAGGTACGCGTCCATCACCTCCCTGTACCGCTCGATCGCGAAGATCAGCGTGACGTTCACGCTGATGCCGTCAGCGATGCACGCCGTGATCGCGGACAGCCCGTCACGGGTCGCTGGGATCTTGACGAACAGGTTCGTCCGGTCGACCGTCGTCCACAGGTCATGGGCCTGCGCGATGGTGGCGTCGGTCTGGTGCGCAAGGCGCGGGTCGACCTCGATGGAGACCCGGCCGTCGATTACCGTGTGCGCCGCCACCGGCGCCAACAGGTCGCACGCGGACCGCACGTCGTCGGTGGTCAGCCGGCGGACGGCCGCATCGGCGTCCTCGCCCGCTTCCGCAGCGGCGTTGATGTGATCGTCATAGAGGCTGCTCTTGGAGATGGCGGTCTGGAAGATTGTGGGGTTGGTCGTGACGCCGACGACGTGCTTGTCGTCGATGAGCGACTGAAGGTTGCCGGTCTGGATGCGATCGCGCGACAGGTCGTCCAGCCAGATGGCTACACCTTGCGCGGAGAGCGCACGGAGCGGCTCGGACATGAGTAGATCGTCCCCTCTATTGTCGATGATCAGTGTGCGGCCGAGACGGATTCCCTGGCGGCCGCGATAACAGCCTCGGTGGTGATCCCGAACTCCCGGAACAGCGTCTTGTAGTCGGCCGATGCCCCGAAGTGCTCGAGGCTCACGCTCCGGCCGGCATCTCCGACCACCTCTCGCCAGCCCTGCGCCACGGCCGCCTCGACCGAGACGCGGGCCCTGACGTTGGCCGGGAGCACACTGTCGCGATACCCGTCGTCCTGCGAATCGAACCACTCCCGGCACGGCATCGACACCACACGGGCCTCGATGCCCTCGCCGGCCAGTCGCTCCCGGGCCGCTACCGCCAGCTGTACCTCTGAACCCGTGCCGATGAGGATGACATCGGGCTCAGCGCCGCCGGGAGTGTCGATCAGGACGTAACCGCCACGGGCGACTCCCTCTGCGTCCGCGAATCCGTCGGTGCCGCGTGGGAACGTGGGCACGTTCTGGCGGGTGAGGCACAGTCCGGCCGGGCGAGACCGGCCCGAGGTGTGGTGCTCCAGGATCGTCCGCCAGGCCACGGCGGTCTCGTTGGCATCGGCCGGGCGCACCACGTCCAGCCCTGGTATCGCGCGCAGCGCGGCCAGGTGCTCGACCGGCTGGTGGGTGGGGCCGTCCTCGCCGAGCCCCACGGAGTCGTGGGTGAACACGTAGACGACGGCCGCCTTCGAGAGCGCGGCGAGGCGGATGGCGGGGCGCATGTAGTCGGAGAAGATGAGAAACGTCCCCCCGAAGGGCCTGACCCCGCCGTGGAGGGCCATCCCGTTCATGATCGCCCCCATCCCGTGCTCGCGGACGCCGTAGTAGACGTTCCGCCCCCCGGGGCTGTCCGGCAGGAAGACGCCGCCGCCGGCGATGAGCGTGTCGTTGGAGGCCGCCAGGTCGGCCGACCCGCCGAGCAGCTCGGGCACGCGCGGGGCGAGCGCGTTGATCGCCTTCCCGGAGGCGTTGCGCGTCGCCATCGACCCGCCTTCGGGAAAGGAAGGCAGCGCCTCCGCCCATCCCTGCGGCAGGTCGCCCTGCGTGACCCGCTCCCACTCGAGCGCGAGGTCCGGGTGAACCTCCGCGTACCGCGCCATGGCGAGCCGCCACTCCCGCTCGAACGCCTCGCCCCGCGGGACCGCTTCCCGGAAGTGGGCGAGGACGTCGTCCGGCACGTGGAAAAGCGGCTCCTTCGGCCAGCCGAGCGCCTCCTTCGTCAGCGCGACCTCCTCCTC
>DASUUU010000074.1:0-2819 GCA_036373915.1 Jiangellaceae bacterium | reverse complement strand
CAGCTGGCATTCCGAGGACGCCCCGCGCCTGTGGGCGGCCCTGCAGGCCGGCGAGGAGGTCCCGCGCGACCTCGTCCGCCAGGATGAGGAGTGACTCCCTCACTGCGCTGATCATGCAATAACGGGAAGCGCGACACGCCGGCTATTGGGCCGCTCGGCAGCTGGCGGACGTTAGCCACGGCGTGTCGCTCTTCCCGTTATTGCATGATCAGCGCAAAGGGGAAGGATGATCAGCGCAAAGGGGAAGGTTAGGGGCGGCCGAGGCCGTGGTACGTCCAGCCGGCCGCGCGCCAGGCCTCGACGTCGAGGCAGTTCCGCCCGTCCACGATGTTGCGCTGCGCGACGACCTCGCCGAGTTCGACAGGGTCGATCTCACGGAACTCCGCCCATTCGGTCAGGTGCAGAACGACGTCCGCGGCGCGGCAGGCCTCCTCGACGGATTCGGCGTACTCCAGCGTCGGGAAGATCTTGCGGGCGTTGTCAGTGGCCCGCGGGTCGTACACCGCGACGTTCGCACCCTGCAACTGGAGCCGGCCGGCCACGTTCAGCGCCGGCGAATCCCGCACGTCGTCGGAGTTGGGCTTGAACGCAGCACCGAGCACGGCGACCCGCTTGGCGATCAACGAGCCGCCGATGAGTTCGCGAGCGATCTCGGCCACCCGCTCTCGCCGGCGCAGGTTGATGGCGTCGATCTCGGCCAGGAAGGTCAAGGCGTGAGAGGCGCCGAGCTCGCCGGCCCGGGCCATGAACGCGCGGATGTCCTTGGGCAGGCAGCCGCCGCCGAACCCGAGGCCGGCGTTGAGGAACTTACGGCCGATCCGGTCGTCGTAGCCGATCGCGTCCGCCAGCTTCGTGACGTCCGCACCGGTGATCTCACACAGCTCCGACATCGCGTTGATGAACGAAATCTTGGTCGCGAGGAACGCGTTGGCCGACACCTTGACCAGCTCGGCGGTCGGCAGATCCGTGACCACGACCGGCGAGCCGGCGGAGATCACACCGGCGTAGCACTCGCGGAGCACCTGCTCGGCGTCGTCGGACGTGACTCCGAACACGAGGCGGTCCGGCCGCAACGTGTCCTGCACCGCGAAGCCCTCACGCAGGAACTCCGGGTTCCACGCCAGCTTCACATCCGAGCCGCCGGGCGCGAGCTTGAGCAGCCGGTCGGCCAGCCGTTCCGCCGTCCCGACCGGAACCGTCGACTTGCCGACGACGACGCAGGGTTGCCGCAGGTGCGGCGCCAGCGCGTCGAATGCCGCCTCGACGTAGGTCAGGTCGGCGGCCAGGCCGTCGCGCCGCTGCGGCGTGCCAACACAGACGAAATGGACGTCGGCGTCCGCCGCCTCGGCGTAGTCGGTGGTGAAACGCACCAGACCGGTGTCCGCGTGCTTGCGCAGCAGCTCATCCAGGCCAGGCTCGAAGAAGGGCGCCCGGCCACCGGCCATCGCTTCGACCTTCGCGGCGTCGACGTCTACCCCGACGACGCTGTGCCCGAGTTCGGCCATGCCAACTGCGTGTACGGCCCCCAGGTAGCCCGTACCGATGACGGAAATCTGCACTTTTGTCCCTTTCGCAAGGCGTCTGCGCTTAGACTAGCGACGTCGGGTGAACTGCGCCCAGTTTGGCGCCTACCATGGTTACTCATGAGTACGGAATTCGACCTCTACCGCCTGCCCGAAGAGCACGAAGCCATCCGGGAGGCCGTCCGCGCGGTCTGCACCGACAAGGTCGCCCCGCATGCGGCGGAGGTCGACGAAAAGTCCGAGTTCCCCCAGGCGTCGTACGACGCCCTGCGGGCAGCGGACTTTCACGCCCCCCACATTCCCGAGGAGTACGGCGGGGCAGGCGCTGACGCGCTCGCGACCTGCATCGTCATCGAGGAAGTCGCGCGCGCATGCGCGTCGACGTCCCTCATCCCAGCGGTGAACAAGCTCGGGACGATGCCCCTGCTGCTCGCGGGTTCGGACGAGCTCAAGCAGCGCTACCTGCCGCCCGTCGCACGGGGCGACGCGATGTTCTCGTACGGGCTCTCCGAGCGCGAGGCCGGCTCGGATACCGCGTCGATGGCGACCCGGGCGGTCAGGGACGGCGGCGACTGGGTTCTCAACGGCCAGAAGTCATGGATCACCAACGCCGGCGAGTCGTCGTACTACACCGTCATGGCCATCACCGACCCCGACGCTCCGCGCGGCAGCCGCGCCACCGCGTTCGTCGTCGAGACGTCCGACCCGGGGTTCTCCGTGGGCGCGCTCGAGCGCAAGCTCGGCATCAAGGGTTCGCCCACCCGCGAGCTCTACTTCGAACAGTGCCGCATCCCGGGTGACCGGGTCGTCGGGACGCCCGGCGAAGGGCTGAAGATCGCGCTGCGCACCCTCGACCACACCCGCGTGACCATCGGAGCCCAGGCCGTAGGGATAGCCGCCGGTGCTCTGGCCGCCGCCACGGCCTACGTCAAGGAGCGCCAGCAGTTCGGCCAGCCGATCGCCGAGTTCCAGGGTGTGCAGTTCATGCTCGCCGACATGGCGATGAAGCTCGAGGCCGCCCGCCAGCTCGTCTACCGGGCCGCCGCCGCGAGTGAACGGAGCGAGGAGTCGCTGTCGTTCCTCGGCGCCGCGGCCAAGTGCTTCGCCTCCGACGCGGCCATGGAGATCACCACGGATGCTGTCCAGCTGTTCGGCGGTTACGGCTACACCCGCGACTACCCCGTCGAACGGATGATGCGCGACGCGAAGATCACCCAGATATACGAGGGCACGAACCAGATCCAGCGCATGGTGATGGCCCGGCAACTGCTGCGGGGCATCGTCTCGGCCTGAGTG
>DASUUU010000073.1:0-105156 GCA_036373915.1 Jiangellaceae bacterium | reverse complement strand
AACGACGGTATCCGGCTCGTGGTCGCTCGCTTCGATCAGCAGGTCCACGGAGAAGTCCCGGCCGATCGCGGCGGCCAGCCCGGCGAGCTCCCGCGCCCGTGGGCTGAGCTGGTTCAGCCGCCCTTCCAGCACCGCCTGCACTCGGGGCGATCCGAGCGCGGGCAGGGCGGTACCGTCGCCGCCGTGTGAGACGGCCTCGACGACGAACAACGGGAATCCCTCGGTCAGGCTGTGCAACTTGGCGGCCAATGACGGATCCATGTCGCCGCCGAGCAGCAGCGTGGCCAACTCAGTGGTCTGCGCCGGGGGCAGCGGGCCGAGTTCCACGTCCATGACCATTCCCGCGACGCGCAGCCGGCTCAGAGCGGCCACGAGTTCGGAGTTGTCGTTGAGTTCCTCTGAGCGCGCTGTCGCAACGATGAGCAGCGGCGCCTCCGCACCGAGGTGGAGGCATAACTCCAGCCAGGTGAGCGTGTCGGCGTCGCACCACTGGAGGTCGTCGAGCAACAGCGTGATTGGCCGATCCACGGCCAGCACGGCCCGGACCAGGCCTTCGAAGAAGCGGTGGCGCTGCCAACCGTCTGCGGGCCCCACGGCGCCTGAGTCGGCGCCGAGTTCGGGCAACAGGCGAGCCACCTCGGCGCGCCAGGCGGACTCCAGCAGCTCTATAGCGGGCCGGCACGCGTCACTGCGCAACCACTCGGACACCGGTGCGAGCGGCAGCGGGCGCTCGCCGGCGAAGCATCGCGCTCGCGCGGCCGCGCCACCGGCCTGCCGCACGGCGGCGAGCAGTTCTTCGGCGAGCCTGGTCTTGCCGACTCCCGCCTCCCCGGTGATCACCACTAGCCGGGCCGCACCCGGTTCACCCAGGGCGGCCGTCATCCAGGCCTCGTGCAGGATGCCGAGCTCGTGCTCTCGCCCCACGAACGGGGAGGTCCGCCGGGCGGTCGGAGCAACCGGCGCGGTGGCGGACGAACGCTCGGTGCGCGCGAGCAGCCGTTCGTACAGGTCGGTGGTCTCCTGGCTGGGCGGCGCGCCGAGCTCGCGGTCGAGCACCGACAGGCACCGGTGGTAGGCCTGCAGGGCGGCTGCCCGATCGCCCATCCGGGCCAGGACGTAGATGAGCGTGCGGTGGCCGACCTCCTCAAGCGGCTCGAGTTCCACCCGGCGGCGGGCGTAGGCGACGAGGGCCGCCGCGTCGTCGTCCCCGCTGACCTCGATCAGCTGATCGAGCAACATGACGCACCGGCGGCGGAGCCGCTCCCGTTCGGCGAGTACCCAATCGTCGTAGATTGCCGGCAGGAAATCGCCCCCGTATGCGGCGACGGCCGTGCTGGCCCGCTCGACAAATCTAGTGTCGTCATCGTCCCTCCGGGCGGCGTTCGCCTGGTCGGCAGCCGCCTCGAAAGCGATGACGTCGATCCGCACCGGCGCGTCGTCACGCCACCAGATGCTCGTCTGGTCGACCCCTAGGATCGCGTCCGGAGCGGGGAGGCTGCGCCGGATCTGGTGCAGCTCCCGGCGCAGGTTGGTGCGCGCCTGGGCCTCTGTCGAATCCGGCCAGAACAGGCCGGCCAGCCGCTGGCGGGCTTGCGGCGTGCCCTGGTGCACGGCGAGGTAGCCGAACAGCGCCTGAGAGCGGGGCGACCGGAGGCCGGTGAGCAGCCGGCCGTCGCTGCGCACCCGGAACTCGCCGAGCAAAACAACGTCGAGCATCCCCGATCGCCCCCACACAGCTGTAACCCCTCGTGCGGAGCTTACGCTCGCGCTAGGGTCCGGCCGGTCAGACCGTTGTTGCGACGGTGACCAGGTACTCCCAGTCGCACACCAGCGTCCCGTCGCCGGCCCGGTTCGACTCGCCGGCCAATGCGATCAGGTCGTCCCGTAAGGCGCGCTGACCCTCTGCGGATAGCCGCTCGGCGGCCTTGAGTGTGGGCCCGTAGTTCTGGAGGAAGAAGTCCGCGAAGAACTCCGGGGACGGTATTCGTTGCGTGACGGTGGCCGTGGTGAAGCTCAACTCTTTGACACCGGCGCCGAACAACTCGCGCATGGTTTCCTCGCTGCCCCACCGGGCGGGTGGCATGGCGCCCGGCGGCGGCGGAACGTGCCCGCTCACGATCTTGAGCATCCGACCGATGAATCCCGTCGGTGTCCAGTTCGCCAGGCCGATGAGGGCGCCCGGTCGGCTCACTCGAACGAGTTCTCGCGCCGTGCGCTCGTGGTCCGCGGTGAACATCACGCCGATGGCGGAGAACACGTAGTCGAACGAATCGTCCGCGAAGGGCAGGTCTTCAGCGTCCGCCTCCCGAAACGCGATGTCGAGACCCTCCGCGGCCGCCCGGCTACGGGCCACCGCCAGCAGCGCTGGCACGTAGTCGATGCCGGTCACGTGGCCGAACCGACGGGCCGCCGCCAAGGCGACGTGCCCCGTGCCGGTTGCCACGTCCAGAACGGTGGCGCCGGCCCGCAGGTCGACGGCCTCGCAGAGAACGTCGCCGAGCGGGACCGTCAGCCAGGCGATCTTTCCGTAGTCGCCGCTGCTCCAGACCTGGTGCTGGCGTTTCTTGATCTCTTCGAAGTCGGCGATGGTGGCGTTGGTCATTTCGGAGTACCTTCCTGGTTACCTGGTGCGATGTTCTGATTGACCCGGAAGAAGTTCTCCGGGTCGTAGTGCTCCTTGATTTGCGCCAGTCGGTCGTAGTTGGCGCCGTAGGCGGCCCGCACTCGAGCGTCGCCTTCCGCCATGAGGAAGTTGACGTACGCGCCGCCTGCTGAGTGCGGGTGCAGGGCGTCCCAGTAGTCGACGGTCCATTGCTTGATCTTCGGCGCGTTCGCCGGGTCGGGGTCGATTCCGATGATGACGCTCGCCCAGGTGGCATCCCGGTGGCCGAAGGCGGTGTCGCCGCGATCCACGTCGTGCACCGCACCGTCGATCGGGTACATGTGCATGGTCGATTGCACCGTCGGAACCTGCGCGAACTTCTCGTGGACGGCGATGGACTCGTCGGTGATGTCCTCGATGAAGTCGGCGCGCCAGTGCCACTGCAGACCTGGCGGGTACAACGCATCGAACGCCGATTGCAGAACGGGGAACGCAGCCTCGTGCAGGCCGTCCAGCAGGGGGTTGCCGAACGCGCGCACCGGTGCGAGCACCTCCGCTTCCCGCTCCGGCGGCCCGGTGTAGCACCACACGACTCCGCAGACCTTGCGCAGGTGCAGGTGCTCAGGGAACTGCGGCGCCGGGGGGATGGTCATGAACGAGAAGAACCCGTTCAGATCGTCGGGCGCGCTAGGCAGGAATTCGCGGTACCAGCGCAATACGTCGCCGGCGTCGTCCAGGTCGTACAGGACGGGTCCGGTGACGACGTTGCGCACCGGGTGACACCTGAACTCGAACGATGTGACGACGCCGAAATTCCCCCCGCCGCCGCGCAGCGCCCAGAACAGGTCGGGGTGTTGCTCGGCACTGGCCGTGACGAACGTGCCATCGGCCAACACCACGTCCGCGCTGAGCAGGTTGTCGATGGAGAGCCCGTACCGCCGGCTCAGATGCCCGATCCCGCCGCCCAGCGTCAGCCCGCTCACTCCGCTGGTCGAGATGATCCCGAACGGGGTGGCCAGGCCGAAGGCGTGCGTCGCATGGTCCACGTCGCCCAATGTGCAGCCGGCGTCGACGCGGACGGTGGCATGAGCCGGATCCACCCGGACTCCCCGCATCCGGGACAGGTCGAGCACGACACCGCCGTCGCACACACCGAGGCCGGCCGCGTTGTGGCCGCCGCCGCGTACCGCCAGCAACGCGCCGCCTTCGCCGGCCAGCCGCACGGTGGTGATGACATCGGCGACGTCGTCGCACCGGGCGATCGCCGCGGGACGTCGGTCGATCATCCCGTTGTGCACCCGGCGGGCCTGCTCGTACTCGGCGTCCGCCGGCCGGATCACGTTCCCGCGTAACTTGTCGATTAGCGCGGCGACCGTTCGTTGCGGCGCCGTTTCACTCGTCTGCATATCGTCCTTCCCGCCGTACGGTCCCGTGCCATTGCCGGGACCGTACGGTGCTGAGCGTTCGCGAACCGTTCGCAAGACGGATCAGTCGGCGTGCGACTCGACGGGAACCTCGCAGGTGCCCGGGTCATCGACCGGAATCGTCAGCGCGCCGGTCGCCGGCACTTCGAAGAACTGCGCGTACACGACGGCTACCTCGTTCGTGGGGTTGAAGGCGGTGTGCACGTTGCCGCGGCCGGGGTCGATGAAGAGAGTGCCCGCGGGGTACGGACGCTCGACGCAATCGCTGGCGTAGACGTACGTGAGCTGCCCTTGCGTCACGTTTGCGATGACAGGGCCGGGATGCGTGTGCCACGGGAATCGGGCTCCCGGCTGTACGGTGATCTTGGCGGTCGCCACACGAGACATGTCTGCCATGTTGAGCGTGTTGGTCGCCTGACCGTCGAGCTTGAGCCGGATCTGGCCGCTCACGTCGTCGGTGAACTGGCTGCGGGGGGTCAGCAGTTCCACGGCGATGGGCGGCGGCTCGCCGTCGGCGGCCGACGGTGGGATGAAAACCGCGCCGAGCGCGAGCGCGCCGATTGCTGCCGCGATGCCGGCCAGCTTGGTTGTCGTACGCATGGTGGTGGCTCCTTTTCAGGTCGGTTATGTCAAGCCGCCACGACCGTACGGACCGCACAGTTCTCAATTCGTTCCCCGCGCGTCCGAGCCGCGGACGATCGTTCGCCGCGGTGCGAACGCCGTCGAGTCAGGACCAACTCCGACGCGGTGACCGCCTACCATGGAGAAACCCCGATCCACGAGGCGAGGACTCCATGGGCTCGATCGACCCCACCGTTCCAGACAAGTTCGCACCGCTCGGGCTGACCTTCGACGACGTGCTGCTGCTGCCCGGGGAGTCGGACGTCATCCCGAGCGAGGTCGATACGACCACCCGGCTGTCGCGGAACATCACCGTCCGGATCCCGCTGCTGTCGGCGGCCATGGATACCGTCACAGAGGCGCGGATGGCCATCGCGATGGCCCGCCAGGGTGGGCTCGGCATCCTGCATCGCAGCATGTCGATCGATGATCAGGCGCGCCAGGTCGATGTGGTCAAACGGTCCGAATCTGGCATGGTGACCGATCCGGTCACGACCGGTCCGGACGCGACGCTGGCAGAGGTCGACGCTCTATGCGCGCGGTACCGCGTGTCGGGACTGCCCGTTGTCGACGAGAACGACGTCCTTGTCGGCATCGTGACGAATCGCGACCTGCGCTTCGTGCCGACGATCGAGCACGAGACCCGCCGCGTTCGCGACGTCATGACGCCGATGCCGCTGGTCACCGGTCCGGTGGGTATCAGGCCCCAGGACGCGATGGCGCTGCTGGCCGAGCACCGGATCGAGAAGTTGCCGCTGGTCGACGGTAACGGCCGGCTGCGCGGGCTGATCACGGTGAAGGACTTCGTCAAGTCCGAGCAGTACCCGCTAGCCACCAAGGACGGCGAGGGCCGGCTCCGGGTCGGCGCGGCGATCGGGTTCTTCGGCGACGCGTGGGAGCGTGCGATGGCCCTCGTGGAGGCCGGTGTGGACGTGCTCGTAGTCGACACCGCACACGCGCACACGAGCCTGCTGCTGGACATGGTGCGCAAGCTCAAGGCCGAGCCTGCCGCGGCAGAGGTCGACGTCATCGGCGGCAATGTCGCCACGCGCGCGGGGGCACAGGCTCTCGTCGATGCCGGGGTGGACGCGGTGAAGGTCGGGGTAGGACCGGGTTCGATCTGTACGACCCGGGTCGTCGCGGGCGTAGGGGTGCCGCAGGTGACGGCAATCTACGACGCGGCGCAGGTCTGCCAGGCCGCAGGCGTCCCGGTCATCGGCGACGGCGGTCTGCAGTACTCCGGTGACATCGCCAAGGCCATCGTGGCCGGTGCCGACACCGTGATGGTGGGCTCGCTGCTCGCCGGATGCGACGAGAGTCCCGGCGAGCTGATCTTCGTCAACGGCAAGCAGTTCAAGTCCTACCGGGGGATGGGCTCGCTCGGCGCGATGAAGAAGCGCGGCGCGGCCACTTCCGGCTCGCGCGACAGGTACTTCCAGGCCGACGCAGCCGAGGACAAGCTCATTCCAGAGGGCATCGAGGGCCAGGTGCCGTATCGCGGACCGCTCGGCGCCGTCGCCCACCAGTTGGTGGGAGGCCTCCGGCAGTCGATGTTCTACTGCGGTGCTCGCACCATTGCCGAACTTCAGGAGCGGGGTCAGTTCGTCCGGATCACCGCGGCCGGGCTGAAGGAGTCGCACCCGCACGACATCCAGATGGCCGTCGAGGCACCCAACTACTCTGGCCGCTGACCTACGGCGGGGTCGTCGGCGCTTCGGACGTTCGATCACGTTCAGCAGGCGCAGCCGTGCCGCACGAGGCGCACGCGGGTGGTACGGCGCAAACCCACCTAGTGGGCGGCCCAGCGATCGGGCTGGTGGGTGACCCGCCCGGCGAGCCTCTCACCGGTCACCACGCCGTTCCGCCCGGCCGTCTCGAGTCGACTAGCCTTGCCTGGTGAGCGAGATCGAGATCGGCAGAGGCAAGCGCGGCCGGACGGCATACGGCTTCGCCGACGTGGCGATCGTCCCGAGCCGGCGCACCCGCGACCCGGAAGAGGTGTCGACGCACTGGCAGATAGATGCGTACCGGTTCGACATGCCGCTCGTCGCGGCGCCGATGGACTCGGTCATGTCTCCAGCGACAGCCGTCAAGCTCGGCAAGATGGGTGGGCTGGGCGTCCTGGACCTGGAGGGGCTGTGGACGCGCTATGAGGACCCCGAGCCACTGCTCGATGAGATCGCCGGACTCGACGAGCAGGACGCCACCCGGCGGATGCAGGAGATCTACGCCGAACCGGTACGCGACGAGTTGATCGCCGCCAGGCTGGCCGAGGTCCGCGACGGCGGAGTCACGGTGGCCGGTGCGCTATCGCCGCCGCGGGTCAAGAAGCACTATCACGCGGTCGTGGAGGCGGGCGTCGACCTGTTCGTCATCCGTGGCACGACGGTGTCGGCGGAGCACGTGTCCGGCCGGGCCGAGCCGCTGAACCTCAAGCAGTTCATCTACGAACTCGACGTGCCGGTGATCGTCGGCGGGTGCGCGACCTACCAGGCCGCCCTTCACCTCATGCGCACGGGCGCGGCCGGAGTCCTCGTCGGATTCGGCGGCGGCAGCTCGCACACGACCCGGACCGTTCTCGGGGTGATGGTACCGATGGCCACAGCCGTCGCGGACGTCGCTGCCGCCCGCCGCGACTACCTGGACGAGTCCGGCGGCCGGTATGTGCACGTCATCGCCGACGGGTCGATCGGCAGGTCAGGCGATATCGCCAAGGCGATCGCTTGTGGTGCCGACGCGGTGATGGTCGGCTCGCCGCTGGCCCGGTCGACCGAGGCTCCCGGCCGGGGCTGGCACTGGGGTTCCGAGGCACACAACACCGAGCTGCCGCGCGGCACCCGCGTCAAGGTCGATCAGGTGGGTTCGCTCGAACAGATCGTGGCCGGCCCGTCGCACGTACCCGACGGGTCGATGAACCTTATCGGTGCGCTGCGGCGAGCGATGGCGACGACTGGCTACACCGAGGTCAAGGAGTTCCAGCGGGTCGAGGTCACGGTCCTGCGCTGAGCCGCTCGCCGGCGGGTTACCGCACAGTAGCCGATCATGAAAACGTCGCCTAATGTGGGCGGTGTGACGACCGCAGCCGTTCGTAACCCCCACGACATTGTGGGTCGCTCGTTGCTCGACACACTCATGGACGGCATTGTGGCGAGCCCACGGGCCGACCGGCACCCAACGCTCGCTCCGTTCACCGGTACACCCCTTGCCGAGTTGCCGCTTTCGACACCGGACGACGTCGCCACGGCATATGAGGCCGCTCGGGCCGCGCAGCGCGCCTGGTCCGCCCGCCCGCTGAGGGAACGAGCCAGAATCATCGGCCGGGTACACGATCTGGTGCTCGACCGGCAGTCCGCGTTGGCCGACCTGGTGCAGGCGGAGTCCGGGAAGGCACGCCGCGACGCTTTCGAAGAGATCGGCGACGTCGCGCTGGCCGCGCGTTACTCCGCCGTCCGCGGACCGCAGGTGTTGCGCGACCAGCGCCGCAGCGGTCTGGTGCCGGGTCTGACCAAGGCGATCGAAGTCCGGCATCCCAAGGGTGTCGTCGGTGTCATCTCGCCGTTCAACTACCCGTTGACCCTGGCCATCTCCGACTCGCTGCCCGCGTTCGTGGCCGGCAACGCCGTCGTGCACAAGCCGGACCAGCAGGCCGTGCTTACCGCCCTGATGGCCCGGTCGATCGCCATCGAGGCCGGTTTGCCCGAGGGTCTGTGGCAGATCGTCTCCGGCGACGGACCGGGCATCGGTGGAGCCGTGGTCGATCACGCCGACTACATGTCGTTCACCGGCTCCACGGCCGTCGGGCGGCAGATCGGCGCCCGGGCCGGCGAGCGCCTCATCGGTGCGTCCCTCGAACTCGGCGGTAAGAATCCGATGATCGTCCTCGATGACGCCAACCTCGACCGGGCCGCCGAGGGGGCGGTGCGAGCCTGCTTCTCGAACGCCGGTCAGCTGTGCATCTCGGTGGAGAGGCTGTACCTTTCCGCATCCATCCGCGAAGCGTTCCTGGAACGCTTCCTGGACCGGACGCACAGGCTGCGCCTCGGGGCCGGCTTCGACTACCAGCACGATGTCGGCTCATTGGTTTCGCAGGCGCAGTTGGACAAGACTCAGCGGCATGTCGAGGACGCGGTCGCCGAGGGCGCGCACATCCTTACCGGTGGCAAACCGCGCCCGGACCTCGGCCCATGGTTCTTCGAGCCGACGGTGTTGAGCGGCGTGCGTCGCGGCACGCTGCCCGCGGACGAGGAGACATTCGGCCCGGTGGTATCGATCTACTCGTTCGACACGGACGACGAGGCGGTGGAGAAGGCCAACGACTCGATGTACGGGCTCAACGCCAGCGTCTGGTCCGGCAACACCCGCCGGGGGATCGCCGTCGCACGGCGGATCCGGGCCGGAGCGGTCAACGTCAACGAAGGCTACGGGGCCGCCTGGGGCAGCCACGACCTGCCGTCCGGCGGCACGGGTGCGTCCGGGTTGGGTCGCCGGCACGGCCGGGAGGGGATCTTGCGGTACACCGAGCCGCAGGCCATCGCGGTGCAGCGAATGCACGGCATCACACCGCTGCCCTGGCACCGGTCGTATGACGAGTTCGCCAACGTGATGACGGCGTCGCTGCGCATACTGCGCCGCCTCCGGCTGCCATGATCATTCGAGCGCCGATCATGCAGAAATGGGCGACACGCCGACCAAGCATGCAGATCAGAGCTCGGTCCAGACGGCGTGTCGCCCCGTTGTTGCATGATCAACGCGAAGGAGGGCGGTCTGACTAGAAACCGACCGAGGTGTACCCGCGGAGCAGATCCCGCGAGATGATCAGGCGTTGCATCTCGTCGGTACCTTCGAAGATGCGGATCAGCCGGGCCTGCCGGTACATGCGCTCCAGGGGCAGTTCTCGGGTGTACCCCATGCCGCCGTGGACCTGCAACGCGCGGTCGACCACGCGGTTCACCATCCCGGCCGCATACAGCTTGGCCAGCGCGCACGCGTGCCGGGCGTCCCTGCCCTGGTCGACAGTCCAAGCCGCCCGCAGCACCAGTCCGCGCGCGGCCTCCAACTCCACCTCCGAGTCGGCGAGCATCCACTGGATCGCCTGGTTCGTCCCGATGGGAGCGCCGAAGGTCTCGCGGGTGTTCGCGTAGTCGATTGCCATCGTGAGGGCGCGCTCGGCTATGCCCACGGCCCAGGCCGGAATGCGCCAGCGGCCCTCCAGGATCCACTTCATGGCGAGCTCGAACCCCTGGCCGAGCTCGCCGAGAATGTTGGTCGACGGCACCCGGACGTCGTCGAAATGCAGCGACGCCGGTTTGGCCGGCCCCATCGTGTGGATCGGCGAGGACGTCCAGCCCATCGCACGGTCGACGAGGAACGCCGTCGCCCCGCCCCGATGAACACCACGATCCGGATCGGTCACTGCGATCACGATCGCGAAGTCGGCCTCGTTGCCGCCGGTGATGAACGTCTTCTCGCCTTGCAGAATCCAGTCGTCCCCGTCCTGCCGGGCGCGGAGCTTGATGTTCGCGGCGTCCGAACCCGCACCCGGCTCGGTGATGGCGAAACACGAGTGACGCTCGCCCTCGATGGTGGGCAGCAGGTACTCATCGCGCTGCTTTTCATTGGCGTAGTACAGGATGTTGTCGGCTTCACCGCCGAAACGGAACGGGACGTTGCACCGGCCGGCCTCGGTCCACAGCAGCGACTGGGTGACCGCGGGAAGGGCCATGCCGCCGTAGTCCTCGGGTGTCGACAACCCCCAGAAGCCGAACTCGCGGGCCTTGAGCTGCAACTGGCGCAGCTCGTCCGGGCGCAGGCCCGGTTCGCCCGCCCGTTCCCGGCGCAGCACTTCGGGCTCGAACGGCATAACCTCCCTGGTGATGAAGCTACGGGCGGTGTCCCGGATGGCGAGTTGCTCGTCGTCCAGTGCGAAATCCATCGGCGGCATCCTCTCGACCAGCGATAACTAGCGCTGGTAGTTTTCCATCGTTGCGGGCGAATGGGAAGGGAGGCGCAGTGGCACGTCCACCGCGGCGCCTGCTCAGCCGGGAGCAGATAGTGGCCGCCGCTATGGAACTCATCGATGCCGACGGGCTCGCCGAGTTCACCACGCGCAAGTTGGCGGCCGCGCTCGGCGTCCGTGGGCCGTCCCTGTACAACTACTTCGCCACCAAGGACGAGATCGTCGACGCGGTTGCCAACCAGGTGACCACCAAGGTCGATATCTCGATGCTCGGCCGGGTGTACTGGGCCGACGCGCTGCGTGAATGGGCTCGGTCGTTCCGCGCCGCGCTCCTAGAACATCCGAACGTCATCCCGTACCTCGCGCAGGGTCCCGGGCGGCGTCCTGCGGCGCTCGCGATGGCCGATGCGGTATTCGGCGCTCTCGTGCACGCGGGCTGGCCACCGGCCCGCGCCACCCGGATCGGTGCCCTCATGAGGTACTTCGTGACCGGATCGGCGCTCGGCTCGTTCGCTCTCGGGTTCCCGGCCGACCCCGACCTCTACGCCGAACGGTATCCACATCTCGGCCAGGCCCACCTGCTCACCGAACACCAACACCAGGTCGACGACGGTGCCTTCGAACTGGGACTCACCGCACTACTCGACGGCCTGCAACAGGAATACCAACGGACGGTGTCATGACCACACGAACCATGATCTACCTTGACGGAAGCTGGACGGCACCCGCGTCAGGAGCGGCGATCGAGGTCGAGAACCCGGCCACCGAGCAGGTCTTCGGTGCGGTGCCGGCAGGCACGGCCGATGACGTCGACGCCGCGGTGGCCGCGGCCAGGTCGGCACTCGAGACGTGGGGGACGGCGCAACCGTCGGCGCGGGCGGCCGCGCTTGACCGGCTGACCGCTGCGGTCGAACGGCGAGCAGGCGAGTTCGTCACGATGATCGCGACAGAAGTGGGCAGCCCGGTCCGCCTGGCGACGAAGGTCCAGACGGCGTTGCCGATCCAGGTGCTGCGTAGCTGCGTCGACCTTGCCGCCCACCACCCACTCTCGGAGACCATCGGCAACTCGCTGGTCGTCAAGGAGCCGGTAGGCGTGGTGGGGGCCATCACCCCGTGGAACTACCCGCTGCAACAGGTGGTCGCGAAGCTCGGCCCGGCGCTGGCAGCCGGCTGCACCGTGGTGCTCAAACCGAGCGAACTGACGCCCCTGACCGCGTACGTGCTGTTCGACGCCATCGACGAGGCGGGCCTGTCACCCGGAGTGGTCAACCTCGTTCCGGGCACCGGACCAGAGGTCGGCGCAGTCCTGGCCGGCCATCCCGGAGTCGACATGGTGTCCTTCACCGGGTCGACCGCGGTGGGCCGCTCGATCGGATCCGTGGTGGCCGGTCGCGTCGCCAGGGTGGCACTCGAGTTGGGCGGCAAGTCGGCGAACGTCGTCCTGGACGACGCCGATGTGACCGCCGCGGTCAAGGTGGGTGTGGCGAACGCGTTCTTGAACTCGGGCCAGACGTGTACCGCCTGGACCCGGATGCTCGTCCACCGCAGCAGGTACGACGAAGCCGTGACCGTGGCGGCCAAGGCAGCCGCCAAGTATGTTCCCGGCGATCCATTCGACGAGAACACCCGCCTTGGGCCGCTCGTGTCGGCGGCCCAGCGGAACCGGGTCCGCGGGTACATCGAGCAGGCGACCGCAGACGGCGCCCGGCTGATCACCGGCGGCCTCGACGCGGCCGTGCCAGAGGTCGGCTACTTCGTCGCGCCGACGGTGTTCGCCGACGTCGATCCGGACAGCCGCCTTGCGCAGGAGGAGATCTTCGGCCCGGTACTCGCCATCATGCCGTTCGAAGACGATGACGACGCGGTGCGGATCGCGAACAACTCCGACTACGGGCTAGCGGGAGCCGTATGGTCCGCCGACGAGGCGCGCGCCCTCGACGTCGCTCGCCGGATGCGCACCGGCACGGTCGACATCAACGGCGGTCAGTTCAACCCGCTGGCGCCGTTCGGCGGTTACAAGTGGTCCGGCTTCGGTCGCGAGTTGGGAACCTACGGCATGGAGGAGTTCCTCCAGACCAAGGCGATCCAGCGGTGAAGGCTCTCGTGGCCCGCTCGGCGGGTGCCGAGGTGGCAGTCGAGGACGTCGAGCTGCCGGGCCTCCGCCCGGATTTTGTGCTGGTCGACATCTCCGCAGCCGGGGTGTGCCACTCGGACCTGTCGATGATCGACGGGACGTTCGCGCCGGAGTTCCCTCTCGTGCTCGGCCACGAGGCCGCTGGTGTGGTGAGCGAGGTCGGAGCGGCTGTCGACCGGGTGTCCGTGGGTGATCATGTCGTCCTCAACTGGGCACCGCCGTGCCGGTCGTGCTGGTTCTGCACCCATGGTGAGCCCTGGTTGTGCGCCAACGGCATGAAGGCGTCGGTTCCTTCGGGCGCCCTCGCCGACGGGACAGCTGTACACGTCACGCTCGGCCTTGGCGCACTCGCCGAGCAGGTCGTCGTGCCTGCGCGTGCCGTCGTCCCGATCACGCAGGAGGTGCCGCTGGAAGACGCGGCGCTGCTCGGCTGCGCGGTCCTGACCGGCCTCGGCGCGGTCACGAAGGCAGCGAACGTCCGTGCCGGCGAGTCGGTGGCCGTGGTGGGGCTCGGCGGTGTGGGCCTGGCGGTACTCGCCGCAGCACGCGCCGCCGGGGCCGAGCCGATCATCGCCGTCGACGTCTCAGCGGGCAAGCAGCCGCTCGCGCTCGCCGCCGGAGCGACAGAGTTCGTGCCGGCAGGTGACACCGCTGCTCGGCAGGTGCGGGCCGTCACTGGCGGGCGCGGCGTCGACCACGCCTTCGAGTGTGTCGGTCGAGCCGAGACGATCCGTTCGGCGTGGAGCCTCGCGCGCAGGGGCGGCTCGTGCACGATCCTGGGCATCGGCCGGCGCGACGACCGAGCCGAGTTCAGCGCGGCCGAGCTGTTCCACTTCGCCCGGACGCTGCGCTCCTCCGTCTACGGCTCGTCGGATCCAGACGCCGACCTGCCCGGCCTGGCCGAGGCGGTGCTGAACGGTGTCTTCGACCCGAACCTGCTGGTGACCCACCGGGTCGGGCTAGGCGATGCGCCCGAGGCACTCGACCGCATGCGACGAGGGGAGGGCGGGCGCACCATCGTGAGGTTCTGATGGCCGCACCAAGCTTCCTGGGGCCCGGCGAATCGTGGAGGCTCGGTGGCCCGCACCACGGCTGGTCCAGGCCAAGTGGACCGCTACCTCGATGGGGCAGGCGTGCCGTGCCAGGAGTCCCACAGGGCCGCGTAGGCGCCGCGGGCCGCGACCAGCTCGTCGTGGCTGCCGATCTCGGAGATCCGGCCGCCCTCCACGACGGCCACCCTGGTCGCGTCGTGCGCGGTGTGCAACCGGTGCGCGATCGCGACGACGGTCCGGCCGTCCAGAACCGATGCCAGCGACCGCTCGAGGTGACGTGCTGCCCGGGGGTCGAGCAGTGACGTCGCCTCGTCGAGCACCAGCGTGTGCGGATCGGCGAGCACGATCCGGGCGAGCGCGAGCTGCTGCGCCTGGGCCGGCCCGATCGGGTGACCGCCCGAACCGACCACGGTGTCCAGGCCATCCGGCAGCTGGTCGACCCACTCGAGCGCGTCGACCGCCGCCAGTGCCCGCCGGAGCTCGTCGTCGGGCGCATCCGGCGAAGCCAGGGCCAGGTTGTCGCGTAGCGTGCCGACGAACACGTGGTGCTCCTGGGTCACGAGCACGACTTCGCGGCGCAGCTGTTCCAAGGGAAGGTCGACAAGCTGGACGCCGCCAACGTCAACCCGCCCCGTGCGAGGTGGATGGATGCCGGCGAGCAGGCGGCCCAGGGTGGACTTGCCCGCCCCTGACGGCCCGACGATCGCCAGGCGCTCGCCGTGCCGGAGGTCGAGAGACACCCCGTGCAGGACGTCCTGCCCTTCCCGGTACGCGTAGAGCACGTCTGCGGCGCTGATGTCTTCACCGTCGGGTCGCTCGCCGCTGGCCTGTCGGTCCGGCGGCACCTTGGCGATGCCGACGATGCGGGCCAGCGACGACGTGCCGACTTGCAGCTCGTCCAGCCACGAGACGAGCCGGTCGACCGGATCGATGATCTGCACCATGTAGAGAACGACGGTGGTCACCTGCCCGACAGTGGCGTGCCCGGCCGAAGCCAGCCAGGCTCCCCAGGCCAGTGTCGCGACGACCGGCAGGATGTACGACATCTCGGCCGACGGGAACCAGACCGTGCGCAGGAACAGGGTTCGCCGCTCGGCCGCGTAGGCATCGGCGAGGTCGTCCTCCATCCGCTTGATCCGGATATCGGCGAGGTCCAGGGCCTCCACGGTGCGGGCCCCGTCGACGGTTTCGGTCACCGAGCCGTCGAGGGTCGCGTACGCTGCTCGTTCCCACAGGTAGCCGGACCGGGCGCGGCGGAGGTACCAGCGGGTGCCCGCGTAGAGCAACGGCACGCCGACCACCGCGGCCGCGGCCACGATCGGGCCGGTGAGAATCGCCGCGCCGAGTGTCAGAACCGTCGTGACCAGGGCGACGAGAATCTCGGGTACGGCGAACCGGACGGTTCGCGACAGCGCGTCGATGTCGCCGGTGGTACGGGCGATCAGGTCGCCCGTACCGGCCCGCTCGACCGTCGACAGCGGCAGGGCCAGCACCCGGTTGATGAAGTTCTCGCGCAGCTCAGCGAACACCTTCTCGCCGAGGTCGAGGGAACGCTTGATGGCGAACTTGATCAGCACGGCCTGCACTACGACGAATCCCGCGAGGCCTGCGGCCAGCAGGTCGATCCGGGTCGTCGAGACACCCTCGATGAGCCCGTCGACGATCCGCCCTAGCAGGAAGGGGGAGGCCAAGCCAGCAGCAGCCGCTAGCAGGTGGAGTACGAGCGCCACGCTCAGCGGACGACGGTGATCGCGAAACAACCGCCGGGCTTCCTGGCGAACCTCTGCCGGCGTGGCGACGGGTAGTTTGCTCACAGTGCTGCCTCCTCCTCTCTGGTGACGGTTCGGCGGTACTCGGGGACGGTGGAGATCAGTTCGTCATGGCGGCCCACGGCGGCGACGGTGCCGTCGACGATCCACGCGACGGTGTCGGCTTGGCCGAGCATCAACGGACTCGCCGTGACCACGACCGTGGTACGGCCGGCCCTGACGTCACGCAGGTTGGCGGCGATAGCGGCCTCGGTGTGCGCGTCGACCGCGCTGGTCGGCTCGACGAGGACGAGAACCTCCGGCTGCCGCAGGAGCACCCGGGCCAGGGCGACCCGTTGGCGCTGCCCACCGGAAAGGGATCGGGCGCGTTCGTCGATCACGCCGTCAAGCCCCTCCCGGAGGGATTCCAGCACGTCGCCGGCCGCCACCGTCCTGAGTGCGGCCAGCAACTCGGCGTCGCTGTGCCGCTCCGCCGGATCGAGGGCTCCACGCAGAGTCCCCGTGAACAGCATCGGCTCCGGATCGCTCACGACGATGCGGCGGCGAACCTCCGCCACGGGCATGTCGTGGAGCGGCACCCCACGAAGCGCCACGCCGTTCTGCGGCACCAGACGGCCGAGGCGGTCGGCGATCGCGGCCGTTTCGCTGGGCCGGTCGGACACCAGCATGGTCAGCTCGCCGCCGTTGATCGCCAACCCGCAGGTCGCGTCTGTCAGCACCATGTCGTCCCGCGCCGCCGGATCAGGTGATAGCTGCGGAGCAGCCAGTGCAGTGGCATCAGAGTCGACCACGTCGCGCTCGACCGTGAGGACCTTGAGCACCCGACGGGCGGCGATGATCGCGCGGGTCACAATGAACGTCATCTCGCCCGCCGTGCGCACCGGTATCAGCAGGAAGAAGGCGAACCCGTAGAGCGCTACCAGATCGCCGGGAGCAACCGTGCCGTTGATGACGAGCCGGCTTCCCACCCAGGTCAGGGCCACCAGGAACACTCCTGGCAGGAGCACCAGCGCAGCGTCGAGGTACGAGAAGGTCGTGGCCAGCCGGACGCCCGCCGTCCGCACGGTCTCAGATCGCTGCCCGTAACGCTGCGAAAACACCTGCTCGCCGCCGATGCCGCGGAGTACCCGCAGGCCGACGACGGTGTCGGCGCCCAGTGAGGTCAGCTTGCCCAGTGCCTCCCGCTGCGCGCGCTGGCGGCGCTGGAGCGGCCGCACGATCGGCATCAGCGCGAGCACCAGAACAGGGACTCCGATCAACACGATGAGACCGAGGGCCACCGATATGTTCAGCACGATGACGGACACCACCACGTACGACGCTATGGCGCCGGCGAACCGGGCGGAGGTGTCGAAGACGTGCCCGATGTGCATGGCATCGGACGACACCGTGGCCACGACCTCGCCGGTCGGCATCGCCTTGGGGACGGCCGGGCCGGTGCGCGCGGTGTGCCGGGCGACCAACTGGATGGTCCGGAAGGCCGCGTAGAGCCAGTTGGCGACCGCAACCCGGTGCCTGGCTACGCCCGCGACCGCCTGGGTCAGGCCGAGGGCGGCCACGACCGCGGCCCACTGCCACGCCGAGGTGGTGTCGCCCTCGATGATCTGGTTGATTCCGTTGCCGATGGCCCATGGCACCAACGCCTGTGCCAGCATCCAGGCAACTCCCAGCGTCATTCCGAGTGCGAGCGTGCCGGACTGCCCCCCGGCGATCCACCTCAGGAATCTCGCCGGGGAGCGGGTATCAGGGACGCCGGGGTCGGCGTAAGGAAGAGTCCGCACAAATACCCAGGGTAGGTTTTGGTACTGACAACCCGCACTCGAATTTCGCCATCAAATGATCATGTGGTAGGCGCCTGGCTGCGGGGAATGCCAGGTGGGCAAGTCGGTGCCCGGTAGGCTCGGACCGTGCACGACACCGTCCTCGTGGTCGACTTCGGAGCCCAGTACGCCCAGTTGATCGCGCGCCGCGTCCGCGAGGCTCGCGTCTACTCGGAGATAGTCCCGCACACCATGACCGTCGATGAGATGCTCGCCAGGCGGCCGAAGGCGATCATCCTGTCCGGTGGGCCGGCGAGCGTCTACGCCGACGGTGCGCCTGTTGTCGATCCGAGCCTGTTCGAGGTCGGCGTCCCCGCATTCGGCATCTGTTACGGGTTCCAGGCGATGGCCCAGGCGCTGGACGGCACCGTGGCCCGCACCGGGCTGTCCGAGTACGGGCGCACCACCGTCACCATCGACGCTCCGGGCACCCTGCTGGCCGGGCTGCCGTCCACCAACACGGTCTGGATGAGCCACGGCGACGCCGTCACCGAAGCGCCCCGCGGATTCACCGTGCTCGCGAGTTCACCAGGATCGCCCGTGGCGGCGTTCGAGCACAAGGATCGCCGGCTCGCCGGCGTCCAGTGGCATCCGGAGGTGCTGCACACCGAACACGGTCAAGCCGTCCTCGAACACTTCCTCTACGAGATCGCCGGTGCCCGTCCCACCTGGACCATGGTCAACATCGTGGACGAAGCCGTCGACGCGATCCGCGCCCAGGTCGGAGACAAGCGCGTGATCTGCGGGTTGTCCGGCGGGGTCGATTCCTCTGTCGCCGCGGCACTCGTCCAGCGTGCCGTCGGTGACCGGCTGACCTGCGTCTTCGTCGACCACGGGCTGCTGCGGGCCGGCGAAGCCGAGCAGGTCGAGCGCGATTTCGTGGCGGCCACCGGCGTCGACCTGCACGTAGTCGACGCCGCCGGCCAGTTCCTCAAGGAGCTTCAGGGTGTCACCGACCCCGAGCAGAAACGCAAGATCATCGGACGCGAGTTCATCCGGGCGTTCGAGCAGGCGGCCCGCGACATCGTCGCCGACGCGGGGGCGCACGGTGAGCAGGTCCAGTTCCTCGTGCAGGGCACCCTCTACCCGGACGTCGTCGAGTCCGGTGGCGGCGAGGGCGCGGCGAACATCAAGAGCCACCACAATGTGGGCGGGCTGCCGGACGACCTGCGGTTCGAGCTGGTCGAGCCGCTGCGCACGCTGTTCAAGGACGAAGTCCGCGCGGTCGGAGAGCAGCTCGGGCTGCCGGCCGAGATCGTCTGGCGGCACCCGTTCCCCGGCCCGGGCCTGGCGATCCGCGTTGTCGGCGAGGTCACCGGTGACCGGCTGACGGTCCTGCGGCGAGCCGACGCGATCGCCCGTGAGGAGCTTTCCGCCGCGGGTCTGGATCGGGACGTCTGGCAGTTCCCGGTGGTCCTGCTCGCGGACGTCCGGTCGGTCGGCGTGCAGGGCGACGGGCGCACCTACGGCCACCCGATAGTCCTGCGCCCGGTGAGCTCGGAGGACGCGATGACGGCCGACTGGTCGCGATTGCCGTACGAGCTGCTCGAACGCATCTCGACGCGGATCACCAACGAGGTCCGCGAGGTGAACCGCGTAGTCTTGGATGTCACGAGCAAACCGCCTGGCACCATCGAGTGGGAGTAAGTCACCGTGTCCGGCCCGCCGGCCGCCATCCCGTACGACCCGCGCGACCATCCGCCGCAGCTGCGGGCCAATGACGCCGAGCGCGAGGCCATCGCCGACGTCGTCCGTAGCGCGCTCGACGACGGCCGCATCCAACTCGACGAGCTGGACGACCGGCTCGGCGCCGTCTACGAGGCCAAGACCCACGGCGAGCTCAGCGTCGTGATCGACGACATCGTGCCGCGCGCAGCCCACCCGGTGCCACGGCCGACCGCAGGCGTCCCTGCGCAGGGGACGAGTGACCGGCTCATCCTGCCGGCCTTCCTGCTCTGCCTGTTCTTCGGCATGTTCGGGGCACACCGCTTCTACACCCGCAACACCAATTCGGCGATCACCATGCTGGTGCTGACGCTTGTCGTGGTCGGTGCGCCGGTGACTTTCGTGTGGCACTTCGTGGATCTGGTGCTGCTCGGCATCGGCAGGTTCAGGGACGGCGGCGGAGGACGGATGGGGCGGTGGACCTGACCGCCCCACGTGCCGAAGCGGAACCGCACCAGGACCGGTAGCGTCTGACAACCGTGCGATGGATGATGGCCGCCGTGGGGATCCTCCTGCTCGTCGGCGGCTGCGGCGATGATGCGAGCACCGGCGGCGGGGGTGAGTTGACCGGCCGCACCTTCCTGTCCGAGTCGATCACCGAGGGCGGCCAGGACCGAGAGCTGGTAGAGGGCACTCGCATCTCGCTGGACTTCACCACCGACGCCCAGGTGTCTGCGAACGCTGGCTGCAACCATCTGTTCGGGGATGTCACCATCAGTTCCGAGCGGCTGGAAGTCGGCCCGATGGGTGGCACCGAGATGGGCTGCGACCCGCAGCGGCACGCCCAGGACGAGTGGCTCATGGATTTCCTCCAGAGCTCGCCGACCTGGCTGCTCGACGGCGACCGGCTCACGCTGAGCGCAGGCGAAACCGAGATCGTCCTGCTCGATCGCGAAGTGGCCGATCCGGACCGTCCCCTCGAGGGCACCCGGTGGCTGGTGGACACGATCATCTCAGGGGACCTGGCCAGTTCGATGCCAGCGGGTACGGAGGGTTCGGCCTGGTTCGTCGTCGAGGGCGGGCGGTTCACGGCGAGCAGTGGCTGCCGCGAGTTCGAAGGCAGCGTCGAGGTCGGCGACGACACGCTGCGCTTCGGTGAACTCGTCCAGACCGACCCGGCGTGCGCCGAGGAGTACCGCGGCGTCGACGAAGCGATGCAGACGATCTTCGGGGACGAGGTCGAGTACTCGATCGAAGCCGGACGGCTGACGTTCACGCAGGTCGGCGGCGAGGTAGGCGTTGGCCTCCACGAAGACGAGTGACCGGACGGGCGATCAATCGGCGCCGGGTGAGTGGGTGAACGGCGTCCCGCCCGTTCGTTGCGTGCCCCCCAGGCTGAGGGCTATCCGGCTCAACCGACGCCGTCGCGGTCGCGGCGGATCCGGCCCAGCGAGGCGACCAGGCCGGCGAGCCCGACCGACACCAGCAGGACGGGTGCTGCGACCTCGAGGCCCGGCAACCCGAGCACGTCGAAGTGCACAAGTGGCCACATAGCGCTAACCCCCAGAAAGAGAAGTCCGAACACGAGAGAGGCGACGTCGGTGTCGTGGCGTTTCATCGCTTCACCTCCACCCTTCCGACACCGAGGTCGAGATTGAGTGTGATCTCGCCCCCGCCGGGGCCGTCGTCGCCGACATCGATGATCTGGCGTGAGATGCCCGGTCCGCCTGACCGAGAGTCGAAAGCCTCGACGCTGCCGAGACCGACATCGGCGTTGACGGTGACGTCCGTCTCCGGCGGAACGATGATCCGCAGTTCGCCGACACCCTGGTCGATGTCGATGGTGATCGGATCGGTCTCGCTGAGTTCGAGCTCGGTCAGGTTGTAGACGACGCTTCCTGCGCCGTACTCCTGAAGCCCGGTCGGTACCGCTTCGATCGACTCGGGCCGGACGGTGACGCTGCCGGCGGATCTCAGGTTGAGCCCGTCGGCCACCACGGTCAGCGGAAGCGCGAGGGTAAGCAGGATGCCGAGGCCGATGAGCCCGCGGGCCCGCCCGAACCAGGCGCCGATCAGCAGGCCGGCGCCGACGATCGCGAGGGCGGTCGCTACATATGCCGAGACGGGAACCGACGCCCAGGTCGCGTCGTTGATCGCGAGGATGCCCAGGGCAACGACCACAGCGCTGAGCGTCAGCGGCCCGAGCCGCGAGCCCCTGGGCTTGACCTGAGCAGGCGGCGGTGCGGCCGGCTCCAGGTACTCGTCCGGCACCGACGGTCCCCAGTCCGGTCCCTCGGGCCACCCCGGTCCGTCCGGCCAGCCGGTGCCCGTCGAGGACCTGGACGGATCGTCAGCGGACCGGCCGTCCGGCGCCACCGAGATCGATGACGGTGTCGCCGACGCCGGTACGGCCTTCGCGGGGCCTTCCGGTGCCTCGGCCTGCTCTGGTGCTTGGGCCTGCTCTGGTGCTTGGGTCTGCTCGGGTGCTTGGGCCTGCTCGAGGGCCGCAGTCTGTTCGGGTGCCGCAGTCGGTTCGGGTGCCGCAGTGCCGGATGTCGCCGGCTCGGCCGAGGGTACGTAGCCCGGGAAGCCGGGGTAGTCGACGCTCGGCGGCGGTTCTGGTACGCCTTGGGCCTCGCCGTCCTGGCGGCGGAGCAGGAGTACCGCACCCACCACCGTCAGGATCATCAGTAGCCAGCCGATGCCGGACCCGAACATCCCGCCCGCGGCGAGCAGGGCGGCGATCACGAGCCCGGCCGCCAACCCGACCGTCCCGAGGCCCGCGGGGCGAGTCTCGTCGCGCCCCAGCGCCTGCTCGGCGATCGAGGTCTCGGCGTCCTCGTCCGGAATGAGCAGCCAACCCAGCGCGTACATGAGGATCCCGACGCCGCCGAACAACGCGAGCACTGCGGTGACGATCCGCAACAGCAGCGGGTCGATGCCAAGACGCGCGCCGACGCCGCCGAGGACACCCGCCACGACGCGGTTGCTGCGGCTGCGGCGCAGATCACGCAGATCGGTGCTCAGATTCGAGGTCGGAGACTCGCTCATGGCATCGATACTGCCGACTGGGCGGCTTGCGCACCATCCGGGATCACCCCGGCACCACCCTGGTCTCCCATCAGGGACGCCGGAGGGCGCTCCCTCATGGCATCGCGCGCGTACGCATGTGACCATCGTGGTGTGACGACGACCCAGCCTGCCTCCGAACAGGACGTGCACCGCACTGCCGGTGCGCGCGAGGCGCCGCGATTCGCGCGCCGTTCGGACGGCCGGCTGGTGGGCGGGGTGTGCACCGGGCTGGCGGTCCATCTCGGCGTCCAACCGCTCGCGGTCCGGATAACCATCGCCCTGCTCGCCGCGCTCGGCGGGTTCGGTGTCGTGCTCTACCTCGCCTTGTGGGTGTTCACGCCGCTCGATCAGACAATTGCCCGCGAGCAGGCCGATCGGGCTCCGGCCGGGGTGGCGGCGGCGACCAGGGCCGGTATGCGGGGGCGGATCCGGGCCGCTCGACCCGGCGACCTCGGTCAGCTGGCGGCGCTCGTGCTGCTCGGGCTCGGCATCGTCGGCCTGCTGCAGAACACGCCGCTCGGTGTCAGCCCCGGATTCCTCATCCCGCTGCTGCTCGCCGGGTTCGGCGTGGCGCTGATCTGGCGAACCGCGGACGAGAAGGAGCGCGAGCGGATGGCCGAGCTCGTGCCGAACGCACCGTGGCTGGCTGCGATCACGGGCACGAAGCGCACGGCGACCGTCATCCGGATAGCGGCAGGAGCGGCGGTCATCGTCGCCGGCGTGGTCGCGTTCCTGGCCGGTCAGGGTCAGCTCGACGCCACGTTGGACGGGTTGCTCGGTGTCGTCGTCGTGATCGTCGGCATCGCGCTCATCGGCGGGCCATGGCTGTGGCGGATGTGGCGCGAACTCGACGCGGAGCGCCGGGAGCGGATCATCTCCCAGGAGCGGGCCGACATGGCCGCCCACCTGCACGACTCGGTGCTCCAGACGTTGGCTCTCATCCAGAAACAGGCGCATGATCCGCGGTCGGTCGTCACACTGGCCCGGCGTCAAGAGCGCGATCTGCGGCGCTGGCTGTACGACGACCAGGCCGGCGAGCCGGCGTCGTTCGCCGCCGCATTGAACAGGGCGGCCGCGGACATCGAGGAGGCCCACGGTGTCCCTATCGAGGTCGTGACCGTTGGCGACTGCGAGCTGGACGACTTGCGCCGAGCCTTGCTCAACGCCGCAGGTGAGGCCGCTGTCAACGCCGCCAAGCACTCCGACGCCGACAGTATCGATATCTATGCGGAGGTCGAAGGTGGCCACGTCGAGGTCTTCGTCCGGGACCGCGGAGCCGGGTTCGACATAGAGTCGATACCGGACGATCGGTTGGGTGTGCGACGCTCGATCATCGAACGGATGGAGCGGCATGGCGGCACCGCGCAGATCCGGTCGGCACCAGGAGAGGGCACCGAGGTGCGCCTGTCCACGAGAAAGGATGAGACATGAGTGAGCAAACGCCGATCCGTGTAGTGCTGGTCGACGACCATGCGATGTTCCGGACCGGCGTGCGGGCTGAGCTGCGCGACTCCGTCCAGATCGTCGGCGAGGCCGCCGACGCTCAGGAAGCGATCGCGGTGATCCTCGAGACCCAGCCGGACGTCGTCCTGCTCGACGTCCACCTGCCAGGTGGTGGCGGTGTAGAAGTGCTTCGGCAGGTACATCCGAAGGCGCCGGACGTCCGCTTTCTCGCCCTGTCAGTGTCGGACGCGGCCGAGGATGTCATCGGGACCATCCGGGCCGGCTCTCGCGGATACGTGACCAAGTCGATCACCGGGCAGGATCTGGTGGCGGCGATCAAGCGGGTGGCCGACGATGATGCGGTGTTCTCGCCGCGGCTGGCCGGTTTCGTCCTGGACGCCTTCGCCGGCGGCGAGGCGCCCAGCGTGGACGACGACCTGGACCGGCTGACCCAGCGCGAGCGCGAGGTACTCCGGCTCATCGCCCGTGGCTACGCCTACAAGGAGATCGCCAAGGAACTGTTCATCTCGATCAAGACAGTCGAGACACACGTGTCGGCCGTGCTGCGCAAGCTGCAGCTGTCAAACCGGTACGAGCTGACCCGCTGGGCCACCGACCGCCGCCTCGTGTAGCCGGCGCACTCTCACCCCGCGCGACAGATCGGTAGGCTGCCCGCCGTGGACTTCATCTACAAGCTGGTAGTCGTCCTTCATTTCCTCGGCCTGGCCAGTCTCGTGGGCGGTTGGCTGGTTCAGCTGCGGGCACGGGCGGAACGGTACGTGAACCCTGCGATGCTCCACGGCGTGCTGACCCTGCTGCTGACCGGAGTGATCCTGGTCGGCCTTGCCGAAGGCGTGGAGTCGCTGGAGCGCGATATCGACAACGGCAAGATCGCCGTCAAGCTGGGGGTCGCGCTGGTGGTGGCGGTGCTCGCTTGGTTCAACCGCCGGCGACAGGTGATCCCGGACGGTCTGTTCTTCGTGATCGGCGGGCTGGCCATCGCGAACATCGTCGTAGCGGTGTACTGGCGCTGACGCACCTGCTCCGGTCTGTTTGGGACGCGACGGCTCGGGTGGTCAGGACGAATAGCCGGGCTGCGTGCGGCGGTCGAGCACGTCGAAGTGGACCGAGCGCTCGTCGTGGCGGGCAAGCACCGCCCTGGCCGCCGCTGGCACATGGCTGACCTCGTAGTCCTCCCCGACGAAGGCCTTCACCGACTCGATGTCGTCGAACCACATGAGAGTCACGAACTCCACCTCGTCACCGAGGTCGCGCCGCATCAGGTCGATGTGCTGGAATCCGGCGATGCCCATGGCCTCGATGCCAGGAATCACCTCGCCGCGAACCACGGACTCGTAGGCGTCAGCATTGGCGGGCGTTGCCCAGCCCCGCCAGATGCGGCAGATCATCGTTGCTCCTCTCGAACTCGCTCGATGCCACTGTGAAGTTAACAGCCGGGACCGACAGTGCTTCGGCACGGCTGGGGGCGTTTGTCGGGCCGCCCCCATAGACTCATTGGCACGATGAGCGCTCTGTTCAACGACCTGCAGCTTTCCTCTTCCAGCGCCTCTGACCAGGGCGGTGGCGAGCGGCGCCGCACCGACCCCGAAACCATCCTCGAGGGGCTCAACCCACCGCAGCGCGAGGCAGTGACCCACACAGGCTCGCCGCTGCTCATCGTGGCCGGCGCGGGGTCGGGCAAGACCAGAGTGCTCACCAGGCGCATCGCGTACCTGCTGGCCGAGCGTGACGTCCATCCAGGGTCGATCCTGGCCATCACCTTCACCAACAAGGCGGCCGGCGAGATGAAGGCGCGGGTCGCACAACTGGTGGGCAGGCGCGCCAACATCATGTGGGTCTCGACGTTCCACTCGGCGTGTGTGCGCATTCTGCGCAGGGAGGCCAAGCGGTTCGGGTTCACCTCGTCGTTCTCCATCTACGACCAGGCCGACTCGCAGCGGCTGATGACGCTGGTGTGCCGCGAACTCGACCTCGACCCACGCCGGTACCAGCCGCGCCAGTTCAGCCACCAGGTCAGCAACTTCAAGAACGAGCTGATCGACTACGAGACCGCGCTGGCCCGGGCCGAGAACCACCACCAGAAGATGGTGGCCGAGGCCTACGAGCTGTACCAGAAGCGGCTCACCGAGGCCAACGCGATGGACTTCGACGACCTGATCATGATGACGGTCCATCTGCTCCAGGCGTTCCCGGACGCCGCTGAGCACTACCGGCGGCGGTTCCGGCACGTGCTCGTCGACGAGTATCAAGACACGAACCATGCCCAGTACGTCCTGGTCCGTGAACTGGTGGGCACGAAGCCGAAGCGCACGGTCGACGGCGACGCAGTCGGCTCCGCCGACCCGATCGTCGAGCCGGCCGAGCTGTGTGTCGTTGGTGACGCCGACCAGTCGATCTACGCGTTCCGGGGTGCGACCATCCGCAACATCTTGCAGTTCGAGAAGGACTATCCGGACGCCAGAGTCGTCCTGCTCGAACAGAACTACCGGTCGACTCAGACCATCCTCGCCGCGGCCAATTCGGTCATCTCGAAGAACCCGGAGCGCAAACCCAAGCGGCTCTGGACCGACGCCGGCGACGGTTCTCCCATCGTCGGGTACGTTGCCGACAACGAGCACGCTGAGGCGCAGTTCGTCGCCGAAGAGATCGACAAGCTCGGCGACGACGGCGATGCCAAACCCGGCGACGTGGCGGTCTTCTACCGCACGAACGCACAGTCTCGCGTTCTGGAGGAGGTCTTCATCCGGTTCGGGCTGCCCTACCGGGTGGTAGGCGGGGTCCGGTTCTACGAGCGGCGTGAGGTGCGCGACGGGCTCGCCTACCTGCGAACTCTGGCCAACCCCGATGACACGGTGTCCCTGCGGCGCATCCTCAACACGCCGCGGCGCGGCATTGGTGACCGGGCCGAGAGCGCGGTTGAGGCGCTGGCGCAACGTGAGGGCGTTACGTTCTGGCAGGCACTCCGGCGTGCGGCCGATGCTCCCGGCATCGCCACCCGGTCGCTACGGTCGATCGAATCGTTCGTCACGTTGATCGACGAGTTGCGGGCACTTGTCGCCGACGGTGTCGGTCCGGCCGGCATCCTCGAGGCCGTGCTGGACAAGACCGGATACCTCGATGAGCTGTCCGACTCCGACGACCCGCAGGACGAAACCCGCATCGACAATCTCCGCGAGCTCATCGCGGTGGCCGGGGAGTACGAAGCGTCCGACGGTGAGGGCACACTCACCGGCTTTCTCGAACGGGTCAGCCTTGTCGCCGACGCCGACGAGATCCCGGAAGGCGAAGATCACGGCGGCATGGTCACGCTGATGACTCTGCACACCGCGAAGGGTCTGGAGTTCCCGGTGGTGTTCCTCACCGGCATGGAAGACGGTGTCTTCCCCCATCAGCGATCGCTCTACGAACCTCGCGAGCTCGAGGAGGAGCGGCGGCTGGCGTACGTCGGCATCACCCGGTCGCGGCAGCGCCTCTACCTGTCGCGGGCACTGGTCCGCAGCGCATGGGGGGCTCCGAGCCACAACCCGGCGTCCCGGTTCCTCACCGAGATTCCCGACCGGCTCGTCGACTGGCGGCGCACCGAGGAGGACCAGACCCGCTGGCACCGGCCATCGGCGCCTGCCACCCAGCGGGCGGCATCGAGCAGGGGGACCAGACCGAGCCGGCCGGTGCCGGTGCTGTCCGCCGGAGATCGCGTCACACACGACACGTTCGGGCTGGGCACTGTCGTCGCGACGTCCGGAGTGGGTGAGCACGCGCAGGCCACCGTCGACTTCGGGGACGACGGGCTGAAGACGTTACTGCTCCGCTACGCACCGGTGGAGAAGCTCTAAGCGTCCACACCACGTCAGTGTGAAGTACGTCCGCGCGCCAAGTTCCACGGTGCAGTTTCCGGTCGCACCGAGGTTCCACGGTGCGGCTCGCCAGCGACACCGTGGAGGCTTGGTGTGGCTCGCGGGCGGCACCTTAGGACATGCAGTGCTACCAACGAGTGCGGGTAACGATCCGGTTGCCGTCCGCTACTGGTCCCCGGTGCGCTGTGTGACGATCGGTCCATGGCACGGCGACTGGCTCCGCTCATCGCAGTGGGTGTGGTGGCCCTCGTTGCGGTGATCGCCGCCGTTGCCGGCCCGGTACAGGTGGGAGACCCGATCATCCCGTTCGATGTGCGCAGCGCCGAGCCCTCCCCAGAACCCACTTTCGAGGCGGACGAGGAGGAGCTCGAGGACGAGGAAGTGCCTGCCAACCCGTTCACCGTCGGGGTCGTGCTGTACACGGTGGCCGTAGGCATCGCGGGTGTGGTCATGACGATCGTGGTCGTGGTCGCGGCGGTACGGTGGCTGCTGAGCCGGGAGCGGGCGGCACGCGGACCACACGTCCCGAACCCGGAGATCACAGTGGCGGCCCTGCGCGATGCCGCCGAGCTGGCAGTGTACGAGGCAGAAGGTGCCCGTCCCGGTGAAGCGAGCGATGCTGTCATCGCCTGCTGGGTCATCCTCGAGCAGGCGGCCGCGTCGGCCGGCACGCCGCGAGAAGCGCCGCAGACTCCGACCGAGTTCACCGCCACCGTGCTCGCCGATCATCACGCCGACCGGAAAGCGCTCGCGAGCTTGCTCTCGCTGTACCACGAAGCACGGTTCGGTGGAGCAGCACTCCTGGACGAGGCGGCGTCGAGCGCTGCGGCCGCCCTCCGGACGATCTCGGCGAGCCTGTCTCAGGACGCCGCCGCTCCGAAGGACCAGCCATGATCCGCCGCCCGCCGCTGCGCGCGCTGCGCGTGCCGGCCCTGGTCGGCGCCGGATCCGCGGTGATCAGCTGGTTGTTCGGGGTGGTTGTGGCGGACGCGACGATGATCGGGCTACTGGTCTGCGCCGCTATCGCCGTTCCCCGGCTCGCCGCCCATCCGCCGCCCGTCGTGTGGCCTGCCCCGCCCGAGCAGCCCGGCATGGGCGCCTGGTACGACGTACGGCGGCTGAGCGGTGCGCTCAGCCAGACCAGCAACACGCGCGACGTATTCCAGAGCAAGGCACGACCCAGGCTGCGCGAGCTTGCCGAAGCGAGGCTGGCCCGGTACGGCGTCCGCTGGTCCGATCCCGTGGCTCGCCGGCTGCTCACCCCTGACGTGTACGACCTGCTCGACGGGACAAGAGCCGACCTTGTCGGGCGTTCACCCGTCGCATTGACCGAACTCGTGCTCGACCGGCTGGACGAATGGGCTGACGGTCCGCCGCCTCCACAGGAAGGATCTCGATGACCGAATCCGGAACCGGCGTGGCAGCGGCCACCGTCGAAGAGATCGGCACCGCCGGCAACAAGATCATGGAGGCCGTAGGTCAGGCACTTGTCGGCCAACGCGAGCCCATCCGCCTTGCGCTCGCCGCGATGCTCGCCGGCGGTCACGTGCTTATCGAAGACGTGCCCGGGCTGGGCAAGACGCTCGCGGCTCGCAGCCTGGCGGCGGCCGTCGGTCTGGATTTCCGGCGGATCCAGTGCACACCCGACCTGCTGCCCGCCGACGTCACTGGCTCGTACGTGTACGACCAGGGTCGCAAGGAGTTCGTGTTCCATCCGGGGCCGATCTTCACCGGCCTGCTGCTCGTAGACGAGATCAACCGCACTCCGCCGAAGACCCAGTCGGCGTTCCTCGAGGCGATGCAAGAGCGGCAGGTGACCATCGAGGGTCATACCCATTCTCTACCCGAGCCGTTCCATGTGTTGGCGACAGCCAATCCGATCGAGTACGACGGCACCTACCCGCTCCCCGAGGCGCAGCTGGACCGGTTCCTGCTGCGCCTGCATTTCGGGTACCCGGACGGTGCCGAGGAGGCTTCGGTGCTGCGGCGGCGCATCGAGCGGCGGCAAGAGGAGGTCACCGTCCCGGCAGTGATCGACGCCCGCTCGCTCCGCCGCTTGCAGGCAGGTGTCGAGCAGGTCGATCTCGAACCGGACGTCGTCCGGTACTGCGTCGACCTGGTGCGGGCGACCCGTGAACACCGGGCTGTCGAGGTGGGTGCATCGCCGCGCGGGTCGCTCGCGTTGGTCTTGGTGGCCCGAGCGGTGGCGGTGCTGTCCGGCCGGTATTACGTGCTGCCCGAAGACGTCAAGGCTTGCGCGGTACCCGCCCTGGGCCACCGGCTGACGCTCCGGCCCGAGATGTGGGCCAGCGGGACGACGGGGCAGGCGGTCGTCGAAGAACTGCTCCAGACCGTACCGGGACCTGGTGCGACCCCATCCCAGGGCGGGGCAGGATGACCCGCGCGGGCGAGGGGGAGAACTCGGTCCGGCCGGCCCCCGGGTGGCAACCCACGTGGGCGTTGCGCCGAGTCGTTGTTCTCTTCGTCGTCTCCGCGGGGATGACCCTCGTGTTCGGCCGCCCGGCGATCGCTCTCGTGGTCCTTCCGCTGGCGGTCGGTACGGCGTTGGCGCTGGCCGGCCGGTCGGAACGGCCAAGTCCTGGGCTGCGAGTCGAGATGCCGCGCCTGGCGGAGGTGGGCGGCTCGGCGACCGCCGTCATCTCCGTCAGCGGACTGGCCCCTGCGGAGATCGTCGTCCTTCGACTGCCGTACGGCATTGGCCCACCGAGCGCGCCGTACGTGGTACTCGCGGCTGATCCACCAGACCAGCAGTTGACCGTGACGGTCGACACGTCGCGGTGGGGCGTACGCGACTACGGAGCGGCCGGTGTCCGGGCCGCTACGGCGGACGGGCTCCTATCAACGCCTGTCGTCATCGCGCAAACGGCACCGGTGCGTACCCTGCCGCCCGCTCGAACGGTCGGCGTCCCGGAGCTTCCCGCGCGCTCCGCCGGGCAGGTCGGGGCACACCGGACCCGCCGTCCAGGCGATGGGTCGGAGCTGCTCGACGTGAGGGAGTTCCGGCCAGGTGACCGGGTCAGGCGCGTCGACTGGCGGGTGAGCGCGCGTAGAGGTGTCCTACACGTGCGGCACACGGCGATTGACGCCGACGCCGACCTCGTGATCTGCCTCGATACTCGCTACGACCTGACTCCCGACGTGATGAGCTGGCACGACCGGTCGAGCGGAGTGGGCGAGGGTGGCAGCCTCGGCGTCGCCATCGATGCCGCGGCCACGCTGGCCGCGTCGTACCTTCGGCTCGGCGACCGGGTCGGCCTGGTCGACCTGGCCGTGCCGTACCGGGGAGTCCGGCCCGGCACGGGGGTACGCCAGCTGATGCGGATCCGGTGGCACCTGGCCGGCATCGTCCCGGACGCTCAGCTGCGTCGCCGGAAGTTCGACGAAGGCTCGGTACCACCGGGCGCGGCAGTGGTCGTGTTGTCGCCCTACATCGACGACCAGATAGATCCACTTGTCGGGACGCTGGCCAGGACTCATCGCGACGTGCTCGCGATCGACGTTCTGCCCGGCGCCTTGAGAATGCCGACGAATCGCGCCGAGCTGGCGGCTGCGCGGCTCGTCCTGGCCGAGCGCGCGGACCGGCTCGCTGCACTCACCCGGCGCGGCGTGCTGGTGACCAGATGGGACCCGGGCTTGATCGGAGTGCTCATGCGGCGGCGGCAGCGCCTGCGGAGGTCGGCATGAACTCCACTGCCGGCGGTCGGGTCGTATCCGGGCGTGACGTGCGGGTTCTGCTCGGGCTCGGCTCCGCCGGGCTGCTGCTGGCCGCACTCGTGGGGGCCGGACACCGACCGCACCCGCTGGGGATCATCGCACTCGCCGTGGCCGCGGTCGTCGTGGCGGCCTTCCCGGCATCGCCGGCGCCGGCGGCGGTGTGTGTGGTGGCGGTGTTGCTGCTGCTGTCCGGTGACATCGGCTTCACGGTGTGGTTCGTGGCCGTCGCCGCGCTCCTTCACTCGGTCCACGTGCTGGCCGGCCTCGCCGAGATCGTCCCTGCCCGTGCTCGAGCCGAGGCAGCGGCGCTGGCGCCGACCGGACGGCGCTGGCTCCAGGTCCAGGCCGCCACCGTGCCGATCTTGGTCGTCCTTGCGGCCTTGCTGCCTTAGTCGGCGATCAGGTGACCACTCGGCGATAGGTGACAACTCGGTGATCAGGTGACCAACCTGCCCGGGCCGGCTCCGTATGATCCACCGACCGTCTCAACATGCGAGATCGACCACTGCAGTACTGGGTGGGTTGCATCGAAGATCGTCTTGTGACGGCTGACTTCTCCCTTGACGGTCGCGTGCTGCTTGTCGGTAGGCGGGCCCGCGTCCTGGACCATCTCGCTGACGCTTTGACAGGGTTGGGTCTGTCCGTCCGTGAGGAAACCGACATCGACAGGGCTCGCAAGATCGACGGCATGACCGTTGACGTGCTGGCGGTCGGGCGCGCGATAAAGCCGGCGCAGCGCGACGAACTGTACAGAGCGTTGCGCGCCAGGAACCCGCGACTGCAACTCGTGCAGGGTCTCGCCCCGATCACACCGCTGCTGGTGGCGCAGGTCGAGGAGGCGCTGACGTCGCCGAGCAGGGACGCGCGAGTGGTCGGCGGCGCACACCTGGAGATTCCCTATCAACGGATCGTCGTCATGATGCGCCGAGCGGCCGAGGCGGCCGTGGTGATGCACCGACTCGACCTGATGTACCGCGCTCACGAGACCGATGTTCACCGAGGTCCACTCGCCCGGGGCCGGAACTTCCTGCCGGTGAAGGCGCGACACGTGCGCGGCGAACGGTACATCGTGGTGCGCGCGGCAGGGCAGACCTCTGTCCATCCGGTGCCCTGACCCGGCCTGAAGGGCCCGGTACCTCGACCAGTCGACGCGATCGCGGGAAGTCGGGGGTTACCGTTGCTGGCATGACATCGACCGAGTCCGGTTTGCCGTTCCGTCCTGTGTACGGTCCGGGCGATCTCGCGGGCTGGGATCCGGCGAGCAAGCTCGGCGAGCCGGGCGAGTTCCCCTACACGCGTGGCGTCTATTCGAACATGTACACCGGGCGGCCCTGGACGATGCGCCAGTACGCGGGCTTCGGGACGGCCACCGAATCGAACCGCCGGTACCACCAGCTCGTCGCGGCCGGTACTGGCGGGCTCTCTGTCGCGTTCGACCTGCCGACCCAGATGGGCTACGACTCCGACGCCCCCGTGGCGCACGGCGAGGTGGGCAAGGTTGGGGTTGCGATCGACTCGGTCGAGGACATGCGGGTGTTGTTCGACGGTATCCCGCTGGACCGGGTATCGACGTCGATGACGATCAACGCGCCGGCCGCCCTGCTGCTGTTGCTCTACCAGCTGGTGGGTGCCGAACAGGGCGTCCCCGGTGCCGCGCTCACCGGCACGGTCCAGAACGACGTGCTCAAGGAGTACATCGCCCGCGGCACCTACATCTACCCGCCGGCCGCGTCGCTGCGCCTGACAAGCGACATCTTCGCCTATTGCCGTCGCGAGCTGCCGCGGTGGAACACCATCTCGATCTCGGGCTACCACATGGCCGAGGCCGGAGCCACCCCCGTACAGGAGGTGGCGTTCACGCTGGCCAACGCCCGCGAGTACGTCCGGGCGGCGTTGTCGGCAGGGCTGGGCGTCGACGAGTTCGCGCCGCGGCTGTCGTTCTTCTTCGTCGCGCGGACGACCCTGCTGGAGGAGGTCGCCAAGTTCCGTGCCGCCCGCCGCATCTGGGCACACCTGATGCGCGATGAGTTCGGGGCGAAGGATCCCAAGTCGCACATGCTGCGGTTCCACACCCAGACCGCTGGTGTGCAGCTCACCGCGCAACAGCCGGAGGTCAACCTGATCCGGGTGGCCGTTCAGGCGCTGGGTGCGGTTTTCGGCGGTACCCAGTCGCTGCACACCAACGCGTACGACGAGGCGATCGCGCTGCCGACCGAGAAGGCGGCCCGGCTCGCGCTGCGAACCCAGCAGGTGCTTGCACATGAGACGGACGTCACGAAAACGGTCGACCCGTTCGCGGGCTCGTACGTTGTCGAATCGTTAACCGACGAGATGGAGGGCGCCGTCTGGGAACTCATGCAGCGGGTCGAGGACGCAGGCGGTGCGGTCGCCGCGATCGAGCGCGGCTTCCAGAAGAACGAGATCGAGCAGTCGGCCTACCAGATCGCCCGCGAGATCGACGGCGGTAACCGGACGGTCGTCGGGGTCAACAAGTACACCGACGATGGGGACGAGCCGTACGAGCCGCTGCGGGTCGACCCGGCGATCGTGGAGGCCCAAATCAAGCGGCTCGAACAGCTGAGGGCCGACCGCGACGCGGACCGGGTGGCTCGCACCCTCGACGCGCTGCGAGACGCCGCATCGGGTTCGGACAACGTTCTGGACCCGATGCGCGACGCGCTGGCGGCGCGCGCCACGGTCGGGGAGGTCTGCGACGCCCTCCGCGAGGTCTGGGGCGTCTACGAGCCGCCGGCGGGCATCTGACAGCGAACCGATTTGCCCGATCTGTGGGCAACCGACGTCAGCTTCTGAGGCCAGGTTGGTTACAGGTCGGCATCGGGGACCAATGTCCCTAATAGGTAGTGCGGCAAGCCGTATAGTCTGCGGCGCAGATTCATTATTGGGGGCATGGAGGGCACACGTGAACAAGACATTTCGACTCGCCGCTGCCATTGGGGCGACGGCGCTGGTGCTGGCTGCCTGTGGCGAGGAGCCAGATGACACCGAAGACGACACCGTTGAACCGGGCGCGTCGCCGACCGAGGAGATGACCGAAGAGCCGGCGGCAGACTTAATCGGCTGTATGGTCACCGACGAGGGCGGCGTCGATGACAAGTCGTTCAACCAGTCCGCCTACGAGGGCCTGCAGGCCGCGGAGAGCGCCGGTGCGGTCTCTGACATCAACCTGGTCGAGTCCAACGCCGCCGCCGACTACGAGCCGAACGTCCAGAGCATGGTCGCCGAGGACTGCGGGCTCATCGTCACCGTCGGCTTCCTGCTCGCGGACACGACGCAAGCGGCCGCTGAGGCGAATCCGGAGGAGCAGTTCGCGATCGTCGACTTCATCTGGGAAGAGCCGATCGACAACGTCAAGCCGCTCGTCTTCAACACTCACGAGGCGGCCTTCCTCGCCGGATACCTGGCCGCCGGCTACTCGGAAACCGGCAGCGTCGGCACCTGGGGCGGTGCGAAGATCCCGACCGTGACCATCTTCATGGACGGTTTCTACGACGGCGTCCAGCACTACAACGAGACAAAAGGCACCGACGTGCAGGTACTGGGCTGGGACAAGGAGGCCCAGGACGGTCAGTTCGTGGGTGACTTCAGCAACACCACGCTTGCCTTGCAGATCAGTGAGAACCTGATCTCCCAGGGCGCCGACATCCTCCTCCCGGTGGCTGGTCCGCTGGGCGAGCAGGCCGCGATCGCAGCACGTGACTCCGGCGAGACCTCGGTGATCTGGGTCGACGTCGACGGCTACGAGACCGTGCCGGACTACAACGACCTGATCCTCACCAGCGTGATGAAGGGCATCGCGGTCGCGGTCGAGACGGCCACCAATGACGCCGCGGGGGGCATGTTCTCCAACGAGCCGTTCATCGGCACCCTCGAGAACGAGGGCGTCGGCCTCGCTCCGTACCACGACTTCGAGGAGGAGATCCCGCAGGAGCTCAAGGACGAGGTGGAGCAGCTGAGGGAACAGGTAGTCTCGGGCGAGATCACTGTGGAGTCTCCAGCGGCGTTCCAGTAATCAGATCAGCGCCGATCATGCAAGACTGGCGCGACACGCTGTACGCGCGAGTGCACCGTCACTCGCCTGCAGGCACACTGCCGGCGTGTCGCGCCCGTTTTGCATGATCGGCTCGCAAGGGGAGGCGGTCGGATGAAGCTCGAGCTTCGGGGGATCACCAAGCGGTTCGGCCCTGTCGTGGCCAACGACGGGATCGACCTGACCATCGAACCCGGCGAGATCCATGGCCTGCTCGGCGAGAACGGCGCCGGCAAGACGACCCTGATGAACGTCCTGTACGGGCTTCTCGACCCGGATGACGGCGAGATCCTTGTCGATGACCAGAAGGTGACGTTCTCGTCGCCGAACGACGCGATGGCCGCGGGCATCGGCATGGTGCATCAGCACTTCATGCTTGTGCCGGTCTTCACCGTTGCCGAGAACGTCATACTCGGTGCGGAGCAGACCCGCAACTTCGGTCTGCTGGATCTCGAAGCGGCCCGCGCCCGGGTCCGGGAGGTGTCCGACCAGTACGGGTTCGACGTCGACCCGGACGCCATCGTGGAGAATCTCCCGGTCGGTGTCCAGCAGCGGGTCGAGATCATCAAGGCGCTGGTCCGGCACGCCAAGGTGCTGATTCTCGATGAGCCCACCGCGGTGCTGACTCCGCAGGAGACCGACGAGCTGATCCAGATCATGCGTCAGCTCAAAGCAGGGGGCACCTCGATCGTGTTCATCTCGCACAAGCTCCGTGAGGTGAAGGTGATCGCGGACCGCATCACGGTCATCCGGCTCGGCCGGGTGGTGGGTGAGGCCGAGCCGACGACGAGCGAGACCGAGCTGGCGTCGATGATGGTCGGCCGAGCAGTGAGCCTCGTGGTCGAGAAGTCTCCGGCAGAACCCGGCGAGCGCGTCCTGACCGTCGACGGCGTCACGGTGGTCGACGCCCGGGACCAGGTCGTCGTGGACAACGTGTCGTTCGAGGTCCGGTCCGGTGAGATCCTCGCCGTCGCGGGTGTCCAGGGCAACGGCCAGACCGAGCTCGTTGAGGCCATCATGGGCCTGCAGGAGCACGTCACCGGATCGATCCAGCTGAAGGGGACCGAACTGATCGATCGTTCGGTCCACCAGACCCTGGAGGCCGGGGTGGGATTCATCCCGGAGGACCGCAAGGTCGACGGGCTGGTCGGTGATTTCACCGTGGCCGAGAACCTCGTCCTCGACATCTACGATCGCCCGCCGTTCGCCTCCGGCATCGGGATGAAGCCCAGCGTGGTGGCCGAGAACGCGCGGAAGCGGGTCGAGGAGTTCGACATCAGGGCGGAGAGCATCGACACGACCGCGGACACCCTGTCCGGTGGCAACCAGCAGAAGGTCGTGGTCGCCCGCGAGTTGTCCAGACCAATTCAGCTGTTGCTCGCCGCGCAGCCCACCCGGGGCCTGGACGTCGGCTCGATCGAGTTCGTGCATCGGCGAATCATCGCCGAGCGTGATCAGGGCACCGCCGTGCTGATCGTGTCGACCGAGCTTGATGAGGTCAGCGCACTCGCTGACCGGGTCCTTGTCATGTACCGCGGCCGAGGAGTCGGCATCGTTCCTGGCGACACGGACCGCGACGTGCTCGGTCTGATGATGGCGGGGGTTCCGGCCGATGAGGCTCAGGCGAAGGCAGCCGAGCGTCCGACTATCGCGGAGCATCCGGATGAACCTATGAGGCGGTCGGAAGAAGGGAGAGGCTCGTGACTGAGCCGGCGCCGGCACCGCCGGAGACTCAGCAGCGGTCGACCGCCGGGCAGCGGTTCTGGCGGGAGCTGACCACGGGCAGCGCCATGGTGACGCTGCTGTCAGTAGTGCTCGCACTCGTGATCGGCGCCATCTTGATCATCGTGTCCGACCCACGGGTGCTCGATGCGGCGAGTTACTTCTTCAGCCGGCCCGGCGACACGTTCAGTGCTGCCTGGCGATCGGTGAGCAGTGCATACGCCGCCCTGTTCCAAGGCTCGCTGATCAATTTCCAGGAGTACTCGATAGGTCGGGCACTCCGGCCGTTCGCCGAGACGCTGACCTACGCGACACCCCTGATCGCCGCTGGCCTGGCAGTGGCGCTGCCGTTCCGGGCCGGACTGTTCAACATCGGCGCCGAGGGCCAGATCATCCTCGGGGCGATCTTCGCCGGGTACATCGGCTTCGCGATCGACCTTCCGATCGTGGTCCACGTGGCCGTGGCGGTCGCCGCCGGTTTGATCGGTGGAGCCATCTGGGCCGGCATCGCCGGCGTGCTCAAGGCCAAGACCGGAGCGCATGAGGTGATCGTGACGATCATGCTCAACAACATCGCCCGGTTCCTGATCGTCTATCTCCTGGCGACGAGCGCTTTTCAACGACCCGGTCGCGCGGACCCGATCAGCCCGTTCGTCTACGAGTCCGCTGAGCTGCCGCGGGTGTTCGAAGGCACCCGACTCCACGTCGGTTTCCTCCTCGCCATCCTCGCAGCCGTGTTCGTGTGGTGGCTCCTCGAGCGCAGTACGCTGGGGTTCCGGTTGCGGGCGGTCGGGCACAACCCGCACGCGGCCACGACGGCCGGCATGTCGGTGACCGGGACGTACACCGCAGTCTTCCTGATCGCCGGAGCACTGGCCGGGCTGGCCGGCGCGTCCCTGGCGCTTGGCACCGAGCGCCACCTGACCCCGGGGATCTCCGGGGGCCTGGGCTTCGACGCGATCACCGTCGCACTGCTGGGCCGGTCCAACCCGTGGGGCACGATCGCGGCCGGGATACTGTTCGGTGCGCTGCGCGCCGGTGGCGTCACCATGCAGGCCAGGACCGGGACGCCGATCGACATCGTGCTCGTCCTCCAGGCGCTGATCGTGCTGTTCATCGCGGCACCGCCACTCGTGCGGGCCATCTTCCGCATCAAGATACGGGCGCCAGAGCCGGTCACCACGGCGGCGAAGGGATGGTAGTGACGTGAGCGTAGACACCGCGACTTCCCCGGCGTCCCCGGCCGTCGATCAGACTCGCGTCCTGACCCGCAGTTGGAGGGCGCCGATCGTCTTGGCGATATTCGGCGTGTTGGCGCTGGTCGTGTTCGGAATCACCGCGCCGTCGGGCGAGCACAGCACATTCCGGGTCTCGACGTCGAGCGACTTCGTGCAGATCGAGCCGTTCGCATTGCCGTCGCGGCTGGTTGGCCTCCTGCTCGGCGTGCTCTGCCTGGTCATCGCGGCGTATGCGTTCTGGCTCGTCCGCCAGGCCCGCAAGGTTCCGCTGTGGTTGTCTGTGACGTTCGGTCTCGCGTTCGTCTTCGCGTTCTTGACCTGGGCGGTCGCCGGAGCGACGATCTCGCTGACCAACCTCCTACAGGGAGCGGTGGCGCTGTCGGTGCCGCTGATCTTCGGGGCGTTGAGCGGGCTGCTCTGCGAGCGGGCCGGCGTGATCAACATTGCCATCGAGGGCCAACTGCTGTTCGGCGCGTTCCTGTCCGGCGTGGTCGCCTCGCTGACCAGCAGCACGTGGGTCGGTCTCATCGCCGCGCCCATCGCCGGGCTGCTCGTCGCCTACGTGCTCGCAGTGTTCACTGTCAAGTACTTCGTCAACCAGATCATCGTCGGTGTGGTCCTCAACGTCCTTGTCATCGGCTTGACGAACTTCTTGTTCAGCCGGTTGCTCAGCCCGGACCCGGCGACCTGGAACTCGCCGGGCCGGTTCCTGAGCATGAAGGTCCCCGTACTCGGCGACATCCCGGTCATCGGCCCGGTGTTGTTCAACCAGAACGTCATCGTGTACTTCCTGTACGTCATCGTGATCGTGGTCAACATCGCGCTGTTCCGGAGCCGCTGGGGGCTGCGGGTGCGGGCGGTCGGCGAGCACCCGGAGGCCGCGGACACCGCCGGCATCAACGTCAACAAGGTACGGTTCCGGAACGTCCTTATCGGTGGTGCGGTCGCCGGCTTCGGCGGCGCCTACTTCACCCTGGGTGTGTCCGGCCTGTTCAGCCGGGAGATGACCGCGGGGCAGGGGTTCATCGCGCTGGCCGCGATGATCCTCGGTCGCTGGAGCCCGATCGGCGCGGTCTTCGCCGGGCTGCTGTTCGGCTTCGCCAATAACCTGCAAAGCGTGCTCGGCATCATCGGCACACCGATCCCGAGCGAGTTCATGCTGATGGCGCCGTACCTGGTGACGATATTCGCCGTGGCCGGGTTCGTGGGTCGGGTTCGGCCACCGGCGGCCGACGGGGAGCCGTACATCAAGTCATGACCGATCCGGCGATCGACTGGGAGGCGCTGCGTGCTGCGGCGGCGGACGTGTGCGAACGGGCCTACGCGCCGTACTCGTCCTTCCCCGTCGGGGCGGCGGCGCTGGTCGACGACGGCCGGGTAGTCGTCGGCTGCAACGTGGAGAACGCGGCCTACGGAGTCACGTTGTGCGCCGAGTGCGGTGTCGTGTCGTCCCTTCACGCCGGCGGAGGTGGCCGGCTGGTGGCGTTCACCTGCACCGGCGGCAAGGGCCAGCGACTGATGCCATGCGGCCGCTGCCGGCAGCTGCTGTGGGAGAACGGCGGGTCCGACTTGCTCATCGACACGCCGCAGGGGATCCAGCCGATGAGTGAGATCCTTCCGCAAGCGTTCGGACCGGAGGACCTGCAGGCATGAACACGTCGCAGGACAGCGCACCGGCCCAGCTGCCGGTAGGTGCGAAGATGGTGGCCTGGCTGCTGGTGGTCGGCGGCGCGCTCTTCGCGGTGGTCGGCACCATCGGAGTCTTCGACCCCGCCCGCGCCGAGGCGCTGGTGGGCACCCTGATGCTCGGGTTCGGCGTGGCGTACTTCCTGGTGGGCCGTGGGATGCTGCGAGGTAGCCGGACGGCCTACCTAGTGGCCATCGGCCTGCTGGGCGTGTCGGTGGCGCTGGCGATCGCCCGGGCCGCCATCGAGGGTGACAGGTCGCTTATCAGCCAGGGATTCGTTCCCGCGGTCGGGTTGTGGATGCTGCTGAGCGCCGAGCCGCGGACCTACTTCGCCCGCCCGGCAAGCGACCCGGACGCGCGGGCCGCCGGCTGAGCTCATGCACGTCGAAGCCGCTCGTGAGCTCAAGGCCGAACTGCGGCGTGAGCTGGACCCGTTGGTGGCCGACCGGATCGCGGCCGGCGAGCACGCCGTTGTCGCGCTCGGGCTTTCGATGAGGGCAGGGGAGTACGGGGTCGCAGTGCGGCACTCTGGCCAGCCCGGGTTCGCCGACATCGTCGTCGAGCGCGGCATGGCCCTCGCCGGTTCGGACTGTGACATCCGTGACGTCGGCGTGGTGACGGCATTGCAGTGGGCACCGGGTGAGCTGCAGGCTCGGACCCGTCCCTTGCGGCCGGGCCTGTCCGTTGCCCACGTAGGAGTCACGGCGGGCACCATCGGCGGGTTCGTCGTCAGCGATGTCGATGAGCGGCCGCAGTTGCTCTCGAACAACCATGTCCTGGCCGACTCGGACCAGGCGGAGCCCGGCTCGGTCGTCGTCCAGCCCGGGCCGGCCGACGGCGGCGCGGCCCCGGACGATCGGATCGGCGTCCTGGCTCGAGTCGCCCCGCTGTTGCGCGACCGGCCGAATGTGATCGACGCCGCAACGGCCGTACTGGACGACGAGGTGGAGGTTGACCTCGCGTATCCTGCAGGTCCACTGACCGGCGTCGCCGAAGCCGACCTCGGCCACCAGGTCGAGAAGGTCGGCCGAACGACGGGGCTGACCCGTGGCCAGGTGACGGCGATCGAGTTGGACGGCCTCACCGTCCGGTACTCGGTCGGCCTGGTCCGGTTCGACGATCAGATCGAGGTCACCGGCGTTGGACCGGGGCCGTTCTCGGCCGGCGGCGACAGCGGATCGCTCGTCTACGACTGGGACACGAATGCGGCAGTGGGCCTGTTGTTCGCCGGCAGCGAGCGGGGCGGCCCGGGCGGGCAAGGGCTCACGTACTGCAACCCGGTCGGTGTGGTGCTGGGCGAGCTCGGCGTGCGATTCGCCGGCGTCGAAGCCGACGATCACCCGGGTGTGAACGACGCGCGCGCGGCCAAGGAGGCGCTGGCTACCCGGCTACGCGACGATCCACGGATCGGTGGGGTAGGCATCACGCGGTGGCATGGGCGGTACGCGGTGCGGGTGAATATCGTCGACGAGTCGGACGTGCCAGACCTGCCGACCCGCATCCACGGCGTCGAGGTCCAGATCTTGGCGGTCGGCCAGGTTCGCCCGCAGCGTCCTGACCCACGGTGACGGCGAGGAGTGTTCGCTTCCGGCGGAGGTGGTAGCCGGTATGAAGGCGCGTCAGGGATGATCGGTGATGTGAGCGAACCGTTCGATGCCGTGGACGTGATCCGGGCCAAGCGCGACCGCGTGGAGCTGACCGACGCCCAGATCGACTGGGTCGTCGACGCGTACACCCGGGGCGCCGTCGCCGACGAGCAGATGTCCGCCCTGGCCATGGCCATCCTGCTGAACGGCATGTCGCGGCGCGAGGTCGCGCGTTGGACCACGGCGATGGTCGCAAGCGGCTCGCGAATGGACTGGTCGGAGGTGGGACGGCCGACGACGGACAAACACTCGACAGGCGGGGTGGGCGACAAGATCACCCTGCCGCTAGCGCCGACGGTCGCCGCCTGCGGTGCGGCCGTGCCACAGCTGTCCGGCCGCGGCCTTGGTCACACCGGCGGCACGCTGGACAAGCTCGAGTCGATCCCGGGTTGGCGAGCCTCGCTGTCGGCCGACGAGATGCTGGCCCAGCTTCGATCGGTGGGCGCGGTCGTCTGCGCCGCCGGTGAGAACCTCGCGCCGGCGGACAAGAAGCTATACGCCTTGCGTGATGTCACGGGCACCGTCGAAGCCATCCCGCTGATCGCCTCGTCGATCATGAGCAAGAAGATCGCCGAAGGCACGGGGGCCCTTGTCCTGGACGTCAAGGTCGGCTCGGGCGCGTTCATGAAGGACGCCGATTCGGCGCGCGAGCTGGCCCGCACCATGGTTGAACTCGGCACCGACGCCGGGGTGAACACGGTGGCCCTGCTCACCAACATGCAGACTCCGCTCGGCCTCACCGCCGGCAACGCGCTCGAGGTCCGCGAGTCGGTCGAGGTGCTGGCCGGTGGCGGCCCGCAAGACGTGGTCGAGCTGACCGTGAGCTTGGCGCGCGAGATGCTCAGCGCAGCCGGCGTGGACGGTGATCGGGATCCGGCCGACGCGCTCAACAACGGGTCGGCGATGGACGTGTGGAAGGCCATGGTGCGAGCCCAGGGTGGAGATCCGGACGCACCACTTCCAGTCGCCCGCGAGCAGCACACCATCTTGGCGCCGGCCGGTGGAGTTCTGACTCGCCTGGACGCGCTGGCGGTCGGCGTCGCGGCCTGGCGGCTCGGTGCGGGGCGGGCCCGCAAGGAGGATCCCGTGCAGGCCGGCGCCGGCGTCGAGATGCATGCCAAGCCGGGTGCACTCGTGCGCGGCGGCGAACCGCTGCTGACCCTGCACACCGACGAACCCGAGCGCTTCGAGCGTGCGCTGGCCGCACTGGACGACGCGTACGACATCGCCCCGTCCGGCTCCCGACCCGATCTGCCATCGCTGGTCATCGACCGCATAGCGTGATCATCAGGGGTTCCCCCGGTCAAGCGTGGAGGGGTACGCTGAATCCACGCTGCGGCCGGGGGTGCTGACATGGTCCGCGTCGTCTCTATCCACTCCTTCCGGGGCGGGACCGGTAAGTCCAACCTGACCGCCAACCTCGCGGTTCAGCTTGCCCAGCAAGGCCAGCACGTCGGTGTGGTCGATACCGATATCCAGTCTCCAGGGATCCACGTGCTGTTCGGCCTCGCCGGTCCGCAGATCCAGGCGACGCTGAACGATCACCTGTTCGCCGACCGCGCGATCGGCGAGGTTGCGCACGATGTGACTCCACAAGGACTGGCGGGCTCGATCCACCTGGTGCCGTCAAGTGTCCGACCTGGTGAGATAAGCCGAGTGCTTCGTGATGGTTACGACGCGCAGCGCCTGGTCCGCGGGTTGCGTGAACTGGTCGACGAGCTGGGCCTGGATACCCTGCTGGTCGATACCCACCCCGGACTCGGCGAGGAGACGCTGCTCGCCCTGGTGATCTCGGACACCGTGCTGATGGTCCTGCGTCCGGACCAACAGGACTACGAGGGCACGGGAGTGATCGTCGAGGTGGCCGACGACCTCGGCGTGCCGCGACGAGCGCTGGTCGTCAACAAGGTCCCGCCAGCGCTCGATCCCGGCCACGTGCGGGCCACGGTCGAGAAGACCTACGGGGCGGCCGTCGTCGGGCTGATACGCCACGACGATGCCGTGATGTCGCTGGCGAGTGCGGACGTGTTCACGTTGCTCTACCCGGGACATCCATTCACCACTGCAGTCGGCGAGGTAACGGACTACGTACTCGACGGTGACGCTCATGAGTGAACCGCCGGAGGTCGTGTCGCGCGAACAGCTGCTTGGTGGGCTGGGTGGCCGGCGGGCAAGCACCCTGCTGTTCGCCGTCGAGAGCCGAGTCGCCTACCTGGCGCAACGCGCAGCGGACGCGACGGCCCCGGCCATCTGCGACGACCTGGTCGAGGCGAGGGGGCAAGGACTCCTGGCGGCGCTCGCCTCGGGCCGAGAGGTACCACCCGCGCCGGTTCGGATTCAGGACCTGGAGCGGTTCGTCGCCGCCCTTGCCCACATCATCCCGGCGGACGCCGGTACCCGCGCCGACCTCGCTCACCGGCTTGCGGTGAAGTACCCGGCCCGGGAGTCCGACGTGCGTGCCCTGCGAGCTGTCCTGGGACTCGGAGACGCGAACGTCGCCGACGCGCTGCAGACCCGGTATGGCCTCACTCCAGCCCAGTTGTGGGCCGGCCGGATCGGGTGGCGGGAGCGCATGCGGTGGGCGCAAGCACGCCTGGTGGCTAGGCTCGACCACCTCTCGCCATTCTGGACGTCATTCGGGCTGACCCTGACCCAGACCGTCGGGGCCGGCGTTCTCGCGTTGCCGATCGCCTTATCCGGCGTCGGCCCGCTGGCCGGCGTGGTCCTGATCGTGTTGATGGGTGCGGTCAATGTCGTCACCGTGGCGAAGATCGCCGAGTCGCTGACCCGGACCGGGCCGGTCCGCTGGGGCGGCGCGTATCTCGGCCAGGTCGTCGGCCGCTACCTGGGGGCCGGCGCCCGGGTTGTGCTGTCCGTCGCCATGGTCGCCATTGCGGTGGTCGCACTGCTCGCCTACTACGTCGGCTTCTCGTCGGTGCTCGACGCGGCCACCGGCGTGCCGGCACCCGGCTGGGCGCTCGTGCTGTTCGTTGTGACCGCCGGCTTCGTCTGGCGTGGCCGGCTGGACGCCACGGTGGCGTCGGCGCTCCTTGTCGGGAGCGTCAACGTGGTGATCTTGCTGGTGCTGTCCGGACTCGCCTTCGCCGATCTCGACCCGGCCAACCTGACCGAGGTCGCCGGCTCGGCCGGGCAGTCGTTCGACCCCACCGTGGCGGCGGCGGCGTTCGGGGTCGTGCTGCTTGCATTCTTCGGTCATACCTCGGTCGCGAACTGTGCGCGGGTCGTGCTGCGCCGCGAGCCCGGCGGGCGGTCGCTGCTGCGCGGCGCCATTGCCGGCATGATCACCGCTGCGGCCTTGTACTCGGTATGGACGTTCGCCGTCACCGGGGCGGTAGCGCCTGCCGGGCTGGCCGACGAGCGCGGAACGGTGCTCGAACCGCTCGCCGATGCCACCGGCCCACTGGTCCTCGCGGTTGGGTCGATCTTCGTGGTCCTGGCCATGGGCATGGCCGCCGTGCATTTTTCGCTCGGGCTCCACTTTCAAGCGCGTGAGCTGATTCGTGGTGATGGTCGTGCTGCCCGGCTGGCTGCCATCGGCCCGCTCGTGGCAGTGTTCGCCGTCGCCGAAGCGCTGCTGATGACCAATCGTGAATCGTTCACCGGGTCACTGAGCGCCGCCGGCACGCTCGCCGTCCCGTTCATCGCGGGTGTGATTCCAGTCCTGCTCTTCGCCTCCGCACAACGGCGCGGTGATGGCGTACCGGAGCCCCCGGCAAGGTGGCTGGCGAGTCGCACGCTGAGCGTGGCCGTGTACGCGGTGTTCGTGCTGGCACTGGTGGCGCACGCTGCGGTGATCTGGACGTCATCTGTCGCCCGGGTTTCCGCCGCCGCGGCGGCCGTGATCGGACTGGCGCTCACCGGATACGTACTCCACACCGATGCCATGCGCCCGCTGCTCAGCGTGGAGCTACGGCGCGATCGCGATCAAGCGCGGTACCGGCTACGTGTCATGGCAAGCGGAGCGCCTGCCACCGTGCCTGTCATCGCCAACGGTCATGACTCCTTGCCGCCAGATCGGAGGGGCGCGGTCGATCTACCCCGGCGGACAACGACCGTAACCGTCGACCTGGCGGCCGAGGGAATCGATCAGCTCAGGCTCTGGACACACGAGGTCGACACGGTCGGAGAATCCGGACCGCTCACCGTGCGGCTCTCGCTCGACTCGGCTGCGGGACAGTCGACGACGCGACGCGTCCAGGGCGAGAGCCTCATGCCCCTTCCGGACGGCGGGGGACTCATCATCGAGCTGCCGGAGGGACGGAGCGGTCAGAGGAACCGTGATGACTGACCGAGAAGGTGGAAAGGTACTGGTCGTCGACGACACCGCCATCGACCGTGGGCTGCTGGCTCGGGCGATCGCGCAGCTCGGTTACGACGTGCGAACCACGCAGGACGGCAAGTCCGCACTGGCCACACTTGCTGTCGAGGCCGCGGATCTCGTACTCCTCGATCTGCTGATGCCGGTCATGGACGGCTTCGAAACGCTGCGCCGGATCAAGGCCATCCCTGACCTGGCTCACGTACCGGTCATCGTGGTCTCCGCGGTCGAGGACCAGGCGAGCCTGGTTCGGTGCATCGAGCTGGGCGCCACCGATTACCTGATCAAACCGTTCGACCGAGAGGTGTTGCGAGCTCGACTCACGACCTCGCTGGCGACCAAGCGGCTGCGTGACGTCGAACTCGATCACCTCAGACAGGTGGAGCGGGTCATCGCCGCGGCGGAAGCGTTGGAGGACGGACGCTATGACGCGATGGAGTTGCAGCCGGTCGTCGCACGGAAAGATGCACTGGGCCTCCTGGCCCGCGTTTTCCACCGGATGGCGGCCGAGGTGCAGGCCCGCGAGGCGGCTCTGCGGCAGGAGCTCGCTCAACTTCGAATCGCGATCGACCGGCGCCGGGTTGGCGAGCAGGCCGCCGAGGTCACGGGAACCGGGTACTACCGGCAGTTGGCCGCCGACGCTGCGGAACTCAAGCGAATGCTGAGCGGAGAGGAACGGTAGCCGTGACAACGCCGAGTGACGCCAAGATGTCTACCGGGTTCCGCGCCGACCTGCTGGCCGTCGTTCCCATGGCGGTAGCCGGCGCGATCTGGGGTGCCGTCTATGTCGTTGCCGGCATCGCCGAAGTCGCGATCTGGCCGTGGGGGTACACGCTCCTCGCAGTGATCAACCTCTGGCTCTACCAGAGCCGGGGCTGGCGGCGGGCATTGGATCTGCAGCTGTTCTTCAGCCTGGTGATCCCGTGGTTGCTGATGATTCACATGGGCGGATTCCAGGCCTCCGGCGCTGTCATGATCTGGTCTCTTATTGCCCCGGTCGGCGCGCTGCTGGCATATGGGACACGCCATGCGGCCGGCTGGTTCCTCGGCTATGCCTTGCTCGCCCTGGTGGCGGCCGTGGGAGAAGGACGATTCAGCTCGTGGAGCCACGACGCAGGAGACGGCTGGATCGCGGCGTTCTTCTTCATGAACATCATCGGCGTGACGTTCATGGCCTGGCTGGTAACGGCACGGTTCGCCTCGCAGCGCGCCGACCTGGTCGCGGCCGAGCGTGCCGCGCGACTGGAGGCCGAAGCCGCCACCAAGGCCAAGAGCGATTTCCTGGCCAACATGAGCCACGAGATCCGCACCCCGATGAACGCGGTCATCGGTATGAGCGGCCTGCTCGAGGCAACTGACCTGGACGCGGAGCAGGCGGAGTATGTCACCGCCGTCCGAAGCAGTGCCGAACTGCTGCTGAGCATCATCAACGACGTGCTCGACTTCTCAAAGGTGGAGGCGGGCCGGCTGGAGGTGCGTCACGAACCCGTCGATGTGCGGAACCTCGTGGACGGGACGCTTGACGTGATCGCCCCGCTCGCGGCTCGGCAGGGCCTAAAGTTCGTCTACCGCGTCGATGACGATGTACCAGTCCGCCTCGACGGCGATCACGACCGAATCCGGCAGATCTTGGTCAACCTGCTCACCAACGCGGTGAAGTTCACCGAAGAGGGCGAGGTCGCCCTGCTGGTGTCCCGTGAGGCGCGACCCGACGGCGACGTGGTGAAGTTCGCGGTGCGTGACACCGGGATCGGCCTTCCCGAGCAGGAGCGCAGCAGGCTCTTCCAGGCCTTCAGTCAGGTCGAGTCGGCCGCCAACCGGCGGTTCGGCGGCACGGGGCTTGGACTCGCGATCAGTGCCAGCCTCGCCGAACTGCTCGGCGGCTCCATCGAGGTCGCGAGCGAGGTTGGCGCCGGATCGACCTTCACCCTCGTTGTTCCCGCCCGACCGGCCACCGGCCAGGCGGCCGCCTCGGAGCAGTCCGACGCTGTGCTTGCGGACCACAGCATCCTCATCGTCGTCGACAACCCCACCGACTCCGAGCTGATCAAGGGTTTCGTCCGGTTCTGGCGGATGCGGCCGGTCGCCGTCCAGAGCGCGCCCGAGGCCACCGCTGCGCTTGACTCGGAGCCGTACGACGTGGTCATCGTCGATCAGGATCTCAGCGGCAGCGACGGCGTTGCCGTCGTCCGCACACTGGCCGCCCATGCGCGCGCGGGTTCAACCAGCTTCGTGCTGCTGGTTCCGTTCGGCGCCCGCGAGCGCCTGGCCGACAGCGACCGCGCAGGTCTCAGCGTTCTCACCAAACCGGTGAAGCAGTCGTCCTTGTATGACGCTCTTGTTACGGCACTGTCTTTGCAGGCAGAGCGGGCCACTCCGGCTCCGGACGGCAGTAGCGTGCTCGACCCGGAGTTCGCCGAGCGGCATCCCATGTCCATCCTGGTGGCAGAGGACAACCCGACCAACCAGTTGCTTCTGGTCAAGCTGCTTGAGCGGCTCGGGTACGCGCCGGCAGTGGTCGCTGACGGTGCCGCCGCCGTGGCGGCCGTCGAGCAACGGCCGGTGGACGTCGTGCTGATGGACGTCCAGATGCCGGAAGTCGACGGCCTCGAGGCCACCGGCCGCATCCGTGGGAACGGGGGGCCGCAGCCGTGGATCGTCGCCGTCACGGCGAACACAACCGTCGACGATCGCCGCGCCTGCGAGACTGCGGGCATGGACGGCTACCTCGGCAAGCCCATCCGTCCGGACGAGCTCGTGTCGGCCCTCGAAACGGCCGCCGGATCCCAGAGGGCAGCCAAGGCACCCGCGAAACCGTCCGGCACACCGGCTGAAGACCCCGCCGGCGTCGCTGTGCTCGACCCCACTGCCCTGGACCGGTTGGCGGAGCTCACGGGAGACCGATCGTTCGTCGCCACTCTGGTCATCGAGTTCCGGACGGAGGCTCGAACGCTGGCCCGGCTCATCCGAAACGCAGAGAATGCCGCCGACGCTCGCCTGCACGCCCACAGCCTCAAATCGAGCGCGGCCAACCTGGGTGCGTCGGCACTCTCCGCTCAGGCCGCCCGGATCGAGGCCGCGGCGAGGGACGGCGATCTCGCGGTCGTCGCGGCCCTCGTGGATGGGCTGGAAGCCGAGGTCGAGGCGGCCCTGCGCGCGCTGGAGCACGTCGATGAGTCGTGACGGCGGGCCCGCGACGGTCCTTGTGGTGGAGGACACGCTGGTGAACCGGCTCGCGCTGGCCAAAGGTGTCGAGCGCGAAGGTCATCGGGTTCTCCAGGCCGAGAACGGCCGTGCGGCGCTGGACGTACTGGCAGCCCAGCACATCGACATGGTGCTGCTCGACCTGCTTATGCCGGAGATGGACGGGTTCGACGTGCTGGCCGCGATGGCCCGCGATCCGGCCATGCGCGACATCCCGGTGCTGGTCATCTCCGCGGTCGAGGCCACCGAGGACATCGCCCGGGCTATCGAGATGGGCGCGATCGACTGCCTGCCCAAGCCATTCGACCCGGTGATCTTCAGCGTCCGGATACGTACCGCGCTCGAACAGGCCCGCCTCCGAGGGGTCGAGCAGGATTACCTGCGGCAAGAGCTCGCCATGCGCCAACAGGAGCGGCTGGCGATGTTGGGCCGGCTGAGCGCCGGGCTCGGGCACGAGCTGAACAACCCGGCGGCGGCAGCGTTGAGCACTGCACGGCGGCTCGGCGGGTCGCTCGGCGCTGCCGACGACATCTTGGCCCGGCTGGTCGAGCGTCCTGACGCCGCCCGGCTGATCAGCGCCTTCGACCACGTAGTCGCTGCCGATCCGGTTCGGCTATCGGCGGCAGAGCGCGAGGACCAGGTGGCTGACGTATCGGCCCGCCTTCAGCGCCACGCCGTATCTGAGGCCTGGACCAGAGCCGGGGACCTGGTCGCTGCCGGCGTCACGGCCGATGACGCCGCCGCTGTGCTGGCCGATCTCGGCAGTGGGGCGGACCTAGCCGTCGCCTGGTTCGGTGTGCGGTCGGCGCTCGGCGCGGCAGCGCGCCAGATCACCGACAGCATCGGCCGCATCGCAGAGCTCACCGCGGCGCTGCGCGGCTACGCATACCTGGATCGGGCTCCGCAGCAGGACGTGGACATCCACGCCGGGCTCGACGACACCCTGACGATCCTCCAGCACAGGCTGCCGCCCGGTGTCACGGTCGTCCGTGAGTACGCCGCGGATCTACCGGCTGTGTCGGCGTACGGCGGCCAGCTCAACCAGGTATGGACGAACCTGCTGGACAACGCGATAGCGGCGGTGGGCGAGACCGGCCGGATCACCGTGCGCACCCAACGTGTCGATAACGGGGTCGTGGTCGAGGTCGCCGACGACGGCCCGGGCATTCCGGAGGACCTGCTGGGCCGCGTCTTCGATCCCTTCGTGACGACCAAGCCCCCGGGCCAGGGCACCGGATTGGGCCTGTCAATCTCGCACCAGATCGTGACCGACGTCCACGGCGGCCGGCTGACGGTCCGGTCCCAGCCGAGCGACACGGTGTTCTCGGCCGAACTTCCGGCGAGACCACCAGCGAGGAGATCCGATGACGGCTGATGCACCTGCGCAACCCGTCGTGCCGTTGCTGGTCAGCGTCGATGACGACGCGCCCGTCCTGGAGGCCGTCGTCGCGGACCTGCGAGCTCGGTACGGCCGTAGCTACCGGATCGTTGGAGCCGGATCGGGACCGGATGCCATGGAGATCGTCGAGCGGGCGACGCGACGCGGCATCCCGGTCGCTGTGATGGTGGCCGACCAGCGGATGCCGGTGCAAACGGGCACGGATCTGCTCGCCGCGGCCAAACGGCTCCAGCCGCACATGCGCTCCGTGCTGCTCACCGCGTACGCCGATACGGACGCTGCGATTGCGGCGATCAACGAGGTGTCGCTCGACCACTACATCCTCAAGCCGTGGGATCCGCCCGATCAACACCTCTACCCGGTCGTCGACGAGTTGCTCGAGGAGTGGAACGCGACTCGGCCGCGGCCCGAGAGCGGTATCCGCCTGATCGGCGAGCGCTGGACCGCGGAATCGCACCGGTTGCGCGAGTACCTCGCCCGGAATCTCGTGGCGTTCCGCTGGGTCGACGCCGAGCTGCCCGAGGCTGGTGCTTTGCTGGCGGCTGCCGGGGCGGCGCCGAGGCTGCCAGTACTGCTGCTCGACGACGGCCGCGTATTGATCGATCCGAGCCCGGTGGAGGTCGCCGAAGCGCTCGGCCTGTCCGGGACACCGGATGTGGACTACCACGACTTGATCGTCGTCGGCGCCGGGCCGGCTGGCCTGGCGGCCGCCGTCTACGGTGGTTCGGAGGGCCTGCGGACGCTGATCATCGAAGCCGAGGCGCCGGGCGGTCAGGCCGCACTGAGCTCGCGGATCGAGAATTACCTGGGCTTCCCCCGGGGAGTGTCCGGAGCAGAGCTCGCCCGCCGGGCGCTGGCGCAGGCGCGGCGCTTCGGTTCGGTCTTGGTCTCACCCCGCCGCGCCGTGCGGCTCAAGGACGCGTATCCGCAGCACATGGTGGTGTTGGACGACGGACGTGAGGTGCTCTGCGGTTCGGTGATCCTGGCCACCGGCGTCCAATACCAGCGGCTCGATGCGGCGGGCGCGGATGAGCTGACCGGCGCCGGCGTGTACTACGGGGCAAGCACCTTCGAACCCGACGCCTGGAAGGGCGAGAACGTCGTGATCGTAGGTGGCGCCAACTCGGCGGGCCAGGCCGCACTTCACCTCGCGCAGACGGCGGAGCGGGTCGTGATCGTCGTCCGGGCGGCCAGCCTCGACGAGCGGATGTCCCGCTACCTCATCGACCGCATCGAACGTACCGACAACATCGTCACACGGACCCGCACCCGAATCGCCGCTGTGAGCGGGCGCGACCGGCTGTCCGCGGTGCTGCTCGAATCCACCGACGGGACCACCGAGGAGCTGACCGCTGCCGGGCTCTTCGTCTTCATCGGCGCCCGACCGCGGACCGATTGGCTGGACGGGCAGGTGGTCCGGGATGCGCACGGATTCGTCATCACAGGGCCGCAGCTGAAACCCGAATACTGGTCACTCGAGCGGGACCCGTACCTGCTGGAAACGAGCCAGCCGGGTGTGTTCGCCGTCGGCGACGTCCGCTCGATGTCGATGAAGCGCGTCGCCTCGGCCGTAGGCGAAGGTTCGGCCGCGGTTCAGTCCGTGCACGCCGTCCTGCGGGGCGCCTGAGCTCGCTCAGCGGGAGTGGGCGACGGCGCGGGCCTCGCGAGCGATCTCGAGTTCTTCGTTGGTCGGGATGACCAGCACCGCCACCTTCGCGCCGGCGGGCGAGATGAACCGCGCCCCGCGGTCGGTGCTCACGTTGCGAGCCGCATCGACCTCGATGCCGAGCCACTCGAGGCCGGCCAGTGATCGCGCTCGCACGTCGGCGTCGTTCTCGCCGACGCCCGCGGTGAACACGATCGCGTTGACCCGCCCCAGCACCGCGTAGTAAGCGCCGACGTACTTGCGCAGCCGGTAGCAGTAGACGTCCAGAGCCAGCGACGCGCCGTCCTCGCCCGCCTCCGCCTTGCGGTGGACCTCTCGCATGTCGTTGGCTCCCGCGAGGGCAAGCAGCCCGCTGTTGCGGTTGAGCGCCTCGTCGACCGTCTCGGCACCGGCGCCGACGAGCCGCCACAGGTGAGCCCCGATCGCCGGGTCCACGTCGCCGCTGCGGGTGCCCATCACCAGACCCTCCAGCGGCGTGAGCCCCATCGAGGTGTCCACGCTGCGCCCGCGGGCGATCGCCGTGATGCTCGCGCCGTTGCCGAGGTGGGCGACAATCAGGTTCACCTCGCCGGGATCGCGGTCGAGCAGCCGCGCCGCCTCCCGGGCCACGTACGCCACCGACGTGCCGTGGAAGCCGTATCGCCGGACGCCGTAGTCGTGCTGCCACTGCCGCGGCACCGCATAGGTGTACGCATGCTCCGGCATCGTCTGGTGGAACGCGGTGTCGAACACCGCGACGTGCGGAACAGTCGAGAAGAACTTACGAGCCACCTCGATGCCGGTCAGGTTGGCCGGATTGTGCAGCGGGGCCAGCGGGATCAGCTCGCGGATCGTGTCCATGACCTCGTCGTCGATCAGCACCGGATCGGCGAACCTGTCGCCGCCGTGCACGACGCGGTGACCGACGGCCACCAGCAGGTCCCCGTCCAGGGGCGGGCCGGTCTCGTCGAACGCGCTGAGGATGGCCCGCAATCCGCTTTCGTGGTCGGCGATCGGCGCGGATCGATCGACGTCCCCGCCCGGCCCCGCGTGGGTCAGCCGGCCGTAATCCTCGCCGATCCGTTCCGCCAGCCCGCGAGCAAGCACGTTGCCCGCCCCATCGATCAGCTGGTATTTGATCGACGACGAGCCGCAGTTGAGCACCAGGACCGCGTCAGCCATCGCCGCCTCCGGTGGCGGCCTGGATGGCGGTGATCGCCACTGTGTTGACGATGTCGCGGACGGTCGCGCCCCGCGAGAGGTCGTTGACCGGTTTGCGGAGTCCCTGAAGGACCGGTCCGATGGCCACGGCGCCCGCGGAGCGCTGGACCGCCTTGTAGGTGTTGTTGCCGGTATTGAGGTCGGGGAAGATGAAGACGGTGGCGCGCCCGGCCACATCACTGCCGGGCAACTTGGTCCGCGCGACCGACGCGTCGATGGCGGCGTCGTACTGGATCGGCCCCTCGACCGACATGCCGGGCTCGCGGGCCCGAACCAGGGACGTCGCCTCGCGAACCTTGTCGACGTCGGCTCCGGATCCGGACTCGCCGGTCGAGTACGACAGCATCGCCACCCGCGGTTCGATGCCGAACTGGGCGGCGGTCGCGGCGGACGAGATGGCTATGTCGGCAAGCTGGTCCGCAGTGGGGTCCGGGACGACCGCGCAGTCGCCGTAGACCAGCACCCGGTCGCGCAGGGCCATGAAGAACACGCTGGACACGACCGACACCCCAGGCGAGGTCTTGATGACCTCGAAGGCCGGGCGGATGGTGTGCGCGGTCGTGTGCACGGATCCGGACACCATGCCGTCGGCCATTCCGAGCAGCACCATCATGGTGCCGAAGTACGAGACGTCGACCACGACGTCTCGCGCGGCCTCGACGGTCATACCCTTGTGGGCGCGCAGCCGCGCGTACTCGGTCGCGAAACGCTCGCGGAGGCTGGGATCGTACGGGTCGAGCACCTGGGCCGCGGCGATATCGAGGCCGAGTTGCTGCGCCTTCGCACGTACCGCCGCGGGGTCGCCGAGCAGCGTCAGCTCGGCGACGGATCGGCGCAGCAGGCTGTCCGCCGCCCGCAGGATGCGCTCCTCGTCTCCCTCCGGCAGGACGATGTGCTGGCCGGCGGCTCTGGCCCGGTCCAGCAGTTCGTACTCGAACATCAGCGGCGTGACGACCTCGCTGCGGGCGACGTCCAGCTGTGCCGACAGTGCGGCGCCGTCGACGTGCGACGCGAACAACGAGCGGGCGACCTCCACCTTGCGCGGAGAGTCGCGAGACACCCGCCCACGCGTGGCCGCCAGCCTGGTGGCGGTCTCGAAGGTGTCCGTTTCGGCGAGGATGACCGGCAGCCGGGTATCGACGCCCTCGAGCAGCCTGATGACGGCTGCGGGCGGTTGCAGGCCGCCGGTGAGCACGACACCGGACAAGGACGGAAATGTCTGGGAGGCGTGGGCCATCAGAACCCCGAGCAGGACGTCTGCGCGGTCGCCCGGCGTGACGACGACACCACCGTCGACCAGCCGGTCGAGCACATTGGGCAGAGTCATGGCGCCGATGAGCAGACCCAGTGCCTCGCGGTCGAGCAGTTGCGCGTCACCGCTCACGAGAACGCCGCTGCACGCCGCCTTCAGGTCTGCGATGGCGGGCGCGGTAAGGAAGGGCTCTGCGGGAATGGCATAACCCGGCACCTTGCCGGTCAAGGCGGCCGTTACCGAGTCCAGCTCGCCGGGGTCGACCCGATTGGCGATGATCGCCAGCAGCTTGCCGTAGTTGGCCGCGAGCTCGGTGGCGGCCATGTCTGCGACGGCACGGATCTCGGCAGCGGACCGGCTCTGACCGCCGACCACGAGCAGGACCGGCGCCCCGAGATTGACCGCGATACGCGCGTTGTACGACAACTCGGTCGGGCTGGCGACGTCGGTGTAGTCGCTGCCGACGATCACGATGGCGTCGTACTGGTCGGCGATCACGTGATAGCGCTCGACGATGGTCGTGAGCGCGGCATCCGGGTCGGCATGAACGTCCTCGTAGGTGACACCGGCCGCCTTGGCGTAAGGAATGTCCACGCCCTCCTGACCGAGCAGCATCTCCAGGACGTAGTCCGGCCGGCTGTCGGACCGCACGATGGGGCGGAACACGCCCACCCGGCCGACCCGCCCGGTGAGCAGTTCGAGCAGGCCGAGTGCGACCGTTGACTTGCCTGATTCGCCCTCGGCCGAGGCAACGAAGACGCTGCTCGCCATGATCACGAGCCTACCGTTCGGGCCCGCCCGCCCGCAGGGATCGGGTCACCCGGCGTCGTCGAGAATGAAGTAATCGGGGTAGCGCTTCTCGAGCGACTGGAGCGCGCTTAGCGCGAGCTGTAGGTGGTGGCGCAGCACGTCGTCGGCCTTGTTCTGTTCCTTGGCGATGACGTTCTCGACGATCGCGCGGTGCTGGGAGTGCAGCTCACGGAGCAGGCCGGGGTCGGGCAACGAGAGCATGCGGACCCGGTCCAGGTGTGCCTTGGTGGACGACACGATCGGCCAGATCTTGGGATGCCCGCCGATCTCGAGCAGCGTCCGGTGCAGGTCCTCGTCCGTAGTGAACCACCGTTGCAGGTCGCCGTCCTGTTCGGCTTCCTGCTGCTCCTCGAGCAGGCGCCGCAGCTTGCGCTCGTCGTCGCGCCCGATCCGGTTGATCGCATCGGGAAGGGAGGCACGCTCGAGCGTCTCGCGGATGAACCGGACCTCGATGACGTCTCGAGCGCTGATGCGCGACACGAACGTGCCGAGCTGGGGCACCACCTCGACCAGTCCCTCGTCCGCGAGCCGGATCAGAGCCTCGCGAACCGGAGTCCGGCTGACTGCGTACTTGGCGGCGAGTTCGTTCTCCGACAGCGCCTGCCCAGGCAGGAATTCCAGCGTGACGATGGCCCGCCGCAGGACGTTGTAGACGTGAGAACGTGTACTCGCGCCGCGCAGCGTGTCCAGCTGGCTCCGTCGCGGCGCGCCGAGCACGCGTCGTGTCATGACCACTCATCCTATCGTCCGAGGTAGGTACCACGTACCGCACTGGTATGGTAGGACACTACATGCTTGGCCGACTGCCATTCACTTCCGCCGAGCCGAGAGAGGCGATGCGCGTGACGACTCGTGCCCTGATCAAGAACTCGCTTCGGGATTTCGACGTGGCTCGAGCCAGCCTGTTCGACTCCGCGCTGGCGGCGGAGGAAACTGTCGGCGGCCGCCGGGTCCGCGTGGTCGTCGAGCCGTTGCTGAAAGATCGTGGGGACGGCACGCGGCTGCAGTCATTACGCGTCGCAGTCGACGGCCTCGGCAGCAGCCCGCAGCTCCGGCCCTCTGATGTGGTCGTGCGGACGGCGAGTGGCAGCGTTCTGCCCTCCGAGGTGCTGGACGGCCCCGCCGGCTCGGTCCGCGTGCTGGTACCGGCGGTCGAGCGAGCACAACTGGTCGACCTTAAACTCCCGGCTCTGGACCCGGCCAGGGCGATCCGGGTCGAGGTGAACCCGCAGCGGCAGTGGACGATCCACCTGGTGCATCACTCGCACCTGGACATCGGCTACACGGATCCGCAAGGGACCGTGCTGGCCGAGCACGTGGCGTTCCTGGACGCCTGCCTCGATCTGACGGCGGCCACCGACAGCTGGCCCGAGAACGCGCGATTCCGCTGGGCGGTCGAGTCGCTGTGGTCATTCGACCAATGGCGGCGGGTGCGGCCGGCCAGGCGAGTCGATCAGTTCGTCTCGCGAGTCCGTGAGGGCCGCATCGAGCTGACCGCGATGCCGTACAACCTGCATACCGACACCTGCTCGACCGACGAGCTACACGAGTTGCTGCGGCTGGCCCGCGACATGCGCTCGGACTACGGTGTCGAGTTCACGACCGCCATGCAAACCGACGTTCCCGGCACGGTGGCCGGCTTGCCCGACGCCCTTGCCCAACTCGGTGTGCGCTACCTGTCCGTCGCGCACAATTACGCGGGCCGGTCGGTTCCGCACCTGACCGGTGGGGCCAATCTTCCGCGGCTGTTTCGCTGGCGGTCTCCCGCCGGCAACGAGGTCCTGGTCTGGATGACCGACTCGCCGCACGGGCTGGCCTACATGGAAGGCCCGATGCTCGGGTTCAACACCTCCTACCAGGAGGTGGACGACCTGCTGCCGTCGTACCTTGCCTCGCTCGCTGCGAACCCGTACCCCTACCCCGATCACATCTTCGGCTGGAGTCTGGCGGGCGCAGGTGGCGAACGGGATCCCTACCCGTGGGACGTGCTCCACCTGCGGGTCCAAGGGCACTTCGCCGACAACGCGCCGCCCCGGCTGATCATGGCCGAGACGGTCCGGAGGTGGAATGAGACCTGGGCCTACCCGCGGCTGCGGATGTCCAGAAACGAGGACTTCTTCCGGGACGCCGAGCAGCGACTCGGCGACCAGATCACCACCTTCGAGGGCGACTGGGGCGACTGGTGGGTCGAGGGCGTGGGCTCCGGCGCCCGGCCGCAGGCGCTGACCCGGCACGCGCAGGCAACCATCACCGATGCACAGACGATGAGCAACCTGGCTCGGCTGGTGGGCGGGGAACGGGTACCCCACGAAGCCGACCGATCGCGCGCCGTCTACGGCGCGGTGTCGCTGTTCAACGAGCACACCTGGGGTGCCGCCGAACCATGGACCGACGGCGACCAAGGCATGCAGTCCGGCGACCAGCAGTGGCACTGGAAGTATGGGAGCGCCCTGCGGGCGATCGACGCCGCCAACGAGTTCCTCGACGACGCGACGGCCCGGCTCGGTGCTGCGCTTGCGGCCAGTCCGGACGCGCTGGCCACGTACTACGCCGTCAACACCGCGGGCTTTGCCAGGTCTGGTACCGCCGCGCTGTTCCTCAGGGAGAGCCGGGTTCCGCTGGATGTCCCGGTCGCGGTCCGGGACGCGCGAACCGGCAAGCCGGTGCCGCTGGAGATCACTGAACAGGTCAACCCGAACCACCGCAGCGCCGGCCGGTTCCTAAGGGCACACGTCGAGGATGTGCCCGCGTGTGGATTGGTGCGGCTGGACGTCGTACCCGAACTCGATCAGGCGGCCGCGCGGTCCTCGCCCGGGAACGGCGACCCGATGGTGCTCGAGAACGCGCACCTGCGGGTACGGATCGACCTGGCCCGCGCCTGCATCGCGTCCATCGTCGGCAAGGACACCGACCGCGAGTTGGTGAATCAGGACAGCACCGTCGGATTCAACGGATACGTCTACGACTCCTACGTGATGGCGGGCGGGTTCAACCACTCGTCCGGCATGGTCACCGTCTCGAACATGCTCGAACTGCTGGGCGGGCGCTCTCTGGCCCGCCCGGCCGTCCTCATCGAACGGGTGAGCACCGCGGTCGAGGAACGCCTGGTCTACGAGTCCCCGGTCGACGGAGCCCGCTGGCTCCGGGTGACCGTACGGCTGCCGTGCGACAGCACCGTGCTGCACATCGAGAACCGGTTGTCCAAGCCGGCGACCACGACCAAGGAGAGCGCATTCTTCGCGTTCCCGTTCGCGGTGCCCGAGCCGACGGTCCGGTATGAGATCACCGGTGCGGTGACCGGCACCGGCCTCGAGCACGTCCCCGGCGCGCCGCAACACATGCGGGCAGTGCGCTCGTGGGTGACGTTCGACGGTCAGGGCAGTCCCGTTGCCTGGGCCACTCGCGACGCGCCGCTCGTGCACCCGGAAGTGATCGCGCTGCCGTACGCGCCGTTCCCGGAGAGCACCGCGCCTCGGGAGCCGGCGACGGTCTACTCCTGGGTGCACAACAACGTCTGGGACACCAACTTCCCGGCGCAGCAGGGCTTCGAGATGTCGTTCCACTACGCCGTGGGCGTGCCGAAACCCGGCGCGAAGGAGTCGGTGCCGGCGCTCGCCATGCGGACCGCCGCCGAGGTGACCAATCCACTCCGCTGGGTCGTCGCCGCAGGTGCGGCCGACCCGGACGGCCCGACGGTGCGGTCGCTCCTGGAGGTGGACGACGACCGGATACGCGTCGTCTCGATCACAGGGGTTGATGACCGGCCGGATCAGGCGCTCGTCCGCCTGCAATCGTTCGCCGAGGAACCGGTCCGGGTCCGGATCGGGCCGCAGTTCGACGTGGAGAGCGCGAGCCTGGCCACGTATCTCGCGGAGCCGCTCGGGGACGCAGCTTCCGTCGACGGTGCGATCGAGGTGCCCGTACCCAGGCTGGGATCGGTGGCCGTGCTGCTGCACATTGCTGGTCGCGGGGGCGGGGAGCAGCCGTGAGCCCGGACCATCCGCCCGTCGTCGGTAGGTGGCGGCCGCGGCGAAACTGGGGCCCGCGGGTGCACGAGATCACCTACGCGGGCATGCGCGCGGTGGTGCTGGAGAACGAGCGGTTGCGGGTCACCGTGCTGGCCGACAAGGGCGCCGACGTTGTCGAGTTCAACGACAAGCGGCGCGACCTGGACTATGTGTGGCTGTCGCCGATCGGGCTGCGGAACCCGGCCGACGTCGCCGGCGGGGGAACCGACGACGTGGCGACGTTCGTGGACAGCTACGAGGGCGGGTGGCAGGAGATCTTTCCGTCCGGCGGCGCCCCGAGTACGTACCGCGGAGTGAAGCTGGCCCAGCACGACGAGGTTGCCGGTCTCGCCTGGGACTACGCGATAGTCGCGGACGGCGAGTCAGAGGTGGCGGTCACCTTCACCGTTCACGGCCGCCGGATGCCGTTCCGAGTGTCCCGCACACTTCGGCTGGGCGCGGGCGAGCCGGCGCTCGAAGTGCGTGAGGAGACCGTCAACGACGCCCCCGTAGACCTACCGGCGATGTGGGGCCAGCACGTGGTGTTCGGCCGGCCGTTCCTCCGCCCGGGGTGCCGCATCACGCTGCCGGACGGCGCCAATGTGATCCCGCATCCGGACGCGATCAACCCCCCGCACCGGCTGGTCGCGCCGGGTGGGCCGTGGCGGTGGCCGGAGGTTCCTGGACCCGATGGGGGAACGGTCGACCTTTCGCTCGTCGGCGCTCGGGGTGAACCGAGCGACATCGTCTACCTCACCGGTTTCACCGAGGGGTGGTACGAAGTGCGCGACCCTGGTTCGGGGACGGGCCTGCGGGTGGCGTGGGATGCGCGCGTGCTGCCCTACCTGTGGCGGTGGCAGGAGCTCGGTGCATCCGAGGGTTACCCGTGGTGGGGCCGGATCTACACGGTGGGTCTGGAGCCGTTCTCCAGCTACCCGACGAACGGACTGGCCGAGGCGGTAGCGAACGGCAGCGCCCTGAACTACCCGGCCGGGGAGCGCAAGTCGCTCGAGTGGTCGATCACACTGCTGGGCTGACGAGGACCGCTCGGTCGCGAGCAGGGACGTCCTCAACGTAGTCGACGACGAGCGAATCCCGGCTTGGCCGAGCGCCGCCGATCCTACGGCCGACTCATTGACCTGCTGCGGAGATTCCACTACTGTGCAGCACACTAACATACTAGTAGACGACTATTGTCTGCTACGGGCAGCGTTGGTCAGGAGGGTGGAATGAGAGCTCCACGTGCACGGCTGGTGGCCGGATTGATGGCGACGGCGCTGGCTGTCGCTGCCTGTGCGCCACCTTCCAGTGATGGCGACACGGCAGGCGATACGGAAGGCGATACGGAGGCGACACCTGTTGCAGAGGACGAACCGGAGATCAGCGGTGAGGTGACGTTCGTCCACGACAAGGCCTTCTGGGAAGACTTCTTCGGCGAGGTCCTGGCGCTGGGCGAAGACCAGCTCGGAGTGACGCTCAGCCAGGTCGCGTACGCCGACACGACGTCCTACCAGCAGGTCGTTCAGTCATCGTTGCCGTCGTCCGAGTCACCGGACGTGATGACCTGGTGGTCGGGCTACCGGCTCGAGGATCTTGTCACCGCCGGACACCTGACAGAGCTGTCCGACTTCTGGGACGAGCAGGTCGCTGCCGGAAACCTAAGTGGGGACCTGGCGGCCGCGTTCACCTCCGGCGACGGCATCTACGCCGCGCCGTTGCACATCTCCTACTGGCCGGTCTTCTACAACAAGCGGGTCTTCGACGAGCACGGGCTCGAGGTGCCCGAGACCTGGGAGGAGCTCGAGCAGGTCGCCGACTCCCTCGTCGCAGCCGGTGTCACACCGTTCTACGCCACCACCGACGGCCGGTGGCCGGCGTTCATCTGGTTCGAGGAGTTCATAGCTCGCACCGACCCGGACTTCTACGACAGGCTCACCGACGGTGAGGAGTCGTACACCGATCCGCTCGTTGTCGATGCCCTCCAGGAATGGGGCGAGTGGCTCGAGGCCGGCTACTTCAGCAGCCTGGACCTGCCACTCGACGATCAGATGGCCGCCCAGTTCGCCGGCGGTGAGATCGCGATGGTGCTCAACGGAACCTGGTTCAACGGGACGTTCCAGGACGCCGGGCTCGAGCCTGGTACCGACTACGACACGTTCATCCTGCCGAACCGCAATCCGGACCTCGCCGAGAACGTGGTGATCTTCGAGACCGGGCCGCTTGCGATCCCGGTGAACGCGCCCAACCCGGACGCGGCCCGCAGCTTCGTCGAGTGGTGGGTCCAGCCCGAGACGCAACAGGCGTGGTCAGAACAGCTGCGCGACACGCCGGCCACACCCGGCGCGGCCGCCCCTGACGCGGCCCTGCAGTCGGTCGTGGACGCCGTCGACCAGGGCGGCTACCGACTCATCGAGCGGTACTGGGAGGCCTCGCCACCGGCCATCGTCGAGGCGGCGGTCGACGAGCTTAGCCGTTTCATGCTCAACCCCGACCAGTACCAGGACGTGCTCGAAAACATCGAGCAGATCGCTCGGCAGGAGTGGGACGCCCGGGGATGAGCCGTACGGAGACCCCGACGGCGGCCTCCGAGCCGTTGGCCGGACCGGCGGCACGGCGTGCCGGCCGCCGTCCGGGCAGGTGGTGGCACGATATCTGGGCGGGGCGCCGGCGCAGGTTCGCCGCCTACGGCTTTGTGCTGCCGGCCGCCGTCATGGTGTTCGTGTTCTTGATCTGGCCGTTTCTCCGCACGTTCACGCTTAGCTTCACCGATGCCGACGGAATGGCCCAGCCGGAGTTCGTCGGTGCTGCGAACTACTCACGATTCTTCAGCGATCCGGTGCTCGCATCGTCCTTCGGCAACACCATGATCTGGCTGGGGGCATCGCTGGTGCTGCCCGTGGTGATCGGTTTCCTGGTCGCCTGGGGAACGTTCCAGTTCACCGGCGGTGTGCTGTACCGCCTGCCGTTCATCCTCCCGTACGCGCTGTCCGGCACTGCGGTCGGCGTCGTGTGGTCGTTCATGCTGCGCAGCGACGGCGTCACCAATGAGTTGCTGACGGCGCTGGGGCTCGAGAGCCTGGCCCGATCGTGGCTGCTCGAACCGCCGCTGAACACCTTCGGCATGATCGTGGCGTCGACCTGGCAGGTGGTCGGCATCAACGTGATCCTGTTCCTTGTCGGCCTGCAGGCGATGCCGCGAGAGCCGATCGAAGCCGCCCGCGTCGACGGCGCGCACGGGTGGACGCTGTTACGGCACATCATCATTCCGCTTGTTCGGCCGATGACGATCGTGGTCGTCGGGATGACGCTGGTGAACAGCCTCAAGACGTTCGACATCATCTGGCTGATGACGCAGGGCGGGCCGTACCGCTCGTCCGAGACCCTCGCGGTCACCATGTTCCGCGAAGCGTTCCTGCTGTTCCGGCACGGGTACGGCGCTGCCATCGCCGTCCTGCTCACGATCTTCGTGTTGATCATCGCCAGCACGTACCTGCGAAGGCAGTTGAGGAACGCATGAGCCGGAGTCTGCGCCACCTGCTGCTGTTCATCGCGGCACTGCTCTGGCTCGGCCCGCTGTACTTCGTCGTGGTCAATGCCGGCCGTCCGCACGGCGACTGGGGCGACGTGCCGCTGTGGGTGCCGTCGTCGACGTTCGCCCTGTTCTCCAACCTGAACGAGGCCTGGCAGAGCGCCGGGCTCGGCGCGAGCGTCGCCAGCTCGCTGTTCTACGCGACGCTGGGAGGCGCAGCAGCCGTGCTGCTGGCCGCGTTCGCGGCCTTCGGAGTTGTCGTGCTGCGCATCAGGTACGGGTTCGCCTGGTTCATGTTCCTCTACACCGGCACCGTCCTGCCCCTACAGGTCTTTCTCACCCCGCTCTACGAACTGTTCCGGGCGTACGGGCTGTATGACCGGCGCACCGGACTGGTGCTGCTGTACACGGCGATCGCCATCCCCTTCGCCGTCTTCGTGCTCCGCAACTACTTCGGCGCGATCTCTTCTGAGCTCCGCGAGGCGGCCGAGGTGGACGGCGCCTCGGCCTGGCGAATCTTCTGGCAGATCTACCTGCCCCTGTCGCGGAGTGCGCTGGCGACCGTGTTCATCTTCCAGTTCACCTGGATCTGGAACGACCTGCTGTTCGGCCTGACACTGAGCCGCAGTACCGAGGTACGCCCGATCATGACCGCCCTGGCCTCGCTCCAGGGCTCGCAGGCGTCCACGTCCGTCTCAGTCGTGCTGGCCGGCGCCATCGCGGTGGCCCTGCCGATGGTGCTGCTGTTCCTCGCCGTTCAGCGGCTCTTTGCCCAAGGGCTCAACCTCCAGGTCGAGCGTTGAGTCGCACACCGAAAGAAGGGAAGTTGCGTTGAGTCCGCAGATCTCCACCGTGTATCTGGCCAATCACAGCCACACCGATCTGGGCTTCACCGACCACCAGGATGTCGTGTTCCGGCAGCACCTGGAGTTCATCGACAGGGCGATCGAGCTGTGCGAGTACACCGCGGACGCGCCGGACGAGTCGCGCTACCGCTGGGTGTGCGAAGGCACGGGAGTCACCGAACGGTGGTTCCGGCAGGCCGGCGACAAGCAGGTCGAACGGTTCCTGGCCTGCCACCAGCGGGGGCAGATCGACGTGACAGCGATGCAGTGGAACTTCACGCCGTCGCTCGCTCCTGAGCAGATGGCCCGCAGCCTGTACCCGGTCCGGTGGCTGCGCGAGCAGTTCGGCGTCACGATAAGTTCCGCGATGCAGTCGGACTCCAACGGGATCAGCTGGATGTTCGCCGACCTTCTTGCCGAAGCCGGCATCGACTTTCTGACCATGTCGGTCAATCCAGTGCGTGGCGGGGTGCCCAAGCCATGCCCGCAGGCGTTCTGGTGGGAGGGGCCTACCGGTCGCCGCACACTGACCTGGAACGGATTCCACTACCTGTTCGCCCGCAGCAACGCCAAGCTCGGCGACTGGCGGTACGTCGACAGGTTCTTCCCGAAGTTCCTCCAGATGCTGGAGGAGGACACCGGCTACCCGTGGGACTTCCTGTACTGCCAGTCGACGCACCCGATCCGGGTCGACAACGGCCCACCCGACATCCGGATGATCGACTTTGTCCGAGAGTGGAACGAACAGGGCCGCACACCGCGGCTGGAGTTCTCCACGCCATCCCTGTTCCGGCGCGTCTTGGCGGAGCACGAGTCGACGCTGCCGGTCATGCGAGGGGACTGGCTGGACTGGTGGTGCGACGGCATCGCATCCAGCGCGTTCGAAAGCGGCGTGAACCGGGAGAGCCACAACCTGCTCGTGGCCGCGGAGACGGTCGCGAGCTGGGCGAGCAAGGACACGCATCCCGCGGTGCCCGCGGAGCGGCTGGCCCACGTCTACGAGCTGCTGAGCCTGTACGACGAGCACACGTGGGGCGCGTTCGCCAGCGTCGCAGCTCCGGACTCCGTGTGGTCCAAGGGGCAGTGGAATTACAAGGCCTCGTTCGCCTATCGCGGCTCGGGTGAGACCCACGACATCCTGGCGCGGTCGGCCCGCCGGTTGGCCGGCGAGCTGGCCGATCCCGGACCTGAGGGCAGGTTCAATGTCGGCGACCTGACCCCGGACGAGGCCTACCCGGCCGCCGACACCAACGATCTGCTGGTCGTCAACACGCTTCCCTGGGAGCGCGAGGTGTTCGTCGCCGAGCCGGAGCTACGCGGTGGCGCGGCGCCGGTCGGCGTGCTCGAGGCATTCTTTCCGCGCGGTGTGCCGTGGGGCGGGGAGAAGCCGCCGACGCCGGACCGCCGCAAGCGGCTGCGGCTGCCGGCGTTCGGCTACGTGTTCGCGGACCTGGACGCGCCCGACGTGAGCGATGATCTGGCGGCTTCCGGGCAGACCATCGAGAACGAGCACTACCGCGTCGAGGTCGACCCGCAGACCGGCGGACTGCGGTCGCTCTACGACAAGCGACTGGACCGCGAGCTCGCCGGCACCTACCGCGGCTGGCGCCTCGGACAGCTGATCTACCAGCAGGTCGACGACAGCACGCCGGGCTACGACGCCGGCTCCATGACTCCCGGCCGCGACACCATCAACTCGGGTTGGGACTTCTCCCAGGTTCCGAACTTCGGCGCCTGGAACACCGACGTCCGGTTCCGCCACGAGGTCCCGACCGATGTCGCCGTGGGAATCCCGGTGATCGAGCACGGGCGGGTCTCGATCTCCGTGCAGTGCTCGATCACTGGGGTGCGCTGGGCCCGCTGCACGTACTGGCTGGACACCCGCACCCGCCACCTGGGCATCGACTGGGAACTGGACAAGGAACATGTCTGCGACGCCGAGGAGCTGTTCGTGGCCTTCCCGACCGCGTTGGGTGAGCCGACCTTCCGCGGGGACGTCAACGGTGTGCCGTTCTCGCCGGACGACGACCAGTTGCCCGGCACCGTACGCGACTGGTTCCCGGTACGCGGTTGGTTCGACGTCAGTGACGGCACGGCCGGCGTGACGGTAGCGCCGCTGGACGCACCGCTGGTGCAGCTTGGCGGCATCACTACCGCGAAGGCGGCGGAACGGCTCGCGCCCGAGGCGCCGGCCATCATGTCGTGGGCACTGAACAACCACTGGATGGTCAACTTCAAAGCAAGTCAGGGTGGCCTGATCCCGCTGCGCTACCGGCTCACGACGCACGAGGGTTCGGTGCACGACGCGGCCGCCGGGCGGTTCGCCGAAGAGATGCACACACCGCCGATCGTGTTGCGTGACTACTCCCGCACCGTAGCCGACGCGGAGCGGTCGTACCTGGCGCTCGACGATGCCGACGTGATGGTCCACGCCAAGGAGTCGGTGACCGAGGACGGTGGCGTCATCCTCCGGATCCGCAGCCTTGTCCGCGAATCGCAGGCCGTGCGCCTGGATGTCTCCGGGTATCAGCCGACCGAAGCGCACCGGGTAAGCGTGCTGGAGACTCCCATAGGTGATCCGGTACAGGTCGTCGACGGTGCGATTACATTGGAACTGCGGCCGGCGGAGATGACCGCCGTCCTCCTGCGCCGATCCACGGGGGTGTGAACCGGCTTGGCTATCAGGGTCGCGCTCGGTCACATCGAGGCGGTGGACGACGAGGTGGTCGCCTTCGCTCAGCAACTCGGGCTGGGCAGCATGCACCTGCACACACCGGCCAATCTGACCGGTCACGCGGGGTACTGGCAGGCCGACGAGCTGGTGGCGCTACGCGAGCGTTGCAAGCGCGCGGGTCTCACTCTCGAAGCGATCGAGAATGTCCCGTACCACCACTGGGACAAGGTACTGCTGGGTCTGCCGGGCCGTGAGGCGCAGCTGGAGAACTACTGCCGGACGATCCGCAACATGTCCGCTGCGGGAATCTTCACCCTGGGCCATCACTTCCTGCCCGGTTACGTCTGGCGGACCGAGCTGCGAGCCCGCGGGCGCGGCGGGGCATTGGTGACCGCCTTCGACGCCGATCGGGTGGCCGGCGGCAACAAGCTGGCCGGCTACAAGCTGACGCCGCCGGAGCCACCACCGGAGCCGATAGGTGCCGAGCGGATGTGGGAGAACTACCGGGTCTTCCTGGGGGCCGTGTTGCCGGTTGCGGAGGACGTTGGGGTCCGGCTGTCCGTGCATCCGGACGATCCGCCGACACCCGAGCTCGCGCTCGGTGGGATCGCCCGAATCCTGTCCAGCCCTGAGGGCCTGGAGCGAGCGTACGAGCTGTCCGGTGGGAGCCCCTCGTGGGGTCTGACGCTGTGTCTGGGCACGGTGTCCGAGATGGACGGAGAGCGCAGCGTGAATAAGGTGATCGACTTCTTCGGGCCGAAGGGGAAGATCTTCTACATTCACTTCCGGGACGTGCAGGGCACGGTGCCCAAGTTCGCCGAATGCTTCCTCGGCGAGGGCAACTACGATCCGGCCGCGGTGCTCCGCCGGCTAGCGGCGGCCGGCTTCGACGGTTTCCTTATCGACGACCACGTCCCAGCGATGATCGGTGACCCGGACACCTGGGTGGACACCTCCTCGGCTGCATACTGCAGCCGAGGCCGAGCGCATGCGATCGGCTACCTCCAGGGTCTGTTGGACGCGCTGAATCTCTGACCGCCCGGGAGGCGTCGAGCCGGTCAGGAAGCCGGCGGAGGAACGGGCACGCCGGCCACACCGACGTCGATGCTGGTGACGTGCCACCGGCCGAGGTTCGCGGCCAGCAGCCGGTCTTCCCGGAAGGCGATGTTCGTGGGGTGGCACAGCATGTGTGCGTCGGGATCCCTGGCCAGCACGGCCCAGTCGCCGGTGGCCGGATCGACGGTGAGGATCTGGCTCGGTTCGTAGCAGGCGACGTACAGGCGGCCATGCACGTCGAAAGCGAGGCCGTCGGGAATCATCTCCGGTAGTTCCACGACTGCGGACGCTGTTCCCGAGGTGCCGTCGCCAGCGATGGGCACGGCGACGACCCGCCGCGCCCACGACTCGACGACGAAGAGCGTTCTGCCGTCCGGCGAGAGGGCCATTCCGTTCGCGAAGTTGAACGGGCCCGGATGCCACAGTTCGCCGCTGCCGTCGGGGTCGAACCGGAACACACCCGGGCCGGGCTGGTTGGGCACGCCGTTGTCAGAGACGTAGACCCGGCCGGCCGCGTCGACGAGGACGAAGTTCGGTGAGACGAACCTGAGCTCGCCCGCACCATCGGCGAACCGGGCGAGCTCGCCGGTCTGGCCGTCCATCCGAAGGACGGCGGCATGGGCCAGGTCGCAGATGTAGAGATCGCCGGTGTGGCTGAAGGCTATGCCGAGGCAGAACCCATCGGTCGATGCCACCTGCTCGATCTTGCCTTCGGCGATCCGGAAGATCTGGCCGCGTTCGCCACCACACCAGACGCTGCCGTCGTTCGGATGGACCGCGATGCCTTCGGGATGGTCCAGTCGCGGCTCGGTGAGCAGCCCGTCGAAGTAGATCTCCATCGCGGCGGTGGGTGCCATGCCTCGCTCCAGCAGACCTATACCGGTACGGCCAGCTGGAACGCTAGCATACAAGCCTTGTTGAGGGCCACCAGCTCCCCACTGGTATGCCGGACCTTCAGTAGCCGCGGATCCGGGTCATGCGGATCCGCACCGGTACCGAGTAGGCGGACGCGAACGCCTCGAGGCTGCCGCTGATCTCGAGCATGGCCTCGCGATACTTGGCCAGGTAGGCCGGCGACTCGTGAGGCGGCGGTTCGCCGTCGGCCCGCTCAGCGAGGCCGCGTGCCACGACGACGTCGTTACCGTCCTCGGCGCTGTTGAAATGCAGCGACACGGCCGGCCGCTCGGCGACGTGGGCCAGCCGATGAGCCGTCGGCATGTTGTAGGTGAGGATCTCCGCCTCGCCCGGCCAGATGAACCACACCGGGTTCGGCTGCGGGGTGCCGTCTCGGCCGACAGTCGTCAGCCAGATGACCTCTTCGTGACGGAACCGGTCGCGGACCCGGCGGCCGAACGGGGAGGCGGGATCGGGCAGCACGGAAATCATGAACTCTCACTCTAGGGATACGCGGTACCGTCGAGCGCATGGCCCCGACTCGCGAGGAGATTCTCGCCGCCCCCAAGGTGTTGCTGCACGACCACCTGGACGGCGGCTTACGTCCGGCCACGATCATCGAGTTGGCAGCGGAGATCGGGCACGAGCTACCGGCTACGGACGCGGACAAGCTCGCGCAGTGGTTCGTCGATTCGGCGAATTCCGGCTCGCTCGAGCGGTACCTCGAGACGTTCGACCACACCGTCGCCGTGATGCAGACCCGCGATGCCCTCGTCCGAGTCGCGGCCGAGTGCGCAGAGGATCTGGCGGCCGACGGAGTCGTGTACGCCGAGGTGCGCTACGCACCGGAGCAGCATCTGACCCGCGGGCTGAGCCTCGAGCAGGTCGTCGAGGCGGTCGAGGAGGGGTTCCGGCTAGGTGAGTCGAGAGCGGCGGCGGCCGGTAATCCGATCCAGGTCGCCACGTTGCTGACCGCCATGCGACATGCGGCACGCTCGCGCGAGATCGCCGAGCTCGTGGTGCGGTACCGCGATGCCGGGGTCGTCGGCTTCGACATCGCCGGCGCGGAGGCCGGTTTCCCACCGACCAGGCACTTGGACGCCTTCGAGTACCTGCGGCGTGAGAATGCCCATTTCACGATCCACGCCGGCGAGGGTTTTGGGCTGCCGTCCATCTGGGAGGCCTTGCAGTGGTGTGGCTGCGACCGGTTGGGCCATGGGGTGCGGATCATCGACGACATCGCCGTCGAGCCGGACGGTCAGGTGACGCTCGGGCGCCTCGCGGCGTACGTACGCGACCGGCGAGTCCCTCTGGAGATGTGCCCGTCGTCGAACATCCAGACCGGGGCCGCGGAGTCGATCCGTGACCACCCGATCGGGCTGTTGACCCGCCTTCGATTCCGGGTCACCGTCAACACCGACAACAGGTTGATGAGCGCGACGTCCGCATCGCGCGAGTTCGACCTGCTCTGCGAGGCGTTCGACTATGACCTGGACGACATGCGGTGGTTCACGGTCAACGCCATGAAGAGCGCCTTCATCCCGTTCGACGAGCGGCTCGGCCTGATCAACGACGTGATCAAGCCCGGATACGCCCACCTGGGCGCTGCGCGTGCGTTCGCCCGCATCCGCGGAATGAGGTGATCGGCGGGTCGGGCCTCGCGTGGCTTGATCAGCCACGACGCCGGAAGCGGCCGCAGTCGGATGCGGTCGCTCACGCGGGCGTTTGGGGCTCCACGGCCATCGCCGCCAGCGCGTGCCTGACCTGCGAGGCGCTCATCGGCCGGCAGCCCAGTGCCATCTGGCGCTTGAGTATCGACCGCTCGGCCCGCCACAAGGCGATGCCCCGGCGCAGCAGCGTCAGCGGGGGTTTGCGCCGTTCGGCGAGATCGCGAAGCAGGCGGCGGACGAAGTTCTTCGAGGGCTTGCGGTGGACGACGATCGCATCGGCGAGGATGCCTCGGTCGCGGCACTCCGGCGCGATTTCGCCGGCGAACAGGCCCTCGGCGACTACGACCGGTGACGTGCCCGCCGTGAACCGCTCGGTGCGCACCACTTTGTCGTGGGCGATGTCGTACACCGGGATGTCGGCTGAGCCCGTGGTGCAGATCGTCACCAGGGTGTCCACCGCGCGAGCTGCGTCCCAGGCGTCCGGATCGTCCCAGTCCGCGATCCCCAGCCCTGGATGGCGAGGAAGCATCGGATCGTCTCCCTCGCGGTAGAAGTCGTCCAACGCGACGACGGGCAGTCCGCTGGACCGGGCCAGGTGGGACTTGCCGCTGCCGGATGGACCGGCAAGTAGGACGACGCGGGGCACGGACCGCAAGTCTGCCAAACCGCCGTGCGGCGTTTCCCGAGGTGGCCGGAAATGGGACAATGAAGGTGTTCGACGCCCGGCCGGGCGAGGAGGCGGTGAGGGCGATGACGGTCACGAGCGCACGATTCGGCAGCCGGATCGCCCCGTGCGGACGGACGAATACCGGCGAGCACTACGAGACCCGCGACGACCAGGGCCTGGTCACTGATCAGATGCTCTTCGACGCCGGCTGTCGGGCCAGCCGCGAGGACTATCACGACGGCAGCGTCGAGTACGTCGTGGTCAGGCACGATGGCAAGCTCTTGAATCACGAGACGGTTTCCGAGCACGGGGCCTGACGGGCGGTCGCGGCTCAACTGTTGATGTTCACTCTCGGGGTGCCGCCCGCACTTCGGGTACCCCGCACGGCGGCCGGTGTCGTTGTACTCGCGGCTACTGTGATCGGGTCCGTTTGGCTCGGCCGCCGAGCGGTGGACCGCCCGATGTGGGGCCGGCCGCGGCTTGCACAGATCGCCGGCAACACTGCTCTGACCGTCCTTACGCCTGCGGTGCTGGTGCTGGCCAGCTACAGCGATCCTTACTCGCCGTTCTGGTACGAGGAGCCTTACTACGAGCCGTACCCCACTGGCCGCTACCACCAGGACGGCTCGACAATCTTCAACCTGTACCCGTACGACCAGGACGGTCGGTTATTGGAGGGAGTGCGGATCTACGACCAGGATGGTCGCCCGGTGGACAGCATCGACGTCTGGGATTGGTCCGAGTGCATCGACGCCGGTGGCTGGTATCCGGGCGGAGCTGAGGGCAACGTCTTCCCGCGTCCGGCAATCGTCTATCGCGACGATGGGATCGGCGAGTGTGTCGACTCGGCGGCCGCTGCGCCGTTCGGATTCGCCCTCCTGGGAGTACGGCGACAACGGATACCGGCGACGAACCCCCGATCGGCGAGCGGGACGAACCGGAAACGGCGAAGTAGGCCGCTCAGCCGCCGACGGAACCGCGTACCCGGGACGAGCCGCGCGCCCGGGCTGAGCCGCGGGCCAGCAGCCACGCGCCGACGGCTGCCAGCAGCACGACGACGATGCCGGCCGTGGCCAGCTCGAAGAGGTGCGGCCAGGCGCCGTACCCGCCGAACCACGAATCCGTCACACGAGGGCCGGCATTGTCGCGGAACAAGCCGCGGCCGGGGACGTAGCCGAGAACAAGCCCACCAACGATTGCCGGGCCGGCGACGAATACCACGACGCCGAAGAGCTTCTCGACGGCGTGCCAGAGCGGTGATGCGAGCAGACCCACGAGGCCGACCAGCCATGCCGCGAAAGCGAGAACCGGCCCTCCCAGCCAGACGAAGAATCCGGCGAGCACGAATGAGCCGATGACGGCCATCGGTACCCAATCGCGCTCGAGAAGGGGGACGTTCGCAGAGTCCTGCCGTGGCGCGGAGGCCGCGCCCGAAAGGGGTGTCGCCGCCCGGCTCGGTGGTGTGGTCCCCGTACCCGGTGGCCTCGATGCAGCCGCGGCCGGCGCGCCGGCATCGGCGGCGATCGCCAGCGGATCACCGAGCTCGTCGAGCACCCGCTGCACGTCGGCGGATGTCGGGTCGGCGATGGCCAGCAGTGAGCCGTCGATGTGCTCGCGGATGCCCGCGATCACGTCCTCGCGCTCGTCGGCGGGCAGCCCGGACAGCGCGATCGCGAGTTCGTGGATGTAGCGCTCCACCTCGGCGATGCGACGGTCTGCGGTGTTCATCAGCGGGCTCCCTTCAGAGCTCGGTCGACGGCGTTGCGAAACGGTTCCCAGGTCCGCTCGAAGGCGGCAAGTGCGGCGATGCCATCGGCGGTCAGCTTGTAGTAGCGGCGGGGCGGGCCGGCCGCCGATTCCCGCCATGAGGTCGCCACCAGCCCGCTCTTGCGCAGGCGGGAGAGAAGGGGGTAGAGCGTACCCTCGCTGGTGATCAGGACTCCGTCCGCCGAGAGCGCGTGCGCGATGTCGAGCCCGTACGACTCGCCATTGCGCAACAAGGCAAGCACGCAGTACTCCAGGGCGCCCCGCCGCAGGTTGGTGAGCAGTCGCGAGTCCAGCGCCGCTTGTCGGGCGTCGCCAGGTACCATGCCTGACAACCTACCTGAATGGCGAGTCCGCCGCAATCGCCGAGTGCCGTATGATCTCCTGCATGGCTCGCAGCCGGATTCTCGTCCGCACTCGCACCGGTTCTGCCCGGGCGCGAGTAGTCGTGCGCGCGTAGGCGCGCCGCTCAGCAACGAGAATCCCTCCGGATGCCCGGCAATCCCGGGCACCCCGACACCAAAGGTGAGCCGACCATGCCACTGAACATTTCCGACCGGCCGATCGACGGGCTCGAGGAGAAATGGGCCACCCGGTGGGACGAGCAAGGAACCTACCGGTTCGACCGCTCCGCATCCCGCGACCGGGTCTACTCGATCAACACGCCCCCGCCGACCGCCTCCGGCCAGCTCCACGTGGGCCACGTCTTCTCGTACACCCACACCGACACCATCGCTCGCTACCAGCGGATGCGCGGCCGTGAGGTCTTCTACCCGATGGGATGGGACGACAACGGGCTGCCGACCGAGCGCCGGGTCCAGAACTACTTCGGCGTCAGGTGTGATCCCGCGCAACCGTACGATCCGGCCTTCGTGCCACCCGGCCGGCCACCGAAGACGCCGATGGCCATCTCGCGGCGCAACTTCGTCGAGCTCTGCGAGCGCCTTACCGCCAACGACGAGCAGGCGTACGAGCAGCTGTGGCGGCGGGCCGGCCTGTCGGTCGACTGGTCACTTACGTACACGACGATCGGGGCGCCGGCGCGCGTCGCCTCGCAACGCGCGTTCCTGCGCAACCTGGCTCGCGGCGAGGCCTACCAGGCGGAGGCGCCAACGTTGTGGGACGTCACGTTCCAGACCGCGGTCGCGCAGGCGGAGCTCGAGGACCGCGAGCGCCCGGCCGCCTTCTATCGGCTCGCGTTCCACGGACCGCAAGGGCAGCTCGTCCCGGTCGACACGACCCGGCCGGAACTGCTGCCCGCATGCGTCGCCCTGGTCGTCCACCCCGACGATGAGCGGTATACCCGCCTGGTCGGAGCGTCCGTCCGCACCCCGCTGTTCAATGCCGAGGTTCCCGTGCGGGCGCACCGCCTAGCGGTCCCGGACAAGGGCACCGGGGTCGCGATGGTCTGCACGTTCGGCGACGTCACGGACGTCACGTGGTGGCGCGAGCTCGACCTGCCCATCCGAGCCGTCATCGGCAGGGACGGCCGGTTCGCCGAAGCGCCGCCCGCGGGGCTCGCCGCCTCGCCGTACGACGAGCTTGCGGGGCTGACGGCCGGGCAGGCGCGGCGCCGCATCACGACGTTGTTGGCCGAGGCCGGCGCGCTGACCGGCGAACCGCGTGAAATCGTCCACCCGGTCAAGTTCTACGAGAAGGGCGACCGCCCGCTCGAGATCGTCACCAGCCGCCAGTGGTACATCCGCAACGGTGGGCGGGACGGCGACCTTCGTGACGACCTGCTGCGGCGTGGGCGTGAGCTGGCGTGGGTGCCTGAGTTGATGCGGCACCGGTACGAACACTGGGTGACCAGCCTGACGGGCGACTGGCTGATCAGCCGACAGCGCTTCTTCGGCGTCCCGATCCCAGTCTGGTACCGGGTTGGGCCGAACGGGGAGGTCCGGTACGACGACGTGATAGTTGCAGCGGAGGACGAGTTGCCGATCGACCCGGCATCGGACGTCCCGGCCGGCTTCGACGAGTCGCACCGCGGCCGGGCCGGCGGATTCGTCGGGGACCCGGACGTCATGGACACCTGGGCGACATCGTCGCTGAGCCCGCAGATCGTCTGCGGCTGGGAACGGGATCCTGACCTGTTCGCCAGGACATTTCCGATGGACCTGCACGCGCAGGCACACGAGATCATCCGAACCTGGCTGTTCACCTGCGTGCTGCGCTCGCACCTCGAGCACGGTTCGCTGCCGTGGCGGCGGGCGGCCATCTCGGGCTTCGTAGTCGACCCGGACCGCAAGAAGATGAGCAAGTCCGCCGGCAACGTGACGACTCCGGTCGGTGTTCTGGAGAAGTACGGCGCCGACGCGGTGCGGTGGCGGGCGGCCGGCGCGCGTCCCGGTCTGGATACCCCGTTCGACGAGACCCAGATGAAGGTGGGCCGGCGGCTGGCGACCAAGATTCTGAACGTCGGCCGGTTCGTGCTGGGGTTGCCTGCGACGGAGGAGCCAAGTCGGCCGACCGACGGGGTGAGCGAGCCACTCGACCTCGGGATGCTCGCTGCACTCGCCGACGTCGTCGACGCGGCGACAGATGCATTCGAGCAGTACGACTACACGAGCGCCCTGGAGGCGACCGAGCGGTTCTTCTGGACGTTCTGCGACGACTACGTCGAGCTGGTCAAGCGCCGGGCCTACGGCGAGCGCGGAGCACCGCGGGCCGCGTCGGCGATCTCGGCCTTGCGACTGGGACTTGACGTCCAGCTCCGACTGTTCGCGCCGATCATGCCGTTCGTCACCGAAGAGGTGTGGTCCTGGTTCCGCGACGGCTCGATCCACAGCGCACCGTGGCCGTCCGCTGACGAGCTGCCACGCCGGGCGGCGCCGGATGTGCTGACCGCGACTGCGAGCGCGCTTTCGGGCATCCGCGGCGCCAAGTCACGGCGTCGGCTGTCGATGCGAGCAGAGCTGGCCGCCGCGACCGTTGGAGGTCCGCCCGGCCAGCTCGAGCAGATCGCCGTGGACGATTTGGCGGCTGCCGGCAGGGTCGGGGAACTGACACTCGTCCACGATGCGGCAGCTGCCGCAATTGCCGTGACTGTTTAGCTAGGGTTAACGAGCGTGTGGGGTGGTACAGCGGGGTCGTGAGGGGATCCGGTGTCGAATGAGGGACTGGTGGCTGCATCAGTCACCAACGGAGGCGTCAAGGCGGAGTTCACACCTCAGGTTCAGCTGAACCTGAATGTGCGGGGACTTTCGAAGTCAGCGACGGTGGCGATCAACGAGCGCTGCGCCGCGCTGATCAACCAGGGACGCGACGTCGTCCGGCTCGGATTGGGCCAGTCACCGTTCCCGGTGCCCGACGTGATGGTCCGCGCCCTGCGCGAGCACGCCGGAGAGAAGGATTACCTCGCGGTGAAGGGCCTGCCCGAGTTGCGTCGGGCGATCGTCGACTACTACAGGCGTACGCAGGGGCTTGACTACCTGCCCGAGAACGTCCTTGTCGGGCCGGGAACCAAGGAGCTGATGTTCCTGGTCCAGCTCGTGTACTACGGCGAACTGGTTATTCCGGCTCCGAGCTGGGTCTCGTACGCACCGCAGGCCCGGATCATCGGCCGCAACCTGCACTGGCTGCCGACCGAGATCGAGACGGGGCTGGGCGTCACGCCGGAGGCGTTGGAGCAGTTGTGTGCGGCCGACCCGCATCGCCCGCGCCTGCTCATCCTCAACTACCCGGGCAATCCGACGGGGACGGCCTACTCAGACGACCAGCTTCGCAAGATCGCGCAGGTCGCTCGCAAGTACCGGGTGCTGCTGCTAGCCGATGAGGTCTACAGCGGGTTGCGCTTCGACGGCGAACACGTGTCCATCGCCCGGTACTACCCGGAGGGCACGATCATCAGCAACGGCCTGTCCAAGTGGGCCGGGGCCGGGGGCTGGCGGCTCGGCGCGTTCGTCTTCCCGGCGTCGTTGACCTGGTTGGTCGACGCGATGGCGGCGGTCGCCAGCGAGACGTTCACCTCGACTGCGGCGCCGATCCAGTACGCGGCGGTCCACGGGTTCGAGCCCAGCGCCGAGTGGGACGACTACCTGATGCGCGCCCGCAAGGTGCTACGGGGACTCATGCTGCACAGCTACGACCGGCTGCGTTCGGTAGGAGCAGAGCTTGCGCCGCCCAAGGGCGGGTTCTACGTGTTCCCCAACTTCACCGCACCGCGGACCAAACTCGCCGATCGGGGCATCACCTCGAGCCGGGAACTATGTGAGCGCGCGCTCGACGAGCTCGGGGTGGCGTTCCTGCCGGGGAGCGTGTTCGGGCGGCCCGACCAGGAGTTGTCGGTGCGGATCTCATGCGTCGACTTCGACGGTGGCGCCGCCCTGGATGCCGCCGGGGAACTCGACGCGGCCGAGGATCCCGGCGAGGACTTCCTCCAGAAGTACTGCAACCCGACCTTCGACGCGATCAACCGGCTGGCCGACTGGATCGCCGGCTCGTGACGGCGCGGCGCAGCGGGCTGCGGCCCGCTCAACCCTGCATTCGTTTTCTGATCAACGTCTGGATCACCAGCCAGACGATGATGACCAGGCCGAAGGACAGCTGGGTGTAGAAGCCGTCGATGCCGGCGCTGATCACACCCGCGTTGATGGCACCGACGACGAACGCACCGACGAACGTTCCGACGATGCAATGAGTCGTGATCTTCACCCGCGCGACCCGGATGGCCATCAGCTCGGCGCTCGTGGCGTTGTCGCCCCTTGACAACGGCTGCTTCGATGGGAATACTCGATTCCAAGTAGTCGAATCGGGATGTACGGAGGAGAATATGGCGACGGCTCGACGCAACCCGTTGGCCCTCGCGGTGCTCGTGCTGCTGCACGAGGAGTCGATGCATCCGTACCAGATGTCGGCCACGCTCAAGGAACGGCGCAAGGAACACAGCGTCAAGATCAACTACGGTTCGCTGTACGCCGTCGTCGAGTCGCTGCTGAACCGCGGGCTGATCGAAGTGCGTGAGACCCTCCGGTCCGGCAACCGTCCCGAACGCACCGTCTACGGCATCACCGAAGCGGGCCGGCGGGAGATGATCGAGTGGCTCACCCGGTTACTGAGCGAACCGGTCAAGGAGTTCCCGCAGTTCGAGGCGGCGCTGTCGCTGATGCCCGCACTGCCGCCGGACGATGTCATCGACCTGCTCGAGCGACGGCTGGCCGCTCAACAGCGCGCGCTCGAAGCCGGCCGAGAGTCGATGGGCCGCGCCATTGACGCCGGCATGCCGCGGCTCTTCGCGATCGAGCACGAGTACGAGCTGGCCCTGCTGGCTGCCGAAGTCGATTTCCTGTCCGCGTTCCTCGCAGACCTGCGCGACGGCACGTTCGGCGGTCTTGCAGGGTGGCGCCGGTTGCACGAGCTTCGCGCCACGGATCTGTCGAACGACGAGATCTGGGCGATTCTCATCGACGAGTTCAAGGAGGAGTTCGCCTGGATCGAGCGCGCCGACGAATTCGAATGACCGAACGGCCCCGGACCGCGGTGCGGCAACACCGCCGGCCAGGGGCCATCCGAAACGCTGAGCCGAGAACCACGGCGGTCTACAGCCCAAGGCGTCGCACCTGTAAGCGTAGGCCAATCGCGGCATATCGGCTCTCCTCACCCATGGAAGGAGAACCGTGTCCGAACCTACCCGCCTCGCCATCGAGACATCGGGGCTGACCAAGACCTACGGAAAGGGGGCCAAGCAGGTCCGGGCGCTCGACGGCGTCACGTTTAGCGTCCCCTTCGGGACGGTGTTCGGCGTGCTGGGCCCCAACGGCGCCGGCAAGTCGACCACCGTCAAGATCCTTACGACCCTCGCATCGCCCGACTCTGGCGACGCGTCGGTCGCGGGGATCGATGTGAGACGCGATCCCGCCGGCGTCCGCAGTGCCATCGGCTACGTCCCGCAGAAGCCGTGTTTCGACCCGACGGCCACCGGCTGGGAGAACCTCGCGTTGCAGGGCCACATCTACGGCCTGTCCAGCCGGGAGATCAAGGCCCGCTCAGCCGAACTGCTCGAACGGTTCGGCCTGACAGATGCCGCCGGCCGCATCGCCAAGACGTGGTCGGGGGGCATGCAGCGCAAGCTGGACGTCGCGCTCGGGCTCATTCACCGCCCGCAGGTCCTGTTCCTGGACGAACCCACCACGGGCCTCGACCCGGAGGCGCGAGCGGACATGTGGTCCGAGATCGCGGAGTTGACCAAGTCCGATGGCCTGACCGTCCTGCTCACGACGCACTACCTGGAAGAGGCCGACCACCTCGCCAGCCGGTTGGCGATCGTCGATCGCGGCCAGATCGTGGCGGCAGGAACGCCAGAGCAGCTGAAGGGCGAGCTGTCCGGCGACACGGTGCAGATCGAGCTGGCCAAGCCCGCCGTCAACGGCCACGCTCGCGCAGCCATCGAGACGGTCGCCGGTGTTCGTGACGTCGCCGCCGACGGCGCGATCGTGCGGGCCCGCGTCGGCAACGGCGCGGCAACCCTCCCGGGTGTGCTGGCCGCGCTCGACGCCGCTCAGATCCCGCTGGCGTCGGTCACCGTCGCCCGCCCGTCACTTGATGATGTCTACCTGCGCCACGCCGGCCGGTCGTTCCAGACCGCCGACGAGGCCGGGACGAAGGAGGTCGCGGCATGACGACCGCGGTGACGCATTCCTCGCATCTTGCGGTTCGCAACCTACGGATCCTGTACCGGCAGCCGGTGTATCTGGCGTTCACTCTCGTGCAACCGATGGTCTGGTTGTTGCTGTTCAGCCAGCTCTTCGAACGGGTGGTGGACCTGCCGGGGTTCGGGGACGTCTCCTACGTCGCGTACCTCGCACCCGGTGTCATCGTGATGACGGCGATGATGAACGCCGGCTGGGCCGGTACCAGCCTGGTCGATGACATGGATCGCGGTGTGATGGATCGGTACCTGGCGTCGCCGGTCCGCCGGGTAGCGATCATCAACGGCATTCTGGCGTACCAGGCGGCCGTGACCGTCGTCCAGTCGCTGATCGTGTTCGGCGTCGCCCTGGCCATGGGTGCGCGGTACGACGCCGGCGGGGTCGGCGTGCTTGTCGTCCTCGCTGCCGCCGTACTGCTCGCTGTGATCTTCGCAGCGCTCTCGTGTGCGGCTGCGTTGCTGATGCGGACCCAGGACGCGCTGATCGGGATCTTCCAGTTCCTGGCGTTCCCGCTGCTGTTCCTGTCGTCGACGTTGATGGCTCCGGGGCTGCTACCGGACTGGATCGGCTCGGTAGCCAAGTACAACCCGGTCGACTGGGCGGTGGTGGCAAGCCGTGAGGCGTTGGTGGCGGGCCCCGACTGGGGTCTGGTGGGCGGGCGGATGGCTCTGCTCGCCGCGCTGGCTGTGGTGATGACGTGGCTGTCGGCGCGTGCGTTCCGCGCCTACCAGCGTGCCGTCTAGCCGTTAGTCACGGGCGGGTGCCTCCTTCAAGTGCTGCGGAAGGGGGCACCCGCCCGTGAACAACGAGGTGGGAAAGCTGTCGCGTCGTCACGGGCCGGGGTGGGCGCCCGGCGACTGCGACTGGTCGAGACAGAACGACGCACCGGGTGCGAACCCGTTAACGAAGTGCGATCCCGGGCCTGGGGCCCCAGGCACCGCGGCGCCGGTGCCGGCCAGCGATTGGCCGACGACGCCGCCGCTCGGTGACCACTCCATGGCTTCGCGGCCGAGCCCGGTGATGTAGTCGGCGACGATGTGCTCGCCATGGTTGGCGATCTCGAGCGTGCTGGAACAGGTCGCATCCGCCGTGGCCACCGACGCGGGCACCACGACGGCTGCGGCGACCGCCGGCAGGATCAGAGCGAGACGAGACGCCTTGGCTTGGAAGCGGTACATCAGAGAACTCCTTCGGTTCAGCTGGCGGCGGCGACTGGATCGGGGCGGACGATGACCGTGTCGGCCACGAGGGACACCTCGTCGGCCGGCATGCCGGTGCGCTCGGCTTGCTCACGCACCTTCTCCGGGCTGGTGCCCTCGTAGATGCAGATGGTGCCGAGCTTGCCCGACTCCTCCTGGACCACGTAGCTGCGGATCCAGCGGACGTCCTCGGCCATCTCTTCGCCGACCTGGGCCGACTTGGCCGCCGTCGCCTGGAGCTGCTCCGGGCTGCCCCAGTAGTCCCGGCGGCGAATCGCGTAGAGCTTCATGTCGTCTCCTTCTGTGAGGTTGGTTGTTGAGCGACATGAGCAACGTACGAACGCACCACCAGGCCCTACATCGGGTGGATTTCCTATCTTGGCGAGCTCGGATCCCTACGTTCGCGGGTCACCGATCAGCCGGTGAGGCCCAGCTCTCGGGCCATGTTGGCCGCTTCCAACCGCGAGCGGGCGCCGAGCTTGTCCAAGATCGCCGAGACGTTGTGGCCGGCGGTCTTCGGCGAGATCACTAGCTCGTCGGCGATCTCGGCGTTAGTGAGGCCGGCGGCGAGCAATTCGACGACTTCGAGCTGCCGGGCCGTCAGCATTGCGGGGTTGGCTCGGGTCGTCGCTCGTGGGCCGCGAGGCACGCCCGACACGCCGAGCTCGCGCAGCCGCTGGCGGACTCGCCGCGGCGCCCTCCGCACCCAGGTGTGGTGAGCGGATCGCACGCGCCCCACGTGAGTCGTTGACCCTGCGGCAGGTTGCCGGTCCACGTCCGCAACAGGCTGGTCTTTCCTATCCCCGCTTCGCCATGGACGAGCACGGCCGAGCCGTCTCCCCGGCGGGCGTCGGCGAGTCGCTCATCAAGCGCCGCCATGGCGGCCTCGCGCTCGACCAGCTTCACGCTGGTCAGCTTAGTTCGACGGTCGGCGGTGTTTGCCAGCTCTCGTCCGCGCTGATCTCAGCATCGTCGGCGGTGGCCCGGATCAACTCCTCCAGCGCCAGGCGAGCCCGGTGACATGCGGACTGGTGTACACGGTAATCGCGGTGCCGAACGTGCCCGCGTACAGGCGTCCGACCGCCAACCGCCCGGAGTCCCGCGCGTGCGTTAATCGGGACCGCAGATCCGCGTCATCACCAAGTGTGATGATGTCGGCCACCGAGCCGGCGCGAGCCGACGTCGTACACATGCTCACCATCCGATCGACGGCGGCGCTGCGGCTACTGGCCGGCTTCATGGGCCGCACGGCCCCGTCGGTGAGCCTGAACATGAACCGTAAGCCTGCCTTGCGTGCCGCCGTGGCGGCCAGGCCAGGAACCCGGCCGCTGTGGGCCAGCCCTTCCAGGTCGGCCAGGCAACCCACCAGTTGTACGTCGCCCGCAGCGGCTCGGGCCGCCTCGGCGACCTCGGCGACACCTGCGCCGCGGTTGGCTCGTTCTGCGGCGGCCAGCACGACAAGGGCTTGGGCGCCGGCAGCGGTGCGGCTGTCGACGATCTCGACGGGGACGTCCATGGCCGTCGTGGCCGCCCTGGCGGACGCGTGCGCGCTGCTCAGTGATGCGGCGACGGTCACGATCACCGCGCCGTCCCGGGCGTCGGCGAGTGCGGCCAGGAACTCACCCGGCGGTGGCCCGGACGTCGTGATCCGCGCGGCCGGCAGGCTGGCCAGGTCGACCTCGGTGTCCCGGTACGTTCGCCCTGCCACCATGACGGAGAGCGGCACCAGCCGGACGTTCCATTCGTCGGCCAGCCGGCGGCTGATCGATGCCGCGGTGTCGGTGATGACGGCCACGGTCATGACTTCGGCCGCTGATCCCTGTCGTACAGCAGCCGCCACAGGTACGCGTCCGCGCCGCGCGCGCGCCGGTTGCCGGCCAGCCGCTTGCCCAGCATCGGGATGAGAACGGCCATGGCGGTGAGTGTTCCGGTTCGACCGCGGGTTCGGTGCAGCACGATTGGCAGCACGGTGTAGGCAGCAAGCGCTCCGATCGCCGAGTCGCCGGCGATCACACGCCCGGCTGCGACGCCCGCTATGAGAACGGCGGCGCCTTCGGGCGCGAGGACGGCGAGTGCCCCGACGGCGGGTGAGAAGCCGCGGCCACCGGCCCCTCCAAGGAACGGCGACCAGTTGTGGCCGGCGATAGTCGCCCCGGCCGTCGCGGCCGGCAGGGGGCTCACCGCCCGGCTGGCTATCAGCGCGCCGGCCATGCCTTTCGCGACGTCAAGCGCGCCGGCCGTCACCACCGTGCCAATACCGGACACCGACACGAGGGCACCCGCGGACACGGTCCCCGTACCCATCTGTCGCAGGTCTGCTCCACACCGGAGTCGCGCGATGATCTGCGCGACCGGAACCGCACCGATGAGGTAGGCGGCCGCGGAAATCGCGAGGGCCGAGCCGGCCCGTGATCGCATCACCGGGTTCGATTCTAGTGACGGCGATCACCATCCCTGATCGCTGGTCAACTCGGGGCGGGAAGGATTCGCCCGGTGACCGCTCCGAGTTGAACACGGGTGGCGTCCGGGCCGGGAGCGCTCGCAGAGATGGTCACCTCGTCGCCGTCCTCGAGGAAGGACCGCTCGCTGCCGTCGGCAAGTCGTACCGGCTCGGCGCCGTTCCACGACAGCTCGAGGAACGAGCCGCGCTGGTCGCGCTCGGACCCGCTGACCGTCCCCGACGCGTACAGGTCGCCGCAGCGCAAGGACGCGCCGTTGGCGGTCAAGTGGGCAAGCTGCTGGGCGGCTGTCCAGTACATGCCGGCGAACGGGGGCCGGGAAACGAGCGTCCCGTTCCACGACACCTCGATGTCGAGCGCAAGGCCCCACGGCTCGTCATCGCGCAGGTACGCGGCCGGCTCGGGATCTCGGTTCGGCGGCGCTACTCGGGCATCCTGTAGGGCGGCCAACGGGACGACCCACGGCGACACGGACGTGGCGAACGACTTGCCGAGGAACGGGCCCAGCGGGACGTACTCGAAGGCCTGGATGTCGCGGGCGGACCAGTCGTTGACCAGTACCACACCGAAGACATGGTCGGAGAACGCCGAGACGGGCACGGCCGAGCCGAGTTGAGACGGCACGCCGACGACGAAGCCGACCTCGGCCTCGATGTCCAACCGCAGCGACGGCCCGAACTCGATAGCATTCGCGACGCGGCGCAGCCCCGACGGCCGGACGATGTCCGTACCGGACACGACGACGGTTCCCGCCCGGCCGTGGTAGCCGATCGGCAGGTGTCTCCAGGCCGCTGGAAGCGCGGGTGAGTCAGGACGGAAGATCTTGCCCACATTCTCTGCATGCTGCTGCGATGCGTAGAAGTCGACGTAGTCGGCGACGCTGAACGGCATGTGCAGCCGGGTGTTCGCCATCGGCACCAAGTGGGGTTCGACCAGGTCGCGCTGGGCCTCATCGCGGACCAGTTCGGTCAGCCAGCCTCGCACGGCGGCCCAGGCCTGCGGGCCCAGCGCCATGAACGGGTTGAGGCTGCGCTCTGCGAACACGTGCGCGCCGTCCAGGTTCACCACCGCCGCGAGCGGTGCGAGGTCGAGGACATACGATCCGATCGCGACGCCGACACGGGGTTCCTCGCCGTCGGTCGAGAACACCCCGTACGGCAGCGTGTGCGCCCCGAACGGGTCATCCATGGCGATGGGTACCCACGACGTCGCCGGCACGGGCTACTCCTTAGTGACGAGACCGAGATCGAGCAGTTCCTGCAACGGTTCGTCGATACTGCACGAGCCGTACGAGCCGAACCAGGTCCGTACCGTAGCGGCTCGCCCTACCGGGATGGCCTTGACACGCTCGGCGATCGCCGCGGCGTCGCGTTCGGCCAGGATCGCGGCCAGTGCTGCTTCGTCTGCGCCGTCGAGCGCCTCGGCCACGGCGGCCAGCGCGTTCAAGAAGCCGTGCTGCTCGAGTCCGTCGCTGGTCGTGTGGCGGATCGCGTGGTGCAGGCCGGCGGTGAACTTGAACCTGACGTCGAACTCCCGGCACGCGATGATGAACGCGGCGACCTCATGTTCGGCAGGAAACGCTTCGGCCGTCTCGCCGCCCGTTCGCAGCTTCGACCGGTATCCCGCCACCGCAACCTGGTCGAGGGCGTCCCGCCAGCCCGGAGCCCGGGGAATTTCGACGTAAACCGGCAGTTGGTCGGGATCGTCCGCATCCACGAGAGCGGCGTCGAGCGCCACGAGCGTGCGGCGAGCGGAATCCGCCAGGGGTTCTCCGCGCATTGGCACCTCGACGCCCCTGAGTTCGAGTTGCGGGTCGGCCAACACGGTCTGGACGGCCGGTTCGATGTCTCCCGGGCCGCTCGCGACGACGATGACGCCGAGCTTCGCCGTCGCGTGCTGGCTGAGCTCGCTCACCCGCGCCGCAGGGCACAAGAACGGGCCGACAAGCGGTGCGTACCACTGCGTTCGATGACGTTCATGAGCCGGGACCGCCTCTGGCATGGGCGCGTTGCCTGGTGGGAACAGGGCGGCGTCGTCGATCAGCCGGTGGAAGAGCAGGGGGAGAGTTGACACACGTGGGACTGTAGCGCATCGTGTCATTAAGCGTACACGTGTGTCCGGTAATCGAACGAGCATCATTGGTCGATCTTGATGCAATCCACACCGTACGACGCTGTTGATTGTCGCAAGATCGCGAGGAGAGGGTCATGGCTTTCTACCGCAGTGTTGGCGAGATCCCGCCGAAGCGTCACACCCAGTTCCGCCGGCCCGACGGCGGTCTCTACTACGAGGAGCTGATGGGTGAGGAGGGCTTCTCATCAGACTCGTCGCTGCTGTACCACACCGGTGTGCCGTCGGCGATCGTGGACTCGCGGGTATGGGACATCCCGGATGCTCGGACGGTGCCGAACCACCCGCTCAAGCCGCGCCACCTCAAGCTGCACGAGCTGTTTCCCGGCCGGGACTGGAAGGCGGCGGACGTCGTCACCGGTCGCCGCATGGTGCTGGGCAACAACGACGTGCGGATCGCGTACGTCGCCGCCGGAGAGTCGTCCCCGCTCTACCGCAACGCCATCGGTGACGAGTGTGTGTACATCGAGTCCGGCGAGGCGACCGTCGAGACGATGTTCGGGCTCCTGCCGGCCCGCCAGGGCGACTATGTGATCATTCCGCGGGCGACCGTGCACCGGTGGGTGCCGACCGGCGACGAGCCGCTGCGCGCGTACGTCATCGAGGCCAACTCGCACATCGCCCCGCCGAAGCGGTACCTGTCGCGGTACGGCCAGTTCCTGGAACATGCGCCGTATTGCGAGCGTGACCTGCACGCACCGGCCGAACCACTGATCGTCGAGCAGGAGGATGTCGAGGTATACACCAAGCACCGCGGCCACGGGCCGTCCGGCCTGGTCGGCAGCATCGTGACGTATCCGACTCACCCGTTCGACGTGGTCGGCTGGGACGGCTGCCTGTATCCGTACACCTTCAACGTCGAGGACTTCGAGCCGATCACCGGCCGGATCCACCAGCCGCCGCCGGTTCACCAGGTTTTCGAGGGCTACAACTTCGTGATCTGCAACTTCGTGCCGCGGAAGGTCGACTATCACCCCCTGGCGATCCCGGTGCCGTACTACCACTCGAACGTGGACTCCGACGAGGTGATGTTCTACTGCGGCGGCGATTACGAGGCGCGCAAGGGGTCGGGCATCGGGCAGGGTTCGATCTCGCTGCACCCGGGTGGGCACACGCACGGCCCGCAGCCGTCGGCGATCGAGCGGGCGCTCGGCAAGGACTACTTCGACGAGCTCGCCGTCATGGTCGACACGTTCCGGCCGCTGGAGCTCGGCGAGGGCGGCGTCGAGTCGGACGAGGGGACGTACGCCTGGACCTGGGCCGGTCGCGGACCGACTGGCTGATCAAGGTCCGAGCGGCTGATCAAGGTCCGAGCGGCTGATCAAGGTTCGAGTGGCCGGGCCCTGCCCGGCGATCTCGATGGTCAGGGTACTGGGTGAACGACCGGCCGGCCCTCGAGTGCCACTCCCGCGGCTCGCATCTCGGCGAGGGCGCGCTCGGTCGTCTCGGAGTTGACGCCGGCGGTCATGTCCAGCAGCACCCGGGTACGGAACCCGGACCGCGCGGCGTCCAGCGCCGTCGCCCGAACGCAGTGGTCGGTGGCGATCCCGACGATGTCGACCTGATCGACGTTGCGGCCACGTAACCAGTCCACGAGTGAGGATCCATCCTGGGCCTTACCCTCGAAGCCCGAGTACGCCGCGCCGTATTCGCCCTTGCTGAACACGGCGTCGAACGGTTGCGGATCAAGGTTGGGATGGAACGCTGCGCCGTCCGTCCCGGCGACACAGTGCCGTGGCCAGCTGTGCACGAAGTCGGGATTCTCGGAGAAGTGGTCACCTGGCTGGATGTGGTGGTCGCGCGTCGCCACCACGAACTCGTACTCCTGGGTTGCCTCCGAATCCAGTCCTGCCTCCTGCCACTCATGCAGAACTTCGGCAATCTTGAAGGCGACATCGGCACCGCCTCCAACGGCAAGGCTGCCGCCTTCGCAGAAGTCGTTCTGTACATCAACCACGATGAGCGCGCGGGCCATCGCGTCACGTCCCCTCGTAGATCGTCGGTATCGCCGGCTCACCTCGAGACAGCTTCAGCGCGGTGGGCGGCAGTTCGGCCCGCGACGCCTCGTGCCGGGCGCGGGCGTCGTCCAGGGTTTCCGATCCCACGACCTCACCGTCACGGACGAGCGGCACGAGCAGCGGGCGGTCGTGGTCACCGCGCTGATCCAGGTCCAAGGTGAGCACTTCGGCATCGGCAACGCCCCCGGGCGTCCTGCGGCGCAGTGCATGCTTCCTGCCGCCGATGCTGCGCTTGTCCTTGCTCTTCTTGCCCACGGGCACCAGGTGCCCGGTGTCGTCAGCGCGGGCGACGAGTTTGTAGACCATACTCGCGGTCGGCGCACCCGACCCGGTGACAAGTTGAGTGCCCACCCCGTAGGCGTCGACAGGTGCGGCGGCCATGGCCGCGATCGCATGTTCGTCGAGGTCGCTCGTCACCACAATCTTGGTGCTGGTGGCGCCGAGCCGGTCCAGCTGAGCCCGGACCTCATACGCCTGAGCCAGCAGGTCTCCCGAATCGAGGCGTACGGCCCCGAGTTCCGGCCCGGCCAGCTCGACTCCGACCGCCACGGCCTCGGCCACGTCGTAGGTGTCCACGAGCAGCGTCGTGCCCTTGCCCAGCGAGTCGATCTGTGCGGTGAACGCGTCGCGCTCGGTGTCGTGCAGCAGCGTGAACGAATGGGCGCTCGTCCCACGAGTGGGCACGTCGTACGTCCGACCGGCCTGGAGATTGCTTGTCGAGGAGAATCCCGCGATGTAGGCCGCACGGGCGGCCGCGACCGCGGCCCACTCGTGGGTTCGGCGTGAGCCCATCTCGATGCAGGGACGTCCACCTGCCGCTACGGTCATCCGGGACGCGGCGGCGGCGATCGCGGAATCGAAGTTCAGTACGGACAGCGCCAGCGTCTCCAGGACGACCGCCTCGGCGAACGTTCCTTCAACGACGAGCAGCGGCGAGTACGGAAAGAAACATTCACCCTCGCCGTATCCCCAGATGTCACCGGAGAACCGGAAGTCCGCGAGCCAGCGCAGTGTCGGGTCGTCGACCACCTGGCGGCGTTCCAGGTCGGCCAGTACGTCGTCGTCGAAGCGGAACCGCTGCAGGTCGTCGAGCAGCCGGCCGGTGCCGGCGACCACGCCGTAGCGCCGGCCCTCGGGTAGCCGTCGGGTGAACAGCTCGAACACGCAGCGCCGGTGGGCCGTCCCGTGCGCGAGCGCGGCCTGGAGCATGGTCAGCTCGTAGTGGTCGGTCAACAGCGCAGTGGTCACCGGCACAGCCACGAGCTTATCCACACGGGCACTCCCGCACCGAGCGTCGCAGGTGTCACCATAGGGGCATGGTCACCGCCCCAGTCGAACTCGAGCGGCCCGACGCAGAAGAAGTAACCGCGCAGGAGACGCCGTGGGTCACCGTGGTGTGGAACGATCCTGTCAACCTGATGTCGTACGTCACATACGTGTTCCAGACCTACTTCGGTTACCCGAAGAAGAAGGCTGAGCGGCTGATGCTCGATGTGCACGAGAAGGGGAAGGCTGCGGTGTCCTCCGGCTCACGTGAGGAGATGGAGCGAGACGTCGAAGCGATGCACTCCTTCGGCCTGTGGGCGACTATGCAGAAGGCGGGGGAGTAGACACTGAGCACCGCGTTCCGGCGGGCCCGCGGCGGTGGCGTGTCCGCGCTGTTCCACGTGGTCGAGATAGAGCTGCTGGCGTCGCTGGTCGGCCAGCTGCTAGAGCTCGTCCGCGATCATCCCACCGACACCGAGCACCGCGACGACCCGCTGGCGGCCGCCCTCGGCGGCGTGGGTGTCGACGATCCTGGACGGCCGTCAGACCCTGTGTTGCTGCGGCTGTTCCCCGACGCGTATCGCGACGACGACGAGGCGGCCTCGGACTTCCGGCGCTTCACCGAACACGGCCTGCGAGAGAAGAAGGCCGGCTTCGCCGCGACCGTGTTGGCGTCGCTGGCCACGGCGGATCAGGCTGCGGACGCCCATGGTGATGAGCAGCAGCGCGAGAAGGTGAAGATCCATCTAGACAGCGACGAGGCCGAGGCCTGGTTACGCACCCTGACCGATCTGCGGCTGGCCCTTGGCACTCGGCTCGGTGTCGAAGAAGGCGACGAGGAACACTGGGAGTCCCTGCCCGAGGACGATCCGCGCCGGCACGTGCACGACGTCTACCAGTGGCTCGGCTTCGTGCAGGAGACACTCGTCCGCGCGTTGAGCTCGTAGCGCACACCACCAGGTTCGTCGGCGCCGTACCACCCGCACGCGCCTGGTACGGCACCCACAGGCATGCTGAACGTGATCGAGCCGGACCGTAGACTTGGCTGTCGTGCTGGAGATTCGCCGTGACCTGGTCGACGCCGTCATCGACCACGCCCGCCGTGACCACCCGGACGAGGCCTGCGGCATCGTCGCCGGCCCGATCGGCTCGGACCGGCCGGAGCGGTTCGTCCCGATGGCCAACGCCGAGCGTTCGGCGACGTTCTACCGCTTCGACTCGATGGAGCAGTTGAAGGTGTGGCGCGAGATGGACGACAGGGACGAGGAGCCGGTGGTCATCTATCACTCGCACACGTCGACCGAGGCGTACCCATCACGAACCGACATCGCCTACGCGTCCGAGCCCGATGCGCACTACCTGCTGGTGTCGACTCGTGAGGAACTCGTCGAACCTGAGGTGCGCTCCTACCGCATCATCGACGGCGAGGTCACCGAGGAAGAAGTCCGGATCGTGGCCGGTGCGGAATGATGGTGATGCATACCGTGGTTGCGCATGAGGCGAGTTCAGCCGTCCGAGGAGCGTAGAGGTCAAGATGTCCATCGAGGTTCGCATCCCCACGATCTTGCGCCAGTACACCGGTGGCGCGAAGGCGGTTGAGGGCACGGGCGACACGCTCGCCGCACTGATCGATGACCTGGAGTCTCGGCACCCCGGCCTGCGTCAGCGTCTGGTCGACGACGACGGCCTGCGCCGGTTCGTCAATGTCTACTTGAACGACGAGGACGTGCGCTTCCTCGACGGCCTGAAGACTCAGGTGTCCGACGGTGACTCGGTGACGGTGCTGCCGGCCGTGGCCGGGGGGTGAGCCATGCGGTTCGACTCGCTGCTGGACGCCGTCGGTGGCACCCCGCTGGTCGGGCTGCCGCGGTTGTCGCCGTCTCCGGACGTGCGGCTGTGGGCCAAGCTCGAGGACCGCAACCCGACCGGATCGGTCAAGGACCGCCCAGCGCTTCGGATGATCGAGATGGCCGAAGCGGACGGCGCGCTGACGCCCGGCTGCACGATCCTGGAGCCGACGTCCGGAAACACCGGTATCTCGCTGGCGATGGCCGCCAAGCTCAAGGGATACCGGCTGGTCTGCGTGATGCCGGAGAACACGTCGGAGGAGCGCCGCCAGCTCCTCCGGATGTGGGGCGCCGAGATCGTCTCATCGGGCGCTGCCGGCGGGTCGAACGAAGCCGTCCGCGTGGCCAAGCAGCTTGCAGCCGAGAATCCCGACTGGGTGATGCTCTACCAGTACGGGAACCCGGCGAACACCGAGGCGCACTACGCCGCGACCGGTCCGGAACTACTCGCCGACCTGCCGACGATCACCCACTTCGTGGCCGGCCTGGGGACCACCGGCACCCTCATGGGTGTGGGCCGCTACCTGCGCGAGAAGGTGCCCGGTGTGGCGATCGTCGCGGCCGAACCCCGCTACGGCGAGCTGGTGTACGGGCTGCGAAACCTCGACGAGGGCTTCGTGCCGGAGCTCTACGACGAGTCGGTGCTCACCACACGCTTTTCGGTCGGACCCCGCGACGCCGTCCGCCGCACCCGTGAGCTGCTCGAATCCGAAGGCATCTTCGCCGGCATCTCGACCGGCGCCGCGCTCCACGCCGCTCTCGGCATCGCCCGCAAGGCGGTGGCCGCGGGCGAGCGCGCCGATATCGCCTTCGTCGTGGCCGACGCCGGCTGGAAGTACCTGTCGACCGGCGCCTACGAGGGCACGCTGGACGATGCCGAGCAGCGGCTGGACGGCCAGCTCTGGGCCTAGCAGGCCTATGGTTCGGCCCCGGCCGGCCGCAACGGCCAATGGTCGGGCAGCACGTTCATGAGCACCTCGCAGTCGCAGTAGCCACCGCTGCTCTCGAACCACCGCAGCAGCCGATCCGGGTTCGCATAGGACGAGCATTCGAGCCAGCGCCTGGTGAACCGAACGCTGGTGTCGCAGCCGCGAGAGCCCACCATACGGTCGACATAACAACGCAGGCACTCACCGCGTTCAGGATCGTCGAGGTCGGTCGTTGTGGCGGACCGGGCAGGCGTCACACCCCTGAGGTAAGCGGCGGCCTGGTCGGCGACCGTTGTGTCGAAGTCCACGGAGAACCTCCCATGAGTCGGACAGAAGTTCGATAGCTCCTGTCTACCGTCCGCCTCCGACAAGGTTGCCGAACCTTCCTCCGCAGCACCTGGTTCGTCCAGGTCATCCGGTCTGGCGGGCCCGAGCCCGGTACGCCCGGACCTTGGCGATGCTGCCGCACGAACGGCCGTCCGGGCCTCCGGCGGTCATCAGGCACCATCGCTTGCTCTCGTTGCGACTGTGGTCGTAGAAGACCCATCGGCAGTCGGGGCACGCTTTGAGCCGGCTCCACTCGCCGGACGACAATGCCGCCAAGCAGATCACGACGGTCTCACCGCTGACCCCGCCCGCGTGCTGGAAGCCCACCTTTCGTGACGCGACCTCCGGCCGCACGCCGAGCCGGTCGATCCACCTGTTGAAGATCCCGTCAGGCGGCACCGACCGCTCCGCCACACGACGAAGGTCGTCGCGGAGCAGCCGCAGCTGCGAGCGCTCGGCCGCCGGGATGTGGTTGCGCTCGGCGTAGGCGTCGAACCGGTCCTCGGCCACCCGGGTGTCGTTGGGGATCAGCCAGGTGTTGAGCAGCGTTCGTACGTCCTCGAGCCGTCCTGGAGCCAGTTGGTTCCCCTCGCGCATGTTAACCACTCAATCATCTTACTGGTTGCGCTGGTAGGGCGCCGAGGTTAACCTGCAAAAGTGATGACAGGTTACACCTCTCCGATGGACGGATTTGCGGCGAAGCTGGCGAGCCGCGCACCGCATCCCGACTTGAGCGACCGCCTTGCGCTGTTCGGCCGGTTCGTCGGCGAGTGGCGCATGCGAGTGCAGTTCTTCGCCGGCGACGGCGCCGCCGTGTACGACCAGCCGGGAACGTGGTCATTCGGCTGGACACTCGACGGCCGATGCGTACAGGACGTACTGATCTATCCGAACTCCCGGACCGGTAGCGCTGAGCCCGGTAAGCGAGGCATCGGGACGTCCGTGCGTCACTACAACGCTCATACCGACACGTGGCACGTCGTCTGGTTCGGCGCGGTCTCGGGCACGCTGATCACACTGACTGCACGCGCTGTCGATGACGAGATCGTCCTCGAGGGCCCGGACGTCGACGGAAGGCCGTTGCGCTGGGTGTTCAGCGATATCACCCAGGAGAGCTTCCAGTGGCGCGGATACATCGCGGACGATCCGGCTCGTTGGCGCATGGAGCAACAGATGTTCGGCCGGCGAAACGTCGCGGAGGTCAAGTCATGAGAAGGGAGCTGGTCTGGACGGCCGAGCGATGGCGGGGCATCGAGTACACCTCCCTCGATGTGACAGGAGATCGAGTCACCGCGGACGGCGCGATCATCGCCGTCGTGGACGGACGGCCGATCCGCCTTCGCCACCACGTCGAGTGCGACGCATCCTGGCGCCCGGTCCGTGTCACTGTGGACGTCCATGGCCGGCCCGCGGTCTCGCTCAGGCGAGAGGGTGATGGCTGGTACGACCTGGACGGCCGCGAGCGTCCCGACCTGGCGGGCTGCCTTGACGTCGACATCGCCCTCACGCCGCTGACCAACACCATTCCGATCCGGCGGCTGGCTCTCGACATCGGCGAGTCGCGGGACATCGACGTCGTATACATCGACCCGAGTTCGGGCTTGGACATCAGGCCGCAGCGCCAGCGGTACACGCGCACTGGCGACGGCTACCGGTACGCGTCCGGGTCCTTCCAGGCCGACCTGGCGGTGGACGCTGATGGCATCGTGGTCGATTACCCCGGCTTGTGGACCTTGGTGTCCCCCTGACGCGGGCGATCCTCCGATCGGCGCATGGCATGCCGTAGGCTCGGGACGCCATGAGCGACGCACCGATCGGGATCTTCGACAGCGGAGTGGGCGGGCTCACGGTGGTGCGCGCCGTGCTCGACCAGCTACCGCACGAAGCGATCCATTACGTGGGTGATACCGCCCGCGGCCCGTACGGGCCACGGCCGATCGCACAGGTGCGCGAGTTCGCCCTCGACGTGATGGACTCCCTCGTCGCCGACGGGGTGAAGATGCTGGTCATCGCCTGCAACTCGGCTAGCAGCGCGGTCCTGCGCGACGCCCGGGAGCGCTACGACGTGCCCGTCGTCGAGGTCATCGCGCCGGCCGTCCGGCGGGCCGTCGCCGCCACGCGCAACGGTCATATCGGCGTCATCGGCACCCGCGCGACAATCGCCTCGCGGGCCTACGAGGACTCCTTTGCGGCCGCACCGCACCTGCGGATCTACACCCAGGCGTGCCCGGAGTTCGTCCGGTTCGTCGAAGAGGGCATTACGCACGGTCCCGAACTGGAGCAGGTGGCGCACAGGTATCTCGACCCTGTGCGCGAGGCCGGCGTCGACACGCTCGTGCTCGGCTGCACCCACTACCCGATGCTGACCGGCGTGTTGTCATATGTCATGGGCGACGGCGTGACCCTGGTCAGCAGCGCGGAGGAGACCGCGCAGGACGTGTACCGGGTGCTCACCGAACATGGTTTGATGCGCGAGGACCGCCTGCCTGCGCCGACTCACCGGTTCCGTGCGACCGGCGACCCGCAGCCGTTCGGCGAGATCGGGCGCCGGTTCCTCGGCCCTCGCATCGAATCGGTCGAGGACACGCTCGGATTCCGGGCGATCGTGGCGGCCGACGTCGAGGACATGCTGACCGAGGATGTGCGCCGGTGAGGCTCACGGTCGTGGGATGCACCGGATCCCTTCCCGGCCCGGATTCGCCCGCGTCGTGCTATCTCGTCGAGGCGGGCGACACGACGCTGGTGCTGGATCTCGGCAGTGGTGCGATCGGGCCGCTCCAACGCCGGATCGGGCTCAACACGGTCGACGCCGTGCTGCTGAGTCACCTGCACCCCGATCACTGCATGGATCTGTGCGGCTACTACGTTGCCGCTCGCTACAGCCCGTGGTGCGACGGGAGCAAGATCGCGATATGGGGACCGGACGGCACGGCCGAACGCATGGCCCGCGCGTACGGCCTGCCCGAAGACCCGGGCATGACCAACGAGTTCGCCTTCGATACCTACCCCGACCGCCCGTTCGTGATCGGCGACGTGCGAGTGACCGCTACGCGGGTCGTCCATCCCGTCCCCGCATACGCCGTGCGTGTCGAGCACGAAGGGAGCGTCCTGGTCTACTCCGGCGACACCGCCGCTACGCCGGCCCTGGTGGATCTCGCCCGGGACGCCGACCTTCTGCTGTGCGAGGCCACCTTCCTGGAGGGGTACGACAACCCATCCGGGCACCATCTGACCGGGCGCGAAGCGGGCGAACACGCGGCTGCGGCCAACGTCCGGCAGCTGATGCTGACTCACATCCTGCCGTGGGGAGACCCTGACAGCACCGTCGCTGAGGCAAGGAGCGCGTTCGACGGCCCGACGGCACTGGCGCGCTCGGGCGCGATCGTCAAGATCTGATCGGGTGTCGCGGCGGGAGCCGGCGCGCTCGTCAGTGCCGGCAGATAACCTTCCCTGCATGACCCGACCCGATGGCCGCCTGCCCGACCAGCTTCGACCCGTCACCTTCGAGCGCGGCTGGTTGGACCATGCCGAAGGTTCGGTGCTCGTGACGTTCGGCAACACCAGGGTGCTGTGCGCGGCGTCGGTCACCGAAGGCGTCCCGCGGTGGCGCAAGGGTTCTGGTGAGGGCTGGGTCACGGCCGAGTACGCCATGCTGCCGCGCTCGACGAACACCCGGTCCGATCGTGAATCGGTCAAGGGCCGCATCGGCGGGCGGACGCACGAGATATCCCGCCTCGTCGGAAGGTCGCTGCGCGGTGTCATCGACACGTCCGCGCTGGGTGAGAACACGATCGTGGTCGACTGCGACGTCCTGCAGGCCGACGGCGGCACCCGCACGGCGGCGATCACGGGTGCATACGTGGCCCTTGCCGATGCCTTCGAGTGGATGCGCGAGCGCGGCCTGCTCGCCTCAACGGCGCTGCTGCGCGACTCCGTCTCGGCCGTATCGGTCGGCGTCATCGACGGCGAGCCGCGTCTCGACCTCTGCTACGAGGAAGACGTCCGGGCGGAGACCGATATGAACGTCGTCATGACCGGCAGTGGCGCCTTCATCGAGGTGCAGGGAACAGCCGAGGGGGCGCCGTTCGACCGTAAGGAGCTCGATGCACTTCTGGGTCTTGCCGAGGCCGGCTGTGCCGAGCTGACCGCCCTGCAGCAGGCGGCGCTGGCCTGATGCCGGTGGCTCCACGGGTGGTGCTGGCCACCCGCAACCAGCACAAGGTCACCGAGATCCAGCGCATCCTCGAGCGGGCGGGTGCGCCGGTCGATCTGGTGCCGGTCTCGGAGTTCGAGGGCGTCGACGACGTCCCGGAAACTGGTCTCACGTTCGCCGAGAACGCCCTGCTGAAGGCGCATGCGGTGGCCGCAGCCACCGGTCTGCCGGCGGTCGCGGACGATTCCGGCATCAGCGTCGATGCGCTCAACGGCATGCCCGGGGTCTTCTCGGCGCGCTGGTCGGGCCGCCACGGTGACGACGCGGCCAACCTCCGGTTGCTGCTCGCTCAACTCGCCGACGTGCCGGATACCCGCCGCGGCGCGTCGTTCGTCTGCGTCGCAGCGCTGGCCCGGCCGGACGGCCGCGAGGTGGTGGAAGAGGGCCGGGTCATCGGCCGGATCATTCACGAACCCAGAGGCACGGGCGGTTTCGGTTACGACCCGATCTTCGTCCCGAACGGCGAAACCCGCACTACGGCGCAGATGCCGCCAACCGATAAGGACGCGGTAAGCCACCGGGGCCGGGCGTTCACCGCCCTCGCCGGCCACCTGCGGGCGCTCGTATCGCCCTGACGGCCAACCTGACGATCCGGTGACGTTCGACCGTGCTCGCTGTTCAACTCGTCCCCTGCAACGCACGATGGGATAGTGCGCAGACTTTCGCGTAAGTGGCCAGCGGCGCTGGCCGGAGTCCTCGCGGCCGGGTTGGGCCTAGGCGTCGCCGAGTTGGTGTCCGGGCTGCTCAACCGCGGCATCACACCCGTGCTCGCCGTGGGCGAGGTCGTCATCGAGCTATCGCCGACGTGGCTGACCGAGTGGGCGATAGCGACCTTCGGTACCGCCGACAAGGCGGTGCTGATCGGTGGCGTGGTGGTCGTGCTGACGGTGCTGGCCGCCGCCATCGGCGTGCTGGCCGAACGTCACCGGCGCGCCGGGATGCTGGCCGCGGCCGCGCTGGGTGTGCTGGCCGCACTCGCCGTCCGCAGCAGACCGGACGCCGTGACGTACGACCTGCTCCCTGTCGTCGCCGGCGCCGGCGCAGCCGTCCTAGCCTTGCCGGTTCTGGTCAATCGCGCGGTCGACGCAGGGGCCGCCGAAGCAGAGGCCGCCGAAGCCACTGGAACCGAGCCGGTGGCCGGCGGGCGAGCCGACCGACGCACGTTCCTGCGCGCTGCCGGCTTCACCGCGGCCGCAGCAGTCCTCGCCGGCGCGGCGGGCGGCGCGCTCGGCGGCCGGCGCCGCGCGGTGGAGGCGTCGCGTACTGACGTGGACATCGCCCTGCCCAGGCCGCTGCCTTCGGCCCGGCCGGCACCGGGCGCCGATCTCGGAATCGACGGCAGTGAGCCGTGGCTGACACCCAACGACGAGTTCTACCGGATCGACACCGCACTGTCGGTTCCGCTGATCCAACCCGACGACTGGCGACTCCGGGTTCACGGCATGGTCGACCAGGAGGTCGTGCTGGGCTTCGACGAGCTCGTTGAGCTCGAGCTGGTCGACAGGTGGGTGACGCTGTGTTGCGTGTCGAACTCCGTTGGCGGGAGCCTGATCGGCAACGCGCTGTGGACAGGGGTTCGGGTGTCGGACGTGCTCGCAATGGCGGGCCTGCACCCCGACGCCGACGCGGTCCTGTCGACGTCCCAGGACGGCTGGACTTGTGGCACTCCGCTCGAGGTGCTCACCGATGAACGCGATTCGCTGTTCGCTGTGGCGATGAACGGCGAGCCGCTGCCGGTCGAGCACGGGTTCCCCGTCCGGATGGTCGTCCCCGGACTGTACGGCTACGTCAGCGCCACCAAGTGGGTCGTGGACCTCGAGGTCAGCAGGTTCGACGAGATCACGGCCTACTGGACGTCGAGAGGTTGGTCCGAGCGTGGCCCGGTCAAGGTCTCGTCCCGGATCGACGTGCCGAGCAGCGGCGCGACGGTGCGCTCGGGGCAGGTGGCGGTGGCGGGCGTGGCCTGGGCGCAACATCGCGGCATCGACATGGTCGAGGTACGGGTCGACGGCGGGCCATGGCAGCGGGCGGAGCTCGGCGCGGTGCCGAGTACGGCCACCTGGCGGCAATGGGTGTGGCAATGGGACGCCGACCAGGGGCGACACGATCTCGAAGTGCGGGCGATCACCGCCGACGGTGAGGTGCAGACCGGAACGCAGCGCCCGCCTGCACCGGACGGCGCGACCGGGTGGCACCGGGTGTCGGTGACGGTTGACGGTTAGGGTCGAGGTCATGGCTGACATGACCTACCGCCCGCTCGGTGACTCCGGGCTCATCGTCTCTGCCGTCGGGCTCGGCTGCAACGCGTTCGGCACCCGCACCGACGCTGAAACAACCGCGCTGGTGGTCGACACTGCGCTCGAACACGGCATAACCCTGTTCGACACCGCCGACATCTACGGTCATGGTCAGAGCGAGGAACTGCTCGGCGCGGCCCTGGGCGCCCGGCGGGACGGGGTCGTCGTGGCGACCAAGTTCGGCGGCGACATGAAGGGCGCGAACGGGCCGGACTGGGGCGCCCGCGGCTCACGCCGCTACATCAGGCGGGCGATCGAGGCCAGCCTGAGCCGCCTGGACACGGACTGGATCGACCTCTATCAGATCCACTTCCCGGATGCGTTCACGCCGATCGAGGAGACTCTTGCCGCCCTGGACGAACTGGTCACCGAAGGCAAGGTCCGTTACATCGGGTCGTCGAACTTCGACGGCTGGCAGGTCGTGGACGCCGACTGGGTGGCCCGGTCGTCCGGGTTCGAGCGCTTCATCAGTGCTCAGAACAAGTACTCCCTGTACGACAGAACTGCCGAGGACGAGCTCATCCCTGCCTGCGAGCACGTCGGTGTCGGCGTCCTGCCGTATTACCCGCTGGAGTACGGATTGCTGTCCGGCAAGTACCGCCGCGACGAGCCGGCGCCGGCGGGCACCCGGCTCTCGTCCCGGCCCGCGTTGCTCGAGGGAGCCGATTTCGACCGCATCGAGGCGCTGGAACGGTTCGCAGTCGAGCGCGGCGTGGGAATCCTGGATGTCGCGATAGGCGGCCTTGCGGCCCAGCCCGCGGTGGCGTCAGTGATCGCAGGCGCCACCAGACCCGAGCAGGTGGCGTCCAACGCGGCCGCTCTCGCCTGGCAGCCCACCGCGGCCGATCTTGCCGCGCTGGACGACCTCACCGACTGAACACTGGGTGCGGGAGGCGGGATTCGAACCCGCACATCCAATAGGACACCAGGACCTAAACCTGGCGCGTCTACCTGATTCCGCCACTCCCGCGCGGCTCGAGTCATGGTACGTCATGCCGGCGGCACGCGATGGACGCGGAAAGCGAGGACGCCCCGTCAGTCGATGCCGAGGTCGCGGCGAAGTTTGGCGACGTGACCGGTCGCCTTGACGTTGTACATCGCCTTGTCGATGGTGCCGTCCGGCCCGATGACGAACGTCGACCTGATGACGCCTTCGACCACCTTGCCGTAGAGCTTCTTCTCGCCGTACGCGCCGTAGGTGAGCAACACCGTCCGGTCTTCATCGGCCAGCAACGGGAACGTCAGCCCGTCCCGCTCTCGGAACTCGGCCAGGCGCTCGGGCGAGTCCGGTGAGACGCCGAGCACGGACACGCCGGCCGCGTCCAGCGCGGAGAGGCTGTCGCGGAAGTCGCACGCCTGTGTGGTGCAGCCCGGGGTCATCGCCGCCGGGTAGAAGTACAAGATCGTTCGGCGCCCACGGTAGGACGACAGGCTCACCGGGTTGCCGTCGACGTCGGGCAGCGTGAAGTCGGGCGCCACATCGCCAGGGGAGAGTCGAGTCACACGTGCCACCGTACCGCCGCCGCAACGCCCCCCGCCCGCGACCGTGTGGTTATTGCAAACTCCTTGCAATTAGACTGAGCCCTGCGCAACCGGGATCGTGGCGGCCGCGGAGCCGCCCAGGGGCCCGTCGCGATTCCGCCCAGTTGCCGCCGAACGGACCGCGAACGAATGAAAGGCGATTCTGGACATGCACGTGCCGGACGGATTTCTGGACGCTCCGACGTCTGTGGCCACCGGTGCCGTCGCCGCTGCGGGAATCGCTGTCGCACTGAGCAAGGCACGCGAGGAACTGGATGAGCGGACCGCGCCGCTGGCCGGGTTGACGGCGGCCTTCGTGTTCGCTGGCCAGATGATCAACTTTCCGGTGGGAGTGGGTACGAGCGGCCACCTGATGGGTGGTGCGCTGGCCGCCGTGCTGGTCGGGCCGTGGACGGCGGTGCTCGTGATGTCGGTCGTCCTGATGATCCAGTCGTTGCTGTTCGCCGACGGCGGGTTGACCGCACTCGGCACCAACATCACGCTCATCGGAATCGCGACCGTGGCAGCCGGCTGGCTCGTCACCAGGGCCCTGCTCGCCGTGCTGCCGAGACGGCCCGCATCGGTCGTCCCAGCCGCCGCCGTCGCCGCCTTCGTGTCGGTCCCCGCCGCCGCTGCGGTGTTCGTGCTGCTCTTCTCGGCCGGAGGTCAGGCGAGCCTTCCGTTCGGCCCACTGCTGGGGACCATGCTCGGCTGGCACCTGCTGATCGGCATCGGTGAGGCGCTCATCACCGGCCTGACGGTCAGTGCCGTCGTAGCGGTGCGTCCAGACCTCGTCTACGCGGCGCGTGACCTGCGGCCGACGCTCAAGTTGAGGCAGGCCGATGGCACCCTGATCAACGCGGCACCGAGCCCGGCAGGCACCGGCCGAACCGACGACCATGCCGGCTCCCGGGTCGGCCTGCGTGCCGTTCTGGCCGGCGGCGCGCTCGCAGCGGCGCTGATCGCCGGCGTGCTCAGTTTCCTCGCCAGTGGCAGTCCGGACGGCCTCGAGCGGGTCGCGGAGAGCGAAGGCTTCGCCGACTCCGCCCGCGACCACGCCTTCGGGAACTTCGCGCTCGCCGATTACGGAGAAATCGGCGGCATCCCGGTGGGCCTGGCCGGGCTGCTCGGAGTCGTCGTCACGGTGATCATCGGCCTGGCGGTATTCCGGTTCGTCCGGCGCCGGACGGACCGTGAGGAGAACGTCTCGGCATGAGCAGTGCGCACTCGCACCTGTTGTACCGGCACGGCGACTCGATACTCCATCGGCTGCCGGCGCACGCGAAGCTGTTGGCGCTGGTCGGCTTCATGCTCGTGGTGGTCGCCACACCCCGGGACCGCTACCTGGCATTCGCCGGATACGCAGTGCTTCTCGCCTTCGTAGCCGTCGCCGCCGACGTGCCGTTCAAGTTCATCGCGACGCGGATGGTGGTGGAAGCGCCGTTCGTCGTGTTCGCCGTTCTCCTGCCGGTGATCTCGACCGGACCGCGGGTCGACGTCCTCGGGCTCTCGCTCAGCGAGGACGGACTGCTGGCCGGCTGGAACATCCTGGCCAAGGGCACGCTCGGCGTGGTCGCGGCCATCCTGCTGGCGGCTACGACGGATGCCCGGGACATGCTCATCGGCCTACAGCGGCTCCGGTTGCCGGCTCGCCTGGTGGAGATCGCGGCGTTCATGGTGCGTTACGCGGACGTGGTCGTCGCCGACATGCAGCGGATGCGCATCGCCCGCGAGTCACGCGCCTTCGAGGGCCGCCGTCTCGGTCGGCTCCGGGTGGTCGCGCAGAGCGCCGGCGCTCTGTTCATCCGCTCGTACGAGCGAGGCGAGCGGGTTCACCTGGCCATGCTGTCGCGCGGTTACGCCGGGGCGATGCCACTCGTCGGCCACGCTCCGGTGGCCCGCCGGGCCTGGGTGAGCGTGGCGACCCTACCGCTGGCCGCGGTAGGGGTGGCGGTCGTCAGCGGATGGTTCGCATGACCCAGTCGCTCGAGGTCCGCGGGCTCGCGTACGCCTACCCGGATGGCCACCAGGCGCTGTACGGCATCGACCTGACCGTCGGGCGCGGTGAGCGGGTTGCGCTGCTCGGCCCGAACGGCGCTGGTAAGACGACCTTCATCCTGCACCTCAACGGCATACTGCACGGCGGCGCCGGGACGGTGACCGTCGCCGGGCTGGATGTGCGCCCCGGCGAGCGAGACTCGCTCCGCGAGATCCGCCGCCGGGTCGGCGTCGTGTTCCAGGACCCGGACGACCAACTGTTCATGCCCACGGTTCGCGACGACGTCGCCTTCGGGCCGGCCAATCTGGGACTGCGTGGGGCGGAGCTGGACGCCCGCGTAACAGAAGCCCTCGAAGCGGTCGGCATGACCGGCGTGGCCGATCGCCCACCGCACCACCTCTCGTTCGGGCAGCGCCGCCGCGTCGCCGTCGCGACGGTGCTCGCCATGCGCCCGGAGATCCTCGTCCTGGATGAACCGACCAGCAATCTTGATCCGGCCAGCCGTCGGGAGTTGGCCGACATCCTGCGCTCTCTCGATGTGACATTGCTCCTTGTCACCCACGACCTGCCATATGCGCTGGAGTTGTGCGAACGCTCTGTGGTGCTCTCCGGCGGGTCGATAGTCGCCGACGGCCCAACTCCTGAGGTGCTGTCCGACGAGGACTTGTTGCGCCGGCACCGCCTGGAGCTGCCATTCGGATTCGACCCTAGACCGGTCCGGCCGGCGTGAAGCCGTTTGCACCTGCGCGGCGGCCACGATGATCGGTACCGTTGGGTGGGAGGGACAGGAGGGGGCCACGTGACCACAAGCAATCGCGCGGGGCCGCAAACCGAACCGGTGCTGCCGTCGTCGCGCCAGCCGGTGCCCGGCTCGGAGCAGTTCGAGCGTACGTCGCCGATGCAGCGTGAGCAGGGCGGCGAGCGTGGGCAGGGCGGCAACGGGGACAAGCAGCGCGGCAACGGGGACAAGCGGGGCGGCAACGGGGACAAGCGGGGCGGCAACGGGGACAAGCGCGCCGAGCGGCGCTCGGCGGCCGAGATCGAAGCCGACATCGATGCCACGACGCAGCGGCTTTCGGCCACTGTGGACGAGCTCGCGTTCCGGCTGAGTCCGGCCCAGATCGCCAAGCGGAGCATGAACGGCGCCAAGGGTCTGGTGATCACCTCCGACGGCCGCCCCAGGGCGGAGGTGATCGGCGCCCTGGCAGGCGCGCTGGTCGGTACGGCATTCCTGCTGTGGCGATCGCGTCGAAGATGACGATTGGCCCGATCCGGGGTGCGGGCCGTACTCTCGGGACGTGAGGTCTGACGACGACAAGCTGCCCATCCGGATGCTGCACGACAGGCTGCTGGTCTCCCTGGACGGTGAGGAAGCCGAGCGCCGGTCCAGCGCGGGCATCGTGATCCCGGCGACGGCCAGCATGGGCAAGCGGCTGGCCTGGGCGCGCGTGGTCGCCGTCGGCGGCAACGTCCGCACCGTCGAGGCCGGCGATCGCGTCCTGTTCGACCCTGACGAACGCTCGGAAGTCGAGGTGCGCGGCGACAACTACCTGCTGCTGCGCGAGCGTGACCTGCACGCGGTGGCGTCCGAGCGGTTGGCCGACGGTCAGACCGGACTGTACCTCTGAGCTGCGCTAGGTCTGGTTGCTGCTCTATGGCTCTAGCATCTGGAACGTGGCCGCAGCTCCGAGCGAACCCAGCCTGCCCAGCCGGGCCACCGAAGCGCTCGACGCGTTGCGGCCGTCCGTCGGTATCCGCGACCGGATGCGGCGGGTGCGGCTCACCGCGCTGCCGATAGTCCAGGCGGCGCTCGCCGCCGCACTTGCGTGGTGGGCGGCGACCAGCCCACCGGTCGACCACGAACGCCCGTTCTTCGCCCCGATCGCCGCGCTGATCGCCGTGGGAGTGGGCCTCGGTCAGCGGTTGCGGCGAGTGATCGAACTCGTGGCCGGAGTGGCGCTCGGCGTCCTGGTCGGTGATCTTCTCGTCGGTGTGATCGGCACCGGCGTCCCGCAGATTGCAGCGGTCGTGGCACTTGCCATGATCGCGGCGATCTTCCTCGGCGGTGGCGCCGTGATCGTCACCCAGGCCGCCGCGTCGGCCGTCCTTGTCGTAACGCTCGTACCGCCGTCGGACGGCACTGCGGTCAACCTGGACAGGTTCGTCGACGCCACCATCGGCGGCCTGGTCGGGCTAGTTGTCACGGTGCTGTTGCTGCCGGTCAACCCGGTCTCGGTAGCGCGCCGCGAGCTCGAGCCGCTCCTCGACACGCTCGCCGAGTTGATGGACGGCTGTGCCGACGCGCTGGCCGAACGCGACCGGGCCGGTGCCGCGCTGGTGCTGGGCCGCTCACGCGAGACACAAGAGGCCATTGATGAGCTGACCACCGCCCTGGAGGGGTCGGCCGAAGTGGCGCGCATCGCACCGGTGAGGTGGCACAAACGGGGCCAGCTCGTCGGGTACCTCGACGCGGCGGAGCCGATCGACCACCTCGCACGGAACCTCCGGGTGCTGGCCAGGCACGTGATCACGATGCTGCGCCGGAAGGAGCCGGTACCCGAGGTTCTGCCGCCTGCCCTGCGGGCCCTGGCGGGAGCGGTCCGGATCCTTCAGTTGGATCTCGCCGCAGCGGCCGAGCCGGCAGAGGCCCGCTCGTCGGCCGTGGCCGCAGCGGAGCTGGCAACCGAAGCCCTGGACCAGACAGGCGGGTTCGCCGGCCAGGTCGTGGTGGCGCAGACCCGGTCGATGGCGGTGGATCTGCTGCGCGCCACCGGTCTGGATCGCGACGATGCGCAGCGGCTGCTGCCGTCCCTGCCACCGGGCCCGGTGTCGTACGGATGAGGCCGATGCTCGCCGTGGCCGGCGCGCTGCCGCGGGACGATGCCGCGTGGTCCTACGAGCTGAAGTGGGACGGCGTTCGGATGCTGGCGGCCGTCACACCAGAGCACGTGCGCCTCACCGGACGGTCCGGCGCCGACATGACCGTCGCCTACCCTGAGCTGGCCGGCCTGGCCGCGCAGGTGGGCGAGCTGCGGCCGGTCCTGGACGGCGAAGTGGTGGTGCTGCGTCCTGACGGCAGGCCCGATTTCCAGGCATTGGCGCCGCGGATGCATGTGCGGGCCGCCGAACGGGCCCGGCAGCTGGCAGCGAGCGTGCCCATCACCTACGTGATCTTCGACCTGCTGGAACTGGCCGGGACGCCCGCCGTGTCGCTCTCGTACGACCGTCGGCGGGAGTTGCTCGAGAGTCTGGATCTCACCGGACCGCATTGGCAGCCGTCTCCGTCCTTTCCCGGCCCCGGAGCGGACATCCTCGAGGCCAGCCGCCGGCTGGGACTGGAAGGGGTCATCGCCAAGCGGCGCGATTCGCCGTACCGGCCGGGACGGCGTTCCGACGAGTGGATCAAGGTCAAGAACTTCCGTATGCAGGAGATCGTGATCGGTGGATACACCGCCGGCGAGGGCCGGCGGGCATCGAGTTTCGGGGCGCTGCTGCTCGGCCTGCCGGCCGGCGAAGGTCTGGTGTACGTCGGTAGCGTCGGCACCGGCTTCGATGACGCCGCGCTGACCGAACTGACCACGCGGCTACGTGGGCTGCGGCAGAGCGAGTCGCCGTTCGTCGGGCCGGTCGACCCGCGTCAGGCGCGTACGGCGCGGTGGGTCCGCCCGGAACTGGTCGGAGAGGTCGCGTTCGGGCACTGGACTGACGACGGGCGGATGCGCCACCCCACCTGGCGCGGCTTGCGGCCGGACAAGTCACCGGCTGAGGTCGTCCGGGAGCCCCCACCACCCCGCTGATCATGCAAAAGTGGTGGGG
>DASUUU010000072.1:0-8224 GCA_036373915.1 Jiangellaceae bacterium | reverse complement strand
CGCCAGATTTCAGCGGCAAACTCAGCGCTGGACGCGCTGCGCCGGCTCAGCCACGGCCCGGTTCCCGCCGTCCTGCGGCGTCGCGGGTTGGCGGCGGCCCTCGGTGGGTTAGGTGCGGGTTTCGATCTACACGTCGCGCCGTCAGCCGAGCGGCGGTTCGACACCCAAGTGGAGACTGCCGCCTATCTCTGTGCACAGGCTGCGATGAGTTCGGCTACGCCGGCGGCGCCCGGACAGCTCATCCTGAGTCTTGACGGGGACCGCTTGGTGATGATCGTCGAGGGAGTCGATGAGCAGGTCGCCGACGGGCCCGACTGGCAGGGCGTCGTCGACCGGGTGGAGGCGCTGAGCGGGACGGTAGTGGTCGGCGCGAGCCCGGACGAGACTAAGACGCTGCGTCTGGAGCTTCCAACGTCGCGCGGCGGCGGTCATGCCGAGCTCGCCCAGGCCGATGCGAGCGTCTCCGGCCCGAATGCCGACTTGGCCAGATAGGCGGCGGCGCCGCAGTCTTGCACGTCATCGCCGAACTCACCCTCGTCATGCGTCGAGAGCAAGATGACGACAGGGGCTGCGCCCAGGGCACGTAGCCGCCGTGTCGACTCGAACCCGTCGATGCCAGGCAGGTTGACATCCATCAAGACCAGGTTGGCTCGTAGCTGCTGTGCCGCGGGGATCGACTCCTCACCGGTCGCGACCGAGCCGACGAGTACGAACCCCTCCGACTCCCCGACCACAGCCGACGCCGCCTTGCGGAACAGCTCCTGGTCGTCGACGATCAGCACCCGCACGAGTGCCACAGCGGCACCACCTCCATTGCCCAAGCTGCCAGCCGAGCCGGTGGACCCCCAGGGTGTTGGCCGCATTGCCGAATGCGGTCAACCCGCCCGAGCATCGGGGCGACGCTCAGAGGTTGGTTAAGGACGGCGGTCTATAGTCCACGGTTATGGCCCTAAGGGTCCTGTTCGCCGAGGACAACTACCTCGTCCGCGAGGGCACGGCCGCACTGCTCGCCGAGGTCGACGACGTCGATTTGATCGGAGTCGTCGGAGATCCGCGTGCGCTGCTCGAAAAGGTCGCCGAGCTTCGTCCAGATGTTGTCCTTACCGACATCCGCATGCCGCCGACCTTCACCAACGAAGGCATCGACGTCGCCAAGCGAATCCGCGTCGATCACCCGGAAACCGGCGTCGTCGTGCTCTCTCAATACGCCGAGGAGGAGTACGCCTTCGAACTGCTCGAGGACGGTGTCGCCGGCCTCGGCTACCTCCTCAAGGACCGTGTGACGGCGATCGATGAACTCGTCCGCGCCATGCAGGAGGTGGCGCGCGGTGGATCGGTGCTCGATCCCAGGGTCGTCGAAGGGCTGGTCGCTCAAAGGACCCGCGAGGCGCGATCACCACTCACCACATTGACCGAGAAAGAGACCGCGGTGCTGAAGGAGATGGCCACGGGTCGGAACAACTCGTCCATCGCCCAGGTGCTCTTCATGAGTGAGCGGGCGGTGGAGAAGCACATCGGCGCGATCTTTCAGAAGCTCGGCCTGAGCGAGGAGCGCGAACTGAACCGCCGTGTCGCCGCCGTCATCACGTTCCTCGAAGCTGGCGGCGCTGCTCCATAAGGCCAATTCGGCTGACTTCCCCGGTTACACCAGGTGCGTGATCACACGCGCCCTTGGCATTACACAAGCCTCGCCGGCCTCAACCGAAGCGCAACCGTCCTGTCTGCGGTTCACAACCACCCCCGAGTCCGCTGGCAACACCAGCCGGGATCGTCCCGGCTTCTAGCGGAAGGGGTGTTCGATGAGCACCGTCAGATCTACTGCCCGCCGGCCCGCAGCTAGCCGCATAGCAGCCGCCCTGATCGGCGGCCTGGCCAGCCTCGGCCTTCTCCTGGGCTGTAGCGAGGCCGAGTTGGAGCCAGGCAGGGGCGAGTTTTCGTTCGACGCGGATCGAATCGAGCGCGAGCTCATCCAGTTCCAGAATCGCCGCGCCGCCTGGGCCAAGCAGTACGCCGAGTCCCTCGCGGAGACAAATGTCAACTTGCGCGAGCACCTTGCTCACAAGGACACGGCCACGCGGTAACGCCGTTCTGTCGCCTGCCGGTCTGGTCCCGGATGCCCTGGGACGGGACCGGCGGGGCGTCGCCACGGTGCGCGACTTCGCTCATTCGGTGCAGCAAGACCACCGAACCGCAGCGCTCTACCAGGGCACAGAACTGTTTGGCCTACAGACCGCAGGTCCGCCGGTACGGCCGATCGGGAACGTAGGTCTCCCACTCCGCCTCAGTGAGGTCGCGTCCGGCGACAGCGCAGGCATGGAAGAACCATTTCTCCGGCTCCAGCGGATAGGCCCGACCGGGTAACGCACCTGCCAACACGATCAACTCACTGGACAGATCAGGGACGATGTACGCGCGCCCCCGCTGCCCGTCCGCGGTGGCGGAGAGCGGTCGTCCGCGGACGATTCCCCGTTCGGCGTCATACAGAACCACTCGTCCGTCCTCGCCGGAGGTGACGACTGTACTGCTGTCCGGCAGCCACTCGACCTGAAGCATCCGGTCACTGTGCAGCGGCACCGCTTCGCGCACGACCGACCAGTCGGCCGTGCTCCATATGCTGAGCCGACCGGCGTAGCCGCCGGCTGCCAACCAGCGGCCATCGGGCGAGAAGGACATGTCGACTAGAGGGTCGGGTAGTGGCGGTGACAGTTCGGCCACCGTCACCGCGTGATCGGACTCGTCCAGTACCACGATGTCGCCCGTGAATTCCCGGCCGACAGCGAGCCACCGTCCGTCCGGGCTAATCTCCACCAGCTGGCTGTCGCGCCCCTCGGCGATGCGCCCAACTATCTCCAAGGTGTCGCCCGACACCACCACGACGGCACCGTCAGACTCGTCGCCGTCCAATAAGGTGCCATCGGCGGCCAGGTAGAGGCGTGAACCGTCGGCGCTCCAGCCTGAACCCCACACCGGCTCGGTTGGCAGATCATCAGTCGCCAGCGGGGGCAGCTCAATGGTCGCAAGAACTTCATGGCTGGCCGCGTCGACAAGCGTCGTGCGGAAAGCGGTCGTGACCGCAATTCGCTTGCCATCGGGGCTGGTTGATACCGAGGACCCAAACGGACTCAGAATGATCGTGTCACCTACGGGTACGTGGTCGATCACCTGGCCGGTCTTGGCGTTCAGAAACGTCGCCGATACGGCCGTGTCGTCACCCGCCGGCACCCCCAGGACGTCGGTGAGGCGTAAGCGGGGTCGGGTAGGGGCTACCACGATACCGGTGTCGCCTATGGAGTGCGGGCGGTTCGAAATCACCCGACCGGCTATGGGCTCCACGGGCCGGGCGAACCCGCGATTCCCTGACAGGTCCCACTCCACTAATCGGCCATCCATGCCCCCCGTCAGCATGGTCTGCCCGTTGGCCGGAAGTGCAACCCCGGTGACGCTGCCGTCGTGACCGGTCATAACGTCGGCCTTCGACAAGGACGGACCGACCTCACCAGTCGCGGGGATGGCGTCCCAAACCACGACACCACCGTCCTCACCCACGGACACCGCCGTGCGGCCGTCACTGGTGCCGGCTACGGCAAAGATCTTTCCCTCGTGTGCCGCGACGGTCTGGGCTACGTTCCCATCGGCGTCATACAGGACCAGAACTCCGTCCTCCCAACGTTGCACAAGGCCGAAGGGCAGCGGTGCAAACCCCATCGAATTCTGACCAGGTCGGTCCACACCGGATACCTCCACCCGGCGCCCGTCGGCCAGATCGGCAACGGTCACAGTAGAAGCCGGTTCGACCGGCCAGATCGCCACGCGTGAGCCGTCGGCAGACAGCGCTGCGTCGAGAATCGTTTCCCCAGGTGAGGGGGAGCGGACTTCGATGCCGGTGTCGCGGACGACTCCGGCGGAAAGCTCGATCTCGACCACTCCCATGACGTAGCCGTGGGTTGAATCGTCACCCGGAACTAGCTCCCGGTCGACCACCACGACAACTCGGTTTCCGTCCCGGTTGAATGTCAAGTCGAAAGGCTTGCCGCCGAGCTGTGTCTCGTCGAATGACTGCCGCACGTCTCCGTTCGCATCCATGACCTGCAAGAGCGGGTAGTCGAGGCGGAACCCGGTCGGTTTCACGCTCACCGCGACGAGTGCCTCTTCCGGTGCGGTGGCAATCAACGGCCACGACTCGTGCGGCGCCCGCCCCAGGATCTGTCGCGGACCGTCATCGGTGACAAGGTCGACGGTGAACACTCCGTCGTCCGTAGACAAGAAGACCGTACGCCCGTCGCCGGCAAGCGCCATTTCGCGCGGGCGCCCGTAGATCGGTAGCACGCGTACCGCACGGGCGTGCTCGACCAGTGTGCCGAGCAGCCCGTCGCGAGTCTCGGGAGTGTCGGCCACCCGTACCGCCTCGGCTGCAAGCAGGAGGGATAGGTCGATCGTCCCAGCAGATGCCGAGAGAGCGGCCAACCGATTTGCCTCGGCCACCGTCCGCGCGGTTGCCGCCTCAACCGTTCGGTCCTGCGCCATCTCTCGGGCCTGCAGGGCGACCGCCGCCGCGACGAGCGCGAACGCGAGCGCGGCGGCGAGGCCGATCGCGAAGCGGCGGGTCCGGCGCCGGGCGCGGCCCTCATGGTCGGCGCGGTCGCGGGCGTCTTGGAGCTCGGCCTCGCCGCGTCGCTTCGAGGCCTGCAAGAACTCGTTCTCGGTTGTGGTCAGCACGGCCGCCGGGGTATCGGCCCACTCAAGGGCCGACGTGAGGCGCGCTCCTCGGTAGAGCTCCTCATCCGGCCGCCCGCGGCCGTCCCATTCCTGGGCCGCAGGGGCGAGGTGCCGCCGCACCCGCCGGCCCACTGCGTCGTCATCCAGCCACCCGGCAAGCCGTGGCCATGCGGTCAGCAACGCTTCGTGAGCGACCTCCAGCCGTCCCTCGTCCACCGCAAGCAGCCGGCGAGCGACGAAGGTCTCGACCACCGATCGCTGTTCGGCGCCGCCCGGCCCGTCGAGATCAAGCTCGGCGAGCGAGACGCTCCGGCTCACCAGGGCGCCGCCCTCGGCGGAGTCGGCCAAGCGCACCAGGATGCGGCGTGCCTCCGCCTGGCCGGTCGAGTCGAGACGTTCGAAGGCCGTTTCGGCGGACCGGCCCAGCGCTCCGCTCACGGCACCGGCCTCGAGGTAGCCGGACAGCGTGAGCAGGTCACCACGTCGGCGTTCCCACGTGGCCACCAGCGCGGTGGACAGCAGCGGCAGCGCACCGGGACGGCCGAGAACGTCGGCGACCACCGCGTCAGCCAGCTCCGGCTCGACGTCGAGTCCCACAGCATGTGCAGGCTTGATCACCACCTCGCGCAGTTCGTCGGCCGTCAACGGGGGAACCAGAACCAGTGCTCCTGCCACCCGTTCGGCGAAGGCGGCATGCTCCGCGAGCCGGGCCAGGTGATCACCGCGGATCACCAGAATTACGCGCGCCGTGATCCCGTCGTCGACGAGATTGAGCAGCTCACTGAGGAAGGCGCGGCGTTCGGCCGGGTCAACGTGACCGGCCCACAGCTGCTCGGCCTGGTCGATAACGAGCAGCGCGGGCCTTGCCGGGCCGTTCTCACTTCGGTCCTCCGTCTCGGCCGTGAATGGCGCCAACGCGTCGACCGGGTGGCTGCTCGGCGTGATGACGATCAAGGGCCAGCGGCTGGATCCCGGGATCGCGTCCGCCGCCAGCGTCGGCGTCAGCCCGGCCCTTACGACCGACGACTTCCCGGCTCCGCTCGGTCCCGACAGCACCAGCACGTCGGTGTCGATGAGGCGTGCGACGAGAGCCGTTACGAGCCGGGCGCGCCCGCAGAACACCGCCGCATCGTCCGACTGGTAGCTGGCGAGGCCTTTGTACGGGCAGGTGGCGGCTCGGCCGGCCGGTGGTTCCGGCTGCGGGCGTGCTGCGGTACCGATACGGTCCGATCCCGGCAGGTATAGCGCTGGATCTTGCGCGAGCACGGCAGCCTCGAGGGCCCGCAGCTGGGGGCCGGGATCGACGCCGAGTTCTTCTGCCAATACCGCTCGCGCCCGAGTCGCGGCTGCCAGCGCCTCACCCTGTCGGCTGTCGCGGTACAGCGCCAGCATCAGCCGGATCCACCAGCCCTCCCGAAGGGGATCCTCGATCACCAACCGCTCGAGCTTGGCGATGACTTCACCCGGCCGACCGAGCGCCAGGTTGGCGTCGAAAAGAGCCTCCTCCGCGCTCGCCCGGATTTCCGCCAGTCGCCGCCGCTCGGTCTCGGCGAAAGGCTCACTCGGCCAGTCCTCGTAGGGCTCGCCCCGCCACAAGGCCAACGTGTTTGCCAGTTGCTCGCGTGTGGCCGCGGCATCGCCGCCTGACAGTAGTGCACGACCGCGGGCGACCAAGTCCGGGAATGCCAGTGCGTCCAACTCGTCCGGGTTGACGGCCAGCACATAGCCACCTCCGCGGCGCAGCACGTACCGGCCGGTCGATTCGGTGGGGCGGTCGGGCTCGAGCGCCGTCCGGAGTCGCACCACGTGAGCTTGCAGGGATTTGCGGGCAGTAGGAGGTCCGCGGCCTTTCCACAACGTGTCGACGAGGCGGTCGACGCTCAACGCATCTGGGGCGGCCGCCGCCAGGGCTGCCAGGAGCAGCCGCTCCTTGCTGCCAGCAACTACCACCTGCTCTAGGTCATCGTTGACGACGTGAAGCGGGCCGAGAACGGCGATCCGCACAGCAGTACGCTATTGCGAACGGGGTCGTTCTGGTAGTGGGTTGCCGCAGGGCTGCGGTACTCGTGGATCGCGGAGGCAGACGTGAAAGTCATCAAGCCGAGGCTGCCTACTGGCGAAAGCCCGGCGGCGGAAGGTCGTCCCCGGGAACTATGCGCACTTCGTACAGGGTCGGCCATCGCTTGCCGGTGAGCCACAGCCGGCCGGTTTCAGGGTCGACGGCGATCCCGTTGAGCACGTCGCCGGGGTCGGTCGCGCCGACCTCCGCCACCAGGGGAGAGGTGTCCACCCACCCGGTGACCTCGCCGGTCTCGGGATCGATCACAGCGATCCACGGCTCGCCGAAGACGTTGGCCGTGATCTGGCCATCGACGAGTTCGAGCTCGTTGAGCCGCTCGAGAGGGACGCCGCGGTCGGTCACCTCGACCGTGCCGATCACCTCGAACGTGTCGGGATCGTGGCGGTGCAGCGCAGATGAACCGTCGCTGCGCCAGAGCACCTCGCCGTCACCAACAAGCCCCCAACCTTCGCCGGCATAGTCCATCTGGTCCAGCTCATCGAGGGTGCAGCGATCCCAGACGAACAGCTGCTGCTCCCGCCAGGTGAGCTGGAAGAGCCGCCCATCGTGCATGGCCAGCCCCTCGCCGAAGAACTGCTCGTCCATGGGCTCTTCGAGCAGTACTTCGCCGGTCTCGGGTTCGATCAGGCGAACGTCCGACTCGCCGTAGAGCCCGGTGCTCTCGTAGAGCAGGCCGTCGGCGTGGACCAGTCCCTGGGTGAAGGCAGTGGTGTCGTGCTCCGTCCGGTCCACCACCTCGACTGTGTATGCCTGCGGAGTGGACGCACCATCCAGGTCGGGCAGCACGGATGGACCGGCCCTGGCCACCGCGGGCGGATCCGGCTGCGGGCAGGCGTCCTCAGGATCATCGGACGTGCAGGCCATAAGCAGGATTGCCGGTGCGAGTGCGGCCACCAGCCGCCCGGGACCTGTCACCGACCACGTGTACCATCACCGACTCGACGCCACAAATGCCACTCCAATAGCGCCACAATGCCACGCGAAGCGGTAGCCATGAGCCCAAGAACGATCAGTGTGTCCGAACGCCGGGCCCGGTTGGCGCGGCGGCACCTGCTCGCCGCCGAGGCTCGGATATCCGACCCGGCCGAGGTCGCCCGGGCGATCGTGGCCTACCACGCCACCGACCCCGCGACGGTATATCTGGCCGCGGCCGCGCGAACCGGGTACGTGCCACCGTCGGCCCTCGACGCGGCGTTGTACGACGACAAGACGCTCGTACGCGTACTCGGCATGCGCCGAACGATGTTCGTCATCCCGGCCGGCCTGTGGCCGGCAGTACACGCCGCATGCACCGACGCGATTGCCGCCAACGAGCGGCGGCAGACGCTCAAGATGATCGCCGAGGGTGACATCACCGACGACGCGGAGGCGTGGCTCGCAGATGCGGGTGCCGGCGTCCTCAAAGCACTGGCCGATCGTGGCGAGGCG
>DASUUU010000071.1:0-20461 GCA_036373915.1 Jiangellaceae bacterium | reverse complement strand
TGGTGGCTCTACTCGAGGACCGCGAGATGGCGATCAAGGTGAACGCCGACATCGTCGAGACCTATCAGCGCGAGGGCTTCGGCCCGGCGATGGCGAAGTTCATCCAGGTTGTGATGCACCAGGGTCCGCTGCCGGACAACTACCTGGACCAGCCTGCGCCCGACCCGGCACAGTTCGGGTTCCCAACCGAGGATGACGGGTCGCGCGACGACCTGCTCCTGAGCGGAAACCTCGCCATGCCGCCGTTCGTGCCCGACGCTGCTGCCTTGCGCGCCTCGCCCGTACGGGTGATCCCAGCGATCGGCGCCCTCGGGGACGGCGGTCTGGCCCGCCGTGGCGGTCAGGCATTGGCGAAGCTGCTGGAAGTCGAACCGGTGATCTTTCCTGGCGATCACGGAGGCTTTGCCGCCAACGAGTGGTCGCCGAACAACGACCCGGCCGCGTTCGCCGCGAAGCTGAAGGAACTGCTCGACGAGTAAGACTCCGGCGGCAAGCGCGCCTGTACGTTCCCTGCGCCGATCCGGTCATCACGAGCGCCCGAACATTCGCATCCGCCTCGGCCCAAGATCTCAGCGTGGCGAGCGCGTGCTCGTAGTCCATGGCCGCCAGTGTCCAACGCCAAGTGCCTCCTCCAAAGCTTCGCGTCTACCTTTGTCGCAGTGCCAGGACCGGCTATTCCACGGATTCGGCCCTTGCTCTGCGGGGCGTAGCGTCGGACAACGTGAAGAGCCGGGCCGCGGACAAGTTTCGTCCAGGGCACCGCGCCCGGCGTGGACCGCCACAGGGCCTACACCGCGCATTTCCCGGGGAGGAGATCAAATGCAGGAACTGATGGTGGATTACATCACCTCACTGGACGGCTTCGGGGCTGCGGAGGGCTGGCCGGGGTTGTGGGGGCTGCAGGGCCCGGAGTATCTCGGCTGGCTGAATGAGCAGCCCGAACGCGACTACACGATCCTGATGGGGGCGAACACATACCGTCTGATGTCCGGATTCGCCGCCGAGTCCGAACACGCGGACGAGACCCCCACCGACGAAGAGGCCGCCATCGATGAGCTCGCCAGCGCGTCCAAGGTGGTGTTCTCGTCGACGCTGCAGCCTCCGTTGCAGTTACCTAATACGCGGCTGATCAGCGGGGACGCGGTGGAAGCCGTTCGGGTGATGAAGCGGGAAGGCGCCAGCCCGATGCGCACACTCGGTAGCCTCACCTTGTGCCGGTCGCTCCTGAAGGCAGGCCTGGTGGATCGTTTCCGGGTGGTCGTGTTCCCTGTGATCTACGGGAGCACCGGCAGAGATCGGATCTACGACGGTTATCCCGATGTCTCCCTCGACATGATTTCCAGCCGAACCTTCGACGGCAGAATCCAGCTGCTCGAGTATGTCCCCACAGTACTTACCGGTCCGCCCGGCACCGACGCCGGTTCCTGACGTTGGTCAGGGCCTGCCGGCGCCGGGCGCCGGCGCGGGGAAGGACACGACCCGGCCACTGGGTTCGGACGACTCGGGTCCACCCCAGTTCTGGCCGACGACGAACAGGTGCGGGTCCGTTCCGCGGCTGAGCGCGCAGGCGAACCCGCCCCGGTCCAGATCGACCGTGGCCAGCACCTCGCCACCTTCGCGTACACGCACGCAGTGCCGGTTGCCGACGTCGGCGTACCAGACAGCGCCCTCGGCATCGATGCAGATCCCGTCCGGGTGGTCGCCGGGGGTCTTGGCCCATACCCGGCGATTGTCGAGGGCTCCGTCCCCGCCGATGTCGAAAGCGGTGAGGCGGTTTGCGTACGACTCTGCGACGATGAGCGTCCCGCCATCCGGGGTGATCGCCATGCCGTTGGGGAACGCGACGTCGCCGGCGACCCGCCTGACAGTGCCGTCCAGGGTGACGAGGACGACCAGGCCTGGTGCGAACTCGCCGCCGGGAAAGTCGAACCCGATGTTGTTCACGTAGGCGTTGCCGCGGCCGTCCACCACGATGTCGTTCCACGGGTTCTCGGAGACCTCGGACAGGGCGGCATGCCGGACCAGCGATCCGTCCGGCTCACGACGCAGTAGCCGTTGCTGCGCCGAGTCAACGACCAGCAGCCGCCCGTCGGGTAGGAAATCAATGCACATCGGGAACGACGGAACGCTGACGACCACCTCGTGAGTCCCGTCAGCATTCAGTGCGATCACCTGGTTCGCGCCCCAGTCGGAGAACCACAGCCGCCCGTCGTGCCACCGTGGTGACTCGCCGAACACGATCCCTTCCATCAGAACTTTCGGCCCGCCCATCTCATACCTCCATCACCATCGAGACAGACCGGGACGTCCATCTCCATCAAGACAGACCGGTACGCACTCCGAAAGTCATCGCGGGCGGACCGCGGAAGGGGCCCGCCGGATGGGTTCCTTATAGAGCCTGACCATTGGTACCCAAGGGCTGTCGGCCCCGTGTGTGAGGCTGGGTTCGTGGTCTTCGTGTTCGATGCCGAGTTGTGGTTATGGGATGCCCGGCGCGCAGACAGCTGGACGTTCGTCAGCGTGCCGGACGCGGCATCCGAAGACATCCGTGAGCTGGCCGACGGACCGCCCCGCGGGTTTGGATCCTTGCGGGTGCGCGTGACGATCGGCGCCACCACGTGGACGACTTCGATCTTCCCTGACAGCGTGCGTGGCAGCTACGTGCTGCCCATCAAGCGCGCCGTCCGCAAGGCCGAAGGCCTCGATGTAGGTGACATTGCGACCGTGACACTCGAGCTCATCGACTTGTGACCGACCGCCGCTTGGTGTCGGTGGACGGCATTCCGTTCGGCACGAGGAGCGCGGTCGACTCCTGGGCATAGCCCTGTCAGCGCTCGCTGACTTCACTGCTCAGCACCGGCTTCACATCGAGGATCGGGGTGCCGTTCACGGCCTCGAGATCTCCCACCAGGATCCTGTCGCCGTCGATCGAGATCACCAGCACCCGGTGCAAACCGATGGGATTGGGTCGGTGTGGTGAACGAGTGCCGAACACGCCCTGCACCGGTCTTGACTCGTCGCCGCGTGGGTGCACGCGCAAGACGTCGCGTCGGGCCATATGGAGCCAAGTGATCACTATGATCTCGTCACCGGGACGTATCCCGTCCAGCCCGTCTAGCACGGCCGGCTCGAAAACGAGCCACGCGTCCGGAGCGCCCTCGTCGCCCTGGCGCGGAGCCGCATCAAGATCGGTCAGGACAGACTCGACCGTCCCGATCGGGCTCAACTCCACGTCCACGAAGCTGGCACCTCCGACGTCATTGTGCTACTCACGGCCTGCGCGTGTCGCGCGAGTCTGCGACGGTACCGAAGAGCCGCCACAGCAACGGTGTCGTGTCTTGCGGCGCGTTGCGGAGCCGATGAAGTATCAACGACCCCGAGAGGTGCTCCAGAGCCTCGGTGATGACCTCCATGTCGGCAAGGCCCAAGGTGGGGACTCGACGGGACAGCCGCTGCATTTCGGCATCGATGACGCTGCGACTGTGGTCGTGCATTCGGGCAATGAGGTCCAACCTGTGGTTGGTCGAGTCCGGCTCGGCGTTTGGCGCATCGCGCAGGCTATCTGCATCCATGGCTCGGACCGCCCTACCCGTGCGCCGTGTGCGCGTCGTCGAATGGTGTGCTGACGCCGTCGTAACGGAGTCGGAGCATCATTCCCTGATCCGCGTGGGGAAGGTTGTGGCAATGATTCATCCAGATGCCTGGGTTCGCCGCTTGGAACGCCACCTCCCACACCTGTCCCGGGCGAACATCGAACGTGTCGACCCACAGCGGACTGCCCGACGTGGGCGTCCCGTCCCTGGACAGGATCAGCACTGGGTGGCCGTGCAGATGCCAGGGGTGGGTCTCGAGACTCCGGTTGACCACGGTGAACTTGACCAGGTCGCCCTCGGCGACGAGTTGGTCGGGTATGGACGGGTGTCCCCGACCGTTGACCGTGTGTGCGTACGCCGGTCGTCCGTCGACCATGGCCACCCCACGGTCGAGGACGATCGTGAAATGCCGATCCACGTTGCCGGCCTCGAACGGCACTGGCGCCGGCCGGCCGTAGTGGAGTAGGTCGAGCTCCGGCCAGCGGGAGGTGTCCTCGACGGCCGGGTTATCTGCTGCGTCGTTCGGGCGCAGTCGCAGCCCACCGTCGTGATCGTTGTCGAGCACGAGTGCGACTGGTGTCGCCGGCATGTCGAAGACCACGTCGTACCGGCCGCCCGCGGGCAGGCGCAGCCCGACGTCCGTGACCTCACCGGGGTCGTTGAGATCTCTGCCGTCGACGGCCGCGACCCGAAACGACGTGCCGGCCAGCGCGAACCGGCGCGGGTCCGAATCGGTGTTTATCAACCGCAGCCGCACGGGAGACCCAGCAGCTGCGGTGTGCTCGGTGCGTCCGTCCCGATCGCCGATGACGACGGTCCCGCCGAAGGTGTGCACCGGCAGGGTCAGATCCAGGCGCTCAGCGGCTGCGTTCTCTCCCACCGCCTCCACGTCGCGTGGATTCACGACGAAGGTCCCGTACAGCCCCCTGCGAACGCCGATGTGCGAAGCCTGATGGGTGTGGTACCAGTAGGTCCCGACCTGATCGGCGCGGAAGTGGTAGACGAACTCCTCACCGGGTGTCACGGTGTGTTGGGTAACGCCCGGGGCGCCGTCTTCACCGCAGGCGATGTCGTAGCCGTGCCAGTGCAAGGTCACCCCGTCGTCGACATCGGCGTTGCGCAACGTCACCTCGATCAGGTCACCCTTGGTCGCAGTGATCGCCGGACCCGGAAGCCGACCGTCGTAGGTCCACGCATCGATCTCACGCCCGGACGGCAGCCTTATCGCGGTCTTCTTGGCAGTCAGGACGTGTCGCCGGGTGGTGCCGCCAGGTTGCGGGCTGCGGGCACCGCGCAGATCCGCCACCGACACGGTCGCTCGGGCGGGGGAGGGCCGACCCGCGCCGCCCCCAGTGGTCACCGACTCTGCCGACAGGAACGACAGGCCCGTCCCGGCACCCCCAGCCCCAAGCACGACTGCTCCGCCGGCCAGGCCTATGAACCGGCGGCGGGACAAGGCAGGGCGAGCGTCCGGCGCCGGTGCTATGAACGGGTCGCCATCGTGCCCGACATCCGCCGCGACCACTCGGGCGGTAAGCAGCGCGCCAAGACACACCATCGAGACGGTGATCAGCGCGACGCCCCAGGTCAGGGGATACCCGGCCACGAAGGTGACTCCCAGCCCGGCCAGCGCGGCATACGCTGCGGTCAGTAGCGCTACCACGCTGCCTGTCGGTAGTGCCTTGACCGCCATTTGTCGCGCCCCGAGCAGGGGCCGGCCGGCGATCAGTAATGCGGCCAGACCGGCAATACCGAGCATCGGCAACCCGAGCAGGACCTTCTCCTGGACGAACCACCAGCCCCGACCGGCCAGCATCGCCACTGTGGCCACGCGCGACAGGGTCACGAGCACCGCCGCTACCAGCAGGCCGAGCCCCAGCCGGACGCGGCGCAGAGCCACCGTAACGCCGGCGGCGAACCAGGCGGCGATGCACAGCAGTGCGACCAGATGGTCGAGGAGGATCGCCTGACCTGTTGTCATAACGCCGGATGGGTGGGGTCGGCCGCCGGTCCGGACGCCTGCGCGTGTTCTGCTTCGCCCGACGACCGAAGAGGTGCCTGGGCGCTCGAAAGCTCACGCGCCTGCCGCACGATCTTCCCGACCACGGCCATGATGATCAGGGCATTTATCGCGTGCAGGCCGAAGACGAGCTCGCCGACCGTGCTGCTGTCGCCGGTTTCACCGAACGCGCTGGCGATCCCTCGGATCAAACCCTGGACGAGGACCAGCCCGGCGACCAGGCCGGTCAGTCCGATGAGTCGACCGGGCATCCGGGCCACGGCGGCGATCAATGTCAGCAGGACCGCGAACAAAAGGATTCCGTACCCCAGCGCGCGATGCGCCTGGTAGGACTCGTCGTTTGCTGCGGTGTCGAACGCGCCGCTCGCTGCGAGGAAGAACTGTGCGACGACGGCCAGCACCAACAGCGTCGCCAGTGCGGCGAAGACCTTACGAATCATGGAAGTGATCGTCGCGCCGAAGACGCTGCTGCGCCTCCGTCAGCGGTTGGCAAGCGACTACGCAGCTCTGCGTAGACGACTCGCGCCTGACCGCGCTTCTCGTCGTAGCCGGCCGCGCGCCTTGCCGGAGTGTTCTCCGCCGCGCAAAGCCTACAATCGCGGCATGCGACAGCGTGCGGCGCCGCTCCGCGTGCCGGCCCTGGCACAGGACGTGGTGCTCGCGCTCTTCGTCACAGTGATGCAGGTTCAGGGCGTGCGACAAGCGGCCGAGAACTCCGAGGTTGCGTCCCGGCCCCTTGACGACTTCGGCCTGCTGGGATATCTACTGCTGACCGTCAGCGGGCTCGTGCTGGCCGTGCGTCGCAACTGGCCGGTTCCTGTGTTTCTGACGGCCGCATTGGCAAGCCTGGTGTACTTCACCCTCGAGTTCCCCGACGGCCCGGCGTGGCTGGGCCTTTTCGTCGCCCTCTACACCCTCACTGCGTACGGTGACGGGCGTCGGTCGCTGGTGATCGCCGGCGTTGGCATCTCCGTCCTGGCCACGGTGTGGCTGATCGCCGCTGTCGACATCGAACCGCGCGCGGCGCTCGGCTGGGTGTTCTTCCGGATCGGGGCGTCGGTGATGAGCGCCGCGCTGGGTGAGTCGACCCGATCCCGGCGGTTCATCGCTGCCGAAGCGCAGGAGCGGGCGGAATGGGCCGAACGGACCCGAGAGGAGGAAGCGCGGGCCCGGGTGGACGCCGAGCGGCTCCGGATCGCACGCGAGGTGCACGACACGGTCGCTCACGCCATCGCGATCATCAACGTCCAGGCCGGTGTCACGGCGCACGTGCTCGACAAGCGACCGGAGCGGGCCCGCGAAACGCTTGTCGCGATCGAACAGACGAGCTCTCAGGCGCTGCGGGAGATGCGCTCCATCCTGGGGGTGCTCCGGGACGCCAACGATGGCCGGATACCGCACCCCGGCCTAGGGCAGATCGACGAGCTTGTCGACAAGGCGCGCGCCGCCGGACTTGACATCAAACTCGAGGGCACGTCGCCGGCAGCGGCACTGCCGAGCGCCGTGGACAGTGCGGTCTACCGGATCCTTCAGGAGTCGATAACCAACGTGATCCGTCATGCCGGACCGACCCGGGTGAAGGTCAGGATGGACTGCGGAGTCGATATGTTGGAGATGCGGGTGACCGATGAAGGCCGCCGGGACGCCCCGAATGGCCCTGGGGACCAGCGCCGCCCCACCAGGCGCTCCAGCGTCGGTGATGGCTTGATCCGGCCTGGCCGCGGGATCGTCGGGATGCGTGAGCGCTGCGAGTTGCTGGGTGGAGAGCTCGACGCGGGGCCGATTCCCGGAGGTGGGTTCGAGGTCACGGCGCGCCTGCCCCTGGCGCCGACCGGAACGGCGCAGGTATGAACCCGGCGACGTCACCGCCCGGTAGCACTCCCATCAAGGTGCTGCTCGTCGACGATGAAGCTCTGGTGCGATCGGGGTTCAAGGTCCTGCTCGACATCGAGGACGACATCACGGTGGTGGGAGAGGCCACCAACGGCATCGAGGCCGTCGAGCACGCCCAGGCCAGTCGCCCCGACGTCGTCCTTATGGACATCCGGATGCCAAAGCTGGACGGCATCCACGCGACGAGGACGATCGCCAAGACGCCAGGACTGGAGAAGGTCCGAGTCCTCATCCTCACCACCTACGACACCGATGCCTACGTCTTCGAGGCGCTACAGGCCGGCGCCAGTGGCTTCCTTCTCAAGGATTCCGGCCCGGCCGAGCTGCTGCACGCCATCCGGGTGGTGGCGGCCGGGGAGGCGCTGCTCGCGCCGCGGATCACTCGGCGCCTCATCGCCCAGTTCGCCGCCCAACGTGCAGCGGCCCAGGACGGGGAGAACCGGCTTGCGGTGCTGACCGAACGCGAGCGTGAGGTGCTGGCCCTTGTCGGGCAGGGCCTGAGCAATGACGAGATCGGTGCCGAGCTGTTTCTCAGTCCGGCCACCGCTCGCACCCATGTCAGCCACGCCATGGTCAAGCTGGGCGCCCGCGACCGAGCGCAACTTGTCGTGATCGCATACCAGACCGGGCTGGTCAGCCCTCGGTGAACGGGTATGGCGGCACCACACAGCAGAGGACCCCGCCGTTCATGGCGAGGTCCTCATAGCGGAACGGAAGCTACTCGATTAGAGCGGGCGTACGTTCTCCGCCTGCGGGCCCTTCTGGCCCTGTGTGATGTCGAACTCCACGCGCTGGTTCTCGTCCAGCGAGCGGTAGCCGTCAGCGGCGATGGCCGAGTAGTGCACGAAGACGTCGGCTCCGCCGCCGTCCTGCTCGATAAAGCCGAAGCCCTTCTCGCCGTTGAACCATTTCACTGTGCCTTGCGCCATGTCTTGCTCCTTCTGTGTCGGTACAGAGCCGCTATCGCTGGCCCTGGGCTGCCACGGTGGTTGTCGTCACACACCGGACACCGATGCTGGAGCCCATGGAACGCAAAACGCCCGCTGGAGTAACAGTCCGCGGGCCTTCAACAACGTGCGAGAAAATACTCATGCAACCGACGCAAACATAGCACAGCCCACAACCGCGACCCCAACCGTGGCGCGCCACGGCAGCGGTCGAGCCCTGCCAACGAAGCGTCGGCCGCGCCGGCAAGGGTCAGCCCGTTTGATCCGCGATCATGAACTGCACCTGGCCTTGCTCGGTGATTCGTGCGTCCAGCGCCTTGTCCTCCAGGCCGGGAGCCACGTCGGAGTCGACGAAAACCCGCGCCCCCTGGACCTCGATCACCTCGTCCTCGGGCAGCGGGCCCTCGGCCACGGACAGTCCAAGCGCCGGTGCGCCACCTTCTCCGGTCGTCGACGTGATCCGGACGCCGGTCTCGGCAGGCAGGTCGTTCTGTCCGGCTAAGGTGCGAATGGCAGTAGCTGCGTCATCTGTGACGGTAAGCATAAGAACTCCTGTGCGTCGATGGTTCTCGATTTCGATACCAGGGGAGCCTGCCCGCACCCGCTGTTGCCAAACGTCCGTGCCCATGGGTTCTGCACTGGCTTCACCCTCAAGGAGAGATCGGCGCCGTGTCATTGCAGGTCTAACCGCATGAGCACGCGGGGGAACCCACCGGAGACGGACGTTGTGTCGGCGGCCTTGGTGAAGCCGGCTCGCTCGAAGACCGCGCGGGTACCCACGTAGGCCATCGTGGGGTCGACCTTCTTTCCCTTGTTGTCCACCGGATATCCCTCGATCGCCGGCGCGCCGTGCGACCGCGCATACGCCACAGCGCCGTCGAGCAGGGCGTGTGAGATGCCCCTGCCGCGGTGGCCTGGACGCACCCTGATGCACCATACGGACCAGACAGGCAACTGGTCGACGTGCGGGATCTTCGTCGACCGGGCGAAGGGCAGCTCCGCCCGGGGTGCGACCGCGGCCCACCCGACGACTTCGCCGTCCTCGTAGCCCAGGACACCCGGCGCGACCTTGCGGGAGCAGAGCATCCTGACGTACTCACCCCGGGCAGGTCCGACGAGTTCTCGGTTCGTCTTCGAGTCGAGCCGGTGGCTAAGGCACCAGCACACTGAAGACCCAGGATTCTTCGGGCCGAGCATGGTCGCGACGTCGTCGAACCGTGCTGCCGTCGAAGGCTTCACCTCGATGCTCACCCAGCCACGCTAACCGGTTCGCAATAGGCAACTGTTGCGTCGTCGGGCACTGAGTCGGTGGCCTGCCCCTCGGCCTCCGCGGCGCGGACTCGCCGGAGGATCTCGTCGGGGCCTTTCGTGCGCATCAGATCCAGGACGGCCGGCCACTCGGCCAGGCGGTAGGGATCGACGATCCGACTGGCTCCGTTGCTGAGAAGGGCCGCGCTGTTCAGTTGTCCAAGGGGAACGCTGCCGGTGACGGCCCGCGCTGCCGCGTGCGGGTCGTCCTTGGCGATCCAGTATCCGCCGGGTTGATTACGCCGAGCCCGTAGCGCGTCGATCACCGATAGTTTCGTCCGCTCGTACTCAGGCGTTCCGGTAGGGAGGCCGCGCAGCACCGACGCACATTCGTCTCGCACGTCGACCTCGCGCGAGTCGGTGACGACCTGGGGCCTGGCTCCGGACGAGTCCAAGACGACGAAGACGTCGGCGAGCAGTAGAAAGTCTGCCCGATCTGCGTCGAAACGAATTATCGCGACGGTCGATTGGGGACTGTGGGGGTCGGCGATATCGCAGGTGTGGCGATGTTGCCCGGATACCTGTTCGATCGAATCGGCAAGGGCCGTGACCAGGTTCGATCCGGGTCCGCGGAACAGCTGCGTGAGAAGTGTCGTGCCGAGGTTGTGTGCGTACCAGGCGACACCGTGGCGGCAGATCGAGTCGCTACCCGGAATTCCAGCGCCGTCGAGTAGCACCACGGCGCCAGGCACGGCGCCCACGAAGTCCTCATTGGACCGGCCGACGTGGCCGGGATCGCTGGCCATCGTGACCTTCATGGGCGAGAGCCTATTCGGCGGCGAGTCACCCCTGCGCTAGCCGAACCCGTCGCCGACGCCGCAGGTCGAGGCGCCCGATCGCCTACAACCCGGGGCTCGGTCCGGATGACTCGGTCGTGCTTCCGGGCTTCGGCGCATCGTAGCCAAGCGCTGAGAGGTCAAGCCGGGCCAGCCGTTCCCTGTCGGCCAGGACGTCGAGCCTAGTGATCAGGCCGTCCTTCACGGTGAACGCCAGCAGCGCCAGGGGAGCCGCACCCTTGGGGAGCACGAGCACACCGGGGGCGCCGTTGATCAGGACCGGCCGGGCGAACCTGGCCAGGGGCCGGTACGACAATGCCTGGCGGGCTGCGGTTCGGGCACCGCGGACGCGCATTGGTCGGCCGGCGCGGAAGGCGTCGGCATCCGCGACGATCTCGACGTCTGGATGGAGGACCGCGACGAGGGCGTCGAAGTTGCCGTTCTGCGTGGCCGCTCGGAAGGCGTCCACCACCTCTCGCTGCCGCTGTAGGTCGGAGGGAGGTGGGGTGGCGCCACTGACCTTCCTCCGGGCCCGGCTGGCCAGCATCTTCGCCGCGTCCTCGGATCGGCCGAGCATTGGCCCGACCTCGGCGAACGGCACCCGGAACAGGTCGTGCAGTACGAACGCGAGCCGCTCGGCCGGCGTGAGCGTCTCGAGCACCACCATCAGCGCAAGGCCGACCGAGTCAGCGAGCAGAGCCTCCTGTTCGGGATCCATCCCATCGGCCGGGCTCACGACGGGCTCGGGCCAGGCCGCGCCGGCATCACCCATGGGAGTCTCGCGGCGGGAGTGACGGGCGCGCAGCATGTCCAGCGCTACCCGTCCGACCACGGTGGTCAGCCAGGCCGCGAGGTTGTTCACCTCGGCATGGTTGGAGCGGGTGAGCCGCAGCCACGCCTCCTGGACCGCATCGTCGGCCTCGGCGATCGAGCCCAGCATCCGGTAGGCAACGGCACGCAGGCGCGGCCGCTGCCGTTCGAACTCGATGGCCAGCTGATCGCTCACGGTTACCTTCCCCGCTCGTCATCCGTCAATGACATCGACGGATCGACGCAGCCAGACGTAACGGAAGGACACCATCATGAAGCTCACTGTGTTCGGTGCCAGCGGGCGGATCGGCGGCGAGATCGTGCGGCAAGGCGCCGCTGCGGGCCACGACGTGACGGCAGTGGTCCGCCGCGGCAGCACGGTCACCGGCTTGCCCGATCACGCGCGGTTGGTGGAGGTGGACGGGATCGACGACCCGGACGCGCTGGCTCCCGCCATCGCCGGCCGGGACGCGGTGCTGTCCGGGCTCGGTCCCCGGGCGCGCAAGGACGCCGGCGTAACGGCACCGATGATCAGGTCCGTGCTCGCTGCGATGGAGCGGACCGACGTACGCCGCATCGTGGTGGTCAGCGCGGCGCCGGTGGCGGCCCGCACCCGGATGACACGTTCGTCACCCGGCGCGTGATGTGGCCGCTGGTCAGCAGCATCCTGCGGCCGGTCTATGAAGACCTGCGCGAAGTGGAGAACGACCTCGCACTCAGCGACACGGAGTGGACGGTGGTCCGCCCGCCCCGGCTGGTGAACCGCGACGTCACTGGCCGCTATCGCACTGCAATAGGCGCGAACGTCCCGCGCGCGGGCACGATCAGCCGGGCCGACGTGGCCCACGCCATGCTCGCGATGATCAACGATCCCGCGACCCACCGGCGTGCCGTCGGAGTGGCCTGGTGAAAGGCCGTTACGGTCCCTCACCGTCCCACCAATTGAGCACGCGCAATGCCCGTAGAGTCACCCAGCGAGAGGGCCGGCCAACTCCTTCGTTCACGTCGAACCAGACCCGGCCGGGCAGGCTCCAGTCGAGGGGCCAGCGGCCGTCGTCCAGGCGTCTGGAACGAAGGTGGTCGACTGCTTCGGCGAGCCTCTGGTCAGGCGCTGCGCCGATCAGGGCGGCGGCAGACTGGAAGTAGTCCAAGGCCCGCAGGACGTCGTACCGCCACCGGCTCGGGTGCAAGAAGGACAGGAACCGCTCTCATCGGCCGGTTCGCCGGTACTGAGACGGCGGAAGAGCCTGCGCTCCAGCAGATATTCTTCGCCCGATTGGCGTGCCTCCCGGGATTCGGGCGTGCCGCCGGTGGCCTTCTCGTACTCCAGGAGCCCTTCCAGCACGTTGATCGTGCTGGCGAAGGACGAGCGAACCGAGCCCTTGATGCGCTCACAGTTCCAGCCGCCGTCGGTCAGACGCTCGCCGACCAGCCTGTCGACGATGGACGAAACGTCGACTCCGAAATAGGCGCCGTCGGCAACGGTCCGGCCATTGACGCATTCCTCGACCTCGCCCTCCCAGTAGGGCTGGCCGCCCTCGTCCCAACGCGAGTTGGCGCCGATCAGTTCGACTGCTCGGTTCGCCCGATCCGACGAGGGATCGAGACCGAACTCCCGCAGCTGCGACAACGAGAAGATCGTGGCCGTCCATGGCTGGCCGACCTCCTGCCACTCGCGGAAGTCGAAGTCGCTGGGGACGAAGGCGCCGCCCGCCCATTGACCGTTCTCGTCCTCGTACGAGAGAAGCCTTGCCCCCCAGCCCTCCGTCTCGACCTTGGCCCGCTCCGCCCGCCATTCCGATTCAGGAGCGCCGAGCAGGTCGCGCATCACCTGCCAACGGATCGACGGGTCGGAGTCGACAAGCCAGTCGATCACCGAGCCAGAGCCGGTCATCCTGGGGAGGTTAGCAGCGAATCGATCCGTCCGGTTGCGGCCTCCAGCGACCGATAGGTTGGCGACCCACGCACGCAGGTTCGGGCAGTAGTACTGATGCCACTGCCGTACCGATCGCAATCAACGGTGTACGGACGAGTTGCGGTGGACGTTGCCTGAGAGGACGAAGAACCAGGCTGCGATGAGTGGGTCCGCGAAGGCGGCCAGCCAGGCGAAGCCGCCAACCGTCCCCGAGACGATCCCCACCACGGCGACTAGACCTTGCACGGTAAACCACACCGCCACGGCGAGCAGTCCGGCTCGGTGCGGGCGGGCCCCCTGCGCGATGCCGGTGATGGCAACGAACAGCGCAGCCGTTGCCGATGCTGCATATCTGCGCACCAGGAACGCGGTGGCGTCGTCACCCGCTACGTCGAGCATGTCTGCCAGCCAACTTGTCGGGGCGATGGCGAGGACCAGCGCAACTGTGCCGGCGATTGCGGCACCGGCCAAGAGCCCGTGTCGAGGATTCACATTTGGCAGTCTGAACCCAGAAGGGAACGACGTCGATTCCCTTTTCGGGAAGGCACATCCACCCTCGACCTAGATACGGTCGTCGACATGAGTGTCACCGATGCACCGACTGGGCCGTTCGGCGCGCAGTTGCGCCATTGGAGGCGTATGCGCGGGCTTAGCCAGCTCGACCTTGCCGGACGGGCAGCAACCACACCCCGACATATCTCGTTTCTGGAAACCGGCCGCAGCCGACCTCGCGCCGAGATGGTCCTACGCCTCGCCGGCGCGCTTGACCTGTTACCCCGAGAGCAGAACACGATGCTGGAGTCAGCAGGACTACCTGCCGCGTACACCCAGCGTCCACTCGAGGACGCGGAACTGGCGCGCTACCGCGCTGCCATCGAGTCTCTCCTCCAACGCCACGAACCCCTACCGGCTGCAGTCATCGACCGATACGGCGCCGTCCGCGGCGCCAACAGCGCATTCGAGCGTCTAACACCTGGTCTCGTCGGCCTGGAGCCCGAGGAGCTCATCGAGCGCCACTTCGGACCAGGGCCATGGCGTGACACCGTAGTGAACTGGGCCGACGTAGCGACAGCCTGGCTGGCTCGGCAACGACTCGAGGCTCACCGGACGGGCGACCCTCGACTAGAAGAACTCATCACCATGGCCGAACGACTCATCGGGCCGCTGCCACGCCGCATCGGCACCGACGACGTGCCCATGACCTGCGCACAGATCAAGGTAGGCGACGACGTGCTCGAGGTCTTCGCACTGGTGGTCCGGTTCGACGCCGCCAACGACGTGACTCTCAGCGAACTGCGCGTCGAGCTGATGTACCCCGCGAACGAGGCGGCGGATCGGCACTTCCGAAAGACCAACTGGCGGACGTAAGGGGCCTCGTAGCACGCCAGCTGGCCCCTCGCTTGTCGGCGACGACAAGATGCCACCAGCCCAGAAGCGGGCAGGCCGGTGCTGATGCATGAGAGTGGTTAGTGTTCGGGGACGCGTGTGCGGAAGTCGACGCAGGTCTGCTATCCGCCCAGCCGCTGGCGTGCGAGAAACTTGGGCACCACCATCCGCCACGCGTCGGTGACCAACTCGGTCATGTAGTCGTGGTCGAGCCGCGCGAGGTGACAGCACACCCAGTTGAACCGCAGGTCGGACTCGCTGGGAAGGAAGAACAGGTCTGGGTCGCTGGCGATGAGCGCCTCACGTTCGTGTTTGGGATATCCGAAGCCCATTGTGGTCTCATCGCGGGAGAACGCGACGTAGACGATCGCGCCCACCCGGAACTTCACGCGGTCATGGATCAGGTGCTCGCTGCTTCGCGGCAGAGTCCGCGCGAGCGCCCGAACGTCATCGACAGTGACCATGCGTTGACCGTAGCGCCGGGCGGGGACAACCAAGCGCGATTACACTCCGCGCAGCGCAACGCCATGCTCCACTGCACCCGTCACCGCTCCGAGAGCCAAAGAGCGTCGGGTACTGCTCACTCACGGTTGGTGTCGCCGGCTAGGAGGGAAAGTGCCTCCAGTGGCCTTCGGAGACGACCTCGGCGGTGCCGTTGGTCACCGTGATGGCGGTGTCGTCGTCGATCGCGTACGCCGGACCTGGGATGCCGGCCGCCCATCTCTCTGCGTCGGCCATGGTGTTCTCCGGCAGCATCTCGTGATCCAGGTGCGGGAAGATCGAGAAGCCGACGACCCCCAGCGTGCTGTCGTCACCACCGGCGGGCGGCTTCCACCCGACGAAGTCCTCCCCGATGCGGGGGGTCATCACCATGCTTCCCGCGCTCAGCCCAACGTAGACAGTCTCGCTCAGTGATGGAATCAGATCCGCCAAACCGGACTGCCGCATCCAGTGGCACAGGTACAGGGCGTCTCCGCCCGACACCAGCAGGACGTCTGTCTCCCGGACCAGGGGGACCCAGTGTTCCTCATCGATGCTGGGCAGCGCGGTGAGCTCCAGCACTCCCAGCGACTTCCACCCCAGTTCGCACATGGGGGTTCTCGGTTCTCGTCCGCTGATGAAACTCCACACTCCCGCTCCTGGGCCGACGTTGGGATGCCCGTACATCGCGGTAGGGATACACAAGGCAGTGGAGTCGGCGATCGGCTTGCCCAGAAGGTCGAGCAGCGCGCTGTGGATGCTCGCGTTCTTGACGCCCGCGGACGTGAGAAGAAGTTTCAAGATGCCTCCCGATTCGAGTGATGGAGCGGTGTGACGTATAGACCGGTGGCCAGCCGCAGACTCATCGCGGCTGTAGAGCATTGCTCGACTCGACTCAACCAGGGCGCGAGCAGGCCGCCACTCGACTTGGCAGAAGCTTGTGGCTAGCCGGCCTTGCCTGGTCTGTTCCCGCCGAAGGCGGCCAGGGTGTGCTCGAGCATTGGCAGTGCACGCACCACCCGGTGGGTGCGGATCAGCATGTCCCAGGCCCACTCGAACTTCTTCCAACCGCCCGCGTACGCCAGGTGGCGCAGCCGCTCGTGCACGCGCGAATACTTGATCGGCCGGAACAGCGGACTGGTCGCCTCGGTAAGAGCCGGCAAGATCATCGTCACGCGCATCACATGACGATAGGCCACCGCGCGAGGGCATAACGGCGCGGCGCACGCGGCACCTGCGTCAGTGAGAACGCACGGACCGTGGCTGGAGGATCACCACCGTAGTCTCGAATGACCGTAGCGCCGCGTACGCGTCCAGCCGCTTGTTGACGTCGCGCCACCGAGCCCACAGCCGCGACCGCTCCTCGCCTTCGGCCGCACGTGCCCGCACCGCATGGGATCCGGTGGCCAGATCAACCGTCGCGTCAGGACACGCCTGAAGGTTGAGCCACCAGGCCGGTTCGGGATCGTCCCAGCCGTTCATGGCCACAGTGACCAGGTTCGGACCATCCTCGATGTAGGCGAGAATCACGCGGCGCTGCTGGCCGGTGCGACGCCCGGTGGTCCGTAGTCGCAGCGTGCCCCATCGGCTGCGGCCTGGTCGCCACAGACCCACCCGGCCACCGCTCACCCTGCATACCGCCCGGTGCGCCCGCCAAAAGAAGCGGACAAACCAGCGAGGCGGAAGACGCGGCGCTCGTTCACGTTCGCTGGACACGTCTGGCCCTCCAATTCCCGGCGCCGAGCCTATAAGTCCGCCAACCGCCGGGGGCGAGCATGCCCGGCCTGGCGTTGCGGACGTTCGCCGGGGGACGTCCGGCTCGATCCGAACTCGGCCCGGCTCTAGGTAGGCCAGACCGGCTGCGCGCGGGGGGCCGCCTCCAGGAAGGGCTGAGCGTGCAGTTCCTGGATCGTCATCTCGATTCCCTGGTCGAGCCATTCGCACGCGACGCGTAGCCGGCCGGCCGGTGGCAATGGCCAGAGCCAGTAATCCCGATCCACCGATCGGTCCCCGCCACCGCCACCCCCGCCGATCAGCACCGGCCGGTCCGGCTCCCACGATTGGAACCGTTCGTCGTCATAGTGCGGTGGTTCGGGAGGCGGGTCGATGTTCGTGACCTTCCTTCCGTCGGCGAGTTCGAAGCCCCATTTCAGCCGCCCGGCCTGCCAGTCGGCATCCATGTCGTGGGAGTACGGGCCTTCAAAGACCTCAGCGTTGAGGTCCCGCGTCGGCCCGGTCGGCGGCCGGCACGGTGCGCTCTTCCACGCACCCGGACATAGAGACTCATGCCCAGCCCGGTAGGAAAGGCGCGCATACCTGTGAGCATCACCACCGCGCTGTCGGACCGGCCCAGGATCAGCTCGACCGGAACCACCCCAGGCAGGACATCTTCGGGCGCGCCGGCCCATGCAGGTTGTGGCAGTTCTTAGCCAAGGGTTCGGCCCCACTCGGCCTGGCATTGATGTGAGCATCTACGGTCAGACGCATGACGATGTTGCAGGACCAGGCTCGTGCTCAGTTCCTCCGGCAGGCGATCCGGCTTGCCACTGACAATGTCGAGCAGGGCCGGGCACCGTTCGGTGCGCTTGTCGTGCTGGATGGCCAGGTGGTGGGCACTGGTGTCAACACCGCAGCGCAAGACCAGGACCCCACCGCTCACGCCGAGGTCGCGGCGATCCGGGACGCGTGCCGGCGGCTCGGAACGCTTGACCTGACCGGCGCCGTCATGGTTTCTAGCTGCGAACCGTGCGCTCTGTGCCACGTCGCCTGCATGCTGGCACAGGTTGGCGAGATCATCTACGCCGCACCACGCGAGTCCGTCCCGGGTAACGGCAAGGCCCGGCCGGACCTGGTGCGAATGCAGGACACGTTGCGCTCCATGGCCGGGGACAGCATCCAGTACGTGCCGACCGAGGGTGCTGACGAGCCGTTCGAGCGGTACGTCGAGAAGGGCCGCCCGTCGTGAAGCTTGGCCTCAACGTGCCGAACTTCGGGCCGGGTACCGATCCCGAATCCCTTGCCGCCTGGCTACGGTTCGCGGAGGACAGCGGGTTCGACCTGGCGATGATGTCCGACCACGTGGCTGTGACGCCGGATGTGGCCGAGTTGTACCCGCCTCCGTTCTACGACCCGTTCGCAACCCTGTCCTGGTTGTCCGGGCTCACCGAACGGATCGAGTTGGGCACTTCCGTCGCCGTTCTGCCCTACCGCAACCCCCTGCTCATCGCCCGCATGGTGGCGAACATCGACCAGTTCACCGGCGGCCGATTCGTCTTCGGAGTGGCTGTCGGCTGGTCGCGTCAGGAGTACGCCACCATCGGCGTCCCGTTCGAGAGCAGGGGCGCCATCACCGACGACTACCTTGCCGCGATCACGGCGCTGTGGACTTCCGATATCGCATCCCACGACGGCACGCATGTCTCGTTCCGCGAGGTACGTACCGAGCCTCGAGGCGCTCGTCGCCCACATCCGCCGATCTGGGTCGGCGGGACAAGTCCGGCTGCGATCCGCCGGGCCGTCCGATTCGGCGACGCGTGGCACCCGAACAACGCCGAGATCGGGTGGCTTCGCGAAACCGGACTACCGGCTCTGCGAGCAGCTGCTGATCAGGCGGGGCGCGCTGAACCGGCGTTCAATCCACGCACGCGGCTACGTCTGACCGACACCAAGCTGGACGACGGCCGGCGGCGCGCAGGCGAGGGCACGCTTTCGCAGGTCCTCGGTGATCTCGAGGACTTGGTCGAACTCGGCGCCGGGTACATCGTCCTGGACACCAACCCAGATCACCCGTCGCAGCGGCGGCCGGCGAAAGAGGACTGGACGATGCTTGAAACCGTCGCCGCAGCCGTAGCGCGAGATTGATCGCCCGGGAGGCATGCGGCGGCCCGGACGTGAGCACGGACGTGTAGGCCAGTCCCACAAGCGGATTGCTAGCCGGGCGTCCCGTCGCGTCTTTGGGCGAGGCGCTGAGCTTGCCATGCGTGCACGTCGCTCACCCATTCCCAGCCGGGCATGGCCGACGGGCCAATCCGTGGGTCGTCGGGAACATCGCCGTCACGCAGGGCCTGCACGTACGCGCGGTCTAGTTCGATCCGTGCGAGCACCTGATCCGGTCCGCCGACGGACCCGTGGCCGGGGACGATGACATCGACGTCGTCCGCGACGCTCTCGAGCAGCCGCAGCGCGGCAAGGTAGTCCTCGATCGGGTCAGTGGCGTCCAGGTCGGGCATCGGGACTAACACATCGGAAAGCATGTCGCCGGCGACGAGAACCCTGCGCTCCTCGATCAACAGTGCGGCATGGCCTGGGGCATGCGCTTGATGCTCGATAATCCGGACTTGAGGTCCATCCCAAGGAATCCGTGCAGTTCCGGCGGGCAGACCGGTTATGAGGCCGAACAGGTCCAGTGGTATCTCGTCGGCGAATTCCGGTGGTAATCCCTCGGCGAGGCGGGCTTTCCAACCCTCGTCCGACAGCAGATCGCGGAGATAAGCCGCGCAACGGGCTGTACCGTAACGGGGCGCTTGGCCGAGCTTGGCGTGCCAGAGCGCATGATCCCAATCAGGATGCGTCGAGAAGCCTGCCACAACGGGCTGGCCCAATTCGTGAAGGTCATTCGCAAGTTGGGCCATTTCGTGGTTCTGCACTCCGGCGTCGATGAGCAACACGCCGGCCCGGCCCTGCACGGCAACGGCGTTGCTCTGTATGACCTCGCTCTCGTGGACCAGCACACCTTCTGCGACCTGCCTCAGCACGGTGGCCCCTTTCGCTTGTGGGTTCGCCCCTGGTTTTCGAACGTCCTGTTGCCTGATTGCTAGCGTGACACCGAATCGATGATCCGATAGGTCCAGTTCCATGGCAGAATTCAGGACCAGTTCCGGTGCCCGCTCTGAGGTTCTGGTCCGGTTGCAGATTGACGTCCCGATCCCGCTGTATTGGCAGATCGAGGGCGGGAGCTGCAGGCCAACTCAATCGAGGGAATCGCCTCAGTATCGCCGACCGACGCCGCCCGCGCCGTCTCGCATGTGAACCCACCGGCACAGAGCGGCACGTAGTGCCGTCGCCGGCCAGCTGATGACGGCATGTCTCGTCTGGCCTCGTGTCACGGATCGGCCCCCGAACCTGCCAGAGGCAGGCGCACCACGGGCTTGTGCTCGAACATATGTTCGACTAGACTGGCTGTATGGACTTTTCAGGGCACGGCTTCGGGCGTGGTGTGGTGCTGCTCGGCGAGCGGGCCGAGCGGCAGTCTGGTGGTGCCCGGGGTTTGTTGAATCGGTCGGGTGAGCCGATGAGTCCGTCGCCGTGGGATGTGTTGGAGGTGATGGAGTCGG
>DASUUU010000070.1:0-17510 GCA_036373915.1 Jiangellaceae bacterium | reverse complement strand
TTGACGGCGTGTCGACCCACTCTTGCATGATCGACGGAGTTGTCTCAGTGGGCGATCGCTGGAGCGGCTTCCCCGTCGCCGGCGAATTCGTCCCCTTCGCTCAACTCCGGCACCTGGCTTTGCGACCCGGCGTTCACCAGCAGAAATGCCAGCACGGCGGATCCAACCAGGATTGCGACCGCCCACCAGATGGCGGAGGTAAACCCGTGCACCATTGCCTCCAACTGCAGCAACTCAGGCGAGGCGGCACCGGCAGCGTTCGCTGTGAGGTACGTGGTGGTCGCGCTCGCCGCGATCGTGTTGAGGAGAGCCACTCCGATCGCGCCGCCCACCTGCTGTGAGGTGTTGATCATCGCGGACGCAATACCGGCGTCGCGCGGCTCGACTCCGTACGTGGCCAGGCTCATAGCCGGCATGAACGTCGTCCCCATGCCCAGTCCGAGCAGCACGATGGCGGGCAGGATCAGCCCGGCGTACGAGCTGTCCGGTTCGATCTGCGTGAGCAAGAGCATGCCGGTGGACGCCACCAGCAGACCCGGCGTCATCAGGTACCGGGCCGGAACTCGGGTCATCAGGCGGGCGCCGATCTGCGTCGACCCGGTGACCATGCCGACGACCATGGGCAGGAACGCGACTCCGGTCCGGACCGGGCTGTAGCCCTTCACGATCTGCAGGTAGTACGTGAGGAACAGGAACAGCCCGAACATTGCAATGATCGCCAGCCCCATCGCGGCGTAGACGCCACCCCGGTTGCGGTCCAGAACGACCCGCAGTGGCAGCAGCGGCGCGGACACCCTCCGCTCGACCAGGACGAAGGCGGCCAGCAGGACGGCCGACGCCACGAACATCGTCACGGTCAGGTTCTCAGTCCAGCCGTCGGACTCGGCGCGGGTGAATCCGTATACCAGGGCGACGAGTCCCAACGTCCCGAGCAGCACGCCCGGAATGTCAAGCGGCGACCGGTTGCGGCCCGCAGGCTCGCGGATCTCGATCATTCCACCGACGACGGCGATGGCGGCGATCGGGATGTTCACATAGAAGACCCAGCGCCAGTCGAGGTATTCGGTCAGCAAGCCGCCGAGCGTGAGCCCGACAGCGGCACCACCGCCGGCGATGGCACCGAAGATGCCGAACGCTTTGGCCCGTTCCTTCGGCTCGGTGAACATCACCGCCAGCAACGACAACGCGGCCGGAGCCAGCAACGCGCCGAACACGCCCTGCAGTGCCCGGGATGCGAACAGCATCAGCTCGTTTACCGCCGCGCCACCGATCGCGGAGGCGAGCGCGAACCCGACCAGACCGGTCATGAACGTGTTCTTCCGGCCCCACATGTCGGCGATCCGGCCACCCAGCAGCAGTAGCCCACCGAATGCGAGTGCGTAGGCAGTGATGACCCATTGACGGTTGCCGTCGGAGATGCCGAGGTCTGCCTGGGCGGACGGCAGCGCGATGTTCACGATCGTCGCGTCCAGGATCACCATCAGCTGGGCGATCGCGATGAAGGCGAGAGCCCGCCAGCGTCTCGGATTAGGTTGTGACTTTTGGGATATTTCGCTTGTTTCAGACATGAGTGTGCTTAACCAATCGCTAGTGGGATTTGCCTGATGGCTCCGGGCTACGACATGCGCTGCCGCAGGCCCTCCAGAGTGACGGCCGCCCCGGGCAACGTTGACCTGGCTGGAGCTCGCAGGCCGTCAAGGAAGATATTGAGATGGCGGTGGACGAACGGGCCGAACTGCCCGCACGTCGTTCCAGGAACGGGCCTGGTCAGCTGGGTGATCGCCGCGAGCAGGTCACCACGTTCGACGTCCGGCCGGAGCTGACCGGCACGGCGCGCCCGATCCATCACACGGTCGACTGCGGCTTCGAACCGTACCCGGGCGTCGACGACCCGGGGGTCGGACGGTTCGATGACACCGCAGAACACCGCGGACAGCGAGCCGATCCGCTCATCGGCCGCCTTGACCGTGAACCGGCGCAGTGCCTCGAACGCGTCGGCTTCGTCGTTCAGAACGTGGTCGGCGTGAGCGATGACCCGGTCGATCGCTGACAGCGCGACGGCAAGAACGAGCTCGTCGCGATTGGCGAAGTGCCGGTACAGGGTCGCATTGCCCACCCCCGCCCGGTGGGCGATTGCGTCAAGTGCTACATCGGGTCCGACCTCCAAGAAGGCGTCACGAGCTGCCGCGATGATCCGCTCGCGGTTGCGCATAGCGTCCGCCCGGAGCCGGTGACCCGACTCGACCGTCGCAGCGGTGGCACCCATGATTCCCCTCGTGCTTCAGGATAACCGGGGATCATCTCCCCGGTTAGGCTCGAACACTGAGCTAAACGGGGAGCCGATCCCCGGTAGTCCCACTTCCCCATGTGAACTGCATCACATTCGAGCCGCGCGGGGCTTTCCCGTCAGACCCGCGGACGAACTGACCGGCTCCGACCGCAATGTCGTGTCCCCACGTGGGAAGCTGGCCGGCAGTTGTCACGGCAGCTTCCCAGTCTCACGAGGCCTGCGTCCACTGCTTTTTTGTACGCCGGCGGGGTGAGCTCACATCGACGCGAGCGCCGAGGCCACCGCCTCCGGCATCGATGTCGTCGGGCGGCCCGCGAGTCGGCTCAAGTCGCGGTTCCCGACAAGCAGTTCGCCCCTGGCCAAGCCCCGGTCCGAATCGGCGAGCGCCGCGGCATACGGCTCCGGCAGCCCGGCTGCGGTCAGTGCCGCCGCGTACTCCTGCTCTGCCAGGTCGCGGTACATAACCTCGCGACCCGACAGCTCAGTTATGGTCGCCGCAAGCTCGGCCATACTGAACGCGCTGTCGCCGCCGAGTTCGTAGGCGCGACCCGCGTGCCCGTCGGACGTCAGGACTGTGGCGGCTGCGGCGGCGTAGTCGGCTCGCGTCGCCGCGCTCACCCGTCCCTCACCGGCACTGCCGAGGATGGCACCGTGTTGGAGAAACACCGGAAGCTGCCCGGTGTAGTTCTCCAGGTACCAGCTGTGCCGCAGGATTGTCACCGGCAGGGCGGCCACCGCGAGGGCCTCCTCGGTCGCCCGGTGATCGCCCGCCATGCGCATGGTGCTCCTATCTGCGTTGGCGATGCTCGTATAGGCGAGCAGGCCGACACCCGCTTCGGCGGCGGCCGCGATCACGTTCCTGTGCTGGACGACCCGCCTGCCTACTTCGGTCCCGGAGATCAGCAGCACCTTGTCGGCGCCGGCGAACGCCCGCCGGAGGGTGTCGGGCTCGTCGTAGTCGATCGCCTCGGCTCGCACGCCGCGACCCGCCAGATCCTTGATCTTGTCGATGGCCCGCCCGGTGGCGACCACCTCGTTGGACGGCACGCCTCGGGCAAGTAACTCCTCCACGACAAGCCGGCCCAGGTGGCCGGTTGCTCCGGTAACGACGATCGGCATCGCTGTTCTGCTCCTCTCGGGGTCGAACGCAGTCGCCTTGCCCAACCCGCGGTGGACCCGGTCACTTCCCGGATCGTCCAACAGGCCCGTCACGCCCCGACAGTCGCTGCCAGTTCGTCTGCCGCTCGGACGGCCGGCGTATCCGCGGAGCGGAGGCTGCGCGGGACCCACAGCATCGCGATGGCGGCCACGACAAGGCTGGCCACGCCTACCCACAAAGCCGGCACCAACCCGTCGGTGAACATCTGCGGGGTTTCGTATCCGCCACGTGCGGCGAACACCGATGCGAGAACCGCGACGCCTAGCGCTCCACCGACCTCCCGGACCGAGTTGTTGACGCCGGACGCGATGCCCTGCTCGGCCGGCCGGACCGAAGCCATCAGGATCGCCCCGGACGGCGCGAAGAACATCGCCATGCCCATACCACTGAGCACGAAGGCCGGCACCTGGGTGAGGTAGCTGACGTCCGGCTCGTTGACCAGCGCGAACCAGCCGAGGCCGGCAGCCATCGCAAGCAGTCCCGACATCACGATCGGCCGCCCCCCGATGCGGTCTGCGAGTGCTCCTGCTATCGGCGCCACGACCATGGGCACCGCAGTCCACGGCAGCATCCGAAGGCCCGCCTCTTGTGGTGAGTAACCCTGAATGAACTGAAGGAACTGGGTGAGCAGGAAGATCGAGCCGAACGCGCCGAAGAACATCAGTAGACCTGCCACGTTTATGGCACTGAACGCACGCGACCGGAAGAACCGCATCGGCAGCATCGGCGCCGTCGTCCGCAACTCCCACCAGACGAAGACCGCGAGGAGTACTGCACCGACGGCGAAGCCGGCGAGCACCGGAGCGGACGTCCACCCAAGTTCGTGTCCGCGCACGATCGAGAGCACGATGCCGAACAGGCCCGCGCTGGCAAGCCCGGTGCCCACGAGGTCAAGGCGGTTGTTCGGGCCGAAGGTCTCGGACAGGCGAGTCCTGACGAACGGGATGAGCGCCAAACCTATCGGGACGTTCAGCCAGAAGATCCAGTGCCAGGAGAGGCGCTCGGTGATGGTGCCGCCTACGAGCGGTCCGCTGGCAATCGCCACCCCGTTGACCGCACCCCAGATGCCGAACGCGATCCCGCGGCGGTTCGGTGGGACCGCCGCGGAAATGAGGGTCAGGCTCAACGGCATGAGTGCCGCCGCCCCCGCGCCCTGCAGCGCGCGAGCGGCAATGAGCGCATCGGTGCTGGTCGACAGGGCAGCGGCGGCAGAGGCGACGACGAACAGCGCAATGCCTGCGGAGAACACCCGCCGCCGGCCGAACCTGTCACCTAATGCGGCGGCGAACAGCAACAGGCAGGCGAACGGCAACGTGTACCCGTTGACGATCCACTCCAGGTCGGCGAGGTTGCCGGCCAGGTCTTCCCTGATGACCGGCAAGGCCGTGGTGACGACGAGGTTGTCGAGGGCCGCCATGAACGTGGCAGCCGAGGTCAGGACAAGCGTCCAGACCACGCCCGTGCGGGTGCTGGATTGCTCGGACATCGTTCCTCCATTAGTGATTGATTACTAACTTTCGGACGCAGACTTTCGCTGTACTCGGCGGAACATGAGAAACGCCCTAGCCCGCGCGGTCCAGCCGGGTCAGGTCACAACTAGCCCAGACCCGGTGATCGAGCGGATAGCCAAGCGCCAGCAACACGTTGATCAACATGCCGGTGCCCATGAACTCACCTGTGACGTCGTCGTCACCCAGGCGCAGGTGAACCAGGTCCCACAGCTCCGTCCAGGTGCGGCGGATCTCGGCGGCGAACTCGGTGTCGCCGGCCTCCGTGGCCGTGGCCGAAGCCACGTACATCTGCATCTGGAACAGCAACCGGTCGTGGTCGGCGATCAGGTCGGCGTAGGCCCCGGCCATGGCGCGATATGCCTCGTCCGGCGGCAATCCGTCACTGACCTGCGCGAACCGCTCCCGAATGTCGTCCGTGCAGCGTCTGGCGGCGGCCAGGAAGATCGCTCGCTTGTCCTGAAAGAGGCGGAACAGGTACGGCTGCGAGACGCCAACCCGGTCCGCGATGGCCGACGTGGACGTGCCCTGATAGCCGCCCCGGGCGAACTCGGTGATCGCCGCGCGGACGACCGCCTCTCGGCGTTCGTCGGCGGACATCCGGGCGCTTGCCTTCGCCATGGCGGATAAGTTAGTGGCTAATAACTAACTTCGTCAAGTCGCCTCCGTGATCCCGATCTTGCGACAATCCTCAGCGCACGACGGTGTGGATTGTCTCAAGATCGACTAGACAGTCCGGCTGGTACCTCCCGAGCAGCGCCACGATGACGTCGGTGGCAGCCTTGACGTCCGCCGCTCCCGCCTCGTGCTGAGCCTCGACGATGAACAGCGCATCGACAGTCGAGTCAGTCGTCGCGCTCTGCGTACTCTGGCGCCAGCACCAACGCCGTGCGCTCACCCGGCCCGCCTCGTCGGCGAAGATCACCTCGCCGGGCTGGGGGCGGACACTCTCCGACGACCCAAGGTCGGTGAACTGCTCGTCGCCGGTGGCGAACCGGACGGTGATCACGCCCGTCACCCCGGCGAGGTCGACCACCGCCACCGGCATGGCGTAGCGGATCGAGACCAGGTTGCCGATGTCCACCAGCGTGTTGATGGGTGGGATGTAGCCGTGTTTGGAGAGCCGGCGTAGCAACGCCTCGGCAGCGCTACGGTACTGCGTGGGTTTCGCACCGAACCGGGTGAACACCCGCCGCCACGCCGCTATCGACGGCAACTCTGCGATCGGAGTCGCGGCGAGCCGCTCGGCGACGGCGCGCTGCTCGGACTCGTACTCGGCCACGAGGGCGGCCGGGCTCGGGCCGTTGAGCAACGCCCTCGCATGGACCAGACCCGCCCGGGTGGTCGGGAACTCGGCAAGGACCGCGTTGTCGTAGCTGAACACCTGCAAGCTCCGCTCTCACGTCACCAGATCAGACTTGCTACCAGGAAACCAGCCAGCCCTGCCCCCAGAATCAGCAGGAGCGAGCGCCATCGCAAGGCCACGGCAAGCGCACAACCTACAGCGGCCAGCATCGCCGGCGGCGATGCGCTGTCCTCGTTTCCCGTCAGGCTCAGCGCCGCCAGTGCTGCGAACAGCGGGGCGGGCAGGCGCCGGGCGAGCCCGGCGATGGGTCCGCGGGGTTGCGGGAGGACGGCGAGCGCCGCGACCCGGCTGCCGATCGTGATCGCCGCGACAGCGATCAACAGAGGAATGCTCACGGCTCTTTCACCACCGACGAAACAGCCACGGCCACCGCGATCGCACCAAGCGCACCGGCCGCGGGCCACAGCAGCAGCAGCGCGACGCTCGCCGTACCTGCCAGCACGGCGCGGTTGACGTCGGACCGGGTCTGCGCGATGAGTGCGGCCAGCGCCACGAACAGAACCGGAAACAACGCAGCGGCCAGCGGCTCGATGCTGGCGAACGTCCCGCCTGCCAGCCCGACGATCGTGCCACCCACCCAGGCGGCGTAGGCCAGCCCACCGCTGACGGCAAGGGTGCGCTCCGCTCGCTCACCGACTGTCAGGGCCAGGCCCGTCGTCTCGTCCAACAGGAACGGGGCGACGAGGGCCCGCCGACCACGGCCGGCAGTCAGGGCCGGCTGGAGCACAGCACCCAGCGGAAGGTGCCGCAGGGCGAGGGTCGCGACCGCGCCCAGGACGGCGACCGGCGTGGCTCCTGCGGCCACCAGGGCGACCATCGTGAACTGCGCGACGCCGGAGAAGATGACAAGCGAGCTGATCACTGTCACGGATGTACCGAGAACCGGGCCCGCGGCAGCGCCGTAGACGACACCGAACACTCCGATGGCCGCCGCGATGGGTACGGCCGCTGAGATCACGCTCACCCGTTCAGAAGGCGCAGCACTCGACATGCCGACGACAGTATGGCCACAATGGCTCCGTGCCGAGTGCCAATTCAGCGATATCTGAAAGTACCAATCAGGGCCTGCTGCTCGAGTTGTCGGTCACGGGCGTGCCGCGCGGTCGGCAGGCGTCGGCACTCATCGCCCGGCTGCGTGACGCGGTGCGTGGCGGGTCGTTGCCGACCGGAACCCGCCTGCCGCCCTCACGCGTGCTCGCCCATGATCTCGGCGTCTCGCGCGGTGTCGTCGTGCGGGTGTACGAGCAGCTCTCCGCTGAGGGCTACCTGACCGCCCGCCAGGGCAGCGGCACCGAGGTCGCCGCGGTGCCCCGCCAACCTCGGCCTGTTCCAGTACCGCCTGCTCGGCCGCCCTCCAACCCGGGTCTGCCGGCCGGAGCGCAGTTCCCTCGGGCGGCATGGCTGCGAAGCGCGCAGCGGGCCTTGGCCGAACTGCCCGACGCCGATCTTGGCTACGGGGAACCAGCCGGTTACTCGAAACTGCGAGCAGAGCTGTCGGCGTACCTCGGCCGCGTTCGCGCACTGATCGCACCGCCGGAACGGATCGTGATCGTCAACGGCTTCGGGCAGGCCAGCCGACTGCTCGCAGAGGTACTGGCCGGCCGCGGCATCCACGAGATCGGCCTCGAAGACCCCGGTTCGACGGGACTCCGGGAGCAGTTGAGCAGGGCAGGTGTCACATGCGTGCCGGTGCCGGTCGACGATCAAGGGGTCCGCGTCGATGCCTTGACCGGATCCGGCGTTCGGGCGATCGTGGTCACCCCGGCCCACCAGTTCCCGACCGGTGTCGTCATGTCGGCTGAGCGTCGGCATGCACTCCTGGCGTGGGCGCGGAACACCGGTGGTCTGGTGATCGAGGATGACTACGACGCCGAATTCCGGTACGACCGGACTCCGGTCGGTGCACTGCAGGGGCTCGGCCCGGATGTCGTCGTTTACGGCGGGAGTGCCTCGAAGACACTGGCACCCGGTCTTCGGATCGGCTGGCTGGCCATCCCCCACCAACTGGTGCCCGCCGTCGCGGCCGCCAAGTACGCCGCCGACCTCGGCAGCGGCATCTGGGCACAGGCGACGCTGGCCGACTTCCTGGCCCGCGGTGAGCTGGACCGGCACATCCGGGCTATGAGCGGGCGGTACCGCGCTGTACGCGATCGACTGGTCGGTGAGCTGGCCGCCCGGCTGCCGGAATGGAGCGTGACGGGAACCGCGGCGGGCCTGCACTTGGTCATCCACCCGCCCGACGGCCTGGACGAGCTCGCCCTGGCGCGGATCGCTCAACGGGCCGGTCTGGATGCTCGGCCACTGAGTGGCTATGCCGTGGGCGGGATCGACCGACCCGGTTTGGTCGTGGGGTACGGCCATCTGCGAGCGGGCGCGGTCGCGTCGGCCGTGACGAAGATGGCGCGTACCGTCAACGGTCGATCATGATCGGGCACTGATCACCCCTTATCGATGTTCTTGCGCATGTGGACGAGGTGGCCCACCACGAGCGGCTGGTGATGCGTCACGACATAACCGAGCCGCTCGTACAGCGCGACGTTGCTGGCCATCGCCGAGTGGGTGTAGAGGCGGACCGCCGAGCGGTTACCGCCGCGCGCCTCCGCTTCGGCGAACGCCAGCAGCGCCCGCCCGATCCCTTCGCCCTGACGGTCCGGACGCACGGCCACGTTCTCGATCAGCAGGACGTCCGGCTCCGGCGCGAGCACGATGACGCCGGTGAGCTCGCCGGCGCCGCAGACGAAGACCAGCCCGCCAGAGATGAGGGCGCCGTAGTCGGCATCAAGCGGCGCCGGTCGCACTCCGATCGTCCGTACCCACGGCTCGTAAGCGGCTTGAACGATCTCCTCGACGGCGGTCCGGTCTGCGGGCCGGGCCGGACGCACTGTGTCACGCATGGCTATCTTGTTAACGGCTGGACCACCTTGGCTGCTGCATATCCTCGGCTCACCGGTGCTCGGGATTCTCGAAGTCGAACCGGCACCCAGCGTCCCACTCGGAGCGCTGGTTGCCGTGCGCGGGTACCCCACCGGCCTGCTTGAGTATCCATCCCAGATGCATGAGGTTCCAGGTCATGAACATCACGTTGCGGTTGGTGAAGTCGTTGTCCGGTCCGCCCGACCCTTCGTCCAGGTACGACGGTCCCGGGCCGGCTTCGCCGATCCACCCTGCGTCGGCCTGCGGGGGGATGGTGTACCCGAGGTGTTGGAGGCTGTACAGGACGTTCATGGCGCAGTGTTTGATGCCGTCCTCGTTGCCTGTGAGCAGGCAACCGCCGACCCGGCCGTAGTAGGCGTATTGGCCCTTGTCGTTGAGCAGCGACGAGCACGCGTACAACCGCTCGATCACCTGCTTCATCACCGAGCTGTTGTCACCGAGCCAGATTGGGCCGGCGAGTACTAGAACGTCGGCGGCCAGCACCCGCTGGTGTAACTGCGGCCACTCGTCGGTCGCCCAGCCATGTTCGGTCATGTCGGGCCACACCCCTACTGCGATGTCGTGGTCGACGGCCCGAACGATCTCCGTCGCCACCCCGTGGTGGTCCATGATCGACCGGCTTCGGTCGATCAGACCTTGAGTATGGCTTTGCTCGGGTGAGCGCTTGAGCGTGCAGTTAATGAACATCGCCCGCATGCCGTCGAACGTGAAATCGGCCATCGTGACTCCATTCGTAGGGCCGTAGCGGCCGCTCGAGCATCAACCGCGCTTCTCGCTGTTGAGGAGCCAGCAATCCGTCACGCTCGGCGTCCGGAAGGCAATTGCGCCTGAACAAGTGAACACCCGAGCCCAGATTCAGTGCGAGGTACGTGCGATCAGAGCAGCTCCGCTACAAGTTGAGCCGCCCTGAGCGCGCCATCGGTCTCGACCGACAAGTAGGAGACCTCCCGGCCGGTCTCGGCCACGATCGCGTCGGCTATCTCGTCCGGATCGGTATCGGCGAAATCCAGGCACCTGCCCGCCCCGTACCGGTCCAACCGGTAACGCACATGGAAGTTCTGCTCGAAGTGGTTCCGCAGCGGAAGGTACAGGAACGGGCGGCGGGCCGCGGTCAGCTCCATGGTGGTGGTCAACCCACCCTGGACGACGGCCAGGTCGCACACCGACAGGTGGCGATAGAGCCGGTCGATATAGCCATGCACCTCGAGGCCGTCGTGGCTCGGCAGCGATTCGGGGACGATCCGCGGTCCGGCCACCACGACCATCCGCAGCTCGGGAAGTTTCGCCTTGGCCATCGGGTAGGCGGCGATGACCTTCTCGAGCAGCGCCCGCCCCACTCCGGAGCCGCCAACCGTGACCATGACGACCTTCTCCCCCGGCGCGAAGCCCAGCTCTTCCCGCATCCCCTCGACGTCACGCGGGTCCGGTGGACTGAAGCCGGTGATGTAGCCCGAGAACCCGAAGTGGTCCTCGGTCCACTCCCTGATCTTCGGCAGGCCCGGGCCGAAGCTTTCCGGGATCACATCATCTGGATTGCCCACGAAGACCGCACGGTCGCGGATACGCGGGAACCGGGCGACGTGCTCGATCATCTCGGCGTTGTAGTCACTGGTGAGGAACGCCTCGCGCGCACCGCCGTCGGGCATGGGCAGGTAGCCGACGAAGTCGGTCATCCACACGTGCGATCCGCGCTTGAGCTCCGGGTTCTCATGCCAGAAGTGGTCGATGTCCCACGCTTCATCGCTGATCACCAGGTCGTACAGCCCTTCCTCCACGACCTCCTGGAAGATCATGAAGTTGGCCACCAGGATCTCGTCCATGTTGCGCAGCGCCTGGAAGCAGTGCAGGTCATGACCGGCGGCCTCCGAGGCGATGTGGGCGGACTCGCTGGCCAGCCAGCGACTCGCGGGGTGGATCGACTCTCCTTCAGCGTTCAGCACGTGGGTCACGGGGTCCTGGGCGAGCCAGTCGACCTGCAGGTCGGGTTCGAGCTTCTTCAGCTCCTTGACGATCGCCACGTCCCGGCGGGCATGCCCGAGGCCGATCGGCGATGACACATATAGCGCACGCTTGCGCCGGTTGAGCCCGCGTGTCCAATGCTGAGTCTTCACGTCCGACCCTTTCAGTCGATCGACGAACGTCCTTATCGCGCGGTTGACCCGGACTGGCTCCCGGGCGATGGTCAGGTGACCGGCTCCCTCGATGACGACCAGCTCTCCGCCGGTCAGCTCGGCGAACGCCCGGCCCCGCTCGACGTGCTGGCAGACGTCCCTGTCGCCATGGATGACAAGGACGGGGACGCCCAACTCGCGGCACCGGCGCTCGAAGTCCTCGCGGGCCGGCGGATCGACGTCCGCTGCCACCTCACCGGCGGCGAGGATCTCGCCGGTCGACTCCAATGCCCAGCTGACCGCGTCCTCGTGTTGCTTCGTCGAGTGCGGCTCGACAAGCTGAGCTCCGAAGAAGAACTCCACCCACTTGCGGTGCTCGTTGACCAGGCCGTGCCGGGTGCACAGCTCCCAGCCGGTGGCGTTCTCGATGACCTCGTCCCACCGGCGAGCCGCCTCTACCCAGTGCGGCTGCGACCGGCCGAGATAGGGGACGCCCGGCTCGATCGCGACAAGCGCGCGCACCCGGTCCGGGTGCTCGGCGGCGATGTCGACGGCCCACCAGTTGGCGTGGCAGTGGGCGACGACCACCGCCTCGGCGGTACGGGTGGCGTCGAGCACGGCCACGATGTCGCGTTCGTTCTCGGTCCGGGTATGGGCGGCGACGTCCTTGGGACGTCCGGAGCGTCCGTTGCCGCGACCGTCGAGAGTGACAACCCGGTAGTGCCTGGCCAGGTACGGAATGAGCGCCTTCCAGATCCGGGAGTGGGTGATCGGCGACGGCGGGACGAGCAGCAGAGTGGTCTCTCCGGCGCCGAAGACCTCGTAGTAGATCGGGACTCCGTCGCGATCGACGTGGCCCGACTGGTTGGGGTGCAGTGCCCGCATCAGGTCAGCCGTTCGATGAACTCGCGGAGGGCCAGGTTGACCCGCACCGGGTCGCGGGCGAGCGGCACGTGGCCCGATCCTTCGAGTACGACGAGTTGCGCGTCAATGAGTTCGGCGAGCAGCCGCCCCCGCTCGAACGAGCTGACCTGGTCGATGTCGCCGTGCATCACCAGGGCCGGCACCGACACCTGCTCGCACCAGCGGCGCACGGCCGCCTCGTTCGGATAGGAACCAGGGCCATGGTGCGCGACCAGCACATCTCCGCTGGTTTCCAGCCCCCAGCCGACCGCGTCCTCGATCGGCTTGGTCGAATGCGGCTCGTTGAATGCCTGACCGAAGAAGAACCACAGGAAGTCCTCGTGATACTTGCGCCAGTACTCGAGGTTGTACTTCGCCCATTGCGCCGCCGGATCCCGGGCCCCGGAAGGAACAGTCGACGGGGGGAGCTCCGGAAGCGGATCGAGCGGTGCGAAGTGGTCGGACCGTGGCGTGCGGCCCGCCGGCAAGGCGACCGACGGGCAGATCGCGACCAGGCCGGCTACGCGGTCGGGATCGGTCGCGGCGAGCTCGAGCGCCCAGTTCGCCGCCATCGACAGGCCGACAACCACGGCCCGGCCGGTGCCCGTCGCGTCCAGCACGGCCCGCGCGTACGAGACCTGTGCGGAGTGGTGGTACGGCGCGGCCTCCAACGGCCGGTCCGATCGGCCGTTGCCGGGGCCGTCGTACGTGATCACCCGATAGTGGCGGGCCAGGTAGGGCACCTGCAACTTCCAGAACCGGGAGTGGATGACCGTCCAGGTGGGTAGCAGCAAGATCGTCGGCTCACCGTCGCCGAATACCTCGTAACCGACGGTGATTCCGTTCCGGTCCACCTGGCCGGCGACGACGGGCTCACATGCCCTCATCGCCACCTACCCCGAGACTCTGCCGGCGTGCCCGTGCTCGCCGCAGAGCAGTCCCGGCGACCAGAATGGCGAGCACGGCAAGGGCAACGAGAAGGGCCACCAGGGCCGGGTCGGGGCCGTGGTCGTGACCGGCGTGAGCGAGTACCACCTGCATCATTGATGCCTTCCCTACAGTGGAGTGAACAGTGCAATGCCGCCAGTCGCAAGGCCGCCGGCGATCAGCGCGACACCCACAGGTGCGGCGAGACGCCCGCCCCACGCGGTGGTCTTCTCGGCGACCATCACGCCGGTCAGCAGGAGCATCCACAGCAGGCTGCCCGTTCCCGTCGCGAACATCACCAGCATCAGCGCCCAGCAGCAGCCAAGGCAGTACGCCGCATGCCGAACCCCGAGTACGACGACACCGGCGATGCCTTGGCGGTAGTGCTGCCACAGCACGCTCAGCGGCGACCGGCACGCGGTCAAACACGCCTTCTTGAGCGCGCTGAACTGGAATGACCCTGCCAAAAGGAGTGTGCCGCCGAGCACCAGGCCCGGACGCGCCGACAGCCACTGCCACGCGTCGACCAGCGCATGGACGGCGGCGTCACCCGCCAAGGCCACGAAGGCGAAGCCGATCCATACCACCAGGTACGTCCCGACGAACACGGCGCGGCTGAGCAGCGGCTGCGGGTGCCGGGCGCTGATCGTCCAGAACAACTCCAGCATCGGCACCGCCGTGGGAAGCATCATGGCGCCCACCATGACCAGCCAGGCGAACCCGAACAGCGCGAGCCGCACCGTCCAGCCCAGGCTCGATGTCTCGAGGACGACGTCGTGGTGGCCGTGGATGTTCCCGCCGAGCAGGACGGCGCCGACCGTGACCACCCAGCAGACGCCGGCGACGACCCAGACCGCCCGCGCGAGCCCCCGCGCGGGCGTCCGGGTCGGGACCGTAGTCGTGAGATCCATCAGCCGGAGAACCGGAACGAACCCTGGATGGCGTTCTGGCCACTGACGTCGACGTCGGACAGGCCGTGCCGACCGCCCGCGCGCTGGAATCGCTCCGCCTTGCCGGGGTAGGCCGGGGATCCGGGGATCGTGCTGAACACGGTTTCGTGCAGCGCGGTGGTCCCCCCGGTGGCCCCCCGGAACGGGCTGAGCCTGGCCTCCGCCAGATCACCGATCTTGATCGTCCCCTCGCCGCCGGTCACGGTGAAGGTGATGGGGGCGCGTTCCACGGCGACCACCTCGCCGATGAGAGCCGCGAGATCGGCGATCGGTCCACCGAGCTGGCCGGTGAACACCTTCAGCAACGCGGCCTGCTGTTCTTCGGTGCACCGGTCGTCGACGAGCACCGCGGCCTTCCAGTTGCCTGCCAGCACATTGCCCGGAATGTGCACGCTGGCCGCGATCACCCGGTCGGAGACGTCGACGCCTTCGATCGCGCCGTGATCGACGGCCCAGGCAAGGATCGATTCGCAGCTGCCGCCGTCGGGGTCCTCGCCCACCCAGCACGGGCAGAGCGTGTTGCAGGTGCACACCTCTAGCAGCCGACCCTCGATGTCGTAGGTCGTGGCGACGGTGTTCTCTTCGGTTGCGGTGGATGTCATTGACCTTCTCCGATCTGTACGGGAAATGGTGAACTCGGCCGGCCGCGCTTCGAGCGGGCAAGCCGCGGCAGAAATCGTGGGACGTCGCGCACGTACTCCTCGTAACTAGCGCCGAAGTACGCCTGAAGATCACGTTCCTGCCACTCGACCGCGACCAGGATGTAGCCGGTCGCGAGTGTGTTGAACAACAGCCGGCCTGCACTCATCTGGGGCGAAGCCCAGAATGCGATCATGAAGCCGACCATGATGGGGTGCCGCACGATCCAGAACAGCCATGACCGCCGGAAATCTGCGCTGCCGCGGCTGCCGGGCGAACGTGAGAGCACCTGCTTGACGCCGAACATCTTCAGGTGACCTGCCGCGAAGGTGCTACCCACCACGATCACTACACCAAGGGCCTTGATCGCCCACAGCGGCGCGACCGCCCACCCGGCTTCGACTGACCAGACGGCCGCGGGTAGCGGCCGCCACTGCCAGAAGAGCAACGCCACTGCCAGGCTGGCGGCCAGGACGTACGTGCTGCGTTCGGCGGCACGAGGAACGAAGCGGGTTAGCCGGCGCTTGAACCAGGGCCGCGCCATCACACTGTGCTGAGCGGCGAACAGGCCGAGGAGCCCGCAGTTGATGACGACGGCGGTCGCCGCCGGGGTCGCCGGTCCGTCGTCGATGCCCTTCGGTACCCCGGCGTTGGCGAGGAACCCGAGCGCGTAGGCGAACGCGGCAACGAACAAGGCGTAAGCCACCAGGCCGTAAGCCACCGTCGCGGCTCGGCTCACCGAGGAGTTGCTCGTCGCCGACTTGCCAGTCATCACCAGGCCCCCAACGCATGTCTTCCCTCGGTTCTACGGTGGGAGCCTGACCACCACCATCAGGGAAATCACTTAGGGGCTGTCGCGATCGGGTTCGTAGATGCCGTGGGAGACCGCCCAGGACGCGATCTCGGCGCGGGAGCGGGCACCGAGTTTGCCCATCAAGTTGCGAACGTGCACTTCTGCGGTCTTTTCGGTGATGCCCAAGGTCCGCCCTATTTCGCGGTTCGTGCGGCCGGCCGCGACGAGTGCGGCGACCTCCCGTTCCCGGGGCGTGGGCCAGGGAGCCGGTTGATCGTCGCTGCCGCCGGCCGGGCGCACGACCCGCCGGGCCAGGGCGAGCACTCCGGTGGCCGGCAAAGCCCGTCCTGCGTCGAAGGCACGCTCGGCCCGCTCGGGTCCTAGTTCCTGGTGGACGGCCCGCTCGGTGTGTTCGCGTGCTGCCAGCTCGCTCGTCGTTCCTGGCACGGCGAGTGCGCGACGGATCACGGCGGCGGCGCCGAGCAGGCGACCGGCGGTCTCGCCGAGCCCGCGACCACTCGCGATCTCGGCGACAAGCTCCAGGCTCTGGGCGAGGCCGCGCCGGTCGTCGAGCCGTTCGTAGGTGTCCAGCGCGTCCGCGGCGAGCGTGGCCGCGGCATCGGTGTTACCGCGTGCGGTCTCGACGGTGGCCAGCGCCCACGCCGACCAGGCAACGGCCCACTCGTAGCCCGTCTTGCGGAATCGCCGCAGACTCGACTCCAGCCAGTCGGCCGCCTCACCGAGCCGGCCACGGCGCCAGGCCAGCAGGCCGAGGTCGAACTGGGCCCACGCCGCTCCGCGCTCGTTCGCGGCACCCTCGTGGATGTCGCGGGCCCGCGCGTGGTGGCGGACCGCCGTGTCGTAGTCGCCGGCGTCGCGTGCCACGTGCCCTAGGAATGCGCTGGCGATGGCCACCCGGCGCAGGTCGCCTTCGTCCTCGCTCATGGTCAGGCTCCGGCCGAGCAGGCCCGCGGCGTCGTCGAGATCCCCGTGAGACCACGACAGGATGCCCGCGGCCAGCAGCGCACTGGCGACGGCGCTCGCCGGCGCCTGCCCCGTGCCGTTGGCGGCCTCGAGAGTCCGGGTGACGATCACCCGCCCCTCCCCGACGTAACCGCGGGTGTACCAGTACCAGCCCAGTGCCGAAGCGAGCTGGAGAGCCGTGGTCAGATCACCGCTGTCGAGGCTGTGCTCGAGCGCCGAGCGGAGGTTGCCGTGCTCGTAGCCGAGCCAGGTCCACCACAGGTCCTCCTCGGACGTGCCGATGCCCACCTCCGCCTGGACCCCGAGCGAGGCGTAGAACCTGGCATGGCGATGCCTCGTCGGCTCCTGTTCACCGCGGGAGCCCAACTGCTCGGCTGCAAACTCACGGATGCTCTCGAGCATCGAGAAAACCGTCACACCGTCCGGTCTCGTAGACCGGTTGATGATGCTCTTGTCCACGAGCGACGCCGTAGCCGCAGCCACATCGAGGGGTCGAGCGTCGTCCGGCAACGTGCAGACCGCCTCGGCGGCGGGCAACGTCCAGCCTCCGACGAACACCGCGAGCCTGCGGAACATGGACCGTTCCGACTCCGGCATCAGATTGTGACTCCAGCTGATGGCCGTCCGCAGTCCTTCGTGCCGGTCCGGCATGTCGTGAAAACCGCCGGCGAGAAGGATCGACCGGTGCCGTAGCCGGTACGCGAGCTCCCCGGGGGTGAAGACCTTCAACTGCGCGGCGGCCAACTCGAGCGCGAGGGGCAACCCGTCCAGGCGAATGCACACGTCAGCGAGGTCCCGTGCGTTCTCGGGCGTGACGTCGAAGCCGTGCTGGACGACCTGTGCCCGCGACACCAGGAGCCGGACGGCCGGGCTTTCGGCCACCCGTTCCGGATCGTCGAGATCGGCGGCTGTGGGCACCGGCAACGGCGAGATGGAGATCTCCCGC
>DASUUU010000069.1:0-3372 GCA_036373915.1 Jiangellaceae bacterium | reverse complement strand
GTGGCGACCAGCGCCGGCCAGAACGCACCGGCGGCACGTTCACCGAGAACGGCGCCGATTGCCACGACCACAGCGATGTACCCGGCTGTGACGAAGGCAGTGACCGCGGCTAGCACGATGGCGCGGCTGATGATCAGATCGATGTCGTACAGCCGGTGCTTCAGAATGGCGAAACCGGCCGCAACGGCCACGCCGGCGAAGCTCAGGTGCAGCGGCAGCAGCAATAACCACCCGGGGACCCGACCGAACAAGGCAACGTCGTACGCCGTGACGGGAAGCACGAGGCTGACCGCGGCCACCACACAAGCGGTGGCGAGCCAGCGCAACTGCTGACGCTGCTCGCCATGCGCTCGCCGCATCCGCACCACGACCGCGGCAGCGCCGGCACCAAGGATGATCAGGGCTCCAACGCCGCGGGTCTGCAGGATGGCATCTGCAACCGCGGGGCGTGCGGCGTCGGTCGCGTCGGGGTCGCCGAGATCCCGCGGATCCACCGCGACGACCATGGCCGTCACGAAAAGTACGAGCCACCCCCAAGCAGCCCAGACCACAGGTCGCCACCTTGGTGTTGGCGGCGTACCGTCCGGAAAGAGCAGAAACAACATGCCGATCAGTAGCACGGGCAGCGGTAGATCAACGATCTCGACGAGCCACGCGGCGACCTGCCCTGCCCCATGCGGGCCCATGTCGCCGCCGTCCATGATGTTGTCGGCGTACATGATCAATGGATCGTCGACCGCTATGACCAGGCCAGCGGCGACGAAAAGCCAACCCACCCGGTGTCCCGAGTGCCGGGTCACGATCAGCGCTCCGGTCGCCGTCCAGAGAATGCTGCCGATGGTCAGGACGGGCCAGCCGACCGTCCTGTCTTCGGGATAGGCGAAGAACATCCAGGTAAGCAGCAGTCCGAGGGCGGCACTGAGCCCACACAGACCCCACGCCACCCGACTCGGCCAGGCTCCCATTAGGGCTCCCCTACAGCCGCGTCGTTGGCACCGCCCGGAACGGGTGAGCAGGGCACCCGCGCTCTAAACGTGGTACCGCGGGCGGGCAGCGATTCGATCGTGAGTGTGCCTCCGACAGACTCGATTCGGTCACGCATGTTGGCCAGGCCTGATCCGGTCGTAGCCGTCGAGGCGAACCCATGGCCGTCGTCCGCAACTTCCAGGCACGCTTCGCCAGAGGATGTCAGCCGGATGGTGATTCGCGTAGCTCCCGAGTGCTTGGCTGCGTTCTGCATTGCCTCAAGGCTGCAGAAGTACAACGACGCCTCCACCTCACCCGGAAGACGGTCGACGATCGAGGATTCGATCTCGACCGGGATCGGGCACGCTGAGGCCGCAGCGCGCAGTGCCGATTCGAGGCCATCTTGGGCCAGCACGGCGGGGTAAATGCCATTGGTGAGCCGGGCCAACGTCTCTATCGCGTCCTCGACCGCTACCCGTTGCTCCGTGACAAGTCGCGCGGCCCGTTCCGGTGCTCGGATCGCGAGCATCCGCGCCAATCGCAGGTTCACACCGAGCGCCACGAGATGCTGCTGAGCTCCATCGTGAATATCCCGTTCCAGCCGTTGCCGCTCCTCGTCTTGCGTAGCCACCAGCCGTGCGCGGGAATCCTGGAGCTCGTGCGCTCGATCTGAGAGCTCGGTCAAATGCTGAGCAAGCTCGGCTCTTAACTGCGCGTTACGCAACGCCATGCCGGCCTGCGTGGCCAGGCCAGCGAACAACCGGTCTTCCACTGGCGTCAACGGCGACTGGTCCCACTGCTGCAAGGTCAGGACGCCCAGGGTGCGACCCCCGTACTGGACAGCAAGCACGTGCCTACCTGGAACCGAGCCCGACTGATCCAGAACATAAGGCGGCCGGTCGTCGGCCACCGCGTCGACCGGCCAAGTGGCCGCCAGATTCAACTCTCCGCGCACCGACAGCCACACCTGTGCCCACGCCGCACCCGTTGCCTCGGCGAGCATCATCGCCATCCTGGCGGGCAGCTCGTCCGCCGGAAAGCTGCTCGTCACCGAATGCGCGAATCCGGTGAGCAGGTCGTACGGTGCCGCTCGCCCGCCGCGGATGCGTCGCTCCGCCACGAGGTCGAGTCGTTTCCGAGCCGGTTCGAACGTCAGGGCGACCACACCGGTCGCGAGTACGGACAAGGCCACGCTGGGCCGATCGGTTTCGCCGATCAGCAGGCCGCCGCCGAGCACGACGATGACGAACACGGCGACGACCACCCCCGCCATGCCGAACCACACGAGCGCCCGGACGCGCCACTCCTGACGCAGCATCAACCCCCTGATCACGCCCAACAGTCTGCTCCTGCAATTCGCGCCGGGATAGGTGCTTTCCCGAACCCTTCGGGGTGTGCCAGCCGCACGAGGAACACACCGATCACCTACGGCATGCCGCGCCAGCCGTGCGCCGTACCCCATCGGCAGCGAGCCCACCGGCCTCTTAACTGGACGCAGCGGACCAGAAGGAACCGCATCGTTAGAGCCCAGGGGGCAATGATGATCACCACCATGTACCCGCCGGAGACCGGCTGGATCGCAGTTCGCCATGCCGAACTCGTAGCGGTCGCTCAGCATCACCGGCGAGCTCGAGCGGGACGCAATCCGCGAACGCTCACCCTGCGCCGCCCGCGCGCTCTCGATCAGCTCCGGGTCTGGACGCCCAACATGAACCGGATGGAGCGAACCCGATGAGCTACGACGACTCGAATGACGTCATTGCCACTCGCAGCTTGAGCAAGGCCTACGGGTCAGTCGTCGCCTTACACGGTCTCGACCTACGCGTACCGAAGGGTTCGATCTTCGGCTTCCTCGGGCCGAACGGGGCCGGCAAGACGACGACGATCAAGCTGTTGCTGGGTCTGACTCGCCCGACCAGCGGATCGGCATCGGTGGTCGGCCATGACGTTGCTGCTGATGAGCTGCGGATCCGGCAACGGATCGGCTACCTGGCACAGCAGCCGCAGTTCTACGACCACATGACCGCACGCGAGACGCTGCGATTCACCGCCCGGCTGTTCTTCCATGGTCCGGCCAGGGCCGCCGACCGCCGAATCGACGAGATGTTGGAGCTGGTCGGCCTGGCCGGCATAGCCGAACGTCCCGTCGGGGGATTCTCGGGTGGCGAACGCCAGCGGTTGGGGATCGCTCAGGCCCAGATCAACGATCCCGAACTGCTGATCCTCGACGAGCCCGCCTCGGCGTTGGATCCGGTCGGCCGTCGCGACGTCCTGGAGATCATGCGCCGGCTCCGCGACCGCACGACGATCTTCTACTCGACCCACATCCTGGACGACGTCGAGCGGGTCAGCGACACGGTCGCGATTCTCAATGGCGGCCGGATGGTGGCGCAGGCGCCGATCACC
>DASUUU010000068.1:0-4010 GCA_036373915.1 Jiangellaceae bacterium | reverse complement strand
GAACCTTTCCCGGCGAGATTTGCGCGTCGCGAGAGACAGGTCGGGACTTGGTCACGCCGCGGTGTTGTAGTTGTGGGCGAAGCGGTCGTCGTGGAGGGCGATGGCTGCGGTCATGACCCGCTGGCCGTAGCGAGTGACGCGGTAGCGGCGAGCACGAGGGATCTTGGCGACGAGGCCGTGACCGCGGAGCTTGACGACGAGCCGGGAGACCCGTTCGCAGCGCCGCCGGGCCTCGTCGCGGTCGGTGGGTGGTCGCCGGTAAAGCCGCTTGGTGATGTCGGCGTTGCGGAAGCCTCCGATGGCGTGCTCGCCGGCCATCGCGGCCCGGAACAGGGCCAGGTCGGCGGGGCTGAGGGGGCTGAAGCGGGCGTAGCGGCGCCCGCGGTGGGTTCGGGGCCGGCACAAGGTGTCGAGCGCGGCGACACCTTCGCCTTTCAGGGGAGCGGCGGCCAGGGCTTCCAGGTAGCGGTGGTTCGCCGCGATCCCCACCTGGTAGGTGCGCCACAGGTCACTGACGCCCTTTCTCATCGGACACCACCGCCGCTCGCGCCGGCCCGCGTCGCTAGTGACCCAGCGGGCGATCCGGAACTCGCGCGGATTGTTGATGGTGGTCTCCACCCGCAGGACGGAGGCCTTGTCGTAGACCTTGACCCAGTTGGCGGCCATCCGGTGACGCACCCGCCAACCCTCGGGTCGCCGCTTGGTGTCAGTCACCACCTGGGCCTGCAGCGAGGGGTGCAGCTTGCGGCCGAGGAACCCCAGGACGTCTTCGGAGGACATGTTCAGCGCGGCGTGACGGACCAGGTCTGGCCACACCTCCAGCAGCCGGGGCCGGGTCGCGAACATGACATCGGTGGCGATCTCGGCCTGGTCGAGCACCCAGTAGTAGCCGCCGTAGTCCGCCGCGCTGATCGCCGGCAGGATCGGGTTCACGCGCCGGGCGAAGGCGTTGAGCACTCGTGCCCACGTCTTGTGCGCGAACCGGTCGCACAGCCGGGCCGCGGTCTCGAGGTCGTCGACGGCGAGCAGCGAGTTCTCCCAGCGCACGTAGCCGATCCCGGCCTGGTCGAGTTGGCGGGCGAGCCACTCGCGGCCGTTGATGTAGATCTGGCACTCATAGGGGATCCAGCCTTGGATCCGGACGTGCATGAACCCGAGCTCCGGGTCGATCAGATACAGGTAGTGGTGCAGGCACTTCCGCTCCCGGCGGAACAGCTCCAGCCGACCCGTGGTGTGGCGCTTGCGGACCTGGAAGCTCCAGCACGACTCGACCGCGCTGATCAGACAGATGATCCCCTCGGTGATCCCGTCGCGCTCAGCGATGCTCTTGGCCAGCTCGTCCTTGTGCTGGGTGCGGTTGCGGGTCTTCACGTGATCGAACGAGATCACCGGCCGACCAGCGTCGGTGGCCAGCTTGCGGGCGTTGTTGGCGATCCGTTCCGTTGTCGCCTTCGCGTACGCGGTGAAGTCCTTGAGAGCGACGCCCTGGGACCACAAGAAGCAGCGGGCCCCGTCCTGCTTGTAGAGGGCGCTGAGGTGGCCCTTGAAGATCATCCGGTCGAACATTGCCAAGCTGCCCGAGACCCGATCCCGGTGAAGTTCCTCGAACGCACCCACCACGCCACCTCCGCGCCATCGCCCGCCTCGCGAGTCTCCTCGCCGGCGTGATGCAAGGGCACAGGGCCGGCTTCGCCGGCCCGACAACCACCCCCGTCACCACCCGGGCGCTCATTGGTTGCGGCCGAGCGCAGCGAGGCTGCGGTAGGGGACAGTCGTCCGGTTTGGAGCGCCACGCGCTATGGGACAGGGAACCGCACCCGTACGTGGATTCGACGAGAGCCTGGCTTCACCTATGGTCGAGCCGGCCGATCAGCGCATGAACGGCATCGGCGACGGCGCTGGGTTCGAGAATGCGGACCGGCGCGTGGAGTGCGAGTCGGGCCACCGCCATGACGACCGAGTCGAGATGGTTGGCTCGTATTTGGATGGTGCAGGAGTCCATCTCAGCGTCCAAGGCCGTGTGCTCGATGTATGACAACGCCTCGTCGAGACGGCCGTATGGGGCCCGCACAGCCACGATGGCGTTGAGTTCGCGGGGCATCGAGGCGACTGACGATGCGAGGTATGCGGCAGCGTCCCCGCCGGGGATCGTGCGCGGGGCGAAGCGACGTCCGGCGAGCCGTACATCGCTGAGCCGGTCGAGACGGAAGGTGCGCCAATCGGTGCGCCGAAGGTCCCATGCGATGAGGTACCAGAGTCGGTCGGCCGAGAGCAGCTGGTGTGGTTCGACCAAACGACGGCTGTCCGCTCGGTCTCGGCTTCGATACTCGAACCGGACCTCTTCGTTGCTTCGACATGCCGATGCGAGCACGCTGAGAGTGTCCGGGTCGACGACACCACCGTCGCCGTGCGTTCGCTGGAGCGAGATGATACTGCCGTCGAGCGCCGAGACGCGACGCCGGAGGCTGTGGGGTAGCGCCTGTTCGACCTTCGCGAGCGCTTGGACCGATGAGTCTTCGATGCCGGCGATCGCGGTTCCCGCCGCCGCGCGCAATCCAACGACGACCGCCACGGCTTCGTCATCGTCGAACACGAGTGGCGGTAGGTGCGCGCCGGCGGCGAGTCGGTATCCGCCGGCGGTGCCCGTCGTGGCATCGACCGGATAGCCCAGATCGCGCAGCCGATCGACGTCGCGGCGAACCGTCCGTTCGGTGACCTCGAACCGTTCGGCGAGTTCGGCTGCGCGCCACAGCCGCCGAGTCTGCAGCAACGAGAGCAGTTGGAGTGCTCGCCTGGTCGGATCGTTCGGCATTCGGCGAGTTTTTCACGTTGCGGACATCATCTGTCCGGAACGGACCGTACGTTGCCTTCGGCCTCAACGAACCATCCACACGAGAAAGAGGACACGCAATGTTCGATCCAACCGAGTTCCCGAAGCCCACCACGATCTCGCTCGACGGAGTCGAGCTCGAAGTCTTCGAAGCAGGCCGCGAGAACGCGGGGCAGCCCATCGTGCTCTGCCACGGCTGGCCCGAGCACGCCTTCTCCTGGCGTCACCAAGTGCCAGCCCTCGTCGACGCCGGCTACCACGTCATCGTCCCGAACCAGCGCGGATACGGGAACTCCTCACGTCCGACCGGCGTCACCGACTACGACATCAAGCACCTCTCGGGCGACCTCGTCGGACTGCTCGATCACTACGGATACGACGACGCAACGTTCGTCGGCCACGACTGGGGCGCAATGGTCGTCTGGTGGTCGACGATCTTGCATCCGACCCGCATCAACAAGGTGATCGCACTGAGCATGCCGTACATGGAGCGCGGCGAGCAGCCCTGGGTCGAAGCAATGGAAGACATGCTCGGCGGCGACTTCTACTTCGTGCACTTCAACCGCCAGCCCGGCGTCGCAGATGCGGTACTCGAGCAGCACACCGGTCAGTTCCTCCGCAACCTGTACCGGAAGAACCAAAACCCCGCCGCCCCAGAGCCCGGCAACGCGATGGTCAACCTCGCCATGGCCAACGAACCACTCGGCGATCCCATCATGAGCGACGGCGAGTTGGCTGTGTTCATCTCTGCGTTCGACTCCTCTGGATTCACCAGCAACATCAACTGGTACCGAAACGTCGATCGCAACTGGCATCTGCTCGCCGACGTCGATCCGATCATCCGGCAACCTGCACTGATGATCTACGGCGCCCGCGATCTCGTGACGAGGAACGAACGAATCACCGAATTCGTGCCCAACGTGAACGAGGTCGAACTGGACTGTGGCCACTGGATCATGGAAGAGATGCCCGTGGAGACGAACCGAGCGATCCTGACGTGGCTCGAACAGCAAAGCGCCTCGTAGGCCGAGACAGCCGGCGGACGACTTCGCCCGAGTGGGGGTCGCGAGATCGACGCTCTCCGGCGAGGGATTCGATCAGGATCCAGCACCCCGATCGGCCGCAGCTGACCCATGCCGCCATGGCTCGCAACGACATCGATCCATGGCGAAAGTGCCGT
>DASUUU010000067.1:0-16819 GCA_036373915.1 Jiangellaceae bacterium | reverse complement strand
CTCCGCGATCACGATCGTCCGCGCGCCTCGGGCCCGTACCTCCTGGATGTTGGAGACGATCTTGTCGTGGAGCACGGACCGCCCCCGCGGTGAGGGGACGACCACGAAGACCGGCACGTCCTGCTCCACCAGCGCTATCGGGCCGTGCTTGAGCTCGCCCGCCGCAAAGCCTTCGGCATGCATGTAGGCGATCTCCTTTAGCTTCAGCGCCCCCTCCAGCGCCACGGGATAGCCCACGTGCCGGCCGAGGAACAGCACTGAGGTGGTGGAAGCGAGGGAGCGGGCCAGCTCGCGGACCGGCTCCATCGCTTCGAGCACGTCAGCGATCTTCGGCGGCATCGCGGACAGGTCACGGAGCACCGCCGCGATCTCGTCGCCCCACTTCGTGCCCCGGATCTGGCCCAGGTACAGGGCGACCAGGTAGCACGCGACGATCTGGGTCAGGAAGGCCTTGGTTGAGGCCACGGCTACTTCGATGCCCGCCCGCGTGTAGAGCACGGCATCGGACTCGCGCGGGATTGTCGCGCCGTTCGTGTTGCAGATCGCCAGCACCCGCGCGCCCTGTTCGCGAGCGTGCCGCAGCGCCATGAGGGTGTCCATCGTCTCGCCGGACTGGGAGATGACGACGACAAGGGTGCGCCGCCCGACGATAGGGTCGCGGTACCGGAACTCACTGGCCAGTTCCACCTCGCAGGGAATCCGCGTCCAGTGCTCGATCGCGTACTTGGCGACCAGGCCCGCGTAGTAGGACGTGCCGGCGGCGATAATGATGATCTTGTCGATGTCTCGGAGCTCGTCGTCGGAGAGCCGCATCTCGTCGAGAGTCAGGTTCCCTGCCTCGTCCACCCGACCGAGGAGCGTGTCGGCGACGGCCTTGGGCTGCTCGGTGATCTCCTTGAGCATGAAGTAGTCGTAGCCGTCCTTTTGGGCGGCCGAGATGTCCCAGTCGACGTGGTACCGCTTCTCCTCCACCGGATTGCCGTCGAAATCGGTCAGAGTGACGCCGTCGGGCGTGATCTCGACAACCTGCCCGTCTCCCACCTCCAGCGCGTCGCGGGTGTGCGCGATAAAGGCTGCCACGTCGGACGCGACGAAGTTCTCGCCATCGCCGAGGCCGACCACCAGCGGCGAGTTACGCCGGGCGGCTACGACCCGGTCGGGCGATCCGGCGTGGACGGCGACAAGGGTGAAGGCGCCATCGAGGCGGCGGCACACTCGGCGCAGCGCATCAGCAAGCTCGGCGCCGGCCGCAACTTCCGCGGCGAGCAGGTGGGCCGCGACCTCCGTGTCGGTGTCCGACAACAGGGCGACGCCGGCCGCCTCGAGCTCGCGACGCAATACTGCGAAGTTCTCGATGATCCCGTTGTGGATCAACGCGACTTGCCCCGCCCGGTCCAGGTGCGGGTGTGCGTTGCGGTCGGTCGGCGGCCCGTGCGTCGCCCACCGAGTGTGGCCGAGCCCGGTGGTCGCCGTCGGCATCGGGTCATCGGCCAGGGCCTTTTCCAGGTTCGCCAGCTTGCCGGCGGCCTTGGCCGAGGCCAGCGCACCGTCGGCGACGAGTGCCACCCCGGCCGAGTCGTACCCCCGATACTCGAGGCGGCGCAATCCGTCCAGGACGACGTCAAGTGCAGGCTGTTCGCCTACGTAACCTACGATTCCGCACACCCGGCACAGCGTACGCCAGAGGGCGCGCCCGACCCGTATCTGCGATCGCCCTATCCTGGTCGCGGCGCACTGGTCGCCGGGGGACCATCAGTGCGACAAACCCGACGAAAGGTAGCTCGTTGGCACAAGTACGGGCTCAGAACTCCTCCCCGTCCTCCCCGTTCGTCGAGCTGGATCGCTCCGCCTGGTCCAAGCTCAGCGACAAGACCCCGCTACCCCTCACGGCGGCAGAGCTGGACGAGGTGCGCAGCCTCGGAGACTTCATCGATCTGAACGAGGTGCGCGATATCTACCTGCCGCTGTCACGGCTGCTCAACCTGCACGTGGCAGCCACCGCCGAGCTGCACCACGCAACCGAGACGTTCCTCGGTGAGCTTGCGGAGCGGACGCCGTACGTGATCGGGATCGCCGGCTCGGTCGCGGTCGGTAAGTCGACCACGGCCCGCCTGCTCCGGTTGCTGCTCGCGCGCTGGCCAGAGCACCCGCGGGTGTCTCTCGTCACAACCGACGGGTTCCTGCTGCCGAACGCCGAGCTCGAGCGTCGAGGACTCATGCAGCGCAAGGGGTTCCCCGAGTCGTACGACAGGCGTGGACTGCTGCGGTTCGTCGCCCAGATCAAGTCGGGCGCACCGGAGGTTCGAGCGCCGGTCTACTCGCACCTGACCTACGACATCGTCCCGGGCGCGGAGATCGTTGTAGAGCGTCCCGACATCCTGCTGGTCGAGGGGCTGAACGTGCTCCAGCCGGCCCGGACCCGGCCGAACGGCGTCAGCGAACTCGCGATCAGTGACTTCTTCGACTTCTCGATCTACGTCGACGCTGCTGAGGAGCACGTCCGGCACTGGTACGTCGAGCGCTTCCTACGGTTACGCGAAACGGCGTTCCGCGACCCGTCGTCCTACTTCCAGCGGTACGCCCAACTCGATCACGACGCCGCGATCAAGCGGGCCGAGCAACTCTGGGACACGATCAACGGCCCCAACCTCGGCCAGAACATCGCACCGACCCGGGGCCGGGCATCGGTCGTGCTGTTCAAGGGGGCCGACCACGCCGTCCGCCGGATCCGCCTGCGAAAGCTTTAGCCAGGTCAATCCGGCGGCCTGGTCCGATAGGCTCCCGCCAGGCACGCCTGCAGTGGCTACCTCAGGCCCAGGGGGTTCGGAAAATGAACCAACCGTCGCTGAGTGACATGACACCTGAGGAACGGATCGCGGCGATGGATATGCGTACGCTGCCCAACGGCAAAACCATCGGGCACGCGCCTGTCGGTGTGGACTGGACAATGGATGACCTGCCCGACTTCATCGGGGCCATGTACGGTGGCGGCAAGATCGGCTACGTGCATACGACCGACGCATTCGCAGACGAGTTCGAGCCGCCACCCGAAACCGACGAGGAAGCCCTCGCACGAACCATGCAGAGGTTGAGGGAAGGCCCGCGGACGATCCCTGTGTTTGCCGACGACGGCGAGACCGTGATCGGTGAAAAGGTAGTCGGGGGCGGTCAGGCCATTGGAGAACGCCAGGACGGGACGACGGTAACCTACGACTTCGGTAAGGGCACGATCACGACGGTGACGCCGGACGGGCAGACGACCGTCGAGAACGTGCGCGAATAGCAGTTGAGGCGACCACGGCCAGGTTCGTGAACTGAGCCCATGCGCGTGGCCATCGGCTGGCGACCTAGCCACATTCAGTCCGGCGGCCGGTCAGTATTGTCCGCCCTCTTGCTCCAGGATCTTTCGCAGCACGTCGAGGTTGGCCGCCACCGCGTTGCTGACCCGTGACGAGGCAAGCGGCGCGACGACCCGAAGCGGACCGGACGCCGTCAGGTCCATGGTGTTGGTGACGACCGTCGCTTCACCTGAGGACTCGAGGACATACGCGATGTCGCCGTGGAACGGACCCAGGTCTCCGCGAACCACGATCCGGTGCTCGGGTTCGAAGGCGACCACCTCGAACGTCTCCTCGCTGGGGCGGGGCAACGTCCTCGTCTGGTGGTATCGGGAGCCGACACCTACCGGCCCGTCAGTAATCTTGTGGGTTCGCTCGATGGCGTAGTTCCAGCGCGGGATGTTCTCGAACGCGGCGAGGTACGCGAACACTTCAGATTGCGGGCGGTTGATGGCGACCGTGTTAGTGAACTTCACGAGACCCACCCTTGCACCGCCCCGAATCGTTCAGTCGCGCTGGTACATCGCTTCCCAGCCCGCCTTCGTGTAGCCGAGCTTCTCGTTGACCGAGATCATGTGGCGATTCGACACCGCATTCCAGGTCCAGATGGCCTGCACGCCGGGACGGTCGGCGAGTACCGCTCGAAGATTGGCGATCTTCAGCAGGAGACCGAGCCGGTGTCCGCGGTGCGGCCGGTCCACGATCGTGTCGCCTTGGAACGCGCTGTGGTCGCTGTCCACGGCCAGTCCGATCTCGGTCATCCCGGCGAGCGTCCCATCGGGAGCGATGGCGACGGTGCACCACCAGTCGCGGCCCATCCTGATCCGGCGCTCCTCGCCGAGGCGGACCCGCTCCACGTCCCACAACTCGGGCTCGTAGTCGAGCTCGCCCATCGGCACGTCGGTGGACATCCGGCCGGCCAGCCGGGCGTACTCGGCGATGTGCTCGTCGGGAATCCGGCCGTGCCAGGTAGCCAGCGTGTACTCGGCCGCGTACGGCTGTGCCTCGCGCTCCAGCTCGGTCAGGCGTTCCATCTGGAACGGCGGGCGCTGCACCCGCATGATGTCGGTGATCCGACGGGTGAAGCCGTGCCGTTCGGCGAACAGCATGCCGGCCGTCGGCTTGTCCGTGGCCGACCCGTGCACGCCCACCAACAAGCTTGTCCGCCCGCGTTCGGCCGCCTCCTTCTCCAGCACCCGCAGCAGCGCCGAACCGATTCCACGCCGCCTCCTGTCCGGACGGGCGACGATCTCGATAGTCGCCAGGTGCTGGTTGTCCTTCAACGGCATGTCCAGGCCGGCCGCACCGACGATGTCGCCTTCGTCGTCCGCAACCCACAGCACGACGTCGCGGTAGTCGGTGCTCTCGTGCAGAACCCGAGACTCCCGCTCGAGCCACCACGGCCCACCGCACTGGTCGTGCTTCTGCGCAGCGTCGTAGACGGCGAACCACGCGCCGAAGGCCACGTCGTCGCTCGGGTCGATTTGCCGGATCCTCACCCGAGCAGGGTCACCCGCCAGAGCGCTCGCGGGCAACCGAGTTTCGGGCTAGTCGCCTTCGGCCAGACGAGTGCGGTGCCGCTCGAGCTCGTCGCGGTGCTCTTCGACGAACTCGGCCTCAAGCTGGAACCGGACCTCCCGGAACACGTCGTCGAAGTGTTCGATCTTGCAGGCCCGATCAGCGGACGCGACAGCGATCTCGAACTGCTGCAGCTCGCGCACCGCCTCGGGATCCGCCTCGCTCCAGGGCAGGAGAGCCTCAGACCCTTCGATACCGAGTACCTCGTCCATGCGGTTCGCCACGAGTGTCTGCCCGCCTCCGATGTGATCGATGGTGGGATATCCGGCGTCCGCCATACAGTTGATCCACGCCCGCTCGGCCTCGACGACACGAGGATCGTCGTCGATGCGCATGTCCAGGGCCGACAGATCGGAAGTGAGCGCTTCCCATAGGGGATCGCGACCATACTCATCGAGGTTTCCGTACACTTCTGCGGTCGCCTTGCCGGCGCAGCCGCTCTCGGACAGCGGCGGCGGCGTTTCTCCCGACCACGCGTTGGCTTGGTCGCCATGCAGTGCAATCCGATAGGCCTCATATTCAGCCTGGCTCATCGCTTCACGGATCGCCTCGTTGGGATCCTTGGGGCGGTCGACGTCGGGCAAGATCGTGGAGATCCCGTATCCGTACGTGGCTGTGAATTCGTCCTCCGGCAGCGCCCACGCATCGTCGGGCTGCGGTGGGACGTACATGTCGGTCAGCGGTACGTACTCGAACCCTTCCTCCCGCATGCACTCTGCGATCAGTTCCTCGGTTTCCCGTTGCTGCCTCAACAACTCGTCCGACGGGCGGTACGGCTCGTCAAGCGACATGCCATACATGGACACACCGAAGCCGCCCTCAAACGAGACCGCGCCTTCCCCGAGATACTCCTCGAGCGGGCTGAGATCTCCGGCGTCAGCGGTGGCCGGAGTGCCCACGCCCGGGCCACTCGAAGGCATTTCCTGCTCGCTACACGCCACCACGACGGCGACGAGCACAACCGGCACCACGAGTGACGCGCGCACTCCAGCTCCTCCTCGTCAGCTGGCGCGAAGCGCCGCGATGGGTTCGATGGCGGACGCGCGCCAGGCTGGGTACGTCCCAGCAACGAGACCGATCACCGCACCGAGCAATGGTGCGGCCACGGCGAGCCGCATGTCCAGCAACGGCGTCCAGTCCCGGACGGCGGAGGTTCCCACGGTGACAAGCACGCCGACCGCTGTGCCTACCAGGCCGCCGAGGAAGCCGATCACGATGCTTTCGACGAGGAACTGGAGGGCCACATGCGGGCGGGTGGCTCCGACCGCTCGGCGCAAGCCGATCTCGGACACCCGTTCCAGCACCGACAGCAGGGTGATGTTGGCGATTCCCAGCCCGCCGATCAGTAGCGCCACACCGCCGAGCACCAGGAACAGCGCGTTGACGTCGGCCGTCACGCTCTCGCGCAGGCTGCCCGGCCGGGGCGGGACGTCCACTTGGTAGAGCTCGGGGTTATTCGGGTCGACGGCGATCGGCGCCTGCTCACCCACCTGCTGGGCGGCGCCGATGGCCGTCCTGATATCCACCGCGTCCGGTGCTCGCACGCCGTACAATCCGCGCGCCGTGCCGTGCGGCATGATCACCGCGTCCTGGAGTTCGGCGCGGCCGGCCGCGCTGTCCAGGATCCCTATGACGGTGAACGGCCGGTCGCCGATGAAAATCGACGGCTGGGAGTCGACCCGGTTCACGCCTAGGCGCTCGGCCGCGTACTTGCCGAGGATCACGACCTGGTCGCCGCGCTCGTCGTGACCGGAGTCGAAGTACCGCCCCGTCGCCAGTTCCGCTCGCACCGCCGCGAACAGTCCCGGGGAAGCCGAGGCGGTGGGTACGTCGTGCCGTCCCTCGCCGGTCGGGTCGGTGGCCGGTGAGCCGCTCACCAGGTCCTGGTGGAAACGCGCGTAGGTGCCGGCGGCCTCGACGCCGGCCAGGCGCATGACCCGCTCGTCGGCATCCCAGGGCAGCTGCGACGCGGCCACCTCACCGTCCGGGCCTGGACGTGAGCCCGGCTCGACCACCACCCGGGTCGCCGCGACAGCGTCGAAGCGCTGGGAGATCTGACCCGACGCGGTCTGGCCGATGCCGACCGTGGTCACCAGCGCGGCGATACCGAGCACAGTACCGAGTGTCGTCAGCGCCAGCCGGGCCGGCCGGGCGGCGACACCGGCCAGCGACTCCTCCAGCAGATCCCGCCACGCCATCCGGCGCTGCAATCGCCACCGGCGACGCGGGACGACGTCTGCGTCCCCTTCGGCACCCTCGACAAGCGGGTCGGACAGCAGTGAGAGGGGCTCTTCGACCGGCTCTGTCCTGGTTCGCCGCCACCACCGGGGCAGCCTCACGCCGCCACCCCTTCGGCCATGATCCCGTCGACGATGTGCACCCGGCGTTGCGCCCTGCCACTCACGCCCTGGTCGTGGGTGATGACGGCGAGGGTCAGCCCACCGGCGTGCAGGTCGTCGAACAGGTCCAGGATCGAGGCGGCGTTCGCACTGTCCAGATTCCCGGTCGGCTCGTCGGCCAGCAGCAGGCTCGGCTCCGAGACCAGCGCCCGCGCAATAGCGACCCGCTGGCGCTCGCCGCCGGACAGGGTCGCCGGATCGAACTCCATCCGGTGCCCGAGCCCGACCCGCTCCAGAGCCGCCTGCGACCGCTCAACCCGCTCCCGCTGCGGGATCCGGTGGTACACCATCGGCAGCGCGACGTTCTCCAGCACACTGCGGTGCGGCAGCAGGTGGAACGCCTGGAACACGAACCCGATGCGCTCGCCGCGCAGCACGGCCCGCCGCCGCTCGGACAGCTGCGAGACGTCCTCGCCGTCGAGCCAGTACGAACCCCTCGTGGGACGGTCCAGCAACCCCAGCAGATGCAGCAGCGTCGACTTGCCCGACCCGGACGGCCCGGCGATCGACAGGTACTCACCCGGCTCGACCACCAGGTCGACCTCGCGGACGGCATGCACCTCGGGCGGCCCGGGAAACGACCGCCCGACTCCGGCCATCCGCACGACCGGCGTCATTCCTCGCTCTCTTCCGGGCGCTCCCCCACCACGACGAGATCGCCTTCGGCCAGCTCGCCGTCGACCGGCTCGACCTCCGCGTAACCGTCCGCGGTCAGCCCCACCTCTACCTCGACGAGCACCATCTCCCCGTTCCGCTGCACCTCGACCCGCGACTCCCCGCCCGGACCCGCGGTCAGGGCCGCCAGGGGAACGGCCAGTACGTCGCCGGACGTGCTCGTCACCGGAATCGTCACCCGCACATTCGCCGCCCGGAGCGCCTCGACCTGCTCGGCGGTGAGCTCCCCGGGCGCGATCACGACGTCGTACCCGATGGCCTCGTCGCCCTCGGCCTCCTCGATGTCAGTGATCACACCCTCCACCTGCTCGCCGGTCGGCAGATCGAGCAACGTGGTCATCTCCACATCCAGCAGCATCCGCGCCGCCTGGTCGACGTTCGCGGTGACCACCATGTCCGCCCCACTCACCGACATGACCGCACCCTCCACGGTGTCGCCGCGCTTGACCATCACCTCATCGACCCGCCGCGGCAGGCTCGTGACGTACACGACCTCCGCCGCCGGCAGCGGCGTCCCCGCAGCGGCCTGAGCCTCGCTCAGTAGGTTCTGCGCCTCGCCGAGCCTGCCCTTGGCATCGGCGACTGCTTGACGCTGCGCAGACGTGTCAGGTCCCTCGAGCAATTCCTTGAACTGCACCTCTGCGAGCTCGAGCTCGTCCTCGGCGACGGCGATCTGCTCTTTGTCGCCCGTCTGCTTGGCCTCGGCCAGACGGCGCTCGGCGGCATCGACCGCCTGCTCCGCCATGAGCCTCTCGGACCTGCTCGGCCCGGCCGACGCCTCAGCAAGCGATTGCTCGGCCATCCGCACCTCGTCCTGCGCGGCCTTGACCGCGTCCTGCGCAGCGTCCACCGCAGAAGACGCCTCGGCGTCGGCGGCCGGTGGTTCGTAGCCGGCGTCGTTGAACAACTCCCGAACCGCAGAGCCCGTCGCCGCCGTGTACGTGTCGTCCACCGTCCCGGGGTCGTAACCCAAGCCCTCCAGCGTCTTCTCCAACTGCTCGACATCCGGGCCGGTCATGCCCGGCCGCAGCGTCCGGTACATCGGCAACTCGCCCTGCAACGCGATCACCGGACGGCCGGCGACCTCCAGCGCAGCTTCGCCTTCGGTGACCTCGTCACCGACCTCCGGGACCTTGCCGGTGACGATCGGCGGCGCCTCCAACCCGGTCAGTTCAAGGTTGATCTCCACCGCTCCGGCGAACGACGCATCGCCCCTGGTCACGACCCGGCTTTCGAGCGTGCGGAACTCGACAGGAACGGTAATGGCCGTCGGATCCGGAGGTGCGGTCCGCGCTGCCGCATCGGCCGGCGAGGTCAACCGGCTGCCCGCCGCCAACCCGACCACCAATGCGCCGACCGCCACGGCGGCGATCACCAGCAGGGTCTTCCGACGATCGCGCATCAGCGCGTACTCCTAGTCATTGTTCGTTGTCATTGTTCGTTGTCATTGTTGGTTCTCAGCCATCCAGTCCCGGTACCTCTCGAGCTCCTCGCGGTGCTCCTCGACGAACTGCTCCTCGACTTCGTACTGAACCTGCTCGGCGATCTCGTTGTAGTGCTCTTTCTTGCACCGGACGTCTGCAACCGCCACCGCCAGTTCGTACTCCTGGAGCTCTTCTAACTCGGCCGGGTCGATCTCTTTCGGTTCGAACTGAGCAGCCGCCGGGAGAACGCCCTCGGCGGCTGCCTGCTCCTCCAGCTCCATGAACTCGTCCCAGCCCTGGAGCTCGTCCATCCGTCGCCAGACCTCCTGCTCCGGTTCGCCGAGCATCTCGAAGGGGTGGCCGGCTTCGGCCATGCAGTCACGCCAGTTCTGGGTCGGTTCTTCCATCCGGGGGTCGGACATGAACCGCTCCTGAATCGACCAGAGGCTCTCCATCAGGCTTTCGAACTCCTGATGCGGGTCGCGGAAGTTGCCCTCGTCCTCGTACGGGTCACCCCACACCTGAGCGGACGCCTTGTCATAGCAGCCACGATCTTCAAGCGGGGGCGGCGTCCACTCCTCCCCATCGCTGAACTCCTGGCCCTCCATGTCGCCGTAGAGCGCACGTTCGTATTCGGCCAGCGCCTGCGGCGACAGGCCGCGGCGAATCTCCTCGTTCGGGTCTTCCGGCAGGTCCGATTCGGCCATGTGCAACGTGGAGATGCCGTAGCCGTACTGCTCCGCGAACTCGTCCGGGGGCAACGCGTACGCGTCCTCGAACGGGTTGTCCCAGTCCGACGGATCCACGACGTAGGGCACGTACTCGAAACCTTCGTCCCGCATGCACTGCTGCACTAAGTTCTCGAACTCTCGCTGTTTCTGGAGATCTTCCTCGGTGGGTACGTGCTCCTCCGTTTCAGCTGCACCGCCGTAGGAGATGCTCATCCCGCCACCCTCGAACGAGACCGCGTCAGGACCCATGTACTCGGCGAGCGGGCTGTCATCGGACCCGGTTTCGGGGCCGCCATCACCGGAACAGGCGGCAAGCATGATCAACGAAACGGCGACGAGGCCGAGCGAGCGGCGGTAAGGCATGGCAACCCCGGGGCGTTAGATACTGAGTATGTAACCGCCGAGACCGTACCGCCTGGCTCCGTTCCGGCACAAGACCCGGCTCTTGCCGATTCAGACGTACGGAGAGGCTCTCCGGTTGCACGGCACGTGACTCCACCACTCCCGCTACGGCGTCCGCCGTCGAACCCGGCCTCGTGACGGGGGCAGGCCGCTGGTTTCGAAGCGTCCGAACGCGGCCACGAACAGGGCTAGGACGAGCGCCGGAGCGACCAGCCAGAACCACCGCTGGTCCCACCACGCGCGCGACGGAAACGCCAGCAGTTCACCGCCTATCGCCCGGTACAGCACCAGCACGACGAGCAGGGCGGTCATGTGCCACACGAACACCGTCAGTACCACCGAGTTGGCAGCGATGACCATGCGCCACGCGTCGACCTTCTCGAGCCAGCGCGACACCCTTTTGCGGGCCAGCAGCAGGATCCCGAGCTGGAGCAACCCAACGGCGGGGATGGCCACCGTGGTGGGCAGGATGTTGCTGAACTCCTGGCCGGGAGTGGACACCATAGACCGCGGATACGGGCCCACGGTCGTGATAGCGGCCAGCACGCCCGCGCCCGCGGCGGCCACCGCTGCAGCGCCGGCAAGGTCCAGCCGCAGCAGCGTGCCGTCGCGGTAGAAGTACCCGAACTGGTGGATCAGCACCCACGCCATGGCGGTGTTGAACCAGCCAAGCGCCTCGACGTCCAAGGTGAAGCGTCCGACGTCCGAAGCGACCACCAGCGCGGCCAGGCACGCGACCGTCGCCCACTTGGCATGCACATGCAGTGCCGCGGTCAGCGGTACCAGCGCCACCACACCCGCGTACACCGCGACGAACCACAGCGGCGTGAACACGATCCACGCATATGTGAGCACGCCGGGGTACTCGGCCACGAGGGCGTGCACCGACAGCTCGAACACCAGCCAGACCCCACCGAAGACCAGCACTGGAGCGAGCAGCCGGCTCAGCCGGTGCCGTAGCAACACCGGCCAGGGTTCGCCGCGGCGCCGGGATCCCTCCCATGAGGCGTAGTTCGCGTAGCCGCCGACGATGAAGAACACGGGTACGATCTGCAGCACCCACGTGTACAGCCACCCGCCGGGAACCTGGTCTATCGGATTCGGCATCACGAACCGCTCGCCGTTCCAGAAGATCACCGACAGGCTCCAGTGCCAGATGATCACGATTGCGATGCTGAAGACCCGCAGGAAGTCCACATAGCGCTCACGGTCCGCAGGAGTGCGCTCGACCATCACGTCGAGCTGGCTGGTCAGGCGTCGCCCCGACCGCCTCGCACTGAGCCGCATCACCTCATCGTTCCATGTTTCGAACGACCGACCGAGCCGCGCCCAACCTGCAGGACTCAGCCGATGACCGTGGCGACTCGCGGGGAAAGATGGAGGCATGGCGCCTGGGCTCGTGCGCACGTTGGTGATCGTGGTGAGTGTCATCGCCGTCCTCATCGCGCTGCTATGGATGTTCCAACGCCGCCTGATCTACTTTCCGGACACCACTGCGGTTCCTCCGGCCGAAACGGCTCTGCCGGGCGCGAAGGACGTGGCCCTCAGGACCTCCGACGGCCTCGAGATCGGTGCATGGCACGTGCCGGCCGGCGACGGTGGGCGCGATGTGTCCGTCCTGGTAGCCAACGGCAACGCCGGCAATCGCGCTTCACGGGCGCCAGTGGCTGCCGAGTTGTCGGCAGCGGGCTTCGACGTCCTGCTCTTCGACTACAGGGGCTATGGCGGCAACCCCGGCAGCCCTAGTTCGGACGGTCTCGTCCGGGACGCCAGGGCAGCCTTGGCGTATCTGGTGAACGATGCGAACGTGCCGGCAGACCGGATCATCTATTTCGGTGAGAGCCTGGGGGCGGGCGTGGTGGCGGCGCTGGCGCACACCGACCCGCCCGCCGGCCTACTACTGCGCTCTCCCTTCGAGTCGCTTGCCGCCGTCGGGCAGCATCACTATCCGTTTCTGCCGGTGCGGTTGCTCCTCCGCGACGAGTTCCCGGTGGTGTCGCTCGTGGCAGGCATCGACGTCCCGACGACAGTTGTTTTCGGCAGTGCGGACACCGTCATTCCTCCGGACCAGAGCCGGGCTGTTGCCAGTGCGGCGGCCGGTCCGGTCGAGGTGGTAGAGATCGCCGGCGCCGACCACAACGACGACCGCATGTTCACCGGCGGCGAGTTGATCGCGGCGGTCGTGGCGTTGGCGGACCGCTCAATAGGACCAGCCGCGCCATGAACGCACCTGTATCTCGATGACCGGCCCGCGCGGGGGGTCGTCACGGTACTGGTCGTACTTCGCAGCCAATGCGCGGATAGCCGCCTGCCGCACTTCGTCGGCTTCGGCCAGCCGCGCCATGCCGTCGACGCGCACCCACCACAGCTGTGTCCACTCGTCGGCATAGTGGTCGATGAGCAGGCTGACTCGGGGATTCTGCGCGATGTTGCGCAGCCGCCGCAGGTTCGCGGTGGTCTTCGGCTTCTGATCTATCGCGGTGACGATGGTTTCCCCGGACAGTGCAAACGTGACCGGGACGATGTGCGGCTGCCCAGCCTGCCCGGCCGTCGCAAGCCGGGCGACGCGTGCGGCGGCGAAGCGCTCGCGGCAGGTGCTCTCATCGAGCCGCACCCCCGACCTCCTCAGCCATGGCGGGCGCTGTTCTCGGACCGGGCGGACGTTCTAGCTCCGTATTCCCTTCTCATCGCGACCCATCTCAACGATGGGCATCATACGACCGCGGCAGGGTGGTTCCGGCCGTACCGATCAGGTGACCAACTCTTGTGACGCCGCAGGTCGAGCGCCGCCCGTGTCACCTGATCCATTTCGGTCCACCTGCTGAGACGCGATCAGGTGACTTGGACCGCCCATCTATGCAGTTCGGACCCGCCACATTTCACCTGATCGTTATCAAAGCGACGATCAGGTGGCCGAACGGCGATCAGGTGACCAATGTGGGGCGGGCTAGCGGCGCCAGATCAGTACCAAGGCTCGGTCGTCCAGGTCGGAATCGGATACCGCGTCGATCAATCGCCGTGCCCCGTGCCGAAACCCGTGGGCCACCAGTCGCTCGGCCTCCCCCTGTAGCTTGTCGATACCGTCGCTGAGATCGCGCCGCGGTGTCTCGACCAACCCATCCGTGTAGAGCATCAGCGCGTCCCCGGACTGCAATTTTCCGGAGACGGGCGGATAGTCGTCCTTCTCGAAGACTCCGAGCAGGCCACCGGTCGTTTCCAGCGTCGTCCACTTGCCGGACCCCGAGGTGAACCGCACCGCCGGCGGGTGCCCGGCAGAACGGATCTCGTACGCCGCTGACTCCAGATCGACCACCAGGTGGATAGCCGTGGCGAACCCTTCGGGCCACTCCTGCCGAAGCAGGTAGGCGTTGGCGGCTGGAAGGAACTCTGCCGGCGGCAGGGAGCCGAGCAGGCCGCCGAAGGCACCGGAGAGCAGGAGGGCACGGGTACCCGCGGACAGGCCCTTGCCCGACACGTCCACCAGGGCGACCTCGAGAAACTGGCGGTCGGCAGAGCGAGCCGCGACGAGGAAGTCACCCGAGAACGTCGCGCCACCTGCCGACCTGTTCACGACCTCGGCTTCCCAGCCACGGGGCAGGACCGGCATCTCGCCCTGCGCGACGAGCCGGTCCCGAAGGTCGACGAGCATCGCCTCGCCCACCGAACCCCGCACGCCCAGCCTGGCCCGCGAGCGCGCCGATCCGAACCAAACCGCCGCGGTCACGGCCACGATCGCCACGACGGCGAGGAACTCGGTGTCGACCCCATGGGTGCCGCCGACGGCCAGCAGCATCACCCCCGTCACCGTCACGAGCAGCACCAGCGACGGCAGGGTCAACACCAGACCACCCAGCAGCAGCGGGACGACGAGCAGGACCGTCAACTCGGACCATCCCAGCGCAAGGATGAACAGGCCGCTGGCCATCAGGATCAGGCCGATGAAACCGAACGGCTCACGAGTGATCCGCCGCCCTACCCGCCCGAGCACCCGCCGGCTCGCCGAACCTGCACCTTGGGACGCCACGCCCGCGACAGTATCCTTCCCACTCTCGTTCCAGAAGCGGATCAGCCGATGCCGCCGGGATACGGTACTGGTATGCCAGCCAAGGGGTCCGTGCCGGGGCGGCGGCTCGACCAGGTCGACCGGCGTTCACAGGTGGGGGTGTCCGGCGCGATGCGCGCTCGCGACGTCTCGCGCCCGGGCGACAAGGCGATCGCCGAGGCGGAGGCTACTGAGCTGCGGCGCCCGGCAAAGGGGGCAGCTCGCCAGTCTTCTCGTACCGAGTGATCATCCCGATCCGCCGGGTGTGCCGCTCGTCGTTCGAGTAGTGCGTTGCCAGGAACGTGTCCACGAACATGACGACGTCTTCCGCCGGATGTTGCCGAGCGCCGATGGCCAGGACGTTCGCGTCGTTGTGCTCGCGGGCCAGCCGGGCGACCTCGGCGTTCCAGGCCAGCGCGGCGCGGACGCCGACGACCTTGTTCGCGCATATCTGCTCGCCGTTGCCCGAGCCACCGAGCACCACTCCAAGAGTCCCGTGATCGCGGGCTACCGCCTCAGCCGCCCGCAGGCAGAACGTGGGGTAGTCGTCCTGCGCGTCGTACTCGAACGGCCCGTGGTCGACGACTTCGTGGCCGGCCGATCGAAGCGACTCGGCGAGGTGGTTCTTGGTCTCGAAAGCGGCGTGATCTGCGCCTAGGTGGACACGCATGCTGACATAGTGCCAGCACTCGGCCCCACGGGAGCGTGCCCATCTGCCATGATCGGCGATATGCCCGGCACCAATCTCACCCGCGACGAGGCCCGCGAACGCGCGGAGCTCATCGAGGTCGATTCCTACCAGGTAGAGCTGAACCTGACGCCAGGAGACACCACCTTCACATCCACGACCATCGTCAAGTTCCGGATCCGACCCGGTGCCATCACCTGGCTCGATCTGATCGCCCCGGCGGTACGCGAGGTCGTCGTCAACGGTGAGAGCCGCGACCCGGCCGTGGTCTACGACGGTTCCCGCGTCGGGCTCGACAACCTCGCCGAGGAGAACGAGGTCAAGGTCGTGGCCGACGCCGCGTACATGAGGACCGGCGAGGGGCTGCACCGGTTCGTCGACCCGGTCGACGACGAGATCTACCTCTACAGCCAGTTCGAAGTCGCGGACGCCCGCCGGGTGTTCGCCTGCTTCGACCAGCCAGACCTCAAGGCGGCGTTCCAGTTCACCGTGGTCGCGCCCGAACACTGGCAGGTCATCTCGAACTCGCCGGCGCAGAAACCGCGCAAGGCGAACGGCAAGCGCCGATGGAAGTTCGCCGTCACGCCACGGATCTCGACGTACATCACAGCTCTCGTCGCCGGCCCGTACCACGTCGAGCAAGGCGAGTACGACAGCCAAAATCGATCCGTCCCGCTCGCCCTCTACTGCCGCAAGTCACTGGCCGAGTACCTCGACGCCGAGGAGCTGTTCGACATCACCCGGCGCGGATTCGCGTTCTTCGAGGAGGCGTTCGGGTCGCCATACCCGTTCGAGAAGTACGACCAGCTGTTCGTCCCCGAGTACAACGCCGGTGCGATGGAGAACGCCGGCTGCGTGACCTATCACGAGGACTACCTCTTCCGCAGCAGAGTCACCGACGCCGCGTACGAGCGGCGGGCGGAGACGATGCTGCACGAGATGGCCCACATGTGGTTCGGCAACCTGGTCACCATGCGCTGGTGGGACGATCTGTGGCTCAACGAGTCGTTCGCAACCTGGGCCAGCGTGCTGGCGGAGGCGGAGGCCACCCGCTGGACACAAGCGTGGACGACGTTCGCCGTCTCCGAGAAATTGTGGGCGCTGCGGCAGGATCAGCTCCCGTCCACCCATCCGATCTCCGCGGACATCCGCGACCTCGAAGACGTCGAGGTCAACTTCGACGGCATCACCTACGCCAAGGGCGCCAGCGTGCTCAAGCAACTGGTCGCGTGGGTGGGGCGGGACGCGTTCCTCGAGGGCGTTCGCGCCTACTTCGCCGAACACGAGTGGGGCAACACCTCGCTCGCCGACCTGTTCACGCACCTCGCGCGGACCAGTGGTCGTGACCTGTCGGACTGGGGCGAGCAGTGGCTGCGGACGGCCGGAATCAACACGCTCACCCCGCATGTGGCCGTCGACGAGGACGGTGCTTACACCTCAGTCGCCATCGCACAGACCGCCGACGAATCGCATCCCACGCTGCGGTCGCACCGGATCGCCATCGGCCTGTACGACCGGTCCGCCCAGGACGACGGTGAGCCC
>DASUUU010000066.1:0-15594 GCA_036373915.1 Jiangellaceae bacterium | reverse complement strand
TGCAGGTGCACCTGGACAACCTGCCCGCCGATCCCGACGTGCCCCGGCAACTCGACAGCGCCGACGCGATCGCCGCGTCCGACACCTTCGTGGTCGAGGCCGCCCGTCGTACCGATCCGGCGCAGTTCGACGCGGTCCTGCCGGACTGCGTCCTCGACCCGGGTCTGGACCGGCTGCGCGACGAGGGATTCCCGCTGCCCGTGATCGGGATCACCGAGTTGGCCGCCACCGCCGCCGCAGCGGTGGGCGGCCGGCTCGCCGCCGTGGCCCGCAACTCCGCGATCGCGGACGAGCTCGAACGGCGCATCTGGCAGTACGGGCTCGGCAGCCGGTTCGCGGGCGTGCACGTGCTCGGGCTGTCGTTCGCCGACATCGCCGACGACGCCCGCTGGAACGCCGCGCTCGACGACGCCGCCAAGCACTTCGCCGGCTCGGGCGTCACCGCGATCCTCAACGGCTGCTCGGCGGTCGAGGTCCGGGTCGGCACCGGCGTCCCGGTCTTCGACCCGACCCGAGCGGCGCTGACCCTGCTCGGTGCCGCGCATGCCAGTCGGCTCGTCCCGCTTGGCGGCGGTGTGCAATGACCGACGTCGACGTCCTCGTCGCCGGCGCCGGTGCCGCCGGCCTGGCCGCCGCGCTGTCCGCCGCCGAGGCAGGCAGCGAGGTCGTGCTCATCGACGCCAGCGAGTCCTACCCCGCCGGGTCGAACACTGCGATGAGCACGTCGATGATCCCGGCCGGCGGCAGCCGCTGGCAGCGGGCGGCGGGCATCGAGGACTCCCCCGAGCGCTTCCGCGACGACGTCCGCCGCAAGACGAAGGGCGCGGCCGACGTCACCGTCATGACGGCGCTCACCGACGTCGCCCCCGAACTCGTCGCCTGGCTGCATGACCACTGCGGCGTCCCGCTGGAGCTCGTCACCGACTTCGAGTACCCCGGGCATTCGGTGCACCGCTGCCACGCGGTGCCGGACCGGGCGGGACGGACGCTGCTCAAGCACCTGCGCGCCGCTGCGTCGTCGGTGGACGCCATAACGCTCAGCAGCCCGCTGCGGCTCGACCGGTTGATCACGTTCGGCGACCGGGTGACCGGGGCGGTGCTCGCCACACCCGACGGCGGCCGGGACGACGTCACGGCCAAGCACGTCGTGCTCGCGAGTGGCGGCTTCGGCGCCGATCCTGGCCTGGTGCGCGCCTACCTGCCGGAGATCGCCGACGGTGTCTACCACGGTGGGGACGGCTGCCGCGGCGACGCGCTGCGCATCGGCGAGCAGATCGGCGCCGACCTGCTCGGGCTGGACGCCTACCAGGGGCCCGGCTCGCTGGCGATCCCGCACGGCGTGCTGCTGACCTGGGCCACCGTCATGCACGGCGGGGTGCTGCTGAACAGCGCCGGCGAGCGGTTCGGCGACGAGACGACCGGCTACTCCGAATTCGGTGCCAAGGTAGTCGCCCAGCCCGGCGGTTTCGGCTGGATGGTCTTCGACCGGCGGATCCACGACGCGTGCCTGCCGTTCGCCGACTTCCGCGACCTGGTCGAGTATGGCGCCATCCGGTGGGCCGACGACGTCGCCGCTGTGGCCGCCACCATCGGCGCGCCGCCGGACCGGGTGGCGTCGACCCTTGCCGCCGCCGAGGCCGCCGCCACCGGTCAGGCGACGGATCCGTTCGGGCGAACGTCCCACTGGGAGCGGCCGCTGGAACCGCCGTACGCGGTGGTCAAGGTCACCGGCGCGCTGTTCCACACCCAGGGCGGGCTGGCCGTGGACGCCCACGCCCGCGTCCTGCGTCGCGGCGTCCCGATCCCCGGCCTGTACGCCGCCGGCGGCGCGGCCGTCGGGATGTCCGGGCACGGCGCGGACGGGTATCTCGCCGGCAACGGCCTGCTCGCGGCGCTCGGCCTCGGGTACCTGGCCGGTTGGCACGCCGGAAACAATCGCTACAACACTCAGGAGACTGATCCGTCATGACCCGGTACGACCTGCTCATCACCAACGCCCAGGTGGTCCGCCCCGGAGTGGACCAGCCGGAGCGGCTCGACATCGGCATCATGGGCGAGACGTTCGCCGCCGTCGAGCCGCGGCTCGATCCGGCCGACGCGTTCGAGGTCGTCGACGCTTCAGGACTGCTCGCCTTTCCCGGCGTGGTGGACTCGCACCAGCACTGGGGCATCTACAACCCGCTTGAGACCGATGCCGACACCGAAAGCCGGGCGGCCGCGCAGGGCGGGGTGACGACCGGGATCACGTACATCCGGACCGGCCAGTACTACCTGAACAAGGGTGGGCCGTACGAGGAGTTCATGCCCGAGGTGCTCGAGCGGGCCGGTTCCCGGGCGTTCGTCGACTACGCGTTCCACGTCGCGCCCATGCAGCGCTCGCACATCGACGAGCTCGACCTGCTCGTGGACAAGTTCGGCGTCACGTCCTTCAAGATCTTCATGTTCTACGGCGGCCACGGGCTGCACGGCCGCTCGGCCGACCAGTCGAAGTTCCTCATGACGCCGGAGGGAGAGTCGTACGACTTCGCCCATTTCGAGTTCGTCATGCGCGGCCTACAGGCCACCCGCGAGCGGCATCCAGACATCGCGGACGCCATTAGCCTGTCGCTGCATTGCGAGACGGCCGAGATCATGACCGCCTACACCGCGATGGTCGAGCAGGCCGGCGAGCTGTCCGGGCTGGCGGCGTACCACGCGTCCCGCCCGCCCCACTCCGAAGGGCTGGCCATCACCATCGCGTCCTACCTCGCGCACGAGACCCAGTTGCCGGCGATCAACCTGCTGCACTTGTCCTCGGCCAAGGCGATCGACGCGGCGCGCCGGATGGCCGTTGCCTTCCCGCACGTCGACTTCCGCCGCGAGGTCACGATCGGCCACCTGATCGCCGACATCGACACCGCAGCCGGAATCGGCGGCAAGGTCAACCCGCCGATCCGGCCTCGGTCCGACGTCGAGGCGCTCTGGGAGGCCATCGCCGACGGCACCGTCGACTGGGTGGTCTCCGACCACGCCTGCTGCCGAGCCGAGGACAAGTTCGGCGACCCGGCCGACGACGTGTTCCTGGCCAAGTCCGGCTTCGGCGGCACCGAGTTCCTGCTGTCGGGCCTGCTCACCGAGGGCCTTCGCCGGGGTGTCTCGCACGGCCGGATCGCCGAGCTGGCCAGCTGGAACCCGGCGCAACGGTACGGGCTGTGGAACAAGGGCACCATCGCCGCTGGTTACGACGCCGATGTGGCGCTCGTCGACCCGGACGCGTCGTTCGTAGTGCGGGCGGAGGACTCCTTCTCGGCGCAGGAGTACACGCCGTTCGAGGGCATGGAGCTCACCGGCAAGGTGCGTCACACCTACCTGCGGGGCCGGCAGATCCTCCGGGACGGCATCGTGGTCGGTGATCCCGCCGGCCGCTACCTGTCCCGACCGACCCGTCCTGCCGGAGCCGCCGAGCGGTGAGCGCTCGAGTGCAGTGTGATCGTCGCGACGCTAACGAGAAGCGCTACCCCGCCGACACGTACCACGGCTCGGCACGGAAAGCACCCGGCCACGAGTGAAGCTAGACCCCCGGCTTCTCCTAGGCCGCCAATGTGGAACCCTCGCGGCGTGTAGGGAAACCACGGTGGACCGTAGCGGCGGCACCGTAGGCTTTGACAGATGGGCGCCTATCCGCCGATCGGTGAACACGGGCTCATCGGCGACCTGCAGACCAGCGCGCTCGTCGCGGCCGACGGCACGATCGACTGGTTCTGCTGTCCCCGCTTCGACTCCCCCAGCGTGTTCGCCTCGCTGCTGGACCGCGACCGCGGTGGTCACTTCCGAGTCACTCCTGATCTGAGTGAATGGGTGAGCAAACAGCTGTACCTGCCGGGCACCGCGATTCTGATCACTCGGTTCCTCACCCCGGACGGCGTGGGTGAAGTGATGGACTTCATGCCGGTGCTTCAAGGTGGCGCGACCGATCGGCATCGGCTGGTACGGCTGGTGCGCGTGGTCCGCGGTCAGATGCGCTTCGTGGTCGAGTGCCAGCCTCGCTTCGACTACGGCCGCCGCGACCATGTCACCGAGCTCACCGAACACGGTGTCCGGTTCCTGGGGGACGATGGGCTGGAGTTGGCTCTCAACCCGGTGAGCCGGCCGGAGTTCGAGCCGGCCAAGCGCGCGCAGCTCACGCGGTACAAGGCGGGCGTCCGTACCGTGTTCACCGCGTCGGAGGGCGATGTCGGCGGCGTCGTGCTGGAGTCCTCGCCACAGGGGCCGCCGCGGAACGTGACCCGGGAGGAGGTCGTCGCGCTGCTCCAACAGACGCGGGATTTCTGGCGTGGCTGGGTGGCACGATCCCACTACCGGGGCCGATGGCGCGAGCACGTCGAGCGGTCAGCCATAACCCTCAAACTGCTCACCTACCATCCCACCGGAGCACTGATAGCCGCACCGACTGCCGGACTGCCCGAGCAGCCGGGGGGCGAGCGAAACTGGGACTACCGCTACACCTGGGTCCGCGACGGGTCATTCTCGGTCTACGCGCTGCTAGGGCTCGGCTATACCGACGAAGCGACCGCCTTCCTCCAGTGGTTGGGCGACCGGGTCGACGAGGCCGCTGGCGAGGCAGAAGGCCCCACGCAATCACCCCTGAAGATCATGTATCGGGTGGACGGCTCCTCGGATCTCACCGAGGAGACGCTCGACCACCTCGAGGGCTGGCGCGGATCCCGGCCGGTCCGAATCGGCAACGGCGCCTACGATCAGCTCCAACTCGACATCTACGGAGAGGCGCTGGACTCCATCCGGCTCGGCGACGAACACGGTGTACCGATAACGCACCGCGGCTGGCAGCACATAGCGCGGATGGTGAACTGGCTGAGCGAGCACTGGGACCAGGCGGAGGACGGGATCTGGGAGACCCGGGGTGGTCGCAAGCACTTCACCTACGGTCGCCTGATGTCCTGGGTGGCCCTGGACCGGGCGGTGCGCCTGGCGGCCACGCACGCGCGACCCGCCGACGTCGCTCGCTGGACCCGTGAACGCGACCGGATCTACCACCAGATCATGGAACGCGCATGGAACCCGGCGCGCGAAGCGTTCGTCCAGCACTACGACACGTCGGTGCTCGACGCGGCCCTGCTGTACATGCCTCTGGTCGGGTTCATCACCCCGCGCGACCCCATGTGGCACTCGACGCTACGCGCCATGGACCACGAGCTCGTCTCCGACACCCTGGTGTACCGATACGACCCGGAGGCATCACCAGACGGGCTGCGGGGCACCGAGGGCACGTTCTCGATGTGCACCTTCTGGTACGTCGACGCGCTCGCACGCTCAGGCCGGGTGGACGAAGCGCGCCTGACCTTCGAGAAGATGCTGACCTACGCCCACCTCGGCCTGTTCGCCGAGGAGATCGGGCCCACGGGCGAGCATCTGGGCAACTTCCCTCAAGCGTTCAGCCACCTGGCGCTCATCACTGCCGCGATGAACCTCGACCACCAGATAGACCACGGCGCCGACACGATCGGCGCGCTACCCGGCGAACAGTGGTTCGCCGCCTGAGGTGTCATGACGATCCAGCGAATGATCATCTTTGGTGCCTCGGGCGACCTCACCAGTCGGCTGCTTATGCCGGCGATCGCGCAGCTGGCGGTCGATGAGCTCCTACCGCCCGGCCTGACGATCGTCGGCACCGCCGACACGGATTGGTCCACTGAGGACTTCCGCGAGCACATCGGGACTGCGCTGGGCAGGCACGCCGCGAGAGTGAGCAGCGCGCACCACTCCGTCCTGGCGATGCTGTCGTACCAGCCCGCCGACGCGACCAGTGCCGCGGACGTCACGCGGGTCATCGGATCCGAGCACGCAGACACGCTGGTCTACCTGGCGTTGCCGTCCGGCCTGCTCGAGTCGGCGCTGCCGGCGATCGCGACCACCGGGCTGCGTTCCTCAGACGCGGTCGCCATCGAGAAGCCGTTCGGCACCGACCTCGCGTCAGCACGCCGTCTCAACGAGATCCTGCACACCCAACTGGCGCAGCCGACGATATTCCGGATCGACCACTTCCTGTCCGACGATCTCGTGCGCCGCATTGTGGCCCTGCGGTTCCTCAACCGGGTATTCGAGCCCGTCCTGAACTCGGTCCATGTCTCCCACGTCGACATCAGTTGGCTCGAGACCCTGACCCTGGAAGGTCGGGCCGGGTACTACGACAAGACCGGCGCCCTCAAGGACATGGTGCAGAGCCACCATATGGAGGTCATGGCACTCCTACTCATGGAGCAACCCGCACGCATCGACGCCGACTCGTTTCGGGGGAACAGGGTCGAGGCGCTCCGTGCCATTGCGACGCCGACTGCAGACCGGCTGCGCACGGACACGGTCCGCGCCCGCTACACCGCCGGCACGATCGGCGGGCGCCGGGTGCCGTCCTACGTCGACGAGCCCGGCGTCGACCCGAGGCGCGACACCGAGACGTACGCGTCCGTGAAGCTCGACGTTGCCAACCGCCGGTGGGCCGGTGTCCCCTTCACGCTCCGGTCGGGTAAGGCCATGGCGTCGGACTCGGCCGAGGTCACGATCCACTTCCGGCCGCTGCCGCGTTACCTGCTCGACCGGTGGCCCGGTGTCGAGCAGAACGTGCTACGTCTAGGACTCTTCGAGCCGTACGTACGGCTGAGCACGACGCTCAACGGCCCTGATCGACAACTTGAGACCCGCGATCTGGAGGTGCAAGCCGCCCCGCCGCAGAAGAGCCCGTACGCCAACCTGCTGCTCGAGATGTTCCGGGGCGACGCAACCCTGTTCATCCGCGGCGACGAGGCCGAGGAGGCGTGGCGCGTCATCGACCCCATCGCCGAGGCCTGGTCAGCCGGGCGTGCGCCCATGCAGGAGTACCCGGCCGGCGGGACGCCACCGGAAGCGCCTGGCTAGCGCATTCAGGTGGAGGGATGCCACTGTATGTGCGTGTTCCGGCTGCTCGGGTTGCTCGGGGGGCTCCGGTCACCGAACACAGTCAACCGGATCACCGGCTCCGTGGTATCAGCGGCTGTGGAAACGTCTCAGACCAGGTAGGACGACAGGTCGGGGGGTCCACCATGGTTGGCCAGCTCACAGGAAGCGACGAGTATCGTCCGCACGACATCACGCTCGAACCATCGGACGACGCTGATACCGGCGACTCGCTGATTGAGCCACTTGAACGCATGGACGCGCTCACCGTTCCGTCCATCACGACGGTCCGGGCGACGTTCACCGTGATGCAGCGCACCGTCGACACCATCAGTGCCGATTGCCGGACCATCACCGACACGCTGCAGTCTCTCGGCGACGCTCTGGGTGTGATCACCCACGGCGCCGAAGGCGGTCAGCAGTTCAGCGGCTTCGGCATGATCGGCCTTCCGATCGCGGGCGCCATCCGCGCCGTCAAGGGTGTCGCCGGCCAGTACGTCAAACAGCAGACCGGCACTCCGCTCAACAGCTGGACGGACCTGGTCGCCACGTCGTCAGCGCAGTTCACGGGGTACCTGTCGCAGCTCGCTACCGTGGGTCAGCTTGCGCAACGGTACGGCAGTGCCGCGGGCAACGAGATCGACCCGCAGCAAGCGCAAGGAGACTACGCAATCCTCCGGGACGTCAGATGGCATACCCAGGCCTGGAAGCAGGTCCTTGCGCGGGTGGCGCAGGTGAGCGCCGTCGTGGACGCCATCCTCCAGGCGAAACTCGGCGACGAGTCCGAGGCCGACGACCAGGCCGGGGAACGGACGTCCGGATTCTCATCACTGCAACGCAAGTTCAAAGAGGCGCAAGTTCGCACTGTCGAGAAATCAGGCGACCTGCGGGAGTGGTTACTCCAGCCGTTCGTCGACATCCGCGATCGGGTCATGCAACTGCCCACACAGACCGACCAGCTCTCCCATCAAGTCGCACTGCTAGAAGTTCTGCTGGACCTCCAGATTGCAGAGATCCGCGCCCATCTCGGCCAGAGCTCGCCAGCCGAAGTGAACATCGTCGGCATACGGGTGGCCGCAAACGTGATGCTGCCCGAACTCGCCAGGCGACTCGCGGAGACCAGAGAACGCGCGGACGCGTACGAGTCGTATCTGAATCGACTCGAGAGCGCCCACGCGACCGGGACGGTCAGCGACCGCGCGTACACGATTCTCGCGGAGGAGTACCGGACCAACCTGGCCCGGATCCGGTCCACGCTGACCGAATTGGAAAGCCAGGCGGAGACATGGCGGGGCGAGGGCCCAGCCCTGCTCGAAGCTTGTTCGGACTGGGTGCAGTTGGAACTCGACGTTCTGGACGGAAGGGGGCTAGCCGAGCAGCGGGAGACAGCCAGCGATCGGCGCATACTCCTACAGCGCGAGCGGAAACGGCTGGACGAAGCGCGAAACATGTTGGCCACGCTTTAGTGAGTCGGCGCTGTTCCTAAGTGTCACAAGTGAGCGCCTACTAAGGCAGTGGTCATCGCGAGGCAGCAGGGATGACGATCCTCGACAAGGCGCAACTCATCGCCTCGCTCGGGAGCGCAATGGCCGATCGTGGCGCTGAGGGCCGATGACGACATCCTTCAAGAGGCCCGTGTAGAGGAACGGAACGGTAGGGAAACTCGTAACCCAGGGTTTGAGCATCAGGTGCTCCGCTTGGTAGACGAGTGGGACCAGCACCGCCTCATCCGCGAGGATCTGTTCAGCCTCCCGGTACAGCTCCAACCTCCCTGATGGACTGAGTGATCGGGCGGCCTTGGCAAGCACTGACGAATAACGGTCATGCCGCCATTGAGGAAGATGTTGGCCAACGGCCACGCGCAGAAACGTGTCGGGGTCCGGGTAATCAGCGATCCAACCCATCACGCCGACCTTCGGACCATCCGCATTACTCCACGTAGTGACTTGGTCACTGAACTTCGCGAACAGCTGGATCTCGACCGACAACCCAACCGTGCGCCACTGATCGGCAAGCTGCCGAACGAGCGGTTCAGCAAATTCAGGCGCGATGATCGTTAACGTGAAGTTGCCGCCGACCACATCGGCGATGAGTTCCGCCGCTCGGTCCGCGTCGTGAGACGGCGCGATGCCTGGCACATGTCCAGGAATGCCAGGAGGGACGAACCCTCCGCGGGCGGCGGTGGATAGGCACCAGTTCGCCGCCAGTGAGTCACGGTCGACGGCAATAGCCATCGCCCGCCGCAGCCGCCGATCGTCGAGCGGTGGCACTTCGGGGTCCACCCAGTAGAAGAAGGTGAGGAAACCATCAGTCCGCCGCACATACTCGTGTGGAAAACGGCGGCGCAGGCGATCGAGAATCTCGACCCTGGTCGACCATGGGTCTGCAAGTACGTCGACCTCGTCGGACAGATAGAGCTCCTCGTGACAGGGATCCGGCGGCTCAGTGATCTTAAGGCTGATCTGCTCGACATTGCCGCTCGCCGAGCCGTGATAGTGAGGGTTGCGTACCAGCGTCAGGCTCCGGCCGGGTTCCCAGGACCCCAGCAGGAATGGGCCGTTCGACACGATGGTTTCCGGTCGGCACCAGTCGCGGCCGTGCACTTCAACGAGATGCCGCGGTATCGGCAGCAGCGCTCCGTTGGCCAGGTTGTACATGAAGTAGCTCGTAGGTTCAGCCAGTGCGATTACGAGCGTGCGGTCCTCGACGGCGTGAACTCCCCCTCGGTCTGCCGGCCCGTTTGCCTCGGGAGCGTCGCGTGATCTGGCCACCGGTGCCAGGAGGGACAACTGAAACTCTGCGCCGGTCGCCGGGTCGAGCGCTCGCCGGTAGGCGCTCACGAAGTCGTGGGCCGTCACCTCGCGGCCGTCGCTCCACACCACGTCGTCGCGCAGGTGGAAGGTGTAGCGCCGCCCATCACTCGAGATCTCCCATCGCTCGGCGACATCAGGGACGACGTTCGCAGCCTCGTCGAATCGGACAAGCCCGCTGAACAGCACCGAGCCAAAAGGCGGATCATCAGAAGGCTGCGGATCAAGCGACCGGGGCTCGGCCGAGGCGAGTCGAAGCGTCGCCGTGCCGGATGATCTCCCTGAGCTCTCGTCGCCGGTGGGCAACAACGCAAATGCTTCGTCGAATGCCTGCTGTGCCTTTTCGTGATCGAACGCTGTCTGCTGGGTGAGGCCGATCCGCATCAACGCCCCGGCCAGCCGTCCATTGTCGCCACGCTCCCGAAGCAGCTCGACTGCACGGCCGTACGCAGTCAGGGCCTCATCGTGAGCTTGCAGCAGCCGGGCACGGTCGCCGGTTCGAATCAGGTACGGGACGGCCCGATCTGCGTCTCCCGCCCGCGCGTAGTGATGGGCCAACTGCGGAACCACGGGCTCCACATTGCCCGAGTGGAGGGCCTCCAGTTCCGCCGCGACCAAGCCGTGGGCGTGTGCGCGTGCACCCTCAGCCAGTCGATCACGAAGGAAGCTTTGGAATTGCGCGTGGCCGAACCGGTAACGCGTCAGCGACCGTCCGCCCGATCGTTCCACGGTGTCTTCGCGAACCAGACCGTGTACTCGGTTTAGTCGCTCGGCCAACAATCGATGCGCATCCCACTCATCGATGCCGGCAACCCGCCCCGCCACCTCCGCCGTGAAGTATTCGCCCTCGACCGCTGCAGCGGCAATTAGCGCTTGCTCCTCCGGACTGAGCCGGTCGAACCGCTGCTCGATGACCGCCGCGACTCTCGCCGGGACGTGGTCCCAGTTCACACCGGGACGCGCTGCCCACGAGTCAGTCGTCACGCGCACGAGATCGCCCCGTGCCTTCAGCTCCCGGATCGTCTCGAGAACCAACAACGGGTGGCCGCGAGTACGCCGGTAGAGCGTCTCGCGCAGCGTCTCGTCAAGTTCGGGAACCTGCAGGTGAAGCAGTGCATCGCAGAGCTCACGTTCAGCGACCTTGTCGATCACGTCAAGGTCGAGGATCGACTCACCGACGTCGCGGCCCGACTCCAACACCGACTTCCGCAGCACGGCTGCCGCCTGACCCGGCGCGCCCGCCACCTCGCTCCCACGGTAGGCACAGACCACGAGGACGCGGGCGCCGGTCAAAGCTCGAGTGAGATGAAAGAGCAGGTCGGCCGACGCGGTGTCCACCCATTGCATGTCGTCCAACATCACCAGCAGTGGCCGGCGCTCTGACAGCGCCTGGAGCACCCTGGTCACCTCATCCGACACATCACTCTGGACCGCGTCAGCAAGAGCAGGGGCCACGACGCCCATTCCTAGCCGTTCGCTGACCGTCTCGGTTGAAACGAGCACATCGAGCAGACGTGGCCCGTAATCGACTATCGACCGCGCGACCGTCGCCGCAAACTCCCACAGCCGCCGGGCCTGCTCGCCGGCGAGCTGATCGGCCTGCAGCGGCGGCTGCCGATCAGCGAGAAGAACCCGGAAGGCGTCGCGTACCGGAAAGTATGGATCCGCGAGACCGCCCAAGCTCGTCCCGGCACCGCGTGCGACGACAAGGTCCTGGACTACGTCGCACGCCCGGTCGGCAAACCCGGTGAGCAAGGCGGTCTTTCCCATGCCCGCTTCTCCAGTGACGAAGATGACGCGGCCGCGCCCTTCAAGGGCCACCGACAAGTGGGACTGCAGCCAGGCCAACTCCCCGTCGCGTCCGACGACACGGCCCCGCTCCACGGCGCGTGAACGCACAAGCCACGCCGGCGCCGATCCGATATCACCGTATGGAGCAGCACCGACAAGCCTCCCAGGCGAGACCTCGCCCAGCCCGGCGGCGACGAAGCGCTCCCGCTGATCCAGGGGCAGACCCAACGCGTCCGCCAACTGGTTCGCCATCGTCCGGGAAGGACGCCGCTCATCGCGCTCGATCTTCTTTAGAGCAGAGGTCGAGCAGCCTGCCCGACGGGCTAGCGCGTCGCGCGTTAGGTCGAGCGCGAGCCGACGCCGCCGGACCCAGTAGCCGAACGAAGTCGGAGTGCCCCCCATCTTGTGTCCCTCGTGTGCCCCTTAGGTACCCCCAGCGTAACCAGCGCCCTGGTGATCTGAACAGCAACGACGAACCTATAAGGAGGACGGCGATGAAGCGCACAATCATCGGGACAGGCATGGCATTCACATTCGCTCTGACCGGATGTGGCGGCGACGACGTCAACCCTGTCCCGCCGGCCCAAGTTGTCCCGAACGATGCCACCGAGCAGCAACCGCTCGACGACGATGCTGATCTTCGCGATCGGCCATGGGGCGGCCAAGACTTCGAATGACCGGCTGGGGTGTGACGTCGCTGGCTATGGGACTTTGGGCGGTGGTGGGGGCGTGTCGTGCCACGGCGACCATCGTCCGGCGACGACCTCTGGCACGCGGAGGTCGTGGGCCGGTAGCGGCGTCCAGCCGTGGCGTTCTACCAGATCCATGGACGCCCGCCACGCCCGCAAGTCGGTGTGGATACCGGGCGCGAGCCGGGTGGTGGTAGCCCCTTCGAATTCGGTCCCGCGCCAGCTCTCGTAGCGCACGAACAGATCGCCACAGAGTAGGAAGTCGCGCTCGCCTCGAACCAGCAGCGACTGACTGCCCGGCGTGTGCCCCGGCGTCGGCACGATGAGGAGGTCCTCGCCCAGCCGCAGGTAGCCGTCGATCGGCTCGATGCGGTCCAGCACGTCGAGCCAGGCTGCTCGCCGGCCGAGCTCCCAGCTGTCGTACGGATGCCATTGCTCGGGTTCGGGTGCGAACGCGAAGCGTATTTCCTCACGCTGGACCAGCACGCGCGCATTCGGCAGTTCCTCGAGTCCTACGCAGTGGTCCCAGTGCAGGTGCGAGACGACCACGGTGGTGACCTCCGCAGGGTCTCGGCCCAGGTCTCTGATCGCCCGGGCCGGTGTGCGGTGGTCTCGGACCGTCCGCCCGAAGAGTGCCGCCCGCTCGGGCGGGTAGCAGCCGAGATCGAACAGCGCCAACCCCTCGTCCCGCTCGACCAGGTAGGCGAAGACCGGAACAGCCACCTCCTGCGCCGGCTCCCCGGCAAGGTACCTGCCCACGCTCACGGGGATTCCTTCGAGGGTCGCCAGCTGCAGAGGCGTGATCGCAGTCATGGGCTCGTGCGCTCTCGTCTCAGCCCGGCACGTCGGTGCTTCCGGCGCTCCACCGCAGCAGGCGACGTTCGGCGAGCTCGATGATGCCGGTGAACAGAGAGACGAGCGCGACCAGGATGAGCAGTACGGCGAGCACGTTGGCGATGTTGAACTGGCTGCTGTAGGTCTGAAGGAGAAGGCCGAGTCCACTCCTCGCGGCGATCATCTCGCCGATCACAGCTCCCGCCGTGCAGTAGACGATGGTGAGCCGCAGACCGGCGAAGAGTCCCGGAAGTGCCCACGGCAGCCGGACGTGCCAGAAGAGCTGCCCATCAGAGGCACCGTGGAGACGAGACATCAGCAGCATGTCGCGATCGACGTTCTTCAGCCCGCCCATCATGGCGACGAGGACGATGAAGAAGCCCAGCGACATCGCCAGCACCACTTTCGACGTCATGCCGATGCCGAACCACAGAATGAACAGCGGTCCGAGGGCGATGCGCGGCATGCTGTTCAGCGCGGTGAGGAACGGTGCGAAAATGGCGTTCACGAAGGCGTGTCGGTCCAGATAGATGGCCGCAGCTACCCCGAGCACCGTCGAGATGCCGAATGCGATCAGGACCTCACCGACGGTGGTGCGAAGGTTCGACCAGAGCTCGTCGGTGCCAAGCAGTTCCCAGAGCGCGATGACGACAGTACGCGGGTCGGAGACGAACGCCGGGTCGGCCAGATCGAACGAGACCGCCGCCTGCCAGGCCAGCAACGCCCCGGCGAGCACGAGCACCCGAAGGAGCAGCACGGCATGCCTGCGACGGCCCGGTCGTTGCGTCCGCAACGCGCGCGCAGGAGCGCTGACGTTCTCCGGCGACTCGATAAGCGTCATGCCATACCCTTCCGGAGCGCGTGCCAGGCCCGCCGGTAGAGCTCGTGATACTCCAGACTCTCCTGGAGGTCCTCCGAGGAGCGGGGGCGCGACAGGGTCACCTCTATCTCGGCGATGATCCCACCGCCTTGGGCGGCCATCACGACGATCCGGTCGGACAGGACGACCGCCTCCCCGATGTCGTGAGTCACGAAAACGACGGTCTTGCGGTCTGCGTCCCACAGTGACAGGAGCTGGTTCTGAAGGACCAGTTTGGTCTGGGCGTCCAGCGCGCTGAAGGGCTCGTCGAGCAGATAGATGGAGCGCTCGACGGCGAACGCCCGAGCCAGGGCCACGCGCTGGCGCATCCCCTGCGAGAGCGCCGACGGCAGCAGATGTGCCGCCGGAGCGAGCCCGACCTTGTCGAGGTAGGCCATCGCCTTGGCCGGTCGCGCGCTCCGCTTGACGCCGGAGAGCATCAGAGCGTATTCGACGTTCGCCGCCACGCTCTTCCAGGGCAGCAAGGCGTGGCGGGAGAGGATGTAGGCGATATCGGACCGCCCGGCCCGCGGTGCGTCGCCACCGACGACCGCTCGTCCGGAGTCCACCTCGACCAGCCCCGCCATGACGTTGAGCAGCGTGGTCTTGCCGCAGCCGCTGGCGCCGACGATCGAGACGAACTCGCCGGGCGCCACCGTCAGGTCGACGTCGGACAGAACCGGCCGTTCCCGTCCGAAGCCCACCGTCACGGCCCCGAGCCGGATGCCGTTGTCGCTCGCCTGCACCGACCCGTCGGCGGCACCACGCGAGGTCTGGATGGGCTGCATCATTCTCATTCCGGGCAGGTGTAGGTCGTCGGCGCCGCGTCCGCCACGAGCTCGTCCCGACTCCGAGCGGTCTCGAGCAACCCGTTGTCGACGAGGAGGCTCTGCCAAGTCTCCAGCGACTCGTCCTTGATGGTCACCCCGAAGCTGGGCAGGCTCGCCTCGACCATGGCAGCGTACTGCTCGTCGTTGAGGGCCGGCACCGGCACAGCCTGCTTGATGATGCTGACGAGTTCGTCGAGGTTCGCCGGGTCGCTGTACCAGCAGTACGCCTCCTGGTTCGCCGCGACGAAGCCCGCGACGGCGTCCGCGTTCGACTTGATCATCTTGTCCGTTGCCCACCAGCCGTTGTAGTCGAGGTTGGCGAGCTTGGGCGGCCCTTGGCCTTCGACCAGGTCGACGGCGACCGATGCCTCGCCGGTCGCTGAGGCGATGGAGGGCAGTGGCTCGGTAGCAAGGTAGGTGTCGACGGTCCCGTTCTGCAGAGCCGCCCGCGCCGAGTCACCCAGTCCGACCGCAATGAATGTCGCGTCGTCCGCCGTGCGCCCGGCCGAGGTCAACAGGGCCTCGTCGAGGTACTGAAGCGAGACCCCGAGCGCGATGACGCCCCAATTCAGGCCGACCAGATCCTCGATCACTGCCGGGTATCCGTCAGTGCCGTGCGGAAGCGGGACGTTCTCGTTGACCAGGAGCTTGAACGGCACTCGCGTCGTGTTGCCGACGACTGCCTTGACCGGAAGGTCCTGGTCAACGGCGACTGCGAGGTTGTCGTAGGAGTTGTTGACGAAGTCGAGGCTGCCGCTGGCCAGCCCGGACGTCATCGCCGGCCCGTTCGGCACCTGGACCAGCGAGACGTCAAGGCCGTTGTCCGCGTAGAAGCCCTTCTCGTGTGCGACCAG
>DASUUU010000065.1:0-66871 GCA_036373915.1 Jiangellaceae bacterium | reverse complement strand
CTACTCGGTGATGGCAGTCGCCGCCTGATGGATCAGGTCGGCGACGGGTCCCGGCTGTGACACCGTGACCGCATGCGAGGCGTTGATCTCGACGGCGGTCGAGCCGGCGCGCTCGGCCATGAAGCGCATCGAGTCGGCGGGGATGGCCAGGTCCTGGAGGGTGATGAGGCTCCAAGACGGGATGGTCCTCCAGGCGGCTCGGGTTGCGGTGTCTGCCAGGGCCTGGGCCTCGATGGGCCGCTGAGTGGCCGCCATCAGCGCGGCGGTCTCCTTGTCGACGTCGGCGGCGAAGACCGCGGGAAACTGGTCCTGCTTGATGTAGAGGTCGCTGCCCTCGGTGCCGTCCGGTCGTGGGTACGGGACCGGCTCGAGGGCCGCGCCAAGCTGGGCGCCGGGATACTTGGCGGCCAGTTCGCCGGTGCTCTCGCCGACCTCGAGCTGGAAGCTGGCGATGTAGACGAGCGCCCGAACATTCGCCGCGCCCTCGGCGGCCTCGCTGAGGACAGTGCCGCCGTAGGAGTGGCCAGCCAGCACGACCGGTCCTGTCTGGCTGTCGAGGACGCTACGCAGGTAGGTGGCGTCATCGCGAAGGCCGCGCAGCGGGTTGGCGACCGCGAGAACCGGGTAGCCGCGTCGGCGCAGCTCGGCGATGACGCTGTTCCAACTGGACGACTCGGCGAACGCGCCATGCACGAGGACGACGGTGGGAGTGGTGGCGTTCATGAAGGGTTCCTCCATTCGGAGTGGGCGAGGCAGGGTGTGGGAACCACGGGCCTGGCTCGGGTCCAGGCTAACCAGTGCGTGCAGTATGCAATATATTGCCACCACATCGGCGTGTCAAGAAGCCGAGTTGCTGAATCCACAGAATTGCGTGCAGTATATTGCGTGCCCATTCCGCAGAACGATGTCGCCATCAACCGCAGCCTGCTGCGTGAGGACGTCTACCGGCGTCTGCGCGAGGCCATCGTCGACGGGATCTTTGCGCCCGGTGAGCAGTTGCGCGACGTCGAGCTGGCGGCCTGGCTGGGGGTGAGCCGGACGCCGGTTCGAGAAGCGCTGCTGCGGCTGGCGGAGGCCGGACTGGTGGTCGCCCAGCCGGGGCGATCCACGACGGTGAGCACGCTTGACGCGCGCCACGTCCAGGATGCGCGGGACGTCGTCGGGGCGATGCACGAGGTGGCCGTGCGCCAAGCGGTCGGCCGTTTGACGGCGGAGGACCTCGACGCCATGCGGGCCGCCAACGTGCGGTTCGACGCGGCAGTGCAGTCGGGCGACATCGGCGCCGCGATCGCCGCAGACGACGAGCTGCACGCCATCCCGATCGCCGTCGCCGGGAACCGGGCGGTTGGCGTCGTCCTCGAGCAGTTCACGCCGGTGGTGCGGCGAGCCGAGCGGCTGCGCTTCTCCTCGATGGACGGGCGCGCTTCCGTGGTCCGACACGAGGAGCTCATCGATCTCTGCGCCGCGGGCGACGCTGACGGTGCGGCGGCCGTCGCATTCGACATCTGGCACACGCTGCCGACGAGCAAGGAGTGACCATGGCCCTGTCCGATTTCTGGGGGCACCCGCTGACGCTCGGGCCGAGCCCGGTCCACCTGCTTCCGCGCTGATCGCGCACCTTGGCGGCGCGGAGATCTGGGCCAAGCGCGAGCGACTGCAACACCGACCTCACCTACGGCGGCAACAAGACCCGCAAGCTGGAGCACATCACCCCTGACGCCCTTGGCGCTGGGCGCCGAGGCGGCTGGGCGAGTGTTGGTGGTTGCGCTTGTTTCGGCCCGCGGCGGCGTTCCCTGCCGGTCCGGACTATCGGTTGCTTGGCCCAAGCCGGGGTCGGAGGTACCGCGTTGCTAGCATTGCTAGCAACGACAGTGTAGGTGGTGACGATGGCGACGTTGACGATTCGGGACTTCGATGACGAGCTGAAGGCCGGGCTGCGTGTGCGGGCCGCCAAACATGGTCGGTCCATGGAGGCTGAGGTCCGCGCGATCCTACGTTCGGCGCTTACCAAGCCGAGCTCGGAGCTTGGCATGGCAAGGCGCATCCAGCAGCGATTCGCCGACGTCGACGATGCTGCGTTGCAGCTGCCGGCTCGGGACGAGCCACCGCGAGCCGCGGAGTTCCCCGAGTGATCGTCCTGGACACCAACGTTATCTCGGAGCTCATGCGGAAGGACGCAGCTGCTCAGGTCGTCGCGTGGGTAGACCGGCATCCTGGCGACCAGGTCTTCATCACGGCAGTGACCGCGGCGGAACTGTTGTACGGAGTCATCCGGCTACCGGACGGCCGCCGCAAGCAGGCTCTCGCGGCCAAGGTCCGTGACCTCATTGACGTGGACTTCGAGGACCAGGTGCTCCCGTTCAGTAGTGATTCAGCGCACCACTACGCCGAAGTAGTCGCCGTGCGGGAGAGACTAGGCACACCCATCAGCATGCCGGATGCCCAGATCGCGGCGATCTGCCGCCAGTACGACCTTGCTCTTGGCACGCGCAACACCAAAGACTTCGCCGACACCGGCATCCGCGTCCTCAACCCTTGGGGCTGAAATGCGGCAATGCCCGAATAGTGGCTATGAGTGCGTCCGGGTAGGCGGAATGGGATTCCCGGGCACTAGAGTTCCGGATCACCATTGCCCGGCGCCAGCGCAGCGTCTAGACAGGGCATCAATCCCATGAGCTTCACGGCCGCATGAAAGGTCCGTCTGTCGGCGGCAGAAAGATCAAGACATCGTCGAGGTGATCCAAGGCGTGCGGTGGCAGGTTTAGCGACACGGAGAGATCGGCCACGGAGACAAAGCCGCCCGTAGTTCGCCTGGCCTCTACGATTTGGTCAGCGAGGTCAACAGTTAGCCCAGTGCTTCCGCCAACGAGTTGACCGGAACACTGTTGACATCGACCAAGCCTCCGTCTGGAAATGTGCGATCGGGTAGATCAGCCCGCCCGATGTGAAGGCTTCGGGCGAGATCTGGATCGCGATCTACGATCTTGCGGGCTTCTGCGCGAGCGACCTTGCGCTCGGAGTGCATGTCGAGCGCCTCCCGCTGGCGATCGATCAACCTGGACACCGCGCCGATGGAATGGATATCGAACGTCCAACGGCGAATCGCGAGCGCATGCCCGAAGCCGACAAGCATGTTGATGACTATTCCCAAGCTCGATAGCCCTTCCTCGACAGGAGTATCTCCGCCGGCTGTAGCGAACGCGATGCCCGCGGCGATGGTGTACACGACGACGCTCAGGGCTTGTAAGAGGCTGCGCTTCCGGACTGCGGCATAGAGCATGACGGGGACAGTCCCGAAGCCAAGCGTGATCAGTGGAATCAGACACCAGATCCAACTGACCGCCGTGGTCGCCAACCATCGCTTGCGGGTGCGGCGCGACCATGATCGCCAGTTCTCAATGACCGACACCAGGTCCGCGGGATGCGAGTCGTCGGTCGCCGCCGACGACGCGCTCCCCGGTACGTGCCCACGCTCACCGTCCCAGATCCTCTACCACAACGAGACTGATCATGAGTCTGCGGGAGGAGCAATGGTGGGCTTGGGCGGCGCGCAGCAGTTGGCGGCAGCCGCGTCGTCGAGCGCCTTGGGCAGCGGGTGATCGATCTTCGGCAGGTCTCCGGGGAACATCGGCACCCGTGCCGGCTGGACACGGTCACCTCCGCGGGCGAGGTCGTCCTGACTTGCATAGGTGATGGGGTAGTTCCATCTGTTTGCTCAGTTCAGGTCAGGTGTGGGGGTTCGGTTCGTGGCACTCATCGCTAGTGCCGCGGGATGCCTGGCTAGGTCCGAAAGGTCAAGATGGCTTCCGGGGCGACTGCTGTGCAGATCGTTGAGAAGTGCGGTGGTGTGCGCCGGAATCGTTGATCAACCTAGGCGTGGGTCATCTCCCATACGGTGGTAGCTGGTGGAGGACGTGCTGAGCAAAGGTGATCTTGGCTGGTTGGGCGCAGAGCTTGCGTTTCGAGGAGGGCGGCCAGTGCTTTGCGTGCGGCATCGTAGGCGGCCGCCATGGCCATCTCGGGGTCGTGGTCGCGGATCAGTGCTGCGGAGTCGAGGTGGTTGCGTGCGGCCTAAAGCATCCTGGTGGCCGCGTCCTGATCGGCGGTCACCCGCTGGAGTTCGTTGCGCTTGAGTAATTCATCGACCCGGGTGCGACCCCGCTCCCACCGCCGAACGGCGTCACTCACTAACGCCACCGTCCTCACTAGTGGAGATGATCGGGATCAGGTTGCTGGTCGCGACGTGCTGGAGGAATCCGTCGGCTTTGCGAGCCCACGCTTCGGGTGTGCGGATGGTTACGTTAACCGGCTTGCCTACTCGGCGCTCGACACGCAGGGCCGATTCATAGGTGGCGTCTCGGTCTGGTTGGCCGATCACGAGTACGTCGATATCGTTCGGATCCGGCCCGGCCAGACCGCTTGCCCGGGCGGCCCACGAACCAAATACGTAGAGCTCGTCGATGCCGTCCAGTTCGCCGAACTCCTCGGCTATGACGACGGGCACGCCGAAGTACCGCTCGACTAGGTCCCGAAGCGGGGCGTATGCGGGTGAGTTCGGGTTCGCTCGGACGAAGCGCACGTTGCCCACTCGTCGGCTCGTCAGCACCCCGGCAGCCTCAAGGCGGGTGACTTCCCGGTGCACCGTAGACAACGCAGCACCGATCCTTTGCGCGAGTTCGGTCAAGCTGAACTCTGCGCCGCTTGTTAGGAGGACTGCGGCTAGCAGCTCACCTTGGACCTGGCTACGAAAGATCGGCATGATCGGCGGAACCAACGTTCCCATGTGTTCGAATACACCTTCGAAGAATCGGAATGACCACCTGGGTAACCGAGGAACCGAATCCCGCCAGGTCGAAGAAGGATTCGTAGAGGTGGAACTGGAGGTGCGCGGTACTGCTGCTATGACCGGTCGGATGGACGGTCAAGGCCGGTCGCCGTGTCCGGGCGCTGGTTCGATGGCGCCTCAGCCGTTCATCAAGATTCCAGGCGCCACGGTCGCCTGGGTCATCGACCTATTGGTGGGTCGGCTGGGAGCTGAGCTATCCGTCCTGGTGCTAGGCCCGAAGGAGGCACTGGCATGACTCGGACGGAGGAGTCGTGAAATCCGGCAGGCGGGTCACCGGGTCGATCACCTGAGTTGTTGAGGGCGTGGAGTTGTCACGCCAGCTGGCCCCATTTCGTCTTAGAGCATTGATGCCACGAGACAAAGGGAGCGTGTCCAAGTCCGAATCGGTGCCGTGGTTCACTCGGCGGTCGGCTGCCGTGGGTTGCTCGTCGCACACTCCGTATGCGACGCCAGATGGCATTCCTAACTGCGGACATCTTCCGGGTAAGGCGGAACAAGATCGTCGCGTATTGGGAGGTCGCCGACACCGGCCCCTTCGTTTCGTTGGCCGTCGGTACCGCGGCCGTCGATATCGCGGGTAGGCCTAGCTGGACACACATCGCGAGAAGAGGGAGCCACTCCAGATGCGAGTATTCCTAGCCGGAGCATCCGGCGCGCTGGGTCGCCGGCTGGTGCGGCAATTGTTGGTACGCGGTCACCAGGTGACGGCGACGGTACGCAGCCCCGAACGTGCGGCAACGCTGCGGGCGGGAGGAGCCGAGCCGGTGGTGGTCGACGGGCTCGACGGCGTAGCTGTGGGCGAGGCGGTCGTCCGGGCGGAGCCGGAGGTGATCGTCCACCAGATGACCGCACTGTCCGGTAAGCCGGACCTCAAGCATTTCGATCGCTGGTTCGCCGTTACAAACCGGCTGCGCACGGAGGGAACAGAGCATCTGCTGGCGGCGGCTAAGGCCGTCGGGGTCGGCCGGTTCATTGCACAGAGCTACACCGGGTGGAATAACGCCCGTACGGGCGCACTGGTCAAGACGGAGGAGGATCCGCTCGACCCGGAGCCGGCGAAGGAGCAACGGGAATCCATGGCGGCAATTCACTTCGTTGAGCGGGCGGTCGCTACCGCGCCGCTTGACGGCATAGCGTTGCGCTATGGCAATTTCTACGGACCGGGCGCCTCAGAGTTGATGGTCGAGCTCGTCCGTAAGCGCCAGTTCCCGATCATCGGAGACGGGGCCGGGGTTTGGTCGTGGATCCACCTCGATGATGCGGCCGCCGCAACAGTGGCGGCGATGGAGCGGGGCCGGCCGGGCGTGTATCACGTCGTCGATGACGAGCCCGCCCCTGTCGCGGAATGGCTGCCGTATCTGGCCGACTGTGTCGGCGCGAAACGGCCGATGCGACTGCCGGTGTGGGTTGGCCGGCTTATGGCCGGAGCGACGACGGTGCGATGGAGCACCCAGGCGCGTGGCGCGTCGAACTTGAAGGCCAAGCGCGAGCTTGACTGGCGGCCCGCCTGGGGTAGCTGGCGAGACGGTTTCCAGCACGCTCTGACGGATGTGTCGCCCTCTGAGATTGATGGGGGGTGACAAGCCCATGACGGGTGGCGATCCGGCCGCGGAGCTTGCTGACTCGTTGTCCCCATTGTTGTTCTCCATCGCCTATCGCATGCTGGGCAGTGTCAGCGATGCTGAGGACATCGTGCAGGAGGGCTTTGCTCGCTACCTGCAAGCTCGGGCCGATGGTTCGGTGGTCGAATCGCCGAAGGCGTACCTGTCCGCAGTCGTCACCCGGCTTGCCATCGACCACCTGCGTTCGGCGCGGGTGCGCCGCGAGACGTACATCGGGCAGTGGCTTCCGGAGCCGCTGCTCACCGACACTGACTCCGAGGACCCTGCCCAGCACGCTGAGCGGGCCGACTCGGTATCGATGGCCCTTCTCCTTCTGCTTGAACGGCTCGGCCCGGTAGAGCGGGCCGTCTACCTGCTCCACGACGTCTTCGACTACGACTATGCCGAGATCGGCGAGATCGTTGGCAAGTCGCCCCTGAATTGCCGTCAGCTAGCCTCGCGCGCCCGGCGCCACGTCGAGGCCGAGAAGCCGCGCTTCGACGCTTCCTCGAGCGAGCGTGACCAACTCAGCCGGCGCTTCCTGGCCGCAATCACCGAGGGCGATGTCGACGACCTTGTCACGATGCTCGCGGCCGATGTCACCGTCGTCGGTGACGGCGGTGGTAAGGCGCCTCAGTGGATCAATCCGATCCGAGGCACCGTCCGCGTCGCTCGCCTCCTGGCTGGGATCGGCCGGATCGTCCACAAGCTGGGCGGATCGCTGCGACCGCGTGAGATCAACGGTCAGCCGGGCGCATTCGTTCTCGACGCGAATATGGCCCTTATACACATCCTCGTGCTCGAGATCGCAGGCGGCGCTGTCCAGACTGTGCGGTCAGTCATCAACCCGGACAAACTCCGCCACCTGGGACCGCTGGCCGACGTCGACGCACTGATGCACCAAACACGCCAACAGTAGGTTCGCGCACGTCGTCGGGGCGAGGACCGCGTGCTGGCCAGGCATGATGACCAGTCCGCTGTCACGCGGGGGCGGGCTATCTCGTCGCATGTTGTGAGTCAGTATCCAGAACAGAGAGGTTGATCGACATGAAGGTGTTCGTGGCAGGCGGAACCGGAGTTGTGGGGCGCCAGCTGGTGCCCCAGCTCGTGGCTCGGGGCCACCACGTGACAGCTACGGCGACGAGCCCGGACACGTTGGGCTTGGTCCAGCAGATGGGCGCCGAGGCGGTGATCATGGACGGGCTGGACGCGGAGTCGGTCAATAATGCGGTGACGCAGGCTAAGCCGGACGCGATCACGCACCAGATGACGGCTATCAGCGGCAAGCCGGACATGAAGCACATGGACCGGTGGTTCGCCACGACCAATCGGCTGCGCACCGAGGGGACGAACCACCTATTGGCCGCCGCCGAGGCAAATGGAGTGACCAACGTCATCGCGCAGAGCTACGGGGGCTGGAACGGAATCCGCCAGGGCGGCTGGGTGAAGACCGAGGAAGACCCCGTGGACCTGTGGGAGGGGACGGTTGCGCACCCGATTATGGCGGCGGCCCATTAGGTCGAGGACGTGGTCGTCAAGGCAGGTGGCGCGGCGTTGCGATTCGGATGGCTCTACGGGCCGGGCGCCATGGAGAGCCTTGTTGGGCCGGTACGCAAGCGACAATTTCCGGTCGTTGGCGGAGGCGGCGGTTACACCTCGTGGCTACATGTCCACGACGCGGCGAGCGCGACGGTCCTGGCCCTGGAACTACAGGCGAAGGGCGTATTCAACATCGTCGACGACGAACCGACCCCGGCAAACCAATGGCTGCCTTACCTGGCCGACGTAGCCGGCGCGAAACCTCCATTGAAGGTACCTTCGTGGCTGGCCCTGCCTCTGGCCGGGAAGGCGGTGGTGGGGCTGATGACCGAGGGCCGCGGCTTTCCAACGCCAAAGCCAAGAGGGAGCTCGGCTGGCAGTTGCGCTACCCCTCGTAGCGGCAGGGCTTCAAGGACGAGGTGGCGGCGGTCTGATCCTGTCGTTCTTCTCCACGTTCTGGCTCTTCGTTACAGCGATCCATCCACCCTAAGTTCTGAAGCCTCGGCGGACACGCGCGAATTCGATCGCGTCATGGAGAGTGGCGGTCAGCCGGGCTCTCGGGCCGCGCGTCGCGCAAGGATCGGCCATTCGCGCTCAACTCTCGAGACCGAGGTTTATCGGTCCGGACGCGGGACACCCGATATTTACAGCGAAGGCTGCCCGCGGGTAATGGCCCGCGGAATCGGGGTTAGCAGGAGGAGCCATGTCGCGCCGCCAGTTCGGCTTCATTGTCGGTTTCTTGATCGTCTGGCTATGGGTGCAGTCCGGCTTCCTGACCGTGCTCGCCGCGGTAGTCGCCGGTCTTGTCGGCTACGCCGTCGCCCGGGCGTTCGAAGGTGAGCTGGACCTGGCTGAGTGGACCGATCGCTTCAGTTCGCCCCGCCGCTGAACTCATCCGTTCGATTAGAAAGGAATGCCAAACATGACTGAGACCACTGAATCCAAGAGGGACGACGAGACACAGAGCAAGGCCAAATCCAGCACCGACACGAAGGCGAGCGGCCAGACGCCCGCCCGCCGATCAAGCACAGCACCGGCTACCGCGCACGCCTCGTTGACGAGCGAGACCGGGACCACGCGTATCGCTGACACCGTTGTTGCCAAGATCGCTGGCATCGCAACCAGGGAGATTCCGGGTGTCCATTCGATGGGCAGCGGGTTCGCCCGGAGGATGGGCCAGCTGCGCGCCATGGTGCCCGGCCAAAGCGACAGCGAGGGCAGCACCCAAGGTGTCGCAGTGGAGGTCGGAGAAAAGGAGGCCGCCATCGACCTGGATGTGGTGACCTACTACGGCGAGAGCATCGCAGAGGTCAGCGATGCGGTCCGCCGAAACATCATCGATCGGGTGGAGGGTATGACCGGTCTCCAAGTAGTTGAGGTCAACATCAACGTCGACGACATCTTCGTCGAGGGCGAAGAGACCACCGAGGAGGAGCCTCGGGTCCAGTGAGCACGGACCGTGAGACAACCGCGCGCGCGGTGGCCGCGGCTGCCCTGGGTGTTCCCGGTGTAGCCGGGTTGACTGGCGGTCGCGGTGCTGTCGTGGCGGCCACGAACTTCCCGGGCGGGAGGGTCGTCGGCGTGCGGCTGACTCCGACCAGCGTGTGGGTGCATGTCGTGCTCGGGCGATGGCCGCTCAACTTGGTCGCCGACGAGGTACGGCTCGCCGTGCGGTCGGCACTGGACGACCTGCAGGACCCTCGCACCGTCGAGGTCGTCGTCGACGATCTCGACGAGTCTGTTCTTGGTGATCTGCCGGCTACCCGCGGAGGGCTGCCGTGATGCGAGCCGCGAATCGACTGCTTTCCCTGCTGCTAGGACTGGTGCTGCTGCTCGGCGGATTGCTGGTGGCGGTGGAGGCGGTGCTGGCGGCCCTCGGGCAAGCCAGCTTGCTGATTCCGGTGGATCGCTGGTACGAGTTCCTAACCGAGACCGAGGTCGGCGACCGGGGAGTGCTGATCGTGTCGTTGGCAGTCGCACTCCTGGGCCTGATCCTGGTGGTGGCGGAAATGCGTCGGTGGCCACCCACCCGGCTGCCTGTTCACCTCGAAGCGGCCGATGGACGCTGGTGGGTCGCGCGGCGCAGCGCAGAGAACCGGCTTGAGAGTGCTGCCGAGGATGTCACAGGTGTTGTCGGAGCACGCGCCAAGCTGCGAGCGCGTCAGGGTCGCTGGCGGATCGGCGTTCGGGTGGAGGCTAGGGAGGGTTCTCGGCCCGTAGTAGAGCAGGCGATCGAGAAGACGCTCGAGCGCCTTTCGCCGCCGCCAGACAGTTCGGTGCGCCTGCGGCTGGTCAAGCCAAGGAGGGTCGCCTGATGGATGCAGCGAATCGGGTGCTGTGGACCATCATCGGCGTAGTGCTGATCGCCGCTGGTGGCCTGGCCGCGGCGGCTTCGGTTGGTTGGCTGCCCGGCGTTAACACCGACTCTCCGCTACTCTGGAGCGAGCTGATCGAGCAATGGCGCGCCTGGGACCCATGGGCATTGCTGGTCGTCGCCGGAGTGGCGCTGATCTTGGCTTGGCTGGGGTGGCGGCTAACGCGCGGGCAATTGCACCGCAGCGGCGGGCCAGCTATACCCGATCTCTCATTTGATGCACCTGACGGCCGAGGGCGAACAGTCGTCGGACGCTCCACTCTCACGGGAGCCACGGAGCAGGACATGCAGCACATTCCCGGCGTGCAGCGGGCTGCGGTCAGGCTGCTCGGAGAACACGACGGACCCGAGCTGCGGGCTCGCCTTGACGTGGGCGCCGACGCCGCCCTGCCGGCGCTCGCTCCCCATGTCGCCGATGCCCTCAGCCGGTTCAGCGCTACGAGCGGACTCGGCCCCGAGCTCGTGGACGTAACCGTGAAGCTTGACGACCGCCCGGCTCGCCGAGTCGAGTAGAGCCCTCCTAGCGGACCCGGTGGAGTGATCATGGCCGTGCCCGCCTCGAACGGGCGTTAGAGTCGGCGGTCAGCTAAGCCAGCGTTCGGGATGGGCGCCTTCGCCGTCGCAACCAGCTTCGCAGGCCTGCCAGTAAGCCGCTGCGCCGTACGAACACCACATTCGCATGCGACCCCAGACCACGCCGGCTTGCCGCGTCATACGCGGCCCGGCGATCAGGATCGCCGAGCACATGCCAGGCCCGCTGCGCAGCCAGGAACCGTGGAGTGGCGGCTGCCGAGGCGTCGCGATCAGGATGCCAGCGGCGTACCGCCGCTCGATACGCCCGGCGCAGCTCGCGCTCGTCGGACTCGGCCGACACGCCCAGCGCCTCGTACAGCGTCACCAACACCCCATAGCTCCGTCGACCGTATTCGGCCGACGCAGGTCGTGGCCACGTTCATTCCCTAGAACGTCCTTCGTATCACGTGATGGACAGTTTCGCGGCGTCGCGGACGCCACTCGTCAACCAGACCGGGCCGAAACCAAGCTTGAGCTCGGAGCAGTGAAGGCTGGTATAAACCGAGCGCTCAGTCTAATATTCAGCATGTCCAATCTCCCATGGCGTCGGAGAGGAATCGCGACGTGGCCGGATCCGCTCGCAGGGTGGGAAAGGTGCTGCTGGTTACGTTGATCGCCGTCGCCGTCCTCGTCGCGGGCGGCATCATTGGGTACCAGGCGACCCTGTATCGCGCGACGCCTCCGCAGCAGGGCTACCTCGCGCTGACCGGCGCGACGGTCCTGACCGGCGACAACCTCGACGCCCAACAGAACGCCACGGTTCTCATCGAGGACGGCGAGATCGTTGCAGTCGGCACCGAGGTGAACGTCCCCTCCGGTGCGAACGTTCTCGATGTGTCCGGATCAACCGTGCTGCCGGGCCTGATGGATCTGCACGTGCACCTTGGCACCGAACGCGACGCCGGCCAGGGCATCGGGCCGCTCCAGATTCCGGGCGTCATGTGGGACTCCATGCGGTTCAATCCGCATGAGCGGCGCAATCTCCTGGAAGCAGGCGTCACCACGGCTCGCAGCCTCGGCAACGAGCACGAATGGGTTGCCGACCTTCGCGCCATGATCCGGGACGGCGAGCTCGAAGGGCCTCGCCTGTACGCCGCGGGCCCGGTATTCACCACACGCGGTGGTCACCCGGTAGTCACGATCTTCGGAGGACGGGTCGTCGGTGTCACACAGGTGCCGGACGACCCGGACGAGGCACGGGATGCCGTGCGCCGGCTCGCCACCGGTGACCGAGCCGTCGACATCGTCAAAGTGATCCAGGAGCGCGGCCGGGATGGTCGACCCCTCGAGCCCATCGACCCCGCCGTTCTCCGCGCGATCGTCGATGAAGCGCATGAGCGCGGGCTGCCCGTCACCGCGCATTGGGGCACCGCCGACGACCTGTCGGAGGTGCTCGCCGCTGGAGTGGACAGCCTCGAACACATCGGCCGGCTGCCCGACGGCTGGCCCGATGACGCGCTCGCCGCCATCGTCGGCCAGGACATCCCGGTTGCACCGACACTGGCGGTCACCGAAGTCGGCGCTCCGCCGGACGGGCTTCAGCGAGCTCTGCAACTAACGGCCGGCCTTCACGAGGCCGGGGCAACCATCGTGGTCGGCAGCGACGCCGGCATGCCAGGCGTGCCGTTCGGCGCTGGCGTACAGCGCGAACTGGAACTGCTTGTCAAGGCCGGGATCACGCCACGTGAAGCACTGCGAGCCGCGACCAGTAACGCCGCGCTAGCGCTCGGCGCCACCGACGTCGGCATAGTCGAACCGGGCCGAGCCGCAGACATTCTTGTGGTGGACGGTGATCCGCTCACCACCATCGAGGACATCCGCAACGTGATGCTCGTCCTGCGCGACGGACGTCAGGTCGTCGACAACCGGTGAGTGGTGAGCAGTGAGAACGGTCGACCCGGCCAAGCATCAGGCCAGAAGGCGCCAGATCCTGGACGCAGCCGGCGAACTGTTCGCCACGAAGGGCTTCGATGGGACGGCGACCGCAGACATCTGCAAAGCCGCCGGCATGAGCGCGGGCAACCTGTTCCACTACTTCAGCAGCAAACGCGAGATCTTCTACGCGGTCATCATCGACGGCGAGGACGAGAAGGCCGCACAGTTAGCCGAAGCACAGCGCCGGGGCGACGTATGGGCCGCCCTCCTCGACGTCATCGAGCTGCTCACCTGGCCGGCGACCGTCCCCCTCGGACCACCGCTTGTCATGGAGGCGATGCTGCAGGCACAGCGAGATCCGCAGCTCGCCGAATGGCTGGAGCGTGATCAGGCCGACGAACAGGCAGCGGTCGAGGCGTTGATTACCCGTGGAGTCGAGACCGGACAGCTCGATCCGGGCGTCGGCCCCGCCGACGCTGCCACGTGGGTGATCGCGATGGTGGGCGCGTTCTACCTGCAGGTCGCCACGGATACCCGGTTCCGGCCACACGAGCAAGCAACGAACATGCGGCTCGTTCTGCGGCGGTTCCTGCGCCCACGTTAGGACGCCGCCCAGGCGAAACGATCGATCCCAGGCGGACTTCGTGATTGTCGTAGGGCCCAATCTCCTAATCCGAAGGGAAAGGCCCCATGGCCTGGGGTGGCGATCCCGAAGCTGAGTCGGCAGCGAGGTGAGCTACGCGGCAGCGAGCAGGTCGCGCAGCTGGGCCGGCGCAACCCATGGCCTTTACGTCGTATTCCTGCCTGTATAGCCAGGAACACGTCAAGAGAGGAGCAACGGTCTGGTCGCCGTCCCATTTACCCCGGGAGTCGGCACAGCGACTTGGGAACTGAGCGGACTACTCCTCAAGGCGTGCGGGCCGCTGCGGCTTAAGCTCGTTCGACGTGAGCAGAAGCCCTTTCGCCGGCCAGCCGGCGTCCGTTTCGCGTTTGGGTATTTGAGGAGCAACTGATGACAGCACGAGCACAGATCGGTGTTACCGGTCTGGCGGTCATGGGCCGCAACCTCGCCAGGAACTTCGCGCGTCACGGGTACACGGTGGCGGTGCACAACCGCTCCTACGCGCGCACGGAGTCCCTCGTGGACGAGTACGGTCACGAGGGCGAGTTCATCGCGTCGGAGTCGCTGGCGGACTTCGTCGAGTCGCTGGAGCGCCCCCGCAAGATCGTGATCATGGTCAAAGCGGGCGCACCCACCGACGCTGTAATCGACGAGCTTGTGCCGCTGCTGGACAAGGGTGACATCGTCGTCGACGCCGGGAACGCGCACTTTCCTGACACGATCCGCCGCGAGCAGGCCCTAGCCGAGCTCGGCCTGCATTTCGTGGGCACGGGCGTGTCCGGCGGAGAGGAGGGCGCGCTGAACGGCCCCTCGATCATGCCTGGCGGGACGCGGGAGTCGTATGAGTCCCTCGGCCCGATCCTGGAGGACATCTCGGCGAAGGTGGACGGTACCCCCTGCTGCACGTACGTTGGCCCGGATGGTGCCGGGCACTTCGTCAAGATGGTGCACAACGGTATCGAGTACGCCGATATGCAGCTCATCGCCGAGGCGTACGACCTGCTGCGCCAGGGCCTGGGAATCTCGGCCGCCGAGATCGGGCAGATCTTCGCCAACTGGAACACCGGCGACCTGGAGTCGTTCCTCATCGAGATCACGGCCGATGTGCTCCAGCACGTGGACGCGGAGACCGGCAACGCGTTCGTTGACGTCGTGCTGGACCAGGCCGAGCAGAAGGGCACCGGCCGATGGACGGTGCAGAACGGCCTGGAGCTCGGCGTCCCGATCACCGGCATCGCCGAGGCGACCTTCGCCCGCGCCCTGTCCGGTTCGGTGCCGCAGCGCACGGCCGCGGCCGGGCTGCCCGCCAACTCGGCCGCGTGGGACGTCGAAGACCGCGACGCGTTCGTCGAGGATGTGCGCCTGGCGCTGTACGCCTCAAAGATGGTCGCGTACAGCCAGGGTTTCGACCAGATCGCTGCCGCGTCCGCGGAGTACGGCTGGAACATCGACCGGGGAGCGATGGCCCGGATCTGGCGCGGCGGATGCATCATCCGCGCACGCTTTCTGAACCGCATCACCGAGGCTTACGAGCGTGACGGTGGCCTGCCGCTGCTGCTCGCCGACCCGTACTTCACCAACGCCGTCGCCGGCGGGCTGACCGCGTGGCGCCGTGTCGTCGCACAGGCCGCCACCCATGGTGTGCCCACGCCCGCGTTCTCGTCGTCGCTTGCCTACTATGACGGCGTGCGCGCCGAGCGGCTGCCCGCCGCCCTCGTCCAGGCGCAGCGCGACTACTTCGGTGCGCACACGTACAAGCGGGTGGACCGCGACGGCGTGTTTCATACCGACTGGTCGGGTGATCGCCGCAAGGCCGAGGCGTGACGGGACTCCCTGGAGAATGAGCACCGCCCGGGGGTCAGCGTTTCCGGCCGACAGGCGCGGGTACAGCGCTGCGATACCGATTACGTCAAGGGCAGGGGGACGGTCATGGCACGCAACACGATCTTGCACGCGATGCACGACGTTGGACTCGCCGCGTGGTTCGGCGGGACGTTGGCCAACGCGACCTCGTTGAATCCGGCCGCCGGCGCCGCGGGCGATCCCAGGAGCAAAGGCGCGGTCGCGAACTTGGGCTGGGACCGCTGGACTCCGATCAACGCCGCGGCGATCGGCGTCCACCTCGTCGGCAGCGCGGGCCTGCTGGGTGCGAACCTGCCCAGGCTCTCGGCGCAGCGAGGCGTCGCCGCCATGTCGCTCGCGAAGACGGCTCTGACTGTGGCCGCTCTCGGCGTCACCGCCTACAGCCGGGCGCTGGGTGCGAAGGTGTCGCAGCATGACGACGTTCCCGCCGAAAGCGGCACGGAGCCCGTCGCGGCCACGCCGCCTGACGCCGCCGCCGCACAGCAGCGGCTGTCCAAGCTCCAGTGGGCCGTCCCGGCGCTGACCGGCGCGCTGGAGGTGGTCAGCGCCTACGCGAGTGAACAGCAACGAGCTTCGGAAGTGCGCAAGGGCATGTTCGGCCGGCTGATGGGCTGACGTCGTGAGCGGCCGAGTGCCGGCCGAGCGTGAGTCTGCCGAGCTCGCGGCCGGTATGGCTGGAGCGCTACTCGGTGCCGCGTTCGGAGCCGCGGGCGTCCTGCGGCGTGGCAAGCCGCTGCATCCGAAAGGCATCGTCTACGACGCGCTCATCCGGCGCACCGGCTCGCCGGTCGAGTGGCGATGTCGCTGGCTCGATGAACCTGGGGACGACGTCGGCACGGCGCGGCTGTCCAGGGCGGCCGGCCTCCCCGCGCCGGTGCCGGACATTCACGGCTTGGCGATCACGTTCACCGGTGACGACGGCGAACGCCACGACCTCCTGCTCGCGACGACGGGACTGGGGCGGTGGGGCAGGTTCGTCCTCGTCCCCAGATCCGATCCGTACACCTGCTCGTACGGCTCGCTGTTGCCTTACCGATCACCACATGGTCTGGTCCTTCTCGCGGCCACGCCACTCTCGCCGCGCAGTACGCTGGGGCCGTCAGTGACGGCGTCGTTCCGCCTGCAGGTAGCGGGGGTCGCCGGTACCTGGCACACGTTCGGCAGCCTCGAGTTGACCGCCCCGGCAGGCGGGCTGGCGGACGATCCGTTGCGGTTCGATCCGGTCGTGTTTCCGCTGCCGGGTCTGCAATGGCCACTCGCGCTGGAACGCCTCCGCGAGCCGGCGTACGCCGCGGCGCGCCGCACACCGGCGAGAGTTCGGCAACGACCGGAGTGAGTGGTTCTCGCAGCAAGGACGTCGACAATCAAGGGTCGTGCGCTGTGACGTTAGGCCTAGCAGGACGGCGCTGCGTCTTCTCGGCCCTGGTCCTCAAGGTTGGCCGGCCACGGCCGCTTTGCCTCCGCGTCATGACCAGCCTTCGAGTGCCTGCACCCATGGACCGAGATGCACTTGCGTGCCGTCCAGGATGTCCAGTCCAGCGGGTGAGCTCTCGTGCCTGGTGACGTCGAGCAGCACGGGCTCGGCGCCAGGAACGGCGATCACCTCGATCGACGTCGTGACGTTCGCGTCGTTCGCCGTCGACATAGCGCGCCATCGAAGTGGTGCCAGCATCCGCTCGCCGGGCGGCACCACCAGACGGGCGGGCACGGCGCCGCTTTCATACGGTTCGAACCGGATGTCGTGCGTCGTCCGGTCGGCACTCTGGAAGGCGATGTCGGGGATGCCTTCGACCGCGCATGGTCGATCGGACACGTTGCGGGCGAGCAGGGACGCGTACCGCCCTCCGGTTGCCGCGTCCGAGCCGCCGTAGCTGACGTCCAAGTCCGCGCCGGTGCACGCGGGCGCATCGGCGTCGGGCCAGGGTTCAATACCGGCAGGCAGCGGCAGAGGGTGCGGCTCGGGTTCGGGCGGTGCGAACGCCGAGACCCATCCTTCGGTGAGCGTGGCGTACCCCGGCCCGGAGATCGTGAACGCGACCGGGTGCCCGGCCGTCGTCGCATACGGGTGTGCCTCGAGCCACCGTTCGAGTTTCCCAGCCTCGGGTGACTGGGCAGGCCAGGCGGCGTGAATGGAGAGTTGTGGCACCGTGGAGTCGCTGAAGACAGCGGATTCGACGCCAGGTCGGGACGACACGGCGACGGAGAGGCGTACCGCGTCGACGTCCGGCACGGGGTCGTAGCCGGTGTACCTGATCTTGCCGTCACCGGTGTGCAGATCGGCTGGGCGCCCTAGCTCGGTCGCGAGTTCGGCTAGCGGCACCATATCGGCGGCCTCAGCCGCCTCGATCCCGATGCCGGCGGGCGAGTCGGGAGCGATACCGGACGCAGCTTCAGCGGCACTGACCAGGGACTCGCCGCCGTAGACGCTCACTCTCCGAGCTCCGGCCTGCCAGATCGTGAATGCGTCGGCGACGTCGTCGGCATCTGATGCCGCGGAGTAGCGAACCTCGAGCGGATCGACGGGGACCCCGTTGACGCCTTCCGGCTCTCCTGCTGTAACTCGCAGGAACACCGACACCTCGTCCGGTGCGACGGCCTCCGCGGCAGGGACGAAGAGCCCGTGCACGCGCTCTGCTGCGACCGCGGATTCGTCTGGCGTCAGCGCGGCGTCGAGGCGCACACGGACATCGACCCGTGACGGCTTGGGGCCGAACTTCGTAGCGGGGATGTCAGCGGTCTCGCGGCGCTCTATGTCGACCTCGGCTACGCCGGCCAGCCGCGAGGCGTCCCGAGCGGCTCCGCGAAGCTCGTCAGGGATCGGATCCCAGGGACGCCACACAAAGATGGTGACGATGGCCGCGACCGATGCCAGGAGTAACGCCACCCTCACCCGACTACCAGCCCGCCCAGTGGGCTCATGCATGGGTGATGGACTCCTCGACTAGTTGGTCCTGCATCGCCTGCGCGGTTCTCTGCCGGCGCCTCGCTGCTGGGACATCGACAGCACAACGGCCATCTAGTCTGCACGGGCCCGTTGGCCAGCCGCGGTGCGGGTCGCCTCGATCATGTCCTCGAGCTCGCCGAACCGGGCAATCGAGGCGCTGATCCGCTCGTCGTCCCAGTCCACCGTGGGGTCTGGCTCGAGGTAGGTGAGGAGCGCGGCGACGAGAGAGTACGACGCGGTCGTCCACTCCGACTCGACCGACGAGCCGAAACCCCTGGCGCAGAACGGCGGCGTCTCCTCGCCGATCGCCGCGCGCACGACCAGCCCGGTCATCAAGGCGCCCATCGTCTCGGCCATCATTGTGAACCCGAACTCGCCGGTAAGCGGAGGCACCAGCCGGTACCCGAGCAGTTGTGGCAATTGGGCGTAGACGCTCGCGCGGTGCCGGGCGAAGGCCCGTTCCGCGGCGCGTAGCTCGCCGGTGACCGTGCTGCGGAGCTCGCCGTCGGGCAGGCCGTCACAAGTTGCGCGGAGCGCGAGGTAGTTGCGCCACTCGCGAGACGAGGAGAGCCGTCGGAAGTCGGCGTCGACAGCGATGCGGAGGGACTCCACGGCAAGGGTACGGCGGCCGGCCTCGGTGGCGAGTCGCTCACGCTGTTCCGCGACCAACTCCCGGATAGCGCCGAGCTCCTCGTGGCCCTCGGGCTCGAGGCGCGCGGCGCGGACGACGCGCACGAGCACCTCGCGGAGGAACTCGGTGCGGTTCGGCCAGCGCCGGTAGGCGGTCGCGCGAGAGACGCCGGACGCGGCGATCGCCTCCTCGAGGCTGATGCCGTCGAGGGCGACCGTTACTCCCCGCTCGTAAAGGTGGGCCACGGCGGCGTCGACGATCCGGTCACCCGCGTCTGGACGGGAACGAGGCATCCTCCTATGATGAGGTATTGAGACATCATGTCTCAACCTGTTCGAGTCAACTGCTGGCCCAGGTTGCCCACCACCTGGCCGGATGAGGAGGCCACCGATGAAGGCCGTCATCGTCGTCGAGACCTGCTTTGGCAACACGTCCAGCGTCGCCGAGGCCATCACCGAGGGGTTGCGGTCCGCCGGTGCCGACGTCGAGATCATGCCGGCCGACACCGCGCCGTCCCGGCTGTCCGCCGACCTCATGCTGGTCGGCGCGCCCACGCACAACCTGGGACTACCCTCTGCCGACACGCGCCGGCAGGCCGTCCAGAAGGGCGCGGCGACCCTTCCCGCGGCGGGCGTGAAGGAATGGATCGCCGGCGTCCAGACCCTCGATGGCCGAGTCGTCACCTTCTCGACCACTACCGGCGGCAGGTTCGCCGGCTCGGCCGGCAAGGCCATCGTCAAGGCGCTCAAGCAGCGGAGGGTCCGCGCCGAACGCGGCGAGGACTTCCGGGTAACGGGCACGCCCGGCCCGCTCGTCGCCGGCGAACTTGACCGGGCTCGGGAGTGGGGCCGCACGCTGAGGGGCTGACGTCGCGGAACTGCGGCCGGTCCCTCGCCGGCAGCCGGTCAACGCCGGCCAACCTCATGAGCCGGGATTGCCCAGCCTTCCGTACCGGTTGGAACTGCTGTGGAGACTCGAGTCGACGTCGCTGTCATTGGCGCTGGACAGGCCGGCCTGTCCAGCGCGTACTTCCTGCGCCGAGCGGGTTTCACCCCTGGTGATGACTTCGTGATCTTCGATCACTCTCCGCAGCCTGGCGGCGCCTGGCAGTTCCGCTGGCCGTCGCTTACCTTCGCCACTGTGCACGGCATCTACCAGCTGCCCGGCCTGGAGCTGGACGAGCAGGACCCGCCTAGGCCGGTGGCGGAGGTCGTGCCGCGATACTTCGCCGAGTACGAGCGCACCTTTGATCTGCGAGTACGCCGCCCGGTCCACGTCGAGTCGATCAGCGATGCACCCGAGGGATGGCTGCGGATCGAGACGGACGCCGGCACCTGGTCGGCACGTGCGCTGATCAATGCCACCGGGACGTGGGACCGGCCGTTCTGGCCCCGGTATCCCGGTCAGGAGCTGTTCGGCGGACGGCAGCTGCACACGGCCGACTACCGCGGCCCGGACGAGTTCGCCGGAATGCGCGTCGTGGTCGTGGGTGGTGGCGCTTCGGCCATTCAACTGCTCACCGAGATCGCGCAGGTGGCTGCGGGCACCGTGTGGGTCACCCGCCGTCCACCGGAGTTCACGGAACGGCCGTTCGACGCCGAATGGGGCCGCGCCGTGGAGGCTCGGGTGGCCGACCGGGTGCGCCGCGGATTGCCTCCGGAGAGCGTGGTCAAGGCCACCGGTTCTCCGCTGACACCGGAGATCAAGGCCGGCATCGCGAGCGGGGTGCTGGACCGGCAACCCATGTTCGATCGCATCACCCGCGACGGAGTGGCCTGGGACGACGGGCGCCCCGAACCAGCCGACGCCATCGTGTGGTGCACAGGATTTCGGGCCGCGCTCGACCACCTCGCGCCGTTGGGTCTACGCCGGCCCGGTGGCGGCATCGCGGTCGACCGTACTCGCGCGCTTGACGACCCGCGGATCTTCCTGGTCGGCTACGGGCCGTCGGCAAGCACCATCGGTGCAAACCGAGCGGGACGGATCGCCGCCCGCGGGATACGGGACTACCTCGCGAAGATCGATGCGCGTGGCGGTAGCTCGTCCGGGCTCCGCTCGGTGCCGAATGTGGCCGCGTAGGCCGTTGATTCCCAGTGCGCGCTGTTCCTCGCGTTTGACGTACTGGATCGCGGGCGCGGTCGGCGAGAGGCGCGGGATCGTCAGCGGGGGTATACCGCTCCGTTGATGTTGACCCGCAGCGAGTAGAGCGAGGTGGTCGCGGTGATGTAAAGGTGGTTGCGCTTGCGGCCGCCGAAGGTCAGGTTGGACACGGTCTCCGGGAGTCGGAGCTTGCCGATCAGCGTGCCGTCCGGATCGAAGCAGTGCAGCCCGTCATGCGCGGCCGCCCACACCCGGCCGGTCGAGTCCAGCCGCACTCCGTCGAAGCTGCCGGCGTCGCACTCGGCGAACACCGTACCGCCGCTCAGCGTGCCGTCGTCGGCGACGTCGAACCGGCGCAGGTGCTTGCGCCTGGTGTCCACGATGTAGAGCTGCCGCTCGTCCAGCGAGAAGGCCAGCCCGTTGGGCCGCACGAAATCGTCGGCCACGACACGCACCTCGCCGTTGGCCGGGTCCACCCGGTAAACGTGGCAGGCCCCGATCTCGCTGTCGGCATGGTGCCCCTCGTAGTCGGTGTCGATGCCGTAGCTCGGGTCGGTGAACCACACTGACCCGTCGGCTCGCTCGACCACGTCGTTGGGGCTGTTGAACCGCTTGGCCTGGTAGCGGTCGGCGAGCACGGTAATGCTGCCGTCATGCTCGGTCCGGGTGACCCGGCGGTTGCCCTGCTCACAGCTGATCAGCCGCCCCTGCCGGTCCACGGTGTGCCCGTTGGTGTATCCAGCCGGCGAGCGGAACACCCCCACCGCGCCGGTTGTCTCGTCCCAGCGCAGCATCCGGTCGTTAGGGATGTCGCTGAATACCAGGTACCGGCCGGCTGGGAAGTAGGCCGGGCCTTCCGCCCAGCGGCAGCCGTTATGCAGCACCTCGACGACCGAGTCACCGGACACGGAACCGAACCGCTCGTCGAGCACCTCGAACTCGGTCTTGATCACCGCTGTCTCCATCATCAGCCGTTAACGACGCGCAGGCCGCCAGGCTTCCGTCCGGCGATCTCGTCCAGCGCCAAGGAACTCGCGTCATCTGCAGGAAGGTAGATCACCATACGTTGGTCGTCGTCTGGCAGCGCAAGCACCTCGAACGACAGCCGCAGCTCACCCACCTCATGGTGAACCAATCGCTCGATGCTGTGTCGTCGCGGAGCGCGTGGAGGCGCCGAGTACCGGCTGGTGAACGCGTCACCTCCGAGTACCCCTAGCTCACCGGCGAGCGCCGCGAGGTGCGCGTCTTCGGGCTGTGCATCAAAGGTCAGGTTGGCGACCAACTCGTCAGCGACCTCGTCCCAATCCGGGAACACCGACGCGGCTCGAGAGTCAGAGAAGGCGAAGCGCGCCAGGTTCGGCGTCGGGAAATCCAAGATTCCGAGCGGGCGAACGAGCCGTTCGTAACCGGACGTATGGGCGAGCACATCGGTCAAGCGGTTGAGCACCACCGCGGGAGTGGGCTCCAACCGGTCCAGCATCAGCCTGACGGACGACCTGACACCCCACGCCGGCGGCGAGACCTGGGCCGGGCAGGCGTTGCCACCCGCCGCCTTCGCGGCGCGCACTAACAGTTCCCGGTCGCCGGCCGACAACTGCAATGCGTTCGCCAATGCGGCTAGGACCTGCATCGAAGGGTACCTATCCCGGCCCTGCTCAAGCCGGGTGAGGTACTCGACGCTCATGTCGGCAAGCGTCGCCAGCTCAGCGCGGCGTAGCCCCGGCGTTCGCCGGCGTTGCCCCTGTGGCAGCCCGACGTCGGCCGGCTGAACGGCCTCCCGGCGAGTCCGCAGGAACGCACCCAACTCGTTCTCAGGCATGCATCAACACTATGCGGCGATCACCTGGTGAGGGTGGCCCTGCCGGGGCCAGCATCAGTTCGGCCTCCCTCCCAGTGTCCGAGTCCGTCACGTTGGACATGCAAGTCGGTGCTACCTGGAAGGACTAGATATGGATCTCGGACTGTCGGGCCGAACGGTCATCGTCACCGGAGGGACCGGCGGCATCGGCCGCCGGCTCGTTCGTCACTTCGCATCGGAGGGTGCTCGGGTCGTCCTCACCTACCACCGCGCCCAGTATGACGCCGAACTCCTGGCCAAACAGATCGGTGACAACGCCCGGGCCGTGCGCTACGACATGAGCGAGCCGACAGCCGCGCCGGCACTGGTGGACCTGACCCTTGACTGGACGGGACGGATCGACGTTCTGGTGAACAACGCCGGTCACTGGGGCTCGATGGCGGTATCAGGCGAGAGCGAATTCGAGGCGGTCGAGGATTGGCAGTCGCTCTTTCGGTTCAACGCCGAAGGTGCGATCCGGCTGAGCCGCGCGGCGGCGCCGGTCATGCGCCAGCACAAGTGGGGACGCTTGGTGCACATCTCGTCCACCCTCGCCGTCGGCGGGGCCGCCGGAGCCGAGTACTACGCGGCGGCTAAGGCGGCGCTGCACGGATTCAGCCGATCCGCCGCCTTCAGCTTGGGCAAGGACGGCGACATCTTGTCCAACGTCGTCATGCTCGCCTTGACCCGGACGGCCACCAATGCCGCTATCACCGATGCGGCGGGGGACTTTTACAGCTCCCTGGCACCGATCGGACGGCTGCTGGATGCCGATGAAGTCGCGGCTCCGATCGTCTTCTTGTCTTCGGCGGCGAACACCGGGATCACTGGGCAGGTGCTCGCCGTCAGCGGCGGTGTGTGACGGCTCGACCCGGTCCGTCCTGCGAGATCGGCGGCCGCGTCGGCGTCGGTGCGATCGCCGGCACGACGTGCGACGACAGCAGCGGTGCCAGGTCGGCCGGCAGTGGCCGCTCGGAAGGGTCGAGCCAGCGCAACTCCTCGATCTCGGCCGCCGGGGTGACGACGACAACGTCAGGATGCTCGAACACCGTTGCCTCGACCTCGAAGCCATCCTCGTTCGCCGCAGGAGCCCGGAATCGGCCCAATTCACGTAGTGCGCTGGGGTCGAGCACCACCCCGAGCTCTTCGGCACACTCCCGGATCGCGGCCTCCGTCGCCGATTCGTGCCGCTCGGGCTTGCCGCCTGGCAGCATGAACCGGCTCGTGCCGCGTTTGCGAACCGTGAGGATCGAACCGGAAAGATCTCTCAGGAGCACCGCGCTTACCCGGATCACCTCGGTGCGACTCTCCACCACTCGTCGATGGTAAGCGGGATAGCCAGTTGGAGACCGAGGCCCGCCGGCGACGGATTGGTCTTCCCGAATTGGTCCTGTGGCGGCCGGCATGTGAGGTGCACGCAGTTGGGATACCGGCACCGAAGGATCGAGGTACGGGTCTCGGTGTGAGATCGCGCACGGGTCGTCCGTTCGCGATCAACCGAGAGCGGTGCGGAATCTCGCGCCGAGATCGGCGAGCCGCTCGACCGGCTCGTTGGCGAACACGATCCGCAGGTACGAATCGCCGCTGGGTCCCCATCCGTTCATGGGAGTGGTCGCCACCTTGGCCCGGTCGAACAGGCGCGCCGACGCCTCCGCTGGTGTGAGGCCGAGCCGGGTGGTGTCGACGAGCAGCGACCATCCCCCGTGCGGCGGGACGCACGGGTAGTCGGCGAGCTGGTCGAGCACGGTGTCGCGGCGCTCCCGCCAGATCCGGGTGGCGGCGGCCACGTCGGCGTCGGCATCGACGGCAGCGAGGGCGGCGGCGACCGCCTGCTGGGCGATCCCGACCTGGCAGACTACGTTGGTCAGCCCGACCAGGCCGATGTCGGACATGATTCGGGCCGGCCCGACCACCCAGCCGACTCGCCAGCCGATCATCCGCAGTTCCTTGGACGCCGAGCCCACGGTGATCGTCCGGTCGGCCAGGTCAGGGTGACGCGCGGGATGGCTCGGATGCTGGTCGTCGAACCGGATCCGTTCCATCGCAGCGTCGTAGATCACCCATGCGTCGGTGGGGGCGAGAGCGGAGGCGAGTGCGTCCCAGTGCTCGCTATCAAGCACGGCGCCGGTCGGCATCGACGGGCTCATCATCAGCACGGCCGCCGTTCGGGGTCCGACGGCCGCGGCCAACTCGCCGGGGTCGGTATACCAGCCGCCCTCAACTGGGCTCGACGGAACGAACCGAGGGACGCCGCCGGCCAGCCGGATCCGGTTGATCAGCCCCGCGTAGGCAGGCTCGCAGATGACGACCTCGTCGCCGGGCTCGACCGTCGCGAGCAACGTGTTGAGGACGCCGTTCAGCCCACCGGCCGTGGAGACACACTCGGTGGCCGGATCGTACGTCCGCCCCGCGAGCCGCCCGACGTGCGACGCGGCCGCATCGCGCAGCGGCCGATGCCCTTGGAACGGCAGGTAGCTGTTCGCGTCGTCGCTATCGATGGCTTCCCTCGTAGCCGCCAGCGCGACCTCGGGCGGGCGGAGGTCGGTATCGAGGTTCTCCAGTCGCAGAAACTCCGGGTCACCGGTGGCGTCTGCGGCGTCGCCGACCTTGTCGACGCCGATTCCAGGGATGTCTTTCAGCCGCGACACGGTCATGCGTCGATCCTCCAGTTGACACTTTCCTACGAGCGATAACGCCCCATGATGCTTCACGCCGGCAGCCGCCTCGGCGCGGAGGCGACCCGCGCGACGATCGTCATGGATGGGCTGTTAGGCGGAACCGTCAATGCACACGGCATGGTCACAACGGACCCACTGAGCCAGTTAGGTGTATCAGCCCGTCGAGCGGTGACATGTAACGCCGAGTGCTGGTCGAGCCGCGAGGTAAGAGCGGGAGACCGGGTTTCAGACGGTCCTGGCCACCCCGGGGTTGCGTCAAGCAGACTGCGGCTGGTCCCACCCGTCGCCAGCACGCACGGACCACCACGTCCGGCGATCCGGCTGCTCACCCCCGGGGCCGGATTTCGTGCGGCCGAACGCCCTTCGGCGTGTCGGAGTCCGCTAGCGGTGAAACAATCATGGCGTGATCCGCAGATTCCGCAGGGGAAGGCCGACAACGGCGGACGACGATGCGTTGCCGGTCGAGCCGGCTGTCGATGATCCCGACGTGGATACGCACCATGACGGTTCACCCGTCGAAGCGGCGTCGGCGCCGGGACTTTGGCACGACTCGTTCGGTCGAGCTGCGGTAAGGGCAGTGCAGGCTCTTGTGCTCACCGGAGCAGGCGCGGTCGTGATCTGGCTGCTGGTGACGCTGCGCCTTGTCGTCGTTCCGCTGGTCATCGCCGCCATCATTGCCAGCGCGGTCAGCCCGCTCATGCGGGCCCTGCGAGCGCGTGGGGTGCCGGCAGCCCTAGCCGCCATTGCCGCGCTTGTGGCCGGCCTCGGCGTGGTCGGATTGCTGGGATGGCTGATCGTCGCAGCCGTCCGGGACGAGTGGGGCGAACTGCGAGATCAGGCCGTTGAGGGTCTTGAAGAGCTCGAGCGGTTCCTGGTCGAAGGACCACTTTCGATCACCCAGGCGCAACTCCGACAAGGGCGCGAAGCCGTGGTCGAGTTGCTCTCCGGTGAGGAGGTGCGGGCTGGAGTGATCGGCGGTGCAGTGCTCGCCTTCGAGGTCATCGTCGGCATGTTCCTCACCATCGTGATCTTGTTCTTCCTCCTCAAAGACGGGCCTCGGATCTGGCGCTTCCTGCTGAAACCGGTGAGCGAGGAACACCGCCAACGAATGCTCCTTGTCGGTGAACGCGCGGTCGACGTGCTCGGCGGCTACGTCCGCGGCACGGCCATCGTCGCACTCGTCGACGCGGTGATCATTGGGGTCGCCCTGGCGATCTTGCAGGTGCCGCTCGCTCTGCCACTGGCCGTACTCGTCTTCCTCGGCGCGTTCATCCCGCTGGCCGGGGCGACGATCTCCGGCGCCTTCGCGGCCCTCGTCGCACTGGTTGCGAACGGGTGGGTGACCGCGCTCATCGTGACCGGGATCGTCGTCGCCGTGAACCAGATCGAGGGCGATGTGTTGGCCCCCGTGGTGCTGGGACGAGCGGTCTCCTTGCATCCCCTGGCGATTCTGCTGGCCCTGACCGGCGGCGCGATCGTCGCCGGCATCCTTGGCGCGCTCCTCGCGGTCCCGATCACGGCCGTCGTGTGGACCGCGGTCACGGCATGGGCCGAGACTGGCCGTGACACGGGCGGTGTGGCGCGTGCTAGTCCCACCCGGAGCACCTCTTGACCTGATCCCGGCAGGTGTGTCGGCTAAGGTGGAATCGCCGGTGTGCCCGGCGGCTTCCTCGATCGACAAGAGTGCGTGTGGAGCACGGCAGACCTGGGTCCGGCGTGGGGCGGCGGATAGGCGAGTAGAGAGTTGCAGCGGTGAGTGTTCATGTGTCCAGCCGAGGGTCCACGTCGCGGCGGATCGTGCTCAGTTGCGACGTTGCAGGGTGCCCGGTGCAGGTGGAGCCGCCGGCGGCGGAACGGTGGCGTAGCGACGCCGACGCCAAGTCCTGGGCTCGCGACCATGCAGCCGGCTGGACACACGACCCGATCCGCGGAACCGACTACTGTCCCGAACACGCCGAGTTCAGCACACCCCCGGACCTCGGGGAGGTTGCGCCACGACCGACCGCATCTGCGCGCGACCGCGCGGGCAATCCGCTGAACCGCGACGACTATGCCGCGCAACTACGCGCACAGCTCGGCGAGGATGGCACGGGCTCGCGCGATGTACCGACTGGCGCTCAGGCCAATGTGGTAGCCCGACTGCTCGACGAGCTCGCCGGCGTCTACAAGGGGGAAGACCTCGGTGAGCTCGCCCGCGAGATGTCGCGGTTGCTCGGCGGCCGGAGTGGAGACTCCGGCTTATAACCGGTACTGCTCGACGAGCGGGCAGCGGAATGCGTCAACCCTGGCCGTGCCGACCTTGTTGAGGTAGCGGACGACGACACCGTAGGCCTCGAACAGGCCGGTCTCGGTGTAGCCGACCTTGTGCCGGGCGCAGTAGTCGCGCACGATCGGCACGGCACGGCGCAGGTTGGGACGGGGCATGTTGGGGAACAGGTGGTGCTCGATCTGGTGGTTGAGCCCGCCGAGCGCGAAGCCGATGAACCGGCCGCCGCGAACGTTGCGGGACATCAGCACCTGGCGGCGCAGAAAGTCCACCTTCTCGTTGCGCGGCACGATGGGCATGCCGATGTGGTTGGGCGCGAACGCACCGCCGAGCAGGAGTCCGAACAGTCCCATCTGGACACCGAAGAAGGCCGCGGCCTTGCCTGGTGGCAGGACGAGGAGCAGGACGGTGATGTAGCCGCCGAGCCGGGTGGCGACGAAGGTCGCCTCCCACCAGCGATGTTTCAACGATCTCCGGCTGATGAGTGTTTGGATGCTCGCGACGTGCAGGGCGAGCCCTTCAAGCAGCAGTAGCGGGAAGAAGTAGTAGCCCTGCCGTGGCGTCAAACGAGCGGCCAGGCCACGCCGTGCCTGGGCGACGGCGGGGGTGAACGCGAAGGCGCCCGGGCCGATGTCGGGGTCTGCACCCTCCTTGTTCGGGTTCGCGTGGTGACGATTGTGCTTGTTATGCCACCAGCCGTAGCTCAGCCCTGTGAAGAGCCCGGACATGATTCGGGAGGCCCATTCGTTCCACGCGTGGGAGTTGAAGATCTGGCGGTGAGCGCCGTCGTGCCCCAGGAACCCGAACTGGGTGAGGATGACCGCGAGGAGAGCGGCCAGCACCAACTGGAACCACGAGTTCCCAAGAAACGCGAACGCCACCCAGACGCCCGCGAACAGCGCCACCGTGATGGTGATCTTGGTCCAGTAGTAGCCATACCGGCGCTTCAGCAGGCCAGAGGCCGTGATCTGGCGGCGCAGGTCCGTGTACGCACTCACGTAGCGCTCCCGGAACTGAACGCCTTGGCCGTCCCCGGCGGTGTTGTCAGTGGTGTGTGCCGAGCCCGTGGCATGTTCGACGGTATTGGCTCCGTTCGATGCTGCGTCTTCGGCTCGGCGGCGGTTGTCGAGCGCGCTGATAGCGGGCACCTGCACGTTCATTTGCCTGTCTCCGGCCAGCACGGCCGATCCATGTCGTACCAGCGCCGCCGGAAACACGGACGGTTCCATACCGACGCTGCACTTCGAGGCTAACACGCACCCTGGGGGCAATGTGTCTGCTCGCTGAACTCGACTGTGATCGGCTACCGGAGGCGGCCGGGCAGGCTTGAACCTGTTGTGGGCGCACCAGGGCCGGTATCAGGCGTCCGATGGAGCCGTTCCGCCGGTTTCGCCAGCAACGATCTCGACACTGGTGAACAGGTGCTGGCAGGTGAATCCGAGTTGGTCGTAAAGCTTGCGCGCGGCGATGTTGTCGGCGTACATGCCTAGCGTCACCATCTGCACACCCTCATCCAGGTACTGGCGGACCATCCAGTCGACGATGGCAGCGCCGTAGCCCATGCGGCGCTGGTCGGTAGCAGTCGCCACGGACGATAGGTGGCCGATCACCGGGCTGAGGGACGTGTCGGCGGCACAGGCGACGAGCCGGCCGGTGCCGTTTCGGATTCCTGCCCACCGGCGCACACGTGCATCGCCCGGCTGAGCGACCGCGCCAGGCATTGCGTCCTCGAGAAGGGCGCGCACGTCGTCAGAATCGTCCTCGTCCAGCCACGCAGCATCGTGCGACACAAGGGCGTCGTGCGAGGCTTTCTCGGTCCAGAACCAGTCCCAGTCCGCTTTGTAGGTAACTCGCTCGTCAACGACATGGCTCAGCCAACCGCGAGGAAGAGAGGCGTAACGCAGATCGGGCAGCTCGCCATCGATGGCGCTCAGGAGTCGTGCTGCGCCGGACGGCGACCCGATTCCCATGGCGGCCGGCGCCGCGCGATGAGCGCCTGCCCAGACGTAGGCGCCGTAGCCTGACCACGCGGGGCCAACGATCCGCCCTCCCAGGACGACCGCTCGGACCATGGGGTCGCGGGCGGTCGCATCCAGCAGTTCATCCGCGGTAAGGCGCTTGATCACATCCGCTGATCCTACGTCGTGCACGGCGTTGCCAGCGTCAGCGGTCTGCCATGGGTACATCGTGGCCAGCGACGCCCGTGTCACTGGGTTCACGTTCCCCGGTCCCTTTGCTCGAGCTCTCGCTGCTCGCGCTCCTTGTGCTCGCGCTGGAGCCGTTCCCGGCGGGCGATTGCCCACCCGTGGTCTGGGGTGCTGTCGTCGAGTAGAGCGTTCTGTAGCTCGCTGATGATCTCTGCGGCACGTCGAGGATCACTTGTCCACGCATCGCGCAACTCGTCGATGAGCTTCAGCGCGGCGCTGTTCGAGAGGGTCGCCATGGCCAAGTGTTACCACAACCGCGCCTGCCCATACGCCGGGCCTGTGACGTGCGGACGCGCTTCACAACGCCTCCGCTGGGTAGCGTGGATGACGTGTCGGGTGAGACGTGGGTTTGGATTGCCGTGGCCGTCCTGGTCGTCGGCGTGGTCACCCTGGCTGCCGCGATCTGGTTCGCCAGGCGGTTGATCGTGACTCGCCGTGCGCTCGGCCAGTTGGGGTTCAACGAGAAGTTCGCCTTCTATGGAGCGCTCGCCTACATGATCTTTCCAGTCGATGTGCTCCCTGATCCGATCTATCTCGACGACATGGGGGTGCTGGCCGCCGCCCTGTTCTACCTGACCAAGGCGCTACAGGAGCGGAAGGGCCGGGAAGTACCGGACCGGCTCCCCGCTGATCGCTGAGCGGCGACTGATCGTGCGGGTTCAATGCCGGCGGTGGTAGTGACGACGCTGGCGCGCCCGGTTGCCGCAGTCGGCGGGATCGCACCATTGCCGGCTGTGGTTGCGGGTTGTGTCGAGGAACAGCCATCGGCATTCGGGGCACGCGGCGATCCTGCGCAGGCCGTCCGCGGTTGTAAGTAACGATGCCGCGTCCAGGGCGAGTTCGTTGAGCAGAGTCGTGGCGGTCGTAGTCCATACGGCGGCCGGCCCGCCGGGCGCAAAGGTCAGGCGGCGGTGAGCCCAGCCGATAGCAGCGGCCTTGCCTATCTCGTCGACATCGCCGGGCGCCGGGGACCTTCCGTCCGCGATGGCCAAGAAGGTCCGCGCGAGCAACTCGCGGAACTCGCGCAACGCGGCAATGTCGAAGTTCCGGGTCGCCGTGATGCCTGCCGCCTGGGCCCATACCGCAGCGTTACCCGATGGGTCGAGCCAATCGTGGTGCCGGTCGGTGCCTCGGTAGCTCACCAGGTTCGCGAAGTCGAGCGCGGGCCTGCCGCCGATCAGCTTGTACGTGCCCTGGTAGCCGCGCGGGTCGAGTGCAATCGCGTCCGCCATCCCATGCATCCTACCTAACGATCGTAATTGACTTGACACGTTATCACGAATCTGGTGGTGTATCTAACAAGCAAAGGTAGAGATGCCCGTTAGGCAGGCTCATGGGTGATGTCACAACCAGCAATGCCTCGTACGCGGATGGGGTGACGGCGCGTGCTTCGCTGCCCGAGCGGTTGCGCCCCGAGCTGTTCTTCGTCGGCTCGGCGATCTTCCACTACCTGGGGCCCGCGTTTGCCGTCCTGCTGTTCGTTCGGATCGACCCACTCGGCGTAGCCTGGCTGCGCATCCTGTCGGCCGGGATCGTTCTCGCCCTGTGGCGGCGCCCGTGGCGGGCATGGGCGGCGGCACGCTCCGTCGAGCGGCGAACAGTCGTGGCGTGGGCGGCTGTACTGGCCCTGATGAACGCCAGCTTCTACCTCGCCATCGATCGGCTCCCGTTGGGCACGGTGGCCGCCATCGAGTTCGCCGGCCCGATCCTGCTGGCCGCAGTCGCGCTGCGGAACGTGCGCAACCTTGCCGCTCTTGCGCTCGCGGCCGCCGGCGTCGCAGCCCTTGCCGACGTCAGCCTCCGCGGATCCCCTACCGGCTTTGTGTTCGCCGTCGTCAACATGGCTCTTTTCGTCGGCTACATCGTCATTGCGCACCGCGTGTCCCGGCATGAACACCTGGCGGGTATCGACGGCCTCGCCATGGCCATGGTCGTAGCGGCCGCGCTGGCTGTACCGATCGGCATTGTCGACGCTGCTCCCGCGTTCGCTGATGCCGTAGCCCTCGGCGCTGCGATAGGTGTCGGCATCACGTCCTCGGTGATTCCGTACGTGCTCGACCAGCTCGCCATGCGGCGGCTGGCCAGGTCCACCTACGCCCTCATGGTCGCCCTCCTACCTGCGACCGCCACCGTCATCGGCGTCATCGTCCTCACCCAGATCCCCACCATCGCGGAGATCATCGGCGTGGTCCTCGTAGTCGCCGCCGTCATCCTCCACCGTGAAGCCGAACCCGCGGTCAAAGGATGCAGGCGTGCCGGTAAGGCAGGTACGCCGGCGCTCAGTACAAGGAGACGCAGCCCCGATCACAGCGCTCGCACACCGGAGGATTCTCATCAATGAAGTACGTCAGTTTGGGTACATCGGGCCTGAAGGTGTCTCGGCTGTGCCTCGGGATGATGAGTTACGGCGATACGCCATCTCAACCGTGGATCAGACCTCCGGCGTCGCGCCGCTCTGGAAGAACTCGATGAGAACGGGTGCCAGCGCCTTTGGTGACATGACGACCGCGCCGTGATTAAGACCTGGCAGCACGCGGTGCTCCGCCTCGGGCAGCACGTCGGCGACGGCGAGCGCACTTCGCCGCAGGGTTAGATCACTCTTGCCGCCGGCGAGGACGAGGGCGGGTGCCTCGACCGACGCCCACTCGTCGGGTGTTGGGGGACGCCCGTCTTGCCGTCCTGCCAGGATGGTCAGGTCGTAGAGGATGGTGTCGGCCATGTCGGTCATCGCCGCCCAGGTCTTCCGCATCAGCCGCATCGCCCGGACGAGGGTTCGCGGCACGCCGAGAACCTCGGCCATGAAGTACCGGACCGCATCGGATCGGCGGCCCTCGCCCAGCAGCTTTGCCACGTGGGCGTAAGCGTCCGCCGGGGGACGACGCGACTCCGCATCGACGACGAACGGCGGTTCGAACAGCGCCAGTCGAGTGACGTTAAGACCGCGGGCCGCGGCTTCCATCGCGAGTACTGCGCCGGAGGAGCTGCCGAACAACGACGCGGTGCCGCCGGCCGCCTCGATGAGTGTGGCGATGTCCTCCACCTCTCGCTCCACCGCGTAGGGCTGGACATCGCCGCTGGCTCCGCGTCCGCGACGGTCGTAGTTGAGCACGGTGAATCTGGCCGCGAGCAGGCCGGCCAGCCTGGCGGCATCGGACCGGTTCGACAGCGCCGATGCCACCAAGATGATCGGCGGGCCGCTGCCGGCCTTGTCGTACGCGATGGTCGTCCCGTCGGCCGAAGTTACGGTGGCCACGATTCCTCCTTTGGGTTGACGGTCGTGTCAGTGATGTGACCGCCTCGCCGCAGGAATGGAATCGGTGCCGGTACGGTCACAGCGCAAGAGGCAGCCCGAACGCCGGGAACACGTCGGGTTCGAACGCAGTGATCTCCACGATCTGCCCGTTCTCGATACGAAGCACGTCCAGCACCTGGGCACGGAACTCGCCGTCGCGCAAGTTCCTGGTTCGGTCGGCGCTGGGACGTTCGACGTACTGGGCCACCGCCGGCTGGCGGTTGGCTCGGGTCGGCAGCGACCGGAAACGGCCGTGGTACCAGGTTGAGGTCGGGTCGAAGACCTGGGCGCTGAGCTGGAGTAGGGCATCACGGCCGGCGAACCAGTACGGGTGCGGTGGCATTGCGAGCTTGACGTCTTCGGCCAGCAGCCGAGCAAGTGCGTCGATATCGGCCTCCTCGTGGGCGGCGATGTAGCGCTGGAGCAGTACGCGCTCGGCGCTCGTGGGGTCCTCGGTCGCCGCCCACTCGTCGCGCCGACGCGGCAACCGTTCCTTCAACGTGGCTCGCGCCCGCTGCAGTGCGCTCTTGACAGCAGGGAGGCTGCTTCCGATCAGGTCGGCGACCTCGGCAGTGGACCAGCCGAGCACGTCACGAAGGATCAGCACGGCCCGTTGCCGAGGTGGCAGGTGCTGAATCACGGCGAGGTAGGCCAATTCGATTGTTTCTTTGGCGACCACTGTCGAGTCTGGACCGGCGTCGTCCGGGGCCCGTGCGTCGATGAGATTGTCGGGGTAGGGCTGTAGCCACTCGACCTCCGCCGCTGGTTGCGCGGCCAGGGCCGGCGTGACGCCGGGAGGTGTGGGTAGGAGGCGTGGCCGGCGTGGGTGCCGGGCGAGCTGGTCGAGGCACGCGTTGGTGGCGATGCGATACAACCAGGCTCGGATTGTGGACTGGCCCGTATACGTGTGCCGGTAGCGCCAGGCACGTAAGAACGTCTCCTGCACCAGGTCTTCAGCGTCGTCCAGCGAACCCAGCATCCGGTAGCAATGCACCCGAAGTTCGTGCCGGTGTTTCTCTAGCAAGTCGCCGAACTGGCGCTGGTCAGTGCCTACCACGCTCACGGTTCATCCTTGCGCGCGGCAGGTCGGACAGACAACCAGGTTCTCGGCTACTCCAGCTCTCTCGGTCGCGCCCGGCCCAACCGGCCGGCTACGACGTCCCGAGAACCGGCTCACTGCAGGGCGCAGCGTGCATAGCACGGCGGAGACTCAGGCGCGGTCCGGTGGTCCGCCCACCGTTACCGGGCGTCCGGCGACCATGCCCGAGATGACCATCGATCCGGCCAGCCCGATAACCACCGTCATCGGTACGACCCACGAACCGGTCAGCTCGTACAGCACGCCCACAGCAACCGGACCGCCGGCGCCGATCAGGTATCCGACGAGTTGCATCATCGCCGACAGACCGTTGGTCACTGCCGAGTCGTGCGCTCGCAAAACCATGAGCGTCAGGGCGAGAGCTATACCCGCGCCTTGGGCTGTTCCGCCGACCAATGTCAGCAACGGCCAGCCAGCCGGCCACGCCAGCAGGCCTGCCGGCATGACCGCCCAACCCAAGGCGATCACCACCGCCAGCCAGACCTGGCTCGGTCGCACCCGGATGAGCACTGAGACGAGGAGTGTTCCCGCGATGCCCATGACCTGGAACAGTGCCTGGCCCACCCCGGCCGTTCCGAGGTCGACGCCGGCCTCGTCGACGAGAACTGTCGGCAGCCAAGCCGTCATGGCGTAGTACGCGGCGGCCTGAGCGCCCATCAACGTCGTGATGCCCCACGCGACACCGTTGCGCCACAGGCCGCGCACAGCTGGCCGGGTGGGCTCGACCTCCGAAAGGGCGCGCACCCGGTGGCCACGAGTGGCCCGGTACCAGACCAACGCCGCCACGAACGCCAGCGCCGCCCACACCGCGAGGGCGATCCGCCAGTCCCAGATGGCGGCCAGCGGGGCTGTCAGTGCTGCCGCGGCGGCGGCGCCGACGATGAGAAAGGCGGTGAAAAGGCCCATTACCGGACCGGCCCGGGCGAAGTCGCGCTTAACGACGACCGGCCCGAGCACGTTGCCGACGGTCATCGCCGCTCCGATGATCATGGTGACGGCAAGCAGGGTGACGGCTCCGCCGGTCACGCGCCACACCGTCCCCGCCGCAATCACCAGGCAGGCGAACAGGATCGCCCGGTCGACTCCGATGCGGTGACCGAGCCACGCGGCCGCGGGCGCGAACACGGCGAATGACAGCACCGGCAGCGTCGTGAGCAGCCCCGCCGTAGACGCTGACAACCCGAGATCGGCCCGGATCTCCGGGAGCACCGGCGACACCGCAGCTATCGCCGCCCGCAGGTTGAATGCGACCAGCATCAGGCCGGCAAGCTGCAGGCCGGTTCGAGTTACGGTGAGTCGGTTCACGAGTCAGCTGCTACGCACCATCAAGGCAATCTCACCACGCCTCCTCGCGCCCGCCACGGTCGCCCGCCATCGTCGCACAGCGGTGCCCGGGTAGGGTGCGGCTCATGCGGGTCGTCATCGCGGGTGGACATGGCAAGATCGCGCTGCGCCTGGAGCGATTGCTCGCCGCGCGCGGCGACGAGGTCGTCGGCACCATCCGAAATCCGGCCCAAGCCGCCGATCTGGCCGAGCAGGGTGCCACGGCGCTGCTCCTCGATCTGGAGGAAACCGATGTCGACACGCTCGCGCGCGAGTTGGTCGGCGCCGACGCCGTCGTCTTCGCTGCCGGCGCAGGTCCGGGCAGTGGAGTGGCACGCAAGGACACGGTCGACCGCGCCGCCGCGGAACTGCTGGTCGCCGCCGCTGAGACGGCGGGCGTACGCCGATATCTGCTGGTCTCGTCGATGGGAGCGTCCGACGATCCGCCACCTGGCACCGACGAGGTCTTCGCGGCGTACCTGCGGGCCAAGGCCGCCTCCGAGAAGACAGTCCGAGAAAGCGACCTCGATTGGACGATCCTGCGGCCCGGGCGACTCACCGACGAACCCGGTACCGGCACGGTGCGCCTCGCACGGACCACGCCTCGCGGGAGCGTTTCCCGCGACGATGTCGCTGCGGTTCTCATCGCCCTGCTGGATGAACCGCGTGCGATCGGCCAGACGCTCGAGGTGGTCGGAGGGGACGTGCCGGTTACCGAAGCCGTCGCCGCCGCCACGTCTTGACGTACCACTCGTTCGAGCTTGCGGCCGCTTTGCGGCATGCGGCAGCCGCGCCGAACGTCTCCGCATGAGGTCCGTGGGCGACACCCGTCCACCGGCCCGGACGGCCGCGATATCGCGGGGCGTACCATCATGCCGCATGAGCGAGCATGCGATCCCCCGCAGGAGCTCGAACAACGCCCGAGGAGTAAGGCATGAAACCCCTATCGTCCGCTCGGACGCTCAGCCTCGTCCTGGCCGCCGCCGCCCTGGCGATCAGCGGATGCGGTGGAGATGACGACGACACGACCGCAGCCGGTGATGGCGAGATTCAACTCATCCAGGAAGGCAAGCTGATCGTCTGCACGCACCTGCCCTACGAGCCGTTCCAGTACCAGGACGAGTCCGGTGAGGTCGTCGGCTTCGACGTCGACCTTCTCGACCTGCTGGCCGAAGACCTGGGGGTCGAGCAGGAGATCCTCAACGTCGGGGAGTGGGAGCAGGTGACTTCGGGCGCGGTCTTCGCGGCCAACAACTGCGACATCGGCATGGGCGCAATGACGATCACCCCGGAGCGCGCCGAGGCCCTCCACATCTCCGACCCGTACTTCGACGCGACCCAGGCCCTTATCGTGCAGACCGGCTCCGGTATCCAGGGGCTGGAGGACCTCGAAGGCGAACTCGTCGGCGTCCAGACCGGCACCACGGGTCAGGACTATGGCGAGGCGAACGCCGAGGAGTTCGGCTACACGACGCAGAACTTCGAAGACCTCGCACTCCAGTTGAACGCGCTCAAGGCGGGTCAGATCGCCGCCGCGATCAACGACAACGTGCCCATCCTGTCGTTCGTCGAGGAGAACCCCGACACCGAGATGGTGACCGAGTTCGACACCGGCGAGCAGTACGGATTCCCGGCGAAGAAGGACGACCCGAACGCCGAACGGCTCATCGCGCGGCTGAATGAGCTGCTCGCCCAGGCGTTCGAGGACGGAACCTACGACGAGATCTACGAGAAGTGGTTCGGTGTCAAGCCGGGCGAAACAAGCGGTGACTGACACCATCCAGCCCAAGCGGAAGCTGAGCCCGCGCAAGCGGGCTCAGCGCATCCGTTGGATTCAGTACACCCTGCTCGTAGCGATTGCCGTCGCGGCGGCGTTGGCGGCTGACTGGGGTCAGATCGTCGACGTCTTCTTCCGGCCGTCGCTGATCAGCCGGGCAGTCACGAGCGGCCTTTTCAATGCCCTGGTCAACACGCTCGTATACACCGCCGGCGGATTCGTGCTCGGGCTGGTCGCAGGAACGATCCTGGCGTTGATGAAGTTGAGTCAGGTGGGTCCCTACCGGTGGATGGCGACGGCTTACATTGAGTTCTTCCGGGGCCTGCCGGCGATCATCATCTTCATCGGATTCGCTCTGCTTCCACTCGCCATCACGGGCCTGCGGATTCCGTTCCCGCCGTACGGCACGGCCTGGCTGGCACTCGGCATCGTCGCATCCGCTTACACCGCGGAGACGGTGCGAGCCGGCGTCCAAGCCGTACCTAGAGGTCAGGTCGAAGCTGCTCGCTCACTTGGTATGTCGCCATTCACGGCGAATCGCAAGATAGTCCTGCCGCAGGCGTTCAGGATCGTGCTTCCGCCCCTGACCAACGAGTTGATCCTGCTGGTCAAGGATTCGTCCCTGATCTACATCATCGGTCTCACCATCGCGGCAGCGGAGTTGACTACCTTCGGCCGGCAGTTGGCCAACACCACGGCCAACCTCACACCACTGGTGGTCGCAGGTTTCTGCTACCTGCTCATCACGGTTCCCCTTTCCGCCATCGTCCGCCGGATGGAAGCCTCGACTGAAAAGGCACGTTGATGTCCGAACCGCTGGTTACGATCGAGAAGTTGCACAAGTCGTTCGGCGACCTGCATGTCCTACGGGGGATCGACTTCAGCGTCGACGTCGGCGAGGTCGTGTGCGTCATCGGGCCGTCCGGCTCCGGCAAGTCGACTCTGTTGCGCTGCATAAATCTGCTGGAACGGCCCGAGTCCGGCACGGTGCACGTGGCCGGTGTGGAGATCACCGACATCGACTGCGACATAGACGCCGCTCGCCGGCAGATCGGCATGGTCTTTCAGCAGTTCAACCTGTTCCCTCATCTGACCGCCACGGAGAACTGCACCGTCGCTCAGGAGACGGTGGCCAAGCGTTCGAAAGCGGAGGCGAGGAGAATCGCCCAGGAGATGCTGGAGCGGGTCGGGCTCGCGGACAAGGTCGATCAATACCCGGCCAAGCTCTCCGGCGGCCAGCAGCAACGCGTGGCGATCGCCCGCGCTCTGTGCATGCAGCCAGCGCTGATGCTCTTCGACGAACCGACCTCCGCTCTCGATCCCGAGTTGGTCGGCGACGTGCTCACCGTGATGCGGCAACTGGCCGAAGACGGAATGACGATGCTCGTCGTGACCCACGAGATGGCCTTCGCCCGGGAAGTCGCCGACCGGGTCGTGTTCATGGACGACGGCGTGATCGTCGAACAAGGCCGGCCCGACGAGGTAATCGGCAGCCCGCAGCATGATCGTACGCGGTCGTTTCTCCGGCGCGTGCTGGATCCGACCCACGTCCAGCCGACTTGATCTGGCGTGTGGCGGCCGGGGGCCGGTCGGACGGTGGCGGTACCTGCAGAAGGCCGGCCCGGTAGCGGGTAAGGACACATCATGACCGGTCCTCCAGATTCGCCGGCTACGGCGCCGAGAGCCGGTGACCAGCCGTTGTCGAACCCAACGACGGCGCAACGAAATCAGGTGCTGGTCATCGGGGCGATGCTGCTCGCGACCACCGTGACGTCAGTGCTGGCCGCCTTCTCCGACCCTCCGGCCGACGAGGTGTTGTACCGCGACATCCGCGGCTGGGGCTGGGTGGACGCCATCTCCTGGCTGAGTGGTGCCACGAGCCCGGCGTCGCTTGCCGCCCTGGCCGTACTCCTCGTACTGGGGAGGGGCTGTCGCACATTCCTCGTGACGGCCGCCGGTACGATCCTGGCCGGACTGGTGCTCGGCTGGCTCCTGATGCTGGTCGTCGCCAGGGACCGCCCCGCTGATGCAGCGGCTTCCGGGACCGACAGCTTTCCGAGCCTCGGCTTGCTGGTGCTAACCATCCTGGCCGGGCTTGTGCCGATGGCCTTTGAGAGCGCGACCGGGAACGCTGTCGTCCGGCACGCCGCCACCGGGTTGCTCGGTCTGCTGGTTCTGGGCGGCGCACTAGCCGATGTCCATGCGGGTTCGCGCTGGCCGCTGGACGTCGTCGCGGCAATCCTGATCGCGGTCGGCCTGGTGGCCGGTGCCCGGATTCTGCTGGAGGAGCCCTCCCGGCACCCGCGGTGTGGTGACTGTCTGTGGCGGCGGCGAACATCCGGCGATCGCCTCGCCGGGCCGGTACTCGTGACGGTCGATCCCCGTCGTGCCCGGCAACTGCACCGGCTGACGCTGCTGTGGGTGGCCGGACTCGTGGCCGGCTATGCCGTCTTGGCCCTGACGCGTGGGCTGCCGCGCAACCCGGAATCCGGCGTCATGGGAGCCGCCCTTGAGGTCCCGCTCCAATGGGCGCTCCTATTCTTGATCGTCTCAGGGGTGTTGCTGGCGCGTCGCTGGCACGTCTCGGGGGCGATCGTGGTGGCCGTTGCGGCGGCCCTGTTGGGGTACGTGTCCTCGCTTCAATACCCTCCTGCGGTCGCTGCGGTGGTGGCGATCGTCGCCTGGGTGCCGGCCCTGCTGCTCTGGCTGGAATGGCACCGCCGCACGACGTTGCGTGCGGCGCTCGCCGCCGCGTTGGCCACCGCGGTCGTTCTTGGCGGCGTTGTCGCGGCCGCCGCGGCAACGTACAGCCATTACTGGGGACCGACACATCCAGCGTCGACCGTGGCAGGGCCGAACACGACGGTGGTCGAGTGGATGTGGGTCGGCGGGGTCACCTCCACCAGTGGGGAGATCCGGCTGCGCACCGCGGCCGAGGCTGATCAAGTCAGTGTGATCGTGAGCGAGGACGCGGACCTGTCCGGCCCGTTGACGACGGCGAGCGTGCGGACCGACGACGACCGGGTGGCGGCACTACGGCTGGAGGACTTGCAGCCCGACACGCGGTACTACTACGCAGCGGTCGTCGATGATCAGGTGGTGCGCGACCGGGTTCAGAGTTTCCGCACCTTCCCGGAGGGTGCGGCGTCGTTCACGTTCGCCCTCGGATCGTGCCAGCTCGGTGGTTCAAACGGGCAGGTGTTCGACGCGATACGTGGCACGGACCCGCTGTTCGTGCTGTCCATGGGTGACTGGAACTACGGGAACATCGACCGGAACGACCCGGCACGGTTCCGGGCACAGTACGACCTGAATCTGACCGCACCAGCTCAGGCCACGCTGTACGCGCAGGCTCCTATCGCCTATGTGTGGGGTGACCACGACTACGGCGGCAACGACGCGGACCGCACGTCTGCGAGCCGGCCGGCCGCGATGCAGACCTACCGGCAGATGACACCGCACTACCCGCTGGCGGCCGACCCGGAAGCGCCGATCTACCAGGCCTTCACGGTCGGGCGAGTCAGGTTCGTGCTGACCGACACGCGATCGGCCCGGGACCCAGTCGGCGAACCGGCCGGCGCGCACCGCTCCACCCTGGGCGACGAGCAGCGCGAGTGGCTGCTCGGCGAACTCGCGCAGGCCGATAGGTACGGACTTGTGGTGTGGGTCAACCCGGACCCGTGGCTGGCACCAGACCGGCCCGGCAGCGACACCTGGGGAGGATTCGCGCAGGAGCGGCAGATGATCGCCGACAATATCGCCGAGCATGAGATCGACAACCTGCTGATGGTCAGCGGCGATGCGCACATGCTCGCGTTCGACGACGGGACCAACACAGACTATTCGTCGTCCCAGTCCAAGGGGTTCCCGCTGTTCCACGCCGCTGCTATCGACCGCCCCGGCAGCGTCAAAGGCGGCCCGTACACCGGGCCGGTGCTTCCCGGTGGCGGCCAGTTCGGCACGGTCGAGATCCACGATGACGGAACTGGCGTGCGGGCAACCGTCACCGGCTGGAACTGGCAATCAGAGCAGCTGTTCACCGAGGTCCTGCGATTCCCGGGCGCTCCCGGGTGACGGCCGTGCGGTCCCACCGAATCCGCCCTTCAGGGTGATGGTCCAGCGAAGGCCGCCAGTCGACTCCGCCGCCGGTCAGTCCCCTGAGTCGGGGCCTGCGGCGTGGATCTCGATCTCGGTCGTGTCGCCGACCGCGATGTTCGCCGCCTTCATCATGGCCTTGCTGACGCTGAGTGCCAGCTTGCCACCGCCTGCGGGCATGACGTTCGACGCGAAATCGGCGCCTGCGATGCGTCCGCGTACGCGCTGTTGCTTCAGTCCGCCCAATGCGGCGACGTGATCGGTGGGTATGTCGGTGACTGCCAGGCCGCTTGCCTTGTCGGGGTTCCAGTAGCGGATCAGCCCGGTGAACCGGATCGGCTCCATAGGGGAAGACAAGCAGTTGTTCGGCGCCCGGGCAACGGTGAGCGCCGTACTCGACGTTCGCCTCGAGCCCCGGCTCGACCGACGGCACGTCGAGCCGGGATTACGAGTCGGGCGCTCTGCTGCCCGGCCTATCGGTCACGGTCCTTACGCCGGAGCCATGGTGGGATCGCACCACGGCGGACTGGATCGCCCGGCGGGTGTGCAAGTACGCCGAACTGGCGGCGACGATGCTTAGCGACGCTAGAACGCCAGACCGAAATAGATCATGCCGGCGTTGATCAGGATGAGCCCGGACCAGGCGATCAGGTCGGACTTGGAGCTGACCAGGAGGTCCAGCGCCCGGCCCGCCCGTCCGTCGCCGAACGCCCGCCCCGCCGCCGCCACTCGTGTAACGCCGATTCCGGCCGTCAGAACGGCGGCCGAGCCGATCGTGCAGAACATGCACATCGCACCCATCACGAAACCGGTCTGGAAGCTGTACCACGTGGCGAACCCGGCCATGAACAGTGACAAGCCCAGCAGCGCGGCCAGATATGGCCTGACGAACCGCGATCCCAGGATGCCGGCCACGGCGGTAGCAGCGAACGCGGCGAACACCGGAAGGCTCACCAGCGTGTTGGGGACGCCGAGCGCTGATGACTGCCACTGGGTGAATACGCTCGAGCACGACAGGACCGCGTTGAAGTCACACACGGAGCCGGCGTCGGCGTTCTCGGCCGTGGCTATTCGCTCCACTAGCTGCCAACCGGCGCTGATCATGCCGACGAGTGCGGCGCCCAGCACCAGCGTGTACCAGGGGCGGTTCGAAGTAGGGTCGCCTACCCGCCGCGTGGTGCCCTCGTAGCCGGTCACCTGGTCCTCGGTGTGAGTGGTCATGAGGTCAAGCCCTTCGTGTCATCGCTCACGTGCCAATAGACCTTCGCCCCCGATGAGTCAGGGTCGATAGGGCACAAAGTCCCGGTGTCAAGGGCCGTAGCGCCGAACTTCGGCGCAGTGGCGAGACGCGGCGGTGCGAACCTGTCCGACGAGCCGAGCCCGACATTCGTGCGTACTCTGTGGGCCGTGATCAAAACCTGGCGCGGTGGGGTCCGACGGCGATTGGCCGTGGCGATGTTCGTCCTGGGAGCGGTCGCAGTCGGCGTGTTCGGTGTGCTCGCGCCGCCGGAGCACTGCCCCACGCCGACATCGGCAGAGTTGCGGGGCGCGGCCATCGAAGCAGCCGACTGGTTTACCCGCAACCAACGGCCCGACGGCACCTGGCTCTACCTGTACGACGCCGACACCGCTTCGGTCAGTGCCGACTACAACGTCGTGCGGCACATGGGCGTCCAGCTGAGCCTCTATCAAGCGGCAGCAGCAGGCATCCCGAATGCCATGGAAACCGCGGAGCATGGACTGGAGTGGGCGACTGGACAGCTCGTCGAACGTGACGGCTGGTCGGCGGTCATCGACGGTAGACGGGCACCTGTGGGGGCGACGGCTCTGCTCGTCGCCGCCCTCGCCGAGCGGCGGATCGCCACGAACGACGATCAGTTCGACGAACTCCTGGAAGGGCTCGGCAGGTTCCTCGTCGCCCAAATGGAAGACTCCGGTGCGGTCCTCGCCTACTACGACACCTCGTCGGGCGAGCCCGCCCCCGGAGAGTACTCGCGGTATTACACCGGTGAGGCGTACTGGGCGTTGGCGCGGCTGCGCCTGCTCTTCCCCGACGGCCCGTGGGCCGAGGCGGCCGACCGGGTCGGTTCGTACGTCTCGACGCGTCGCGACGATGCGGAAGGCTACTGGCCACCACTACCTGATCACTGGGCCGCGTACGGGCTCGCAGAGACGGTGGCCGCCGAGGACCGCGCGGGCGACCGTCCGCTCACCGACGACGAGTTGGCCTACGCACGCCGGCAGGCCGGGCTGTTCGGTGCTCAGGTGCGCTGGGTGAGCCAGCAGGCCGGGCCGTGGGGGGTGGCCGCGCGCGGCACGCACGTTCCTCGCGGCGGCGGCTACGGCGTGATCGGTGAAGCGCTCACCGGGCTGTGGCTGGTGTCGCACGCCGACCAGAGGCTCGCGGACGTCCGCGGTCCGCTCACCGAGCGGGCTACCTGCCTGGCCGGCCTGGCGGTGGATGCGCAGCTGGATGAATCGCGGGCCGATGAGTACCGCGAGCCGGCGCGGGTTCGGGGCGCGTGGCTCATCGACGGTGAGACCCGGATGGATGATCAGCAGCATGCGCTGTCCGCGCTCTTGCGGACCATCCCGGTGCTGGAGGGGAGCGAAGATCCGGGCGGCTCGGGATCGTCCGTGGCGCCGTCAGCCTGGTTGTGGGCGGCGGCATTGTTCGCAGCGGTCAACCCCTTCCGATTGGTGCGGGCGCTTCCTCGCGGCGAGCGGTCAGCCCGCATCGTGACGGGAGTCGCCGCGCTCGGAGGGATCGTGGGCGCGGCCATCGCGGTGGGAGCAGGTTTCGGCGGTGGGCTTGTTCTTGATGCCCTCGACGTCAGCGACGCGTCCCTACGCATAGCCGCCGGAGTTGTTGCGGCCGTCGTCGGCATCGCCGCCCTCGTGCGCAAGCCCCCGTCGCCGGAGCCGGCGCTACCGGGCCCGCGGGCCGCTCTCGTCCCCGTGGCGGTGCCGATGGTCGCGAACGCCGGACTCATCGTGCTGGCGGTCAGCGCTTTCGCCGACCATGGTGCCGCCCTTGTCGCCGCGGCTCTGGCGGTCGCCGTCGGCACACTCAGTGTGTTGGCGGCCTTCGTCGGCACCGACGGTGTGGCCGGTCGAGTGCTCGGGTGGGCCGGCCGGCTGGCGGCAGCCATGCTCGTCGTGGCCGCTGCCCAGCTGGTGATCGACGGCATGTTCGCGGTCTAGCCCGCGCTCGGCGCCAATCGATCCGGCCCGGCGTCGGCCGTAGGCTCAGCCGGATGAGAGCCGTGCAGTTCCAGACCTACGGAGGTCCGCTCGATCTTGTCGACCTTGCCGAGCCGGAACCTCCCGACGACGGCGCCGTCGTCCGGGTCGAGGCCACCGGCATATGCCGGAGTGACTGGCACGGCTGGCACGGCCACGATCCTGACATCACGCTGCCGCACGTCCCCGGACACGAGTTCGCCGGTGTGGTCCACGCGGTGGGGCGATCGGTTCGGCTGTGGCGAGGCGGCGAGCGGGTCACCGCACCGTTCGTGTGCGGGTGCGGGACGTGCGGCCCATGTGCGCGAGGCGACCAGCAGGTGTGCGAACGCCAGACACAGCCAGGTTTCACCCACGACGGCTCGTTCGCCGAGTACGTGGTCGTCCGACACGCCGACGTTAACCTCGTCCGGCTTCCAGACACCGTGGACACGATCAGCGCCGCGGCTCTCGGCTGCCGGTTCGCCACGGCGTTCCGGGCGGTGGTGCAGCAAGGCCGCCCGGCTCCGGGGAAATGGGTCGCTGTATTCGGCTGTGGGGGTGTCGGCCTGTCTGCGGTGATGATCGCCGCGGCATCCGGTGCTCGCACCGTTGCCGTGGACGTCTCGCCCGATGCGCTCGCCCTCGCGGTGGAGTTGGGGGCTGAGCTGACGATCAACCCGTCAACCGTCGCAGGCCCGGCGGATGTGGCAGAGGCCGGCGATATCGCGGCCGGCGCGGTCCTGGTCGGTGCCGCGGTGCGCGATGCGACCGGTGGCGGCGCCAGCCTGTCGATCGACGCCGTGGGCAGTCTGAGCACGTGCGCAGCGTCGGTTCATTCACTGGCCCGCCGGGGGCGGCACGTGCAGGTCGGGCTGCTGCCACCCGCTCTCGGGCTGCCACCGATTCCGATGGATCTGGTGATCGCTACGGAACTGGAGATAGTGGGCAGCCACGGTATGGCCGCTCACGCCTACCCGCAGATGCTCGCCGCTGTCGAGACCGGTGCCCTCCGCCCGGATCGACTCGTCACCAGGCGAGTCGGGTTGGATGCAATTGCACAGGTGCTGGCGGAGATGGATGGTGTTGGTGTGCCGTCCCAGCCCGGCATCACGGTGGCGACGCCATAACCTCTGCCGACCGTTCTCGCCGGCGCAGACGTTCGCCTCTATCGGGACCGACACTCTCCTCTAGCCACCGGTCAACGGAAGGGGAGAACGTAGAAGTGAGGCTTATGCCTGGATTCGCTGCAACGTCGCAAGGCGATCAGCAGCCGGCCAGGACGATGAGAGGAGTGGCAGATGTCCGACTCGAACGCGTCCCCTACGATAGTCGTCGGTGTTGACGGCTCCGAGGACAGCCTGCAAGCGCTGCGATGGGCCGCCCATCACGCGTCGCTCACGGGTGGGAAGCTGCGCGTCGTGACGGGCTGGGACGTGCCCGCGACCATCGTCCTTTCTCCGACCTATACCGAGGCAGATTACGCGCGGGATGCCGAGGAGACATTGCAGCGGTCGGTCCGCGACGCGCTGGGGCCAGACCCAGGCGTCCCCGTGGTGACTCAGCTCGTCCAGGATCGGCCGGCTCGCGTGCTGGTCAACGAGGCGGAGAAGGCCGACCTGCTAGTCATCGGCCGCCACGGGCATGGCGAACTGCCGGGGGTACATCTCGGAACCGTTGCTTCTTACTGCATTCACCACGCCGCATGTCCGGTCGTCGTCGTGCGCAGAACGACGCACGTCTAGCCGTAGGTCGGGCCTTCCAGAATCGGGAGGAATGATGGAGCGAGTTCTCGAGACCTACCACTTCGGCCGGCACAAAGTGGACGTTCTCGAACATGCCGGGGACGACGGGACCACGTACAGCATATTGGTCGACAACCTCGTCGTCACCGAGTCGCCGCTGGCGGTCCCGCCACGATTCGAGGACGTCGTCCGCATCTACGACCGAGTGCGTGAACGTACGACAGTGGCCCCCGCGGACCGGTAGCCGGCACATGTAACCGACATTCGTCCGGTCAGGGGGTCGTGCCGGCCGAGACGATCTCGGCGAGTACATACAGCGCACCAAGACCGGCGACAAAACTGGCGGTGTGCATGAGCTTGTCCATCATCCTCTCCTGGCTGGTGAACTGAGGGATGAGGTCCGCGGCAGCGATGTAGATGAAGTTTCCGGCCGCGAACGGCACCAGCACGGCAACGTCCACGGCCCCGGACAACGCGTACGCCGTGACGCCGCCGACGAGGAAGGTCAGTGCCGATGCGACGTTGTACGTGAGCGCGTGCGCCCGACTCCAGCCGCTATGGACCAGCAGGCCGAAGTCACCGAGTTCCTGAGGAATCTCGTGCGCTGCGGCCACCACCCACGTGATCACGCCCAGCCGGAAATCGAGTATGAATGCGCTGCCGACCGCCAGGCCACCGATGAAGTTGTGCAGGCCATCGGCGACCAGGATCAGGTAGCCCACGGGATGGCGGTCATGGACAGCCCGGTGACAGTGGTGCCAGTGCAGGAACTGCTCGAGTACGAGGAAAGAAACAAAACCCAAGGCGACCAGGCCGTAGACAGACACATCGTTGCCGAGCGCGTCGATCGACTCCGGCAGCATGTGGAACAGCGCGCCGCCAAGTAGCGAGCCGGCCGCGAGCGCCACCAACGGCAGCACCAGCCTGGCGAATGTCCGCTCCGGCAGGAGGAGAGTCACGCTGCCGACCAGCGCCAAGGCACTCATCAGCACGCCGAAGATCAGGATCCAGGTGAGGGTGGACATGCCTACCCGTCCGCTGCTGTTTCTCGGTCGTGCAGCATCCGGTCGCTTTGCGCCTTCGTGGAGGTAGCAGTACTTCGCTCGCCATTCCCGCCGGGAAGGTCAGGTGGGACGTTAGCACCGCTCGTGCCTTGGGCAGGGGGAGTCAGGCCGGTTCGTCCGTGCGGATGACGACAGCAGGCCCGGCGTAATCCGCTGGAGCGTTCTGCCGCCTGGCCAACGCTAGGAACGGCAGGGCAAGCGCCGAGATCCCCGCACCGATCACGTAGGACGGGCCGTAGCCCCAGACGTCGGCAGCGCGACCCAGTGCCGGCTGGGTCACGATTCCGCCACTGGAACCGATCATCGAGTCGAACGACAGGACCGTCGCCCGCTGCTGGGACGGGATCAGGCCGTTCAGGTAGGTCTGCCGGATGGGCGTGGCCGCTGCGAACAGCAAACCCCAGATGACGATCATGGCGAGGGCGAACCGGAAGTCCTCGACGATTCCGATCAGGGCGAGCACGGCGGCGCCCACGCCGATGGCCACGATCAGCGCGGAAGTGCGGCGATGGAACATGCGACGCACCACCGGGGCGGCGAAGCCGCCGATGATTTGGGCGCCCGCCACGATCGCCGCCACGATACCGGCGATCTGGTACGCCTCCGGGTCACCGTAGAGCTCGAGCAGGAAGGGCTGCAACGCGTAGAACACGTAGAACGACACGCCGCCGGTGAACACGGCCTGCACCATGACCCACTTGACGGCCGGCGCCCGCCAGCCGTACTCGATCGACGCCGAGGCGATTCGCCGCATCTCTGCCAATGGACGGCTGCCCTTGTTCGGCGTGAAACCCACGTCGTGCATCAGCCGCCACGCTACGGCGAACATCACCAACAGGATCGCGGCCCGCAGCACGAAGGGTGTGCCGAGGCTCGCCTGCTGGGCCACGAAGCCGCCGGCCACCGAGCCCGACAGCATCGCCACGCCGGTGACGACCTGCCCGCGCCCGAACACGGTTTCCATCTGGCCGGTGTATCCGGTGGCGGTCAGCGCATCGACCAGCCAGGCCTCGACCGCGCCGGAGAAGAAGGTGTAACCCAGACCCAGGAGAACCGAGGCCACCGCCCACTGCCAGAACGGTGCAGACATCTGCCACAGCAGCACGTACAGCAACGTCGCAGCGCTCAGGGTCAGGGTGCCCAGTAGGTACGACGCGCGTCGCCCGACGGTGTCGGCTACGACCCCGGTCGGAACCTCGAACACGACCATGCCGACGGTGTAGAACGCGTTGGCGGCGAACGCCTCGAGGTTCGACAGCCCGGCGTCCAGAAGGAAGATCGTGTTGATACCCCAGATGAGAGATGCGGCCAGCGTGTTGCCCAACAAGAGCCCTAGATAGGTGCGCTGGATCTGGCGCGGTGTCGTCGCGGCCATCGTCTTCTCCTGTCGTCAGCAGCTGCACACCGTTAGACCTGCTGACGCCTCAGAACTCACCGATGGAGCTGGGCATTCCCGACCGCCGGTCAGTCCGAGCCGGTTCCCCGCGGTGTTCCCGTGCCGGGGAGGTCGGCGTCGTGGACCAGAAGGGCGATCTGGGTGCGGTTGTTCAGGCCGAGCTTGCGGAGGATCTGGCTGATGTGTGCCTTGACGGTGGCGACGCTCACGTAAAGCTCGGCGGCGATCTCGGCATTGGTCTTTCCTTCGGCCACGGCGGCCACCACGTCGTGCTCGCGATGGCTGAGTGTGGACAAGGCGGCGCGAGCCCTGTCCTGATCGCCGGCCTGGGCAGCGGCCCGGTCCATCAGCCGCCGGGTGATCTGCGGCGACAACATCGGATCGCCCGCGGCCACCCGATGGATGGCCTGGACGATCTGCGCCGGCGGGGTGTCCTTGAGCAGGAACCCGCTCGCCCCCGCTCGAAGCGCGCGAAGGATGTTCTGGTCCGTATCGAAGGTGGTCAGGACGATGACCTCGGGCGCGTCGCCCCGGCTACGCAGGCGCCGCGTGGCGGTGATGCCGTCGACGCGAGGCATCCGCAAATCCATGAGCACGACGTCGGGCCGGTGCAGGTCTGCGGCCGCCGGCACCTCGTCGCCGTCGGCGGCTTCCCCGATCACCGCGATGCCGTCCGTCCCGTCGAGCATCATGGCCAGGCCGGCCCGGACCAGGGCGTCATCGTCGACCAGCAGTACGCGGAGCGGACGCGTCACGCCGGCCATGGTAGCCAGGCGTGCAGGCGGAACTCGCCGGCGTCGGACGTGCCGTGATCGAGCCGTCCCCCTGCCAGCCGCACCCGCTCGGCCAATCCGATCAGGCCGGTGCCGCTTCCTGGAATGGCCGGGCCCTTAGCACCGTGGGGGAACTGGTTGCGGATCTCGATCACGATCCCCTCGCCCGGGCGACCGGACAGCTCGATGTGCACCGGCTCTCCCGCTGCATGCTTGCGGGCGTTGGTCAGGCCCTCCTGCGCGATACGGTATGCGGTCCGGCCGCTCGTGGCCGGTGCATTGGCGGGCTCGGGTAGCTCGATCGACAAGTGGATCTCGGCGCCGGCATCGGTCGATTCGGCGACCAGTCGCCGGACGTCGGCCAACCCGGGCTGGGGACGCTGGCCGAACTCGTCCGCGGCCTCTGCGCGAAGCACTCCGATGACATCGCGGAGCTCCTCGAGGGCCTGGTGCGCTCCACTCCGAATGACGCTCGCGGCATGTGCGAGCTTCTCCGCCGGTGCGTCCGGGCGGTATTCCAGCGCGCCCGCGTACGTGGCCAGTAGGGACAGCCGGTGTGCCAGCACGTCGTGCATCTCACGGGCGATCCGCGTGCGCTCGAGGTACTTGACCTCGGCCAGCCGCCTGTCCCGCTCCTCCTCAGCGCGGCGGGCTCGTTCCCGAAGCGAGATGATCAGTGCATGCCGGGCCTGGGCCAGCGCACCCCATCCGATCAGCGCCGCGTAACCGAGCGTGAGCAGCACCAGCCACCAGCCGAACGGCAACCCGGTCACCGGTCGCCACCAACCCAGCACCGCGTGAGCCGTGATACCCGCGACCGTGACGGCGGCAGCGACCCGAAACGGCCGCCGCCGGGCGACCTGGAATGCGCCTAGTGTGGCGGGCGGGGTTGCAGCCGGCGACAGCACCACCAGCAGCGTCAACGCGACCGTACCGGTGACAGGTCGTCACAGCAGAGCGGGCGAGAGCAGCCAGCCGGTGATCGCGACGGCGATGTCCAGACCCAACCGTCCGTTCGCCGGCCGGGTGGCGTGCTGCCCCCAGATCGTCAGCGCGTCCAGCGCGCCTACTGTGACGAGGACGCCGATGACCGCAGCTCTACCAGGCCGGCGAACGTCGCCGCTGTCGCCCTCGCCGCCCACCGGTCAAAGGTAGCCCCGCGCGTATCGCGGCCGGCACCTACCAAAGTAGGCATCCGGTTCTACGACAGTCGTGCCCGGCCTGGCCCCGCGGGTGATGTGGCCGCCGGAGCGTCGTGGGCATCCTTGTCGCAGTTCGGCTCCGCCCATCCCACGATGCGACGACTACCCGGGAGACACGACATGCCGTATGGCTATCTCCTAGCAGTGGCGCTGATCGCGCTGTGCACCGCGCTCGCGCTCGCGCCGGTACGCCGGGCGAGGATCCTGCCGGCCGTCCGCTTCCGGTTGACATTGTTGATCAACGAGCAGCCGTTCCTCGCGTTCGTTCCTCTCGCGGCGTCCTCGCTCCTGGCGTTCGGGCAGGGCGACATCGATACGGCCGGTGGTCGGGCGGTGTTCGGTGCGGCGGCACTGACCTCGCTCGGCCTGGTAGTGATCGCCTGGCGGGGCAGGCAGGCGCGCGACGTGCTGGATCGTGCACTCCGGGAGGCATTGGGGGACAGGTACGCCGAGTCTCGGGGCCGGCCGGCAGCACGGCGCCGCCGCAGCCGGCCGTCGGTCCGCACCGTCGTGGCGCCGTTGCTTGTCCGTCGATTGGACGTCGAGCGGTTGGCGAACATCAGCTACGGCGACGCGGGCAAGCGGAACATGCTCGATGTGTACCGTCACCGATCCCGTCCGACCGGAAACCCTGTTCTGGTGTACGTCCACGGCGGGGGCTACTTCAGCGGCCGCAAGAGCAGGGAGGCCCGGGCGCTGCTCTATCGTCTCGCGAGTCTTGGGTGGGTCTGCATCAGCGCCAACTACCGGTTGCGGCCGGCAGCGACGTTCCCGGATCACCTCGTCGATCTGAAGAAGGCGATCGCCTGGGTACGCAGCCATGGCGTGGAGTACGGAGCCGACCCGTCGCGCGTGGTCGTGGCCGGCAGTTCAGCGGGCGGCCACCTGGCCGCGCTGGCCGCCTTGACCCAGGGCTATCCGGTGTTCCAGCCCGGCTTCGAGGACGCGGACACCTCGGTCTCCGCCGCCGTGGTGTTGTACGGGTGGCTTCGCGGCTACTACGGAGATCCCGCCATCGCGTCGTCGCCGGCCGACTACGTCAGACCCGACGCCCCACCGTTCTTCGTGGCCCACGGCGACCACGACACGCTGGCGCCGGTCCAGGACGCTCGCCGGTTCGTCGAGCGGCTCCGGCTCGCCTCGACGGCCCCGGTCGTCTATTCCGAACTGCCAGGCGCCCAGCACGCGTTCGACGTGTTCCATTCCATCCGCTTCGATGCGGTCGTCGACGCGGTCGTCACTTTCGCCGAATGGGCTGTCCGGTACGACGCCTCGCGTCGTTCCGGTCGCGGTGGGTAATGGCTGCCGTAGGGTCAGCGTCGCGCCGCGGCAAGCGCGAGCCTGTCAGTGAGTCCGAGGATCTCGAAGAGTCGCAGAACGACGCCGTGCGGGTTCTGCACTGTGAAGCCGACGCCACGGCACCGCGCGGCTTCGCGACCGGAGATGAGCACGCCAATGCCACTGGCATCCATGAACGTGACCTCAGCGAGGTCAATGCGCACATCTCGGGGTGGGATCTGCTGCTCGATCGCAGTAAGCAGGACGGCCTTCCACTTCGGTGCGGTCGCCATGTCGATCTCGCCGGCAGCGGCGATGCGGACCGAACCGTCCGGGCATGCGACTGCTGAAAATGCTGCGGTGGGAAGGCAGTCGGTCATGAAAACTCGCCTACCTCACGAAGCAAGCGTGTCCGGCGGCTGCCATACCGCGATCCTGAGCGATCAAGATGTCCCCTCCGCCGAGACAAGTATTGAGTAGGTCTTCAACATGACGGCTCACTTTTGTGTAGCTATTAGCAACGGTACGTCGGGGGTAGTGTTGCTATCAAGGGCTTTGCTGAAGAGGAATTGATGAAGTTGAGTGCTGAAAGCTATGATCTTTCCATGGGAGATGGCAATCCTGGAGATCGGCCCGTTTACAGCATCGGTGCCGTGTCGAAAATGCTGGGCATCCGCCCGGCCACGCTGCGCACCTGGCAGGAGCGGTATGGGGTCGTTGTGCCGGAGCGCAGCGAAGGGGGCCACCGGTTGTACAACCGCGACCAGGTCCAACAGCTGCGTTTCTTGATCGACCAAGTGGCGGCCGGACTGTCTCCGGCCGACGGACATCGTGTCCTGGAGGAGCGCATGGCCGCCGGGTTGCCGCTCCAGTCCGCGGGCGCATCAGGTGCCGGTACGTTGGTGATCCTCCTGGCCGAGCGCGACCCGTTCGCTGCGGATTTCGCCGAGTACTTCCTGCGGACCGAGGGGTACGACGTCGCACTCGCGCGGAGTGTCGAGGACGCGATCGCCACGACGGCCAGCGCCGGACCGCACCTGGCCGTGATCGACCTGTTGATCTCCGGTGGGCGCGGGCTGGAGCTGTGCCGGCAGTTGAGCAAGAACGAGAGCGTACCGGTGCTGGCCATCTCGAGCCTGGAGATGCGCGAGCAGGCCCTGTCCGCCGGGGCTTCGGCATTCCTGCTCAAGCCGATCGAGGCGCTTCAGTTGGTCTCGGCCGTCCAGGACCTGCTGGGCCGCAGTGCCTTCCTTCGCCGGGAAAACCGCCGACCCGAGCATCGAGACGAGGCAAAGGCATGACCGACCGCATTTCCAGTGGCAAAAGCCGCCTCGATACGGTGTTGGGCGGCGGGCTTCCTCGCGACGCCATCTGCCTGGTCATCGGGCAGCCCGGCTCGGGAAAAACGATCTTTGCGCAACAGTGTGTCTATGCCAATGCCCGCGCCGAGCGGCCGGCCGTCTACCTCTCCACGGTATCCGAGCCAATGGAAAAGATGCTCCGCTTCGGGCAACATCTCACGTTCTTCGACCGCAGCGTGGTGGGCAGCGCGGTGATCTACGACGATCTCGGCACTGTCCTCGGCGATCGCGGGCTGGACGGAGTGCTCGACCGCATCCAGGAGCTGATCCGGGAACGCCGTCCAAGCATCATGGTGATCGACAGCTTCAAGGCGATGCGTGCGTACGCGGCCGACGATGGAGAGTTTCGCAAGTTCCTGCATCAACTGACCGGATTGGTCAGTGCCTTTCCGGTCACGTCATTGTGGGTTGGGGAGTACGAAGCGAGCGAGATCGGCAGCGCGCCCGAGTTCGCGGTGGCCGACGCCATCGTGGCCTTCGGCAGAAGTGATGCGGGTGCGCGGACCACGCGGGCGCTTGAGGTGCTCAAGCTCAGGGGAGGTGACTCGCTCTCTGGCAAGCACGCCTATCGGATCTCGTCAGACGGTATCGCGGTGTACCCGCGCCTGGCCGATGTGGCCGGCGAGACGCCGTACGTGCTCGAGCAGAAGCGGCGCTCCTCCGGCGTAGCAGCTCTCGACGACATGCTCTCCGACGGCTACTGGCCGGGGGCTTCGACGCTCATCGCCGGGCCCACCGGCGCCGGAAAGACTCTGATGGGCCTGCACTTCATATTCGGCGGCAGCCGCGACGGCGAGCGCGGCTTGATCGCCACGCTTCAGGAGCACCCGACGCAGCTCGAACGAGTCGCCCAGGGCTTCGGCTGGTCTCTGGAAGACGACAACGTCACCCTCATGTACCGTTCGCCGGTCGACCTGTATGTCGATGAGTGGGTCTATCAGTTGCTTGACACTGTCGAGGACGTCGGTGCCAAGCGGGTGCTCGTCGACAGCCTCGGCGACCTGCAAGCCGCCTCTGCTGACATGACTCGCTTCCGCGAGTACGTCTACTCGCTGCTGCACCGCTGCTCCCGCCGTGGCGTGAGCGTCATGATGACTCACGAGGTACTGGACCTTTACGGCCTCACGAGACTGACCGAGTACGGCGCGTCACACCTGGTCGACAACGTGGTAATCCTCCAGTACGCAGACTTAGACAAAGCCTCCATCTCGCGTACCGTCACGGTGCTCAAGACCCGCGCCAGCACACACGACCCGCGGGTGCGGGAATTCCAGATCACCCCAAAGGGCATCGTGCTGAACGACCAGCCCTAGCGATCGTCAGGAGGGAATCCATCATGGAAGCGCAAGTAAAGGACGCGTTGCGGTTCGTGCTGCAACGCCACAACTTGCTTCGCGCGGAGGAACTCCCCGACGTTGTGATCGAGGCTGCGACGATGATCGGCGCATCGGATGCGGTCATCCATCTGGTGGACCTTCGCCAGGAGAAGCTCGTCCCCTTCGCCTCCGATGCGTCCGGGTCCACGCCCAATGTCAATGTCGACGGAACGCTCGCCGGACGGGCGTACACGGACGTCTCACGGCAGGAGCGCCGGTCTGATTCGACCTGCACAGTGTGGGAACCGCTGCTGGACGGTGCCGAGCGGCTCGGCGTGCTGGAGTTGACCTTTCCCACTGCGAGCAATCCCGCCGACGTCGAGGCCGAGGGCCGGTACCTCGCGTCGCTTGTCGCCGAGATGTTGGTCGCCCGTGAGAAGTACGGAGACGCGATCGCCAGGATCCGTCGGCTGCTGCCGATGCAGTTGCCGGCCGAGATGCAATGGCAGCTGATGCCGCCGCTAACGTTCGGCACTCCACAAATTGTCGTCTCCGGCACGATCGAGCCCGCCTACGAAGTCGGCGGCGACTGCTTCGACTACGCCGTCAACGGAACGACCGCGCACGTGGCGGTAATCGATGCGATGGGGCACGGTCTGGGCGCCACCCTGCTCGCCACGGTGGCCGTGGGCGCCTTGCGCAACGCTCGCCGAACCGGCCTGGATCTCGTGGACACTGTCCGTTCCATGGACAAGTGGCTGACGGCTCAGTTCCCGCCGGAGACGTTCGTGACGGCTGCCGTCGCCGAGTTGGACATCACCACCGGCCAGTACCGCTGGATCAATGCCGGCCATCCGGCTGCCCTGCTTCTTCGCAACGGCCAGATCGTCAAGGAGTTAGACGAAGGGATCAATCCCCCGCTCGGCCTTCACGACGAGGTGCCGGTGGTTATGGAGGAACGCCTGGAGCCAGGTGACCGGATTCTCCTCTATACGGACGGCGTCACCGAAGCCCGGGACGGCATGCGGAACCTGTTCGGTGTCGACCGTCTGGTCGACTTCGTCACTCGCGCAGCCGCCGACGGGCTGCCCGCACCCGAGACGCTGCGCCGCCTCAACCGCGCGATCCTCGAGCACCAGGAAGGCAACCTGCAGGACGACGCCACCACCCTGCTCGTGGAATGGAAGGGCGAGTCACCACGACAACTCAGGCGCTAGCCGGCAGAACCGGTGGCGGCGCCACGGCCGCCGGGATACACCTCCGGCTTGGTGCGCTCGGGCTGCAGTAGGACCTTGGTGCAGCCCTCCTGTTTCTTCTGGAACAACTCGTACCCGCGCTTTGCATCGCTCAGCGGCAGGTAGTGGCTCGCCAGGTCCTGGGTGGCCAGCGGGTCGGAGTCGTCGAGCAGGTGGGGCATGATCTCATCGACCCACCTCTTGACGTGGCATTGACCCATCCGCAGCGCAATGCCCTTGTCGAACATATCCATCATCGGCATCGGGTCGATGGCTCCGCTGTAGACACCGGTGATGGACACTGTGCCGCCTCGCCGCACCGCCTGGATCGCCTCATTGAGCACGGAGAGCTGGTCGATCCCGAACCGTTCGGCGACGGGTCGGCCGATTGCGCTGGGCAACCGCGCCACCACCTCGTGAGCCGCATCGATCAGGGAGCTACCACGGGCCTCCATCCCCACGGCGTCGATGACGCTGTCCGGCCCTCGCCCGTCGGTGCGATCGGCGAGGTAACCCGGGACGTCGTCCACCTCGTTGGAGTCGATGACCTCGACGCCATGTCGAGCGGCCATCGCGAGCCGTTCGGGGACGATGTCGATGCCGAATACGTGTTCGGCGCCCTGCACGAGAGCGCTCCGGGCGCTGAACTGGCCGACGGGTCCCAGGCCGTAGACCGCCACCGATCCACCCTTGGGAATGTTGGCGTAGGCCGCCGCCTGCCAGCCGGTCGGGAGGACGTCAGAGAGGTAGACGAATCTGTCGTCGGGCGGGCCGTTGGGCACCTTGATCGGCCCGAACTGGGCCTGCGGTACCCGCAAATACTCCGCCTGCGCGCCGGGGACGTGCCCGTACAGCTTGGTGTAGCCGAAGAGCGAGGCGCCCTTTCCGTGCTCGCGGTTCTGCGTCGTCTCGCACTGGGCGTAGAGCTGTTCGTGGCACATCCAGCAATGGCCGCAGGAGATGGTGAACGGGATGACGACCCGGTCACCTGGCTGGATGTGCTGCGCCGCGTCCGACCCGACCTCCTCGACCACACCGATCGGCTCGTGTCCCAGGATGTCGCCGTCTTCGAGGAATGCCGACAGCACCTCGTAGAGATGCAGGTCAGAACCGCAGATATTGGTGGTCGTGATCCGCACGATCGCGTCGGTCGGTGCCTCGATCCGTGGCTCTGGGACCTCTTCCACCCGAACGTCTCGTTTGCCGTGCCACCTGACCGCCTTCATAGCCGCTCACCTTCTCGCTGACGAAGTCCACGTTTGGTGGCGGCTTCCCATCATGATGGTGAGGAAACCCGCGTAGCCGGTTTTTTGCCACGGCGGGTCCAGTGCTCAGCGCCATCGGCGAAGGTGCAGTTGTGATTGTCTTTCAACGCTGCCGTGTCTTCCCGGTGGCGATATTCGAGTAGTCGGACTCTGCGCCCGAGTCGAAGGCCTGAAGCCGGTACGAGTACTTGGTGTTTCGCGCCAATCCTCCGTCTGTGAAGGTCGTGACGTCATGGCCCACAGTTGCCACTGTCGCGAAATCGCTACACCCGGTGCCCTGGCAACGCTCGATCCGGAAGCCGTCCTCGGTGCCGGCGTTGTCCCTCCAGCTCAGCTGGATCTGCGTGGCGGACGTCCCCGTAGCCGTCAGGTCGGTCGGCGCTGTCAGAGGCGGCACTGTTCCGGTGGCGAAGCGAAGCGTCACGAAGTCGTTTGCCGTTCCGCGTTCGTACTTCGACTGATAGCCGTTCCAAGACGTTCCGGTTACCAGGGCGTTGTCGGCGCCGTCGATGGCGAGCCCGGCCACTCGGTCGTCGCCGCCGACCGGCCCGTTGAACCGGTAGCGCCACAGTTCTTGCCCGTCTGAGTCGAACCGGATCACCAGGTAGTCGTCGTTGTGCGTGAGCACGTTCCGGACCGTCCCGGCGACCGTGATCGTTCCTGTCGAATCGGCGCGAACGAACGGGACGACGAATGCCTCGTTGCTCTCCACGCTGATCGATGTCGCCCACAGGCGGGTGCCGGACGCGTCGTACCGGGTAAGGAACGGGTCCCCGGGTTGCTCGGGGACGAGTCCGGCGAGGAGGAAGGCACCGGTGTCGTCGACATCGATGCTCGCGCCGCCGGCGTCTCGGATCGTCTGCAGCAGAGTGCCGGAACTGTCGTAGCGGAGCGTGACCGGGGAAGGGGGGAACAGCCCGAGGGTGCCGGTGATCGTGATCCGGCCCGCGCCGTCGATATCCATGTCTCGGGGAGAGTTGGCACCGGCGGGAGTGTCGTTCCACTGGCGTTGCCAGACGACATCGCCGCCTGGATCGTAGGTCACCGTCGCAACGTCCTCGGCCCACTCGTCGTCGGCGTTTCTGGTAATGCCGGTGACCACGATGTTGCCGTCCGGCGCGAGCACAAGATCGGCGACCCGGTCCGCTTGAGTTCCAGTGCCGGGGTGGCGCCGTTCCCAGACCAAGTCGCCGGCGGCACTGTACTTGTGCGTCGACCAGTCGAAGGTGAAAGAGGGACTCGGCGTATAAGACGTCCCGCTCACGTAAACGGCGCCGTCTGCGGCCACCGCTATCTCGGTGGCCCGGTCGAACCCGTCGCCGGGTCCGTTGAACCGTTGCGCCCAGCGCTGCGTCCCGGACGAGTCGAACGCGACCGCCAGGTAGTCGACGTTGGGATAGAAGTCGGTGTCATTGATCGAGCCGGCCGCGTAGACGTTGCCCGCTGCATCTACCGCTACCGCCAGCGCACTCCCGCCGACACCGCCGACCGACCCGTCGTACATCGCGGTCCAGACCACCGTCCCGGTTGGGCTGAGCTTGGCCACGGCAAAGCTGACCTCACTCTCGGTGTCGACGGAACCGCCGATAATCATGTTCCCGGCATCGTCGACGACCATCGCAGCCGCGCGATCGTCCCCGGCGTGGAAACGGAAGACTTCGGGAGGATCCGAGTCAGCCGCAGAGGCGCCGGCGGCCGGCAGCAGCGTGGCTGACAGCGCTCCAATGATCAGTCCTGGCAACGTCGTCCTGGGCCTCATCACGATCACCCCTGCCTGGGCGCGGAGGACTGCGTTTGCCGGCTAGTACGGCCCAGACAGCACTGACGTTCAAGTCGGAACATTACGGAATCCTTACGCCCTCCGGGCAGCGATCGAGCGCGGGCGCGGCACAACTGCCGCAGAGGTTCTCGCTAAATTCGGCGCCGGTGGCTGACGGCCATCGTGGCGCAAGGTTTCGTGCCGGGCTGACGCCGTTATGGGAACCGTACGTCAGACTGGAGCCCGATAGCTGTTCCCCTGCGTGGTTCGGGTAGATGATTCCGCTGTGGCTTCCGGCTCCACCACGCTTCCCGCGCCGTCCGCCCCGCTCGTCGGGCGGGACGGCGAACTGGCCGTGGTCGAGGCTGCACTCGCCGATCCGCAGTTCCGACTTGTCACGTTGACCGGGCCGCCGGGGGTGGGCAAGACCCGGCTGGCTCTGGCCGCCGCCGGTGAGATCGAGAGCCGGTTCGCCGACGGTGAGGTCTTCGTCGACCTTGCCCGGGTTCCGAGCGGGGGGTCCGTTCTGGGGGAGATCGCGCGTGCCGTCGGCAGCAGCGAGGCGCCCGGGCAGCCCGTACGGGACCGCCTCATCGATCGGCTGGCGGATCGCGAGCTTCTGCTAGTGATAGACAACTGCGAGCACTTCCTTCCGGTGCCTGAGCTGGGAGAGGTACTGGCCGCGTGCGCTCAGCTACGGGTACTTGCCACGAGCCGGGAGCGGCTTCACCTGACCGTCGAGCGGGAGATCTCCATCTCGCCGTTGCCGGTGCCCACGGCCGCCGACCTCGACGATCCGGAACGGGTGGCCGCCAGCCCGGCCGTCCGGCTACTCGTGTCTCGTGCACAGGCCGTCCAGCACGGCCTCGCCGTCACGCCCGAGAACGCACGGGACCTCGGCGACGTGTGCATTCGCCTGGACGGGTTGCCTCTCGCGCTCGAGTTGGCCGCTGCCCAGTTGAAGGTCTTCACTCCTGGAGAGCTCTCGTACCGGCTACGGCACCGGTCGATCCTTCTCGCCGGCGGGTTCCACGACATGCCGGACCGGCATGAAGGACTGCGTACGGCGATCAGCTGGAGTCACAACCTGATGCCGGAGTCCGAACGGTCCATGTTCCGCCGGCTCGCGGTGTTCGTCGGAGGCTGGACGTTGCCCGCCGCCGAAGCCGTCTGCACGTCGCCGGACGACGCTCGGCCCCTCGATGTGGCGGCGGCCACGGCGTCGCTGGTGGACAAGAGCGTCATCAACCGGTCGACGAGACCGGACGGTGTCACGGTCTTCTCGATGCTCGAGAGCATCCGTGAGTTCGCGGCCGAGCAGTTGGGCTCCCACGGTGAACAGGAGCCGACCAGGCAGCGCCATGCCAGGTTCTACGCCTCGCTCGGGGTCCAGGCCGAGGTGGGCATCGGCACGGCCGAGGAGGACCTGTGGTGGGCCTGGCTCGGATACGAGCACGGAAACCTTCGCTCGGCCCTCGAGCACAGCCTCGACACCGGTGATCTGACCACGGCTCTCCAGCTTGCTTCGGCCCTGGGCTGGTACTGGTACACCCGCGGTTACGTCGGGGAGGGGCGGATGATCGTCACCCGGACTCTCGAGGCCGCCGACGGCACGGGCCAGGCGCCGGCGAGCGCGGTCGCCGGCGCGCTGCTGGCCGCCGGCATTCTGTCGTGGTCTCACGGGGATCTCGAAGCCGCCGCCGGTCTGCTCGGCCGGAGCCTGGCCATGAGCGAGGACGAAGGCGACCTGCGCCGGGTGGCCATCGCCAGCGCATTCCAAGGGCATGTGGCACGCGACGCCGGCGACTACGACGTTGCGGTCCGGCACCACGCCCGGGCCCGCGACATCCACGAGGGTGCCGCGAACGAGCGCGGAGCGGCGTGGGCGCAGTTCGACCTCGGCTTGCTGGCCTGGCGCCGTGGCCGGCTCAGTGAGGCGGCCGACTGGCTGGAATCAAGCCTGCGGCGATTCCGCAAGACGGGCTACGAATGGGCCGTTGCCTGGTCGGCGTGGGCCCTGGCCAGTGTCGAAACCAAGCGCGGTAACGCCAGGGCCGCGGCCACGCTCGCCGCGGACGCGCTGGATACCTATGAACGGCTCGACGACCGGCGCGGCCTTGCCCAGAGCCTGGAACTGGTCGCGGAGATCGCCAGTCGTCGCGGGCTCGGCGAAACCGCCGGTCGCCTGCTCGGCGCCGCCTCGGTGATCCGCCGCGCACTCGCCGTGCCGGGAACGACGAGCGAGCTGGCTGCCCGCGAGCACACCGAACGGGCCGTCCGCCAGGCACTGGGACCGGAACGGGCCGAGCGCGCCGTCGACGCCGGGCGGGCATTGCCGTCCACCGGAGTCTTGGCCCTGGCCCGGCGCGTCGTGCGCCCGTCAGCCGGCAACGACGATCAGCCGGCTCCCTGGCCCACGCCCCGGGAACGAGAGGTCGCCGCACTGATCGCGGCCGGGCGCACGAACCGCGAGATAGGCCGCACCCTGGGCATCACCGAAAAGACGGCAGAAGTGCACGTGCGAAACATGATGGGCAAACTCGGTGCCCACTCCCGCGCCGAGATCGCCTCCTGGGCGGTCTCGCACGGCATCTACGAACCCGACCGCGACGGCTCCTAAGTGATTTCCCGGATGGTGGTGGCCGGGCTCCCACCGTAGAACCGAGGGAGAACAAGCGTGGGGGCCCGGTGATGACTGACCAGTCGGCGACGACCATCTCCTCGGCGAGGCGAGCGGCAACGGTGGCCTATGCCCTGGTGGCTTACGCCTCGTTCGTTGCCGTCTTCGGCTACGCGCTCGGATTCCTAGCCGACACCGGAGTGCCGAAGGGCATCGACGACGGGCCGGACACCCCAGCGGCCACCGCGGTCGTCATCAACTGCGGGCTCCTTGGCCTGTTCGCCGTCCAGCACAGCGTGATGGCGCGGCCCTGGTTCAAGCGCCGGCTGACCCGCTTCGTGCCTCCTGCCGCCGAACGCAGCACGTACGTCCTGGCCGCCAGCCTGGCAGTGGCGTTGCTCATCTGGCAGTGGCGGCCGGTACCCGCGACCATCTGGTCGTTCGAGGCCGGCTGGGCGGTCGCGGCGCTGTGGGTAGTCAAGGCGCTGGGCGTGGTGATCATAGTGGGTAGCACCTTCGCGGCAGGTCACCTGAAGATGTTCGGCGTCCGGCAGGTGCTCACGCGGTCGCCCGGCGCCCGCGGCAGCACCGGTTTCCGGCGGCCATGGTTGTTCTGGATCGTGCGGCACCCCATCATGGTGGGCTTCATGATCGCATTCTGGGCGTCGCCACACATGAGTGCCGGTCGGCTGTTGTTCAACACATTCGCGACCGGCTACATCCTGGTGGCGGTCCGGTGGCAGGAGCGTGATCTTCAAGCGCACTTCGGTACTCCATACGAGGAGTACATGCGCGACGTCCCACTATTTCTGCCGCGGTTTGCCCGCTCGACGCGCGGCCGGCCGATTTCACCACTTCCTGCACAGATCGGAGAAGGTCGATGACATCCACCGCAACCGAAGAGAACACCGTCGCCACGACCTATGAAATAGAAGGTCGGCTGCTGGAGGTGTGCACCTGCAACACGCTCTGCCCGTGCTGGGTCGGTGAGGACCCGGACGGCGGCAGCTGCGAATCGATCCTTGCCTGGGCCGTCGATCGCGGGACCATCGAGGGCGTTGACGTCTCCGACCGGGTCATCGCGGCCAGCGTGCACATTCCGGGCAATGTGCTGGCAGGCAACTGGACGGCGGCGATTTTCGTCGACGACCGGTGCACCGAGGACCAGCAGGCTGCGTTGCTGAAGGTGTTCACCGGCCAGCTCGGTGGACCGATCGCCGACCTGGCGGCCCTTATCGGCGAGGTGGTCGCCGTGGAACGCGCCCCCATCACCTTCACCGTGACCGGCGGCGAGGGGACGGTCAAGATCGGTGATCTGGCGGAGGCCCGGCTCAGCCCCTTCCGGGGCGCCACCGGCGGGACCACCGCGTTGCACGAAACAGTGTTCAGCACGATCCCTGGATCCCCTGCCTACCCCGGCAAGGCGGAGCGATTCCAGCGTGCCGGTAGCCGGCACGGCCTGTCCGACGTCGACGTCCGTGGCCAGAACGCCATTCAGGGTTCGTTCCGGTTCTCCGGCTGATGGATCTCACGACTACGACCCAGACCCGGACCCCCGCGCAAGGGCTGGCGCGGGCCGTCTGGGTCGTCGCCGGCGGCTGCTGGATAGTGACGATCGGCGCCGTCCTGCTCGGCGGGAGCGTCCACGGCCACCACGACGTCGTCCTTGAGACATCAGGCCTGGGCTGGACGGTGCGGCTTGCACTCTTCGGATCCGCCTGGTTGGTCATGGTGGGCGCCATGATGCTTCCTACCGCGGTGCCGATGCTGGAGTTGTTCTGGACGATCAGTGCGCGCCACCCGCAGCCGCTGCTCAGCCGCGCTGTGTTCGTCGGTACGTACCTGCTGGTCTGGATCGGCTTCGCGTTCGTGGCATTGGCGGGGGACGCCGCCGTCCATGCGCTGGTCGACACGTGGCAGTGGTTGTCGGCCCGCCCGGGTCTGGTGCTCGGCGGCACGCTCGTTCTGGCGGGCTCTTTTCAGTTCAGCGCCCTCAAGAAGGCGTGCCTGACCGCGTGCCGGTCGCCGCTGAGCGTGCTATGGCAGCACTACCGCCAAGGCCTCGCCGGCGTCGTCACACTCGGGCTTCGGCATGCGGCGTACTGTCTGGGCTGCTGCTGGGCGCTGATGCTGGTGATGTTCGCGACGGGTGCGGGCAGCCTGCTGTGGATGCTCCTGCTGACCGGCGTGATGGTCGCCGAGAAGACCACCAAGTGGGGCGGGCGTCTCGCGGCCCCAGCCGGTATCGCCCTGATCGCCGGCGGGCTTGCGACTGCCGGCATCGCACTGTTCACTCCACTGTAGGAAGGCTCGCTGATGCAGGTAGTACTCGCTCATGCCGGTCACAGCCATGGCCCCGACCCGGCGCTGGTTGCCCTACTCGTGGCCCTGCTCGTGCTCGGGGTCCTGGCCGTCGCGACGGCTTTCCGGCGGGCACGGGCTCGCCGGCAGGCTCTCGGGGTAGGTGGCGATGAGGGCATGTGAGCCCATCGCCGAGGGCCACGTAAACCGGGACGGAGTCAGTCTCGGGTATCAGGTGTTCGGCGACAGCGAGCCGACGATCTTGCTGTTGCCGACCTGGACGGTCGTCCATTCCCGGTTCTGGAAGCTGCAGGTGCCGTACCTCGCCCGCCACTACCGCGTGATCACGTACGACGGCCCGGGCAACGGGCTATCGGACCGACCGCTGGAGGCCGCGCCGTACCACCACTCCGCACAGGTCGCGTACTCCCGGGCCGTGCTGGACGCGACGGACACCAGTCGAGCCGTGGTGGTCGGCCTGTCGATGGCTGCGAACTGGGCGCTCGAGCTCGCCGCCACCCATCCAGACCGCGTCGCCGGTCTAGTCGCCATCTGCCCATCGGTTGCGTTGCCGGCAGGTCGCACGGCACGGTCCGACCATTTCGGTCCGCTCGACCCGCTCCCGGATCTTTCCCCGTCCGCGGTTCCAGCCGGGGGCCGGGATCCGGCGACGCATTGGGCGAAGTACAACCTCGACTACTGGCGCAAGCATCACGAGGACTTCCTGTGGTTCTTCTTCGGCCAGGCGCTCAACGAGCCGCATTCCACCAAGCCGATCGAGGACGCGGTCGGCTGGGGGCTGGAGACCAGCGGAGAAGTGCTGGTCGCGCACCATGGCCCGGGTTCCTATCCGGATGAGGCGACCGTGCGCCACTGGTGCGAGCAGGTATCGGCGCCGGCGCTGGTGATGCACGGTGACATCGACCAGGTCAGCCCGTTCGCCCGAGGGCGGTTGCTCGCCGAGCTGATCGACGCGCAACTCGTCGTACTGGAAGGCTCGGGCCACCTGCCGCTCGCCCGCGATCCGGTGCGGGTCAACCGGGCTCTCCGCGAGTTCGTCGATCGGCTGACGTGATGCGGGCACTGCACCCCGACCAGTCGGGCTACGTCGACCGCGACGGAGTCCAGATCTACTACGAGGTCTTCGGCGCCGGTGAGCCCACCTTGCTGCTGGTCCCGCCGTCCCCGATCACCCACTCCCGGATCTGGAAGGCGCTGATTCCGTACCTCGCCAGGCACTACCGGGTTGTCACCCTCGACGGCCGCGGCAACGGCCGCTCCGGACGTCCCACCGAGACCGCTGCGCACGCCCGAGCCGAGAACGAACGCGACATCGTCGCGGTGCTGGACGCGACCGGAACGGCTGCGGCCGTCGTGGTCGCCCACTGCCACGCCAACTGGTGGGCCGTCGACATCGCCGCCGAGCACCCCGACCGGGTGCTCGCGCTGGTGGCAATAGAGCCCGGCGTCCCGTACCTCGGCCTGCCCCAGCCACATTGGGTCGAGGCGGCTCGCCGGTGGGACGAAGTCATCGAGGACGCATCCGGCTGGGAGCTGTGCACCAGGCACGGAATAGTCAACGAGCACCGCAAGTGGGTGGAGTTCTTCTTCGGAGCCCAGCTGGTCGAGCCGCACTCGACCAAGCAACACGAGGACGCGGTCAGCTGGGCATTGGAATCGACCGGCGAGATCCTCGCCGCCGGCGAAGAGGCGGCCGACCTCGATCCGCCGGGCCGCGAGGACTTCGAGCGCCGTTGCCGTGAGCTGTGCGTTCCCGTCTTGGTCGTCCATGGCGACCGGGACGTGTGTCAGCACGTCGAGCGGGGCCGGGCGTTCGCTGAGCTGACAGGCGGAGAGCTGATCGTCATCGAGGGAGCCGGTCACCTGACCATCGCCAGGGAGCCCGTCCGGGTCAACCGGGCCATCAGGACGTTCGTCGATCGACTGAAAGGGTCGGATGTGAAGACTCAGCATTGGACACGCGGGCTCAGCCGGCCCAAACGCGCGCTCTACGTGTCGTCGCCGATCGGCCTCGGACATGCCCGCAGGGACGTGGCGATCGTCAAGGAGCTGAAGAAGCTCGAACCCGACCTACAGGTCGACTGGCTGGCTCAGGACCCCGTGACGCATGTGCTCAACGCGGAAGGAGAGACGATCCACCCTGCGAGCCGCTGGCTGGCCAGCGAATCCGCCCACATCGCCTCGGAGGCCGCGGGTCATGACCTGCACTGTTTCCAGGCGCTGCGCAACATGGACGAGATCCTGGTGGCCAATTTCATGATCTTTCAGGAGGTCGTGGAGGAGGGGCTGTACGACCTGGTGATCAGCGACGAGGCGTGGGACATCGACCACTTCTGGCACGAAAACCCCGAGCTCAAGCGCGGCTCGCACGTGTGGATGACCGACTTCGTCGGGTACCTCCCCATGCCCGACGGCGGAGAGCGCGAGGCGTTCCTCACCAGTGACTACAACGCCGAGATGATCGAGCACGTCGCCCGGTTCCCACGCATTCGCGACCGTGCCGTCTTCGTGGGCAATGCCGATGATGTGATCCCGGAGAGCTTCGGCCCAGGCCTGCCGAAGATCAGGGAGTGGACCGAGGACCACTTCGGGTTCTCGGGTTATATCACCGGCTTCACCCCGCCGGATCCGCGTGACATCGAGGGAATGCGAGAAGAGCTCGGTTTCGCGCCGGGGGAGAAGGTCGTGGTGGTCACCGTCGGCGGCTCGGGGGTGGGGCGGGCCCTGCTGGAGAAGGTCATCGCGGCCTACCCGATGGCCAAGGCGAAACT
>DASUUU010000064.1:0-2280 GCA_036373915.1 Jiangellaceae bacterium | reverse complement strand
GTCCGCTGTGCCGCCTGGTACCGGGTTCCCACAGCGAGTACGTTGAAGCTCTTCGCGAAAAACGTCGGAACGGGGGTTGGACGTGGCCTGGGAACCTCAGGACGTGAGGGTCTGGAGGGTGTGCTGGAAATGGGGGTTCATCCCGTACCCATGCCGAAAGATCGTCACCAAGTACTGTTGTACGGGCACACACAAGTGGAGAGTATTGGGTGCGTTCGTCAGGGAGAACTACTTCTGCTGCGACGGGAACGAGTCGCACTGGTGGGACTCCAGCTTGTACATCGGCAGCCCGAAGTGGCATCTGGTCCAAAACGTGCAAGCGTGCCGCGGTTCGGTACCGTCGGAGACCGAGGGCTGCCCCAACTTCGTTGGCGATTTCCCAGAGGACCTTGCTCCGGAGGGCTGACACTCCGCTGTCTAGCAGCGTACTGATGAATCCGTTAGGCCTGGCTTCGCAATGCAGAATACCTGGTCGATCGCTCAGCGGATTCTGTCAATCGCCCATTCTCTGCTGAGAGCGTCTAGTGTCGCCCCTGGCGAACGGGCCAGCGGCAATCCGCCGCGAGGCGGGCGCGGCCCTCAGGCCTTGTTCACCGGGCATGAGCGGCCGAAGATCACGTCGCCGAGAACTAGCATCGACCTTGGGTTGTTGAGCATCTCGATACTGGCGTTGATCGTGACTGCCGCCCCCGCCGGCCGATGAGAATCTCCGGTCACCCTGGTCGGTCTACCTAGAACCGACTGCAAAAGCGCAATCACCAACCGAGGAGCGCGCGGATGTCACTCACACGGATCCACCACTTGTCCATCTCCCTCGACGGATTCGCCACCGGCGAGCCGCAGTCCGCCGATGCACCCTTCGGCCACGCGGGCGAGCGTCTACACGAGTGGATGTTCGGTACCCGGTTCTGGGACACGGGCGGAACCGCCGGCGTCGACGACGCCTTCGCTGAGCGCCACAGTTACGGCATCGGCGCCGAGATCATGGGCGCCAACAAGTTCGGCCCGCCCGGCTGGGCTAACGACCCGGACTGGAAGGGCTGGTGGGGCCCGAACCCCCCATTTCACACACCGACCTTCGTGCTCACTCACCACCCGCGGCCCTCGATCGAGATGGAGGGCGGCACCACGTTCCACTTCCTGGACACCGCCCCGGCCGAGGCGCTTGAGACCGCCCGCGAAGCAGCCGATGGCCAGGACGTCCGGATCGGCGGCGGCCCCACCGTCGTACGCAACTTCCTCGCCGCCGGGCTCGTCGACCACATGCATCTCGTCCAGGTCCCGATCGTGCTCGGCCGCGGCGTCCGCATCTGGGACGGCCTGGAGGCCCTCGAGGATGCCTACGACGTCGAGGCAGTCTCCTCGCCCAGCGGCGTCACCCACCTCACGTTCACGCGCAAGGTCGTCTCGTGAACGTCGACGCCGAAACGGCAAGCCCGCTGGGCAGACGTGCGGGTCTGTCGTGTCAACCGTGCGTTGCGTCATACCGCCGCGAACGACGCGGCGGTGGGCGTCAAGATCCTGGCACGATACCGAACGCACTCTCACAGCCAGTCGGAGCGCTGACTAGCCGACCTTGAGTTGTTCGTCGCCGAAGTCGGCGACAAGGTTCAGAGTGCCGCCCAGTGCGGCGATGTAGCGGTCCAGAACGTCGCGGGTGGACACGTCGCCCTTCTCGATCTGAGAAACTCGGGAGACCGAGATACCCATCCGGCGCGCGACCTGAGCCTGGCTTAGCCCGCGGCGCTTGCGCAGTTCGGCCAGCCGCCAGCCACGGGCCTGGTCGCGCAACCGCTGAACCTCGTCGTCAAAGACCTCTGGACCGCCAGCGGTCTCGACGGCGCGCTCAAGGTGGTCCGTATCGCGCCACCTGCGGTACCCGCTCATCGTCCCAACTCCTTCCGACGCTCTTGCAAGTATGACTCGTACAGCTGCTCCGCTCGCGGGATCGCTTCTCGATACCACCGTTGCCACTGGCCAGCCTTATCCCCGCGATCAGTAAATCGCCGAGCGCCACGGATCAAAACGAACAGGATGCGGATCTCGCTCTTACCCACCGACCCCCGGACGCAGCTCCTTCATATTCGGGATCGACGACCCGGCGATGGTGTCGACCAGTGGCCGCCCTTCGGCCGGGCCGTTGCGTTCCAGCACCAGGATGGCCTGGTTGACCAGCTAGTGCGTATCGCGGTCGGACTCGTACAGCTTGTCCAGGAACTGCTCGACCTCATCAGTCATGAGGATCTCCCAGACCTCCACGGAACCTCCTCGTCCCGGTCA
>DASUUU010000063.1:0-3832 GCA_036373915.1 Jiangellaceae bacterium | reverse complement strand
CACGGCGAGACCCGACGGCAGGCACCTCGTTCGGAAGCCAAGCCGCAACAGCGACCGGCAGACGGCTCATGAGCCCTGCCGCCAGGATCTCTCGACGGTACGAACACGTCGTACGGCCGTGGTGGACACTCAATCAGACGGCTCTGGATGCGGTGCTGCCGAACGGCGCGACGTTACGCGCGTGCTAACACGCTCACGCGTTGGCCCTCGCCGTTGCACTTGACAACGGTCAGGCCCTGGTCCTCGACCAGACGAGGGAGGGAGCTCGTGTCGTAGAAGCGGACGACGCCGGGCACGAGGTGGTAGCACGCTGCGCGTAGCCGCCAGTACAGGCTCCGGGATACGAGCGGCGAGCCACCGCGGGCTGGAGCGGTGATCAACAAGTACCCGCCCGGCCGGAGGCAGCGCTGGATCTCGGCGATGAAGGCCGCCGGATGCGGGAGGTGCTGTAGGACGAGGATCGCGAGGACACCTCCGAGCGACGCGTCCGCGAAGCGGAGCGGCGCACTGACGTCGTGCATGTCGAACGTCGCGTCGATCTCGTCGCGCGCGGCTCGTGCCCGCGCGACCTCGACCATGCGAGGTGACCCGTCGACACCGACGACGTCATAACCGCGTCGCGCGAGTGCGAGCGCGTGCGCGCCAGGTCCGCAGCCGAGGTCGGCTACAGGCCCGGGCGGTGCAACCACGTTCGCGAGCTCATCGGCGGACCGCTCGACCAGCTCACGATGCTCCGGCTCATCGCGTCGCCGCTCCCAGGCCGCGCTCTCGCGGTCGTACATGAAGCGAAAGAACCAGTGCGGGGCAGGCATGGCGACGACGCTACGCGTCCGGCTGCTCGCGCGGTTTCCCGATGCGGTCCGTGAACTGGTCGTCGGGGACCAACGGCGACGGAACGACATCTGTTGGCGGATGTTCGACGTCTAGCCGGGGTGACGCTCGTGGTGTCCCCGAGGTGCCGGACGGCCACGGTCGCCGGCGACGTACAGCGAACACGCAGCATGAGCGGTTGACGTCCCGTCAGGACGCGCCGCCTCCCGGCGGTCGGGGACACACGTTGTGGCGAAGGTGACCACTCGGGACGCGGGAGGCTGCCACCCTGCCGCTCGGCGTACCCCGCGGCAGGGCTTCTACGCATCGGTCTTGGCGATGCGCGTCGTGAGAAGCAGATCGGTGAGTGAGAGGAGGCAGCCCTGCTGGTTCAGTTCCTCTTGGTCGCGCTCGAGGTTGCGCCTCGACGGCGCAAGGCGGACATAGCCCACGGCCGTGAAGCTCGCGCCCAAGGGGTACATCCACGCTTCGCCCGAGAGAAAGAAGCCGACGAAGCCGAGGAGTGCTGCTGCGTTGGCGAAGGCAAGACGGAGGAAGAGCCGGGTTCGATAGCTCGACACGAGTGCAGGCTCGTCGGAACAGTCCAGCGGCCGTTCGATCAGCCGGGGCGCGAAGAGGCTCAGCAATCCGCAGGCGATGATCCCGGCGGCTACCACTGACGCGGCCAGACGATCCGGCTCGGCCGTCCCGCTGTCGGCGAGGGCAATCACGACGACGCCGATCAGGACGAGTGACAAGGCGAAGGAGGTGAACAACATTCGCAGCACCTGCAACGTGTTCGAGTCTCCACTTCGTTGAGCGCGCCGAACGGCTAACGGGGGAACGAGTACCCACAGGAGGCTGCTTCGAGGCCAGCCCGGATCGTTGGTCCCTTCAGGAAGCGTGGACATGCGGCGATTCTGCCGCCCACACAACGCCATCGCGGGCATGCGCTGCTTGAGAGCCGAGCGGGACAACACCGCGGCCGCAGCTGAGGCAAGACCGGCGATAGGTGACAACCCCGGAACGGCCGCCATGAAACAGCGGCCACTCGATGACGACTTCGTCCCCCGACTGGCCCCACGCCATCGTCGGTGTCAACCAGTCCCGGTGCGCGGTTCGAGGACGACCACAGGCGTCTCGGTCAACCGCTGGCCCGCATACGCATCGAGCTTTGGATCGACCACGACCCAGCGTTGCCACAGCCGGTCACGCTCCTCGCCTGCCGCAGAGCGTGCGCGCACCCGACGCGGCTGCTGGTGCGCCAATCGAACGAGGGCGTCGGAGTGCGCCTCGAGGTTGCGCCACCAGGCGGGGTCACCCTCGTCCCAGCCGTTCATCGCCAGCGTGACGAGGTTCGGGCCGTCTTCGATGTAGCCGATGATGACGCTGCGCTCTTGCCCGGACCGCCAGCCGATGGTCGTGAGGCGCAGCGCACCCCAGCGGCGCTTGTTCGACGTGGTCCATAGAAAGCGGCCGCCGCTGAGTCGGTACAGCGCGCGATGAATGCGCCAGGCCGTGTGCACGAACCAGGGCGGCGGGAGCCGAGGCGGTCGAGTTGCCGCATTGCTCATAGCCCATACCTCCCGCACGTGGCCGCTTCGACGGTACCCCGCAACGAGCGGCGCGGGCCGTCCTGGCTACCGGACCCACGAGGGGCGGTCTTAGAGCCGGCGGTAGGTGACGCGTCGTCGCCCTCGGCCGGCAGCGCGTTATGGGGAACCGCCCACTGGCTTCGCGCCAGGTCCGCGCCTCCGAGGCAGCAGAGCTGCAGCGAGATGCCGAGAGGCGCCGCTCACTGGCGGTAGGGGGCACGAGGCTCTCGTACGCTGACGCCGTGGGGTGGCCGACGTTGAGAACCGATCGACTCGTCCTCCGGCCGCTCGGGATGGACGACCTGGACGATCTCGCTGCGCTTCACGCTGAGGAGTCATTCTGGCGATACCCGTTCGGTCGGGGCTGGTCGAGAACAGAGACCGAGTCGTTCCTGCAACGCACGATCGAGCGCTACCAGGACCCGGGCACGGCGGTGTCCGCAGTTGTCGTCGCCCACACCGGCGAGCTTGCTGGCTGGGCGGGATTGTCCGTCCCGACGTTCCTCCCCGAGATCCTCCCTGCGGTTGAGGTCGGGTGGAGGCTTGGCGAGCGGCATCGTCGTCGCGGCTTCGCGACCGAAGCCGGGCACGCGTGGATCCGTTACGGGTTCGACGAGCTCGGGCTCGAATCGATCGTCAGCATCTACGAGCCTGAAAACATCGCCTCGGGGGCCGTCATGCGGCGCCTCGGGTTCACGCTCGACCGAGAGACAAGGCATCCCACGCGCGGGGTGTGTCTTCACGTCATGTCGCTCTCCAAGAATGCGGGGCACTCAAGATGACCGGGCCCTGCCGCCCTCCGCCGGCGGTAGAGGACACCGGTGTCGGGACTCCGACGTTCATCGGCGAGCGAAACTCACCAGCACCGGGCCCGCGCAGCAGCGAGAGTACGAGCTCGTGACGGAGGACAACCAATGGCGGCTCACCGCCGTTCTGTTCGACGGCTTCGAATTGCTGGACGTCTTCGGCCCGCTCGAGGTGTTCGGGGTCGTCCCCCAGTGGTTCTCGATCCACCTTGCCGGCCCCGATGCCGGGCCCGTCCGCAGCGCGCAAGGCCCAGCAGTCGTCGCGGACGTCTCGTATCGCGACGCCACGACGTCGGACATCGTGCTCGTCCCTGGGGGTATGGGGACTCGGCGGCTCGTGAACGACGACTCGTTCCTCGGGTGGCTCCGACACTGGGCGGCCGGGGCAGAGATCGTGAGCTCAGTGTGTACCGGGTCGGGCGTGCTTGCTGCCGCAGGCCTTCTTGACGGGCGCCGGGCGACGTCGAACAAGCTTGCCTTCGCGTGGGCGGTCGAGCAGGGGCCGCAGGTCCAGTGGGTCCGCGAGGCACGTTGGGTTCAAGACGGCGATCGCTGGACCTCCTCGGGAGTCGCAGCGGGGATGGACATGGCGTTGGCGCTTGTGGCGCACCTCCGCAGCGA
>DASUUU010000062.1:0-2803 GCA_036373915.1 Jiangellaceae bacterium | reverse complement strand
AAACGGGTCTTGCGGTCCGGAGCCCGGGATTGGTTGCTCATGCTCATTACATGTCCACCACGAGCCCACGTGTGTCTCCGGAGCGGCACCGGTTGCTACCGCCGCCTCATCGCCGCAGGTCGCGGACTACTGGATGCCGCGATCTACTGGATGCCGCGGTCTACTGGATGCCGCGGTCTACTGGATGCCGCGGCGGCGCAGGATCTCCTCGATCTCGGCCATGTCGTCGTCGACGGCCGGCTGCGCCTTCTTACCCTCGACGGCCTTGGCCTTTCCGCCCTTTACCGCCTTGGTCGATGTGCCGTTCGCGGCGTCGGCGGCGTTGCGGCCGGAGGAGCGGCCCTCGAGCCGCTGCCCGGCGGCGAACAGCACACCAGCGATGCCGAGGGCGATCACACCGAGCCAGGCCAGCGGGTTGAGCACGAGTCCGGCCAGGAAGCCGATGATCCCGATCGCCGCCGCGCCCATGAGCAGGAACCCGCCCGCGGCCATCTGGAGCGATCCGGCCCACCCCTTCTGCCGGGCCTGCTTGACGGCAAGCGCAACCATGCCGCCACCGCCGAGGGCAACTAAGAGCTCGATCAGGTTGGTCAGCATGTCTACCAGGCTACGTCAGCCCGGCCAGTGGAGCCTCAGGGATGACCCTGAGCCTGCTGGGCGAGCTTCGCGGCCGCGGCCCGGTCGAGCCGGCCGTCGACGACCACGACGCGGTGGTGGCGGGACACTGTCGTACCGGCGGCGACGACGAGGGGTTGCTCGTACGCCAGCGCGGCGCACACACCGGGGTAATCCGCGGCCCGGACGAACCAGTGGTCGCCGCCGGCGAGGCCGGTGAACACGAGCCCGTACCGCTGAGTCGCCATCGCGATCCATGGCTCGGCAGACCCATTGACGACATCCTCGCCTTTGGCGGCTTCGGTGAACACGTCCGGCGGCACATCGCCGGCCGGCGCCCGCCAGAAGAACCCGCCGTATCCGGATCCCCCGGGCCGGCCGTTCGTCGCCGGGCTACCGAGCTCGATGTCGCGGTCAACCGGTGCGGTGAGGTCGAAGGCGACGCCGAGCACCCACGCGTTGTCGAAACCGGTGACCGGCGTGGCGGTGATCTGCCTGCGCTCTTCGAGCAATGTCGCACCGGTCCGGGCGCGCCAGCGCAACCGTTGCACCAGCCGGCCGGCCGCCTGCTCCTCGAAACCGGCGTGCACGATCTGCCCGTGATCGTCCAGCCAGGTGTACCCCGTGTCGCGGACGTACGTGCGCCCGCCCCAGAGATTGTTCTTGGCGACGTCCTGCACGGCGACCGAAACTCCGAGGTGGTGTGGGTGGTCGTCGGGCAGGATGTCGCTGACAACCGTCCCGGAAAGGGTCCGGACCGGGTGGAGGTACGGGCGGGGCGAGAGCCGGGAGTCGACGGCCGGTGCGACGACGTACTCGGCAACGACACGGCCGCCGACTTCCAGCCTCATCATCGCCCCGATCCTAGAGTTGCGCCGCCAACAGCCGGCTGAAAGGACCAGCACCGGACGACGCGGTCGTGTACGCAGGCACTGCGGCGGCAGGCAGCACGGGACCGGCCCGCAGTTCCGGCGTCCAGCCCGCGTCGTCGCCGAGTTGCGGTTCGTTCACGGCGTTGTAGGCGTCGAGCAGGCTGGTCGGCGTACCGACGCCGGCCCCGGTACGCACCCAGGTGCCCTTCTCGGTGATCACCGTGCCGCCCCAGTCGTGAATGATCTCGGACGCGTCGACACCCGAGCCGCGCAGGTCGACGTAGTTGTTCTCGAAGTAGCCCTGCGACTCGACCCCGACGCCCCAGAGGTAGTCGAACTCGAACAGCGGAGAGTCGACGGCCACCTTGTAATGGTTGTTGTAGACGTCGATCTTGCCGAATCGCATCCGCGGCGCCCGCTGGCCGACGCCGTCGTACACGTTGTGCCGGAACGTCACGTTGAGCAGGCCCGGGTCACCGCTGCCGGGGTTATTGGTGGAGCCGACGAGCGAGAGTTTGTCGTGGTCTTTGAACACGTTGTGCGAGACGGTCACCCAGTTGGCATTGTGCGTGATGTCGAGTTGTCCGTCGTAGATCTCGTACTTGCGGCCGAAGTATTCCGGCAGTGGATCGGTCGACGTGCGGAACGTGTTGTGGTCGATCCAGAAATTCGAGCCACGGCGTACCGACACGTAGTCGTAGAACGAATTCCAGTTGCCGGCCGATCCGTCCGTGGGCCGCCAGCGCGGGAAGCAGTCGATGGCGTCTTCGAAGGTGAGGTTGCGCACGATCACGTTGTCGGCCCGGTTGAACATGAGCGTGACGTGCCGGAGCGTCGCGCCCGGTAGCCCGAGCAGCGTGGTGTTGGATCCGACGTTGAGCTCGGTGTGCGCCTGCTGGTTTCGCTGCGACCGGACTCGCGCCTGCTCGAGCGGGCCGGACGGGTCGGATTCCCGGCCCCAGACCTCCGGGTCGTACGCCGCCAGGTAGGCGTCGAGCGAGTATTCCGGATCGGCGAAGTCGTCGCAGGTCATGACCGTTTCGTCGGCCGCTTCGAAGCCGTCTATCACGCCGTCGACGATCACGATCTTGGGTGTGTCGTTGTTCCGGTTGCTGCCGTTGTCACCGCCGAGGGCGTCGATCAACTCGGCCCGGGTGCGAACGAGGTGAACCTGGTCAGACGCAGCCTCCGCGCCACCTGTCGTACCGTCACCGGCCGCGCCCCAACCATCGCCGGCCGGCAGGGCCTGCCGCGCGATGAGCGAGGCCATCTCGGACAGGTCGCCGTGGCCGGCGGCAGGCGCACGCCCGGCGGAC
>DASUUU010000061.1:0-8833 GCA_036373915.1 Jiangellaceae bacterium | reverse complement strand
CCACCTAGCGAGCTGACGGGACACTGGGCCCGCTTCGACCAACCGAATCAACCGCCGCCGCACTCCTGGATCTAGAAGGGTGCGCTGTCGTCGGGGTCGAAGATCCGTGTGGGTTCCGGGTCATCGGCCCGCTCATCATCTGGTACGCGGGTCGGCGGCGGAGGCAGGATCAGGCGCCGGCCGTCACAGCCTCCGGCGCACGGCTCGTCGCAGTCACAGCCGATCGGCCGACCAGAGTATTCGTACCGACCGGTGGGAAAGTCCCAGCGGTTGTCCGGGTCCTGGTACGGCTCGGGCAACGTGACCATGATCGGTGGTGGGCGGGACTGGTATTGGTGGCCCAACGGGCTGGTCCACACGGTCAGCCCGGGTTCGGGCTGAGTCGTGACCCAGTGGCCCTCGTCCTTGAGCCGGTGGTCGTGCCGGCACGGCGGGGATAGGTTGGCCCCGTCCGTCGGCCCGCCGTCGGAAAAGCGGATCCGGTGGTCCTGGTCCGACGCACGAGCCGGTGCCCGGCAGGAGGGGTGAGGGCATTGCCGGTCGCGTTGCTGCACCCAGCGGCGCAGTGCCGCACCGGGAGTTCGGCGGAGCGGGTCGTCGCCGTCCGCGTCTTGAATGCGCGGTGCCTGGCCGACGTAGCTTGCCAACTCGGCCAGCACTGGTGCCCACGGCCCCTGCGTGGCTGTGCGTGTGGCAAGCCGGCCGAGTTCGGCGACCGAGACGGCGATCTCGACGATGCCGCCGCGGTGAGCGTCCCGCCGTAGCCGTTCTGTGCTGCTGGTGCGCACGCGGGTTCGCAGTAGCCCACCCGTGATGGCGCGGTCATCGCGACCGCACAACACGTATCTCCATTCGGCCGAGCCCATGCGAGCGACAAGGTCGCGGGCCAGCGCGGCGGGGATCGGGCCCCAAGGCGGGATCTCGCCGGGGCGATCGTTCTCGCCGAGGACGGTGGCCAGCTCGACCCGGACCTCCGGCACCGCCCGGGGCCGACCGGCCGGTGCCGCCGGCCCATTTCGGGTATTGCTCTGGTCGCCGTCACCGCACGAGGAGTCGTGGGCGGACACGTCACCGCCATTGTCCGACCGGCTGTTGGATTCCTGGCCGGAACGGCCATCGCCACCACATGCCGGCATGCTCCCGCTGGCGGGATGGCTGCTGCCGCCGGGCTCCCCGTCGCTAGGTCCGCCGCCGGGCTTTTCGGCGTTACTTCTGTCGGCGCTGTCCTCACCGCTGCCCGGCCGACCTCCGTCGGTGGCGCCGAGTCCGCCGTCGTTCCTATCGCTGCCCGGCTTGCCGTCCCCGCCCGGTCTGCCATCGCTGCCCGGCTTGCCGTCCCCGCCCGGTCTGCCATCGCTGTCCGGCTTGCCGTCCCCGCCCGGTCTGCCATCGCTGTCCGGCTTGCTGCCACCCGGGTTGCCCCCGGGTTTGTCGTCGTCGGGTTCTGAATAAGGATGGGCGAGCACGTAGGCGATGATCTCGTCGTGGCTCATTCGTTCGAATGTGCCGTCGGCCAGACCGAGGAACAGGTCGGACCGGATGTAGTCGATGGGCCGCTTGTCGCCGGCTCGCTTGCACGCCCTCGCCAGGGCGTCAATGTGTTCAGAGGCCGCGGCGATCCGGTCTAGCGGCTGGTTGTAGCCGCCGAGGTTCGCGGTACCGTCCGGATTGCGCGACCCGCGGACAAGGCGGGTCCGGAGTGCATCCCGGTACCGCTTCTCGGCGTAGTCCGGGTCGATCGCCAGGCAGGCCCTCTTGATCCGGTCGATCAGCTCGCCCACCATTAGCTGTGCCGACTCGCTCAGCAACTGCTCGCATACTTGCTCGGCCTGCGCGTCGGTCAACCCGCTCGTCCAGTCCACGAACGCGCGGGCGCGAGGCTCATCCAGATTTCCTGCGAGCATCGCCTCGCCCAGCAGCGGCAGCCGCATGAACAGGTCGACCGCGAACCCGAAGGCCCGCTCGGCTCGGGTCCGCGACCACACCAGGACGGCTCGGGCCTCCTCGGCGGCGAACTCGTCCGGCCGCGACATTCGCTCGACAGTGTCGATTGAGAACGGTTTGCGTAGCCCGGTCTCGAGCAGCGCCCGGTAGACCCGGGCCTGCTGCCGGCACAACTGCCGGTACTCAGCGCCCAACATCACCACCGTGTCGTGGCCGCAGACGCGCTCGATGTCCACGTCCTCCAACATCGAACTCAGCAGCGCGCCCGGCGGCACCGTGCCAAGCTCCTCCTGCACCGCTACTGGCGGGGGAGTCGGTGATGGCGTGGCCGACATGACCCAACACCCTTTCGGAGGTGTCAAATGATCAACCTGGGTGCCCCGGGGTCTGAACCCGGAGCGGTCACATCGGCACTCAGCGCTAACTCAACACTCTGACAGCTCTACGGCCTCCACTCTGCCTCATACATTACATCGAAACACCCGTTCGTACAACCTCCTTGGTAGGTGAGACTCAGGTGTGTCGCCCACCACGAGCATCCGACCGCTATTACCTGGGGCGCCGTCGGAGTTGGCCGTGGCCGTCAGCAGCAACTCCTCGACGTTCGAGCCAGGCGTCGTGATGCCCGAGCATGATGCGGGATGATGAACGATGTGCAAGAGCTGAAGACGTTCATCGCAGACCTTCCGAAGGTCGAGTTGCATGTTCACCACGTGGGCTCGGCGTCACCGCGCATCGTGGCGGAGCTGGCGGCCCGCCACGAGGGGTCGAGCCCGGTACCGGCCGATCCCGACCTGTTGCGGCAGTACTTCGACTTCAAGGACCTGGCGCACTTCATCGAGATCTATCTGAGCATCGTGGACCTGATCCGCACTCCCGACGACGTGGCGATGTTGACCTACGAGATCGCGCGCGAGCTGGCCGGGCAGACCGTGCGATACGCGGAGCTGACGGTGACGCCGTATACGTCGATCGTCCGCGGGATAGCCGCCGAGGCATTCTGTGAGGCGCTGGAGTATGCCCGCCGCCGGGCTGGACGCGACTTCGGGGTCGAGCTGGCCTGGTGCTTCGACATCCCGGGCGAGTCGGGGCTCCCTGCTGCCGACGTGACGCTGGACACCGCGCTGCGGATCCGTCCGGACGGGTTGGTCAGTTTCGGTCTTGGCGGCCCCGAGATCGGTGTGCCGCGACCGCAGTTCGCCTCGCACTTCGACCGTGCTCGGGCTGCTGGTCTGCACAGCGTGCCGCACGCTGGGGAGTCGACCGGGCCGGAGACGATCTGGGATGCGTTGAACCACCTCGGCGCCGAACGGATCGGGCACGGCATCGCAGCTGCGCAGGATCCGGCGCTGATGGCTCACCTCGCGGCTGAGGGCATACCGCTGGAGATCTGCCCGACGTCGAACGTCCGCACCCGGTCGGTGCCGTCACTTGACGAGCACCCGCTGCCCGTTCTGGTGGCCGCCGGTGTGCCGGTGACGATCAACTCCGATGATCCGCCCATGTTCTCCACGACGTTGAACGACGAGTACCTTGTCGCCGCGACGTTGCTGGACCTTGACGCCGACGGTGTCGCCGACCTGGCGCGGGCCGGCATCGAGGCGTCGTTCATGGCCACCGACCGCAAGGCCGGCATGCTACGCGGCGTCGACGCGCACCGGCAGCGCGCTCGCCGGTCGGCCACCACGTAATCGACGCCCCTCGGGTAGCTCACGTTGACGCGACGCTCGCCGGCTAGCTGCCGCCTCTTGTCCGGCGAATCGCGAGCATGGCGACGTCGTCCTGCGGGCCCTGACTGCCGAGCATCTCGAACAACACGGTCTCGCAGATCGAGTTCGGCGGTGCCGCCGCCACGACTGCCCGCAGTCGTTCGAGCCCGTCGGTGATTGACTCGTCGCGCCGCTCGACTAGGCCGTCGGTGAACAGGCACAACATCGCACCTTCGGGGAAGGAGATGACACTGCTCTCGCGTCTTGCGTCGCGCAACGTGCTGAGCGGAGGGTCCACCGGGGCGTCGATGGTGACCGGATCCTGGCCGGGCATCGCCATGAGCGGCAGAAAATGTCCGGCCGAGGACAACGCCAACTGATGTGCGCCCGGCTCCAACACCATGTAGAGAACGGTCGTCATCTGGCCCGCCTCGAAGTGCTGCGCCTTGAGGTCCAGTCGTTCAAGCACTTCGGCGGGGTCGTTCGTCTCCAGGGCATAGGCGCGCAACGCGCTGCGCAGCCGGCCCATCACCACCGCCGCCGGCATCCCGCGTCCGACGACATCTCCGATGGCCACGCCGGTGCGACCGCCGGGCAGCGTGAAGACGTCGTACCAGTCGCCGCCTACTCCACCGGTTCCGCCCGCAAGGTACCGTCCCGCCATCTCCAGACCAGGGACGGACGGGAGCCGCCCGGGAAGCAGGCTCCGCTGAAGTACGGCTGCCGCCACCCGCTCCACGTCGGCCCGGCGAGCCTGGGTCGCCAGCGCCACCCGGTCGGCCACTGCCTGGAGCAGCTCGATGTCGTCCTCTCCGAACACCCGGTGATACCTGGTGCCCACGTGGAGCACGCCGATGACCTCGCCGGACGCGACGAGTGGGACACCCATCAGCGATCGAATACCCCGGCTCCGGATGATCGGACTGACCACATTGAATTCGTCGACGTACTCGATCGTTCTTGGTCGGCCGGTTGCGAAGATCGTTCCTGCGAAGCCTGTGCCTACGGCAACCCGAAAGCCCTGACGGACTTCGTCCTCGAGATCCTTCGCCGCCGTGGCGACGAGTTCGTTGGTGTCCTCGTCCACGAGCAGGACCTCTGCTGTGTCCACCTTGAGCAGGTCAGTGACGCGGACCAACAGTTCGTCGAGAAGACTCTCGAGGTCGAGGTGAGCGAGTGCACGGTCGGTCAGAGCTTCCAGGCGCCGCAACTGCTCGGTGTTGTCGCCCGGCGGAGTCATGTGCCCCCGACCCTCTCGAGCGTCTCGTTGCCGGGTTCGTCCATGAGCACTTCGGCCCACACGACCTTGCCTCCCGCGGCGGACTGGTCGATTCCCCATACGTTGCTGAGTGAATCCACGATCAGGAGGCCACGCCCGCCCGGGTCCCGATCGGTCGGAGACTGCATGCCCGGCCAACCCGGTACGCCGTCCTCAACCTCGACTCGCACTCTCGTCCGGTAGAACTCGAGGCGAAGAGTCACGGGATCGCTGCCATGCAGGCACGCGTTGGTGACGAGCTCGCTTACCAGCAGTGGCAGGTCGATGCCCGCACAATCGAACCGGAGGTCGGTGCACCGGTCCATGGCCCAGTGACGCGCCAGTCGCGGTCGGTCCCGCACTGGGCCACTGAGAGCAATGTTGAACTTGAAGGTCCGCTCACTCATGCTACGAATGCACGAACATGAACGTGGTCATGAGCCCACTGACCTCGAATACGCGGCGTACCTGATCGCTCATCCCGGAGATCACCAATTCGACGTTGGTGTCGTCCATGGCATTACGGGCGCGGACGAGTGCGTTCAGGCCAGACGAGTCCATGAAGGTCACCTCGGAAAGGTCGATCATCAGACTCGCGGGTCCTTCGTCGAGTGCCGCTGAGAGTGCTTCGTCGAAGGATGGGACGGTGGACATGTCAATCTCGCCAATGGCGCGTAGGCGAATTGCCCGGCCACCGTCGACGGGCTCGCGCGAGACCGTCAGTAGATCGGGCACCTGGTTCATCACTCACCGCATTCGTCCACTTGCCTTGTACAACCATCGGGGCCCGGCGAATCCCGGCCCGGCTTGACATTTCAGCATAGGGGCAAGGCGCCTAACCCGAGGCGTACGGCGTGCCGCGACCGGCGCGAGGCTACCGGAACCAAAGTCTGTCGGCCCGATTTGGTTATGCAATCATCCAGTTCGTCCGAATCATGTCACAAACGGTCCCCCTTGGGGTAATCGTTCAGCAGGTCGCGCTCGTAGAACAGCTGCGCCAAGCCAAGGTGCGACCTTCGCCGCGAGATAGTGGTTCCAACGCCTGATCGAGGGTCTCGATCAGGCGCGAACGGGTCAGCCGATCCGGGCGAATCCGGGGTATGGCGATCTTCGTCGAAAGCAGGGCGTCCCGCTCGCGAACGACCTCCACCGACGAGGATCTACGTGTTGTGACCATCCCGATCAACCGCCGCTTGGGGCGACCTCGAATCCATCCGCTCTCACCTCGGTGGTGGCGCCGTTCAGGCTCGTCAGATGAGAAACGACGATGTCAGATATATCGCCGAGGGTCTGAAGCTGCTCATCAGTCAGTAGATCGATCATGTGCATGCGGACGGAGCGGAAATGCCCGAGAGCGGCGGCGGCGATAGCCCGCGTGCCGTCCCTCGTCAGCACGACGACGGTTCCTCGTCCGTCATCGGACACATCGTCGCGCTGCACCAAGCCTCGGGTCTCCATACGGCGGATCTGATGGGAGAGCCGACTTTGCGACCACTGCATGTGGTCCGCCAGCTCGGTGATTCGCCACCTCCGGCCTTCGGCCTCGACGAGATTCGACAGGACGGTGTAGTCGGCCATCGACAATCCCGACTCGTCGGTCAGCTCGCGCGCGAGCTGACCTTCGAGCAAGGTGAACATGCGGCGGAACCCTCGCCAGGCCCGCTCTTCGGTGGGATTGAGCCAACGTAGCGCCATCGTCGGACATGCTACAGGAATATTCATGATGTGTCATGCATTAGAGTTCTCATGATGTGTCATGAAACTTTCCCCACTCGACAGGTATGGGGCACGCCACGGCGAGTGACGCAGCTCGGCGCCGGACTGGTTCTCTACGGGGTGAGCATCGCCACCATGCTGTCCGCCGGCCTCGGCGTCGACTCCTGGGACGTCTTCCACCAGGGACTCAGCCAGCGCACGGGAATCTCGTTCGGCTGGGTGGTGAACGGCGTCAGCGTGCTGGTACTGCTGGCCTGGATCCCGCTCCGGCAACGTCCCGGGCCTGGCACGGTGGCCAATGCTCTCGTCGTCGGACTGGTGGCAGATGCCGCCCTCACCGTCCTTCCCCGGCCGGAACCGTTGCCCTGGCAGCTGTTGATGCTGGCGGCTGGGATCATCACCAATGGCGTCGCCACCGGCCTGTACATCGGCGCGGGGCTCGGCCCAGGACCCCGCGACGGGCTGATGACCGGGCTCGCGGCCCGCAGCGGCCGTTCCATCCGCCTGGTACGGACGCTCATCGAGTTGATCGTGCTGGCCGCCGGTTGGTTGCTCGGTGGTCCGGTCGGACTCGGCACGCTGCTTTACGCGGTCTCGATAGGACCGATCGCGCAGGTCTCGATCGCGCGGTTCTCCCTGCCGGAGGTGAGAGCATGACCGAACGAGCTGTCCGCGTCCTGGCCATCCCTGGGAGCCTGCGCCGGGAGTCGTACAATCGATCACTCGTCGAAGCCGCGGTGTCACTGGCGCCACCGTTCATGTCGATCACCGGGTACGAATCGCTCGACTTGGTTCCTGTGTTCAACGAAGATCTGGAGAATCCGCCCCCGGCGGGTGTGGCGCGGCTCCGAGAAGCGGTCGCCTCATCCGACGGGCTGCTCATCGCTACTCCCGAGTACAACCAGTCGCTGCCGGGCGTGGTCAAGAACGTGATCGACTGGCTTTCGCGATCCGACGGACCTGACGGGCTGGCCGGCAAGCCGGTAGCCGTCACCGGCATCACGACCGGGCCGTGGGGCACTCGGCTTGCCCAGACCCAGCTGCGTCAGGTGCTGACCTCGACCCAGGCGCTGGTGCTGTCGCAGCCGACGCTGTTCCTTCGTGATGCCGCGACCCTTTTTGATCACCGGCGGAGGCTGGTCGACACGTTGACGGCGCGACGACTGAAGGAGTTCCTGGTTTCCTTCGAGCACTGGATCCGGTTGGTTTCACCCGACGTGCGCAGCCCGGAGGAACAGCCCGCATGAGCAAAACGATCTTCATCACCGGATCCACGGCCGGCATCGGTTTGACCGCGGCTCAGATGCTTCGCGAGATGGGTCACCGTGTCGTGTTGCACGCCCGCAACACCAGCAGAGCCGCGCACACCAGATCAGTCTTCGATGCACCGGTCGTGGTCGGCGACCTGTCCTCACTGGCCGAGATCAAGGACGTCGCGGAGCAAGTGCAATCCCTCGGATCGATGGACGCCGTTATCCACAACGTCGGCATCTATGAGTCCGGCGGACGGGTCGAGACGGTCGACAGGCTGGAGCGAACCTTCCAGGTCAACGTCCTCGCCCCGTACGTCCTCACCGCCCTCATCCCGGTGCCGTCGCGGCTGGTCTACTTGACGTCCGGCATGGCGTCCGGCGGTCAGATCGTTCTCGACGACCTGCAACGCCGACGGCGGCCATGGTCGGCGACCGGCGCGTACCAGGACTCGAAGCTGTGCGACATCGCCCTGGCGCTGGCGATAGCTGCGCGATATCCGAGGACGGTGGTGACCGCGGTCTGCCCGGGCTGGGTGAGGACCCAGATGGGTGGCGCCGGTGCGCCCACCGACGTTCGCACCGGATCGGCGACCCAGGTGTGGCTGGCCAGCAGCGACGAGCCGGCTGCGCTGCGCTCCGGCCGCTACATGCGACACATGCGGGAGCTCACCGTCCCTCCGGAGGCGGCCGACCATTCGATCCAGCAAGGGCTGCTCGATGCGTGCGCCCAACTCAGCGGCGTCAGCCTGCCGTCGCCCTGAGACTCCCGGTCGAACCCGGGGGCTTGCCACGTCTCGTACATATGTTCGATACTGAAGATGTGGACCGACCACTCAACTACGAGATGCCCGATCGCGTGCCGACGCGTCGGATGGGCGAGATCCCGGTCATCGCGAGGTTCGTGTGGCCCGACCGCGAGGAGTGGCGGCCCGTGACGGCGAATCGCTGGACGC
>DASUUU010000060.1:0-25847 GCA_036373915.1 Jiangellaceae bacterium | reverse complement strand
CTACCAGCGTCTCGATACGCGCCAGTCGAGCCATGATCGAAATTCCTCATCTTGGTCGGTTGCCTACACGCGCTGAGCGAATCGGGCTGGGACGGTTAGCGGCTCGTTCAACGGGATGACACACTGCGCAAGGCCGAGGCCACTGGCGTCAACAACCCAACCACGTTGCACACCGTGCCCGCGCATCTGCACAGCCGCCCGGTCGGGGTCAGATGAGGATGTGTGACCCGCGCTGAGTTGCCGGCGAGCGGCCACCAGAATGAGAATGTTGGGCCGGTCCGCGGTGGCCATGCCTCGTTCTTGGCCGTCCTATCGAAGAAGGTTCAGTGGTCTGTGCGTTGTCGTGGCTGGCCGACTGTCGGCCAGTGAGGACCTAGGTAGGGATCCGGATTGGCCTTTGCCCACTCGTCGAGGGCTTTGGCGAGTGCTGCGGCCTGCCCGCCTCCGGCTGGCAAGTTCTTCTTCAGCACGAACACCAGCACCACCTCGCGTTCAGTGGCGAAGTCGGCCACGTTCTCGGTGACCACAGCTCTTCCCTGCGCGCGAGCCACCTCTGCTACCTGGGCGTCTTCGGTCGCTTGAAGGCCTACCTCGGCGACATGGACGGCATCTCGACCGTACGAGTCGCGAAGCAACTCGGCCGTGGCGGTGGGAAACATCTCATCGATCAGAAACGCCGTCACGCCAGCAGCGCCTCGCGCTGCTCGACAGCTCTGCGGCTACTCTCGGCAAGAGCCCGGTTGCGTTCGATCCTCTCCCGAACCTCATCAGGATGATCAGCCGCGTAGTCCAAAGCGATACGGACGAGCCGTGGGTGCAGGTCTGACTCAGCACTCAACGTGGCGATGCGCTGCTCTTCAGAGCCGTCCAGCTCACGTAGGCGTGAGACGATCTCCCACACATCCGGTCCGGCTGCCAGTGCGGCGCGCCGGTCATGCGCGGGACCACGGAAGACAATGCCTGGGTAGCTCAGTTGATCGACACCCTCAATGATGAGCCGATCAAGCAACGCCGTAGCGCTCACCCCCTCCAGAGCCGCGCGAGAAGCCAACCGCCGCTTGGCGGCTTCGGTGATACGAAACGATGTGCTTCTAGCCATCGGCTACTCCTCCTATGAAGAACTCGTACCACAACTGTAGCTCATAAGCGCTACACCGCACCAAGGCGGCAGGAGGAGGCGACCCTCCTTCACCGTCACGCCCAGCCGAACCACGCGGCACTAGCGGATGTTGCGGGTGACGCGACTTGGGTCATGAGCGAGCGATGCTTCGGTGAGGCCTGCGTGACTCGTGTAACAGCTAGGCACCCTTTCGGTTCAGGACAACGACGAGGTCGGCGGTATGGCGCTAGGTGGTCGACTTGATCAGTTCACGCAGCTTCTCGAAGCTGTCCGTCCAGCCGCTGCGGTGCAGGGCAAGCCGCGCCTCGGTCGCAAAATCGCCCTGCCAGAGGACCACCCTCGTGGCCCCACCGACAGCGTGGAGAGATAGCTTGACGACGGTCTCACGGTCGTCAGGATCGGGCTCTTGCCGCGCATGCATCGGCCTTGGCGTCCTGAGATTCTGAGCGCTTCCGGTCGCGCGATTCCGCGGCATAGGGCGCAGCTCGGGCGGACAAGCGGATATGTGGAAGGCTGGTCGACGTGCTGCCGAGAGTCCCGCTCGGACGATCTCCCGAGGAACAGGCCGAGGAGGACGCTTTCCAGGCGCTCTACGGCGCATGGGCACCGATGGAACCCGGTGAGTTCGCCAAGGAGATGAACGGATTCGACCGACCGTGGTGGGTCGTGGGTGGGTGGGCGATCGAAGCAGCGACTGGCTTCCGACGAGAGCACGATGACACCGACGTCTCCATCCTGGCGCGTGACGTGCCCGCCTTCGTGGTGTTCATGAAGAGCCGCTGGCACGTCTGGAACAACGTCAGCGGGATCCTTCGTCCCCTGGGCGACCGCTGCTCCACGGTGGACGAACCCGGCAGCCAGCTGTGGCTGCGCGCGAATGCCGCGTCGCCCTGGATCGTCGACATCCCACTGACACCGGACGTCGACGGGCTCTGGAGCAACAAGTTCCTGTCTGAGCACGTGGCTCCAGTCGAAGACGTGACCTGGGTCGCCGATGATGGGATCCGCTACCTGCTTCCGGAGATCGTCCTCGTGTACAAGGCGCGGCTTCACCGGGCAAAGGACGAACCGGATTTCGAAGCGGCACTGCCGTTCCTCGACGACCACAGACGCGCCTGGATGCGCGAAGCGCTGCAGTCGTTGACGCCGGGCCACCATTGGCTGGAACGGCTCTGACCCTGCCATCACCCACGACCGACTGCATAGTTGGCACGAGAGCGCGGAACGCGGCATGTGCGGAGGTGATGTTCATCTGGAGTGGGTTTTCTGGATGGGCCGTTAGCGCTCCGGCAGAAGTGGTCGCATGAAGGTGCGCTCGTAGCGCAATACGCAACCGCTCTCGTCCCGGATGCGGTCGGCGGCCAGGAAATCTGGATCTGAACCGAACCGCTCACGGTACTGTTCGTACGAGGCGAGGCTGGGAAAGCTGAACAGGGCAATGGCTTCGTCGCTAGCACCTTCGCTGGGCAGAAAGTAGCCGTGGTGGAGGCCGCCCTGCAGATCGACCAACTCCATCCACCGGCGGGCGAACCGCTCGAAGGCTTCGATCTTCGTCGGATCGATAACGTACGTGACGACGCAGGTGATCATGCTGGACCGTAGCACTTCGCGCTGCGTAGCCGCTTTACTGCGGCCCGTGAGATGGTGGCCTCCAGACGATCGCTCATCGGCATGGGCGGTAAAGCTGAGGCGCGGCTGGCAGCGGGCACCAAATGGTGCTACGACGACCTGCGTACCCGGATCTTGTGCGGGCCGTTCCGCCGCCCAGCGGGGCCTGCTCATCGTGACCTGGCCGCATGGCTGGAGGTAGTGAAGGCCACCGGTGGCGCGGTGGTCAGCGGGTGGCATTGGGGGCAGCGGTAGGGTCGGCCATCGCGAAGGGGGTGACTGCCTGGTCGGCGCCATGTGTAACGAGTAGGTCGATGAACGCGGCGAACCACGGCTCCCGCTCCCAGAGCGGTGGCGTTGCGCTTGGTTCACTGCCGGCGACCAGCAGTGGCTGCTCGTGCTGCCGGACCTGTCGGACGATCCGCCGGGCATCGCCGGTGTCGGTGTCCGATGGTTCGTGGCGCAGCGCCGCGGCGAGGTCGGTTACCGTGCTTCCGACTGGTCGGACGGTACTGGGTAGGACCTCTCGGGCGCGGCCGCGGATTGAGGCGGTGTTGGTGAGCAGTTGCTGGGCTCGGATCTCGTCGAGGACCTGCTTCTGGGCTGAGCTCATCAGGTACGCCCACGGGCTCGCCGCCGCGAGCACCTTGTCGCCGTGCCGGTGGAGCACCAGCCATGCGGCTAGTAGCACGTCGTCGACCAGACCGGGGCCCATCGCAGTGCCGGTCGCCGTGGCGACGTGGGCGGCGTTGCGGACCGCACGCCGACGAATCTCCGCGAGCAGGGCCTGGCCATCGGGTGTCTCCCATGAGCCCGACCGCTGTACGGCATGCAACGCTTTGCGCAGTCCCTGGTCGGTACGTAAATCAAGTCCATCGGAGGGCGACACGAACCTACGTGCACCGTTGGTGCCGGTGGAATGTGCCAAAGTGGACACGCTGAACCTCCTCGATCAGCAAGGGGATGGGGGGTGCAGGGCACGAAGAGGTGTCCAGCCGGTCTCGTTGCCCTACACCCGTCCGAGCACGGGTTTACGCCACGAGAAGGCGAGGTGGCCGGGGTCATCGCAGCAGCGTCGAGCCGAGCAGCCGGGACAGATGTGGTCTCAGTTCTGGTCTCATTCACACCCGTTCGGCGGCGTCCGCCGACCATCTCGCGATTGTGTTCACGCAGGTCATAGACGGAGGTGACTGTAGTGAACGGGGGTCAGCAGACCTGCTAAGCAGGTTGAGGGTCAAACCTCTCGCGGGTTCAAATCCCGCCGCCTCCGCCGTGTGATGTCTCAAGACATCCCGGACGGCCGAACCCAATAGTGGTGGGTTCGGCCGTCTCTGGTTTTCAGCGGCGTGTGCGTCCGAGTGGCCGTCCGGTGGGCTGGTAGCGCTTGGTGGGGTCGAGGACGAGTTCGCGTAGGAGTTGGCCGGTGCGGCGTTGATGATGCGGATGTCGCGGTCTTGGACCCGGACGATGACGTGGGTTCGGGCGTGGGTTCGGCCGACGCCGATGGAGTAGAGCCGGCCGCCGTAGCGCAGGGTGATGGGGAACCGCAGGCCGCCACAGGTGCGCGTCGAGGCCTCCAGTGCGCTCAAGTGCAATCGTTCTTTGGTGTGGCCCCACGATGGCCCTGATCGGCGCCCAGCCCTGACGCGGCTCGGCATACTTAGAGTCGTGTCCGGCAGCAGTCGGGTCGTGGGTACTGACCCAATTTCGTCGGCCGCCGGGCCCGCACTGCCTCCCGCCTTGGCAATGGGGTCCACGCGCTGAATCCGACGCTCGCAACGGAAGCCACCATTCGTGCAATCTCCACGCGCAGCCGCACTGACGCTCGCGCGGCCAGGCTTCATCGGCAACCACAACCGGGCGTGTTGGCCCTGCCCAGCGATAGCGTTGGCCCGAGGAGGATGCATGGCCGACAACTCCGACACGCTGTCCCGAGCGCGGGCTGCCCATGCACGCCAGGACTGGCCCGCCGCAGCAACTGGTTACCGCGCGTGCGACGAGTCCACACTCGACGCCGACGACCTGGCGGGGTACGCCGATGCAGCCTTCTGGCTCGGGCACATGGATGACGCACTACGGCTCACCACTGCGGCGTACGACGCCTTCTTGGCCGAAGAGCGTCCGACAGACGCCGGGATGTCAGCGGCAATGCTGGGCATCTTCCACATGTCGCGCGGTGACGAGCCGCAGGGCACAGGTTGGATCGGCCGCGCGATGCGGCTTGCTGACGGTGCGCCAGAGAGCGTCGTGCACGGTTTTCTGCTCTTCCTGACCGAGGTGCAGCCGAACCTGGCCAAGAACAACACCACCGAAGCGGTTGCCGCTGCTCGACGGCTGCAGGGCCTGGGCCGCCGCATCCAGGTCCCCGACCTCGCAGCCATGGGTGTGCACGCGGAGGGGCAGGCACTGCTGAAGGCCGGACATGTCGCCGATGGGATGGCGCTCATTGACGAGGCGATGGTGAGTGTGCTGGATGGCCACATCGCGCCGTTCAACCAGTGGACGCTCTACTGCTTCACCATGGAGGCCTGCCACGAGGTCGCAGACGTCGCCCGGATGAGCCGCTGGACCGACCTTGCCGAGGAATGGCTCGCGACCCGGCCGGCCGCGGCCTCGCTCGGGCCCGGTTTCGGGGGCATGTGCGCTGTGCACCGCGCGCAACTCCATCTGCTCCATGGTGACTGGGAGGACGCTGAGTCGATCGCACTGGCCGCCGCGCAGCACGACCACGTCCGCATCGACTACCGGGCCGAGGCGTGGTACGTCGTCGCCGAATCGCGCCGCGTTCGTGCGGCACCGGAGGCGTCTGCGGCGTACGACGAGGCCCACGCTCTGGGCCGCAACCCGCAGCCCGGGCGGGCGCTGCTCCGGCTGGCCGACGGAGACACCGAAGGTGCAGCTCGAACGTTGCGTTCCGCCCTCGCTGCCGCAGGCGCGGACCCGTTGCGCCGTGCGCCGCTTTGCGCGGCGATGACTGCGGCAGCGGTGGCTGCTGGACGGCTGGAAGATGCGGATGCTGCTACCACCGAACTGGAGGAGACCGCAGCGACCTGGGCGACCTCGGGGCTGCAAGCCATGGCGACGACCGCCCGCGGCGCCGTACTGTTGGGCGAGGGCCGCCCGGAGGAAGCGCTCGCGGTGCTGAGCGAGGCCCGCCGCCGGTGGCACGACATCGGCGCCAGGTACGACGCCGCCTGCGCGTGTCGGCGCCTAGCGGACGCCTACCGCGCGATGGGTGATGAGGAGTCGGCGGCGGCCGAAGCCGAACTGGCGAAGGCTGCCTTTGAGCAACTTGGCGCGCCGGGCTCGGAACAGCAGGCGCCGGACGGGCTGACGGGGCGCGAGTGCGAGGTGCTGGCGCTAGTGGCTGACGGCAGGTCCAACGCCGAGATCGGGGCGGCACTCTTCATCAGCGACCGCACCGTCGCACGGCATCTGACCAACATCTTCAACAAGATCGACGTGACGTCGCGGACCCAGGCCGCCCGCTACGCCATCGAGCACCGCTTGGCTCGATAGCACGGCTACGCACAACCGCGTAGGCGCGCGGCGACGAGATGGTCAACGCCGCCGATGCAGCGGGCGCGGCTCCGGACGTTGCATGGATCTCACAGGTGCCGACCCCGGGCACAACGATCAGTGAGGAGACCAATCATGACTACCGAACGAATCCACCGCGCCGCCTCGGATGACGGCACCGAGATTGCCGGCCGAGTCGTGGGGGAGGGCCCGGCACTGGTTCTCGTCCACGGCATGATCGGCGACGGCGACCTCGCCTGGCGCGAACTCACGCCGCACCTGACCGACCGGTTCACCTGCCACCGGCCGAGCGTGCGCGGTCGCGGGCTCTCCGGCGACCACCCGGACCACACGATCGCGCGCTGGTGCGACGACATCACGGCGTACGTCGCGAGCCTCGACGAGCCCGCGTGCTTGCTGGGCTGGTCCGCTGGTGGCCCACTGGTGCTGGCTGCCGCTGAGCGACTGGACACCGTGACGGCGGTTGCCGCGTGGGAGTCGGGGGCGAGTCCACTGGACGCACCGCCGGTGTTGATGGAGGACTTGGGGCGGCTGTTTCCCGCCATCGAACAAGTGGGGATTGCTGCCAGCGAGGGCCGCATGACCGACGCGGTTCCGGCCTTCCTCGCGGGCATCTGCAATGACGAGGAGATCGCTGCGCTGGAGGGCACTGACTTCCACGAGCGCTGGGCGGACGGCATTCCTGACATGCTGGTCGGCTTCGAGAACATGCAGGCCGAGACCTCGCTTGGTTCGTTCGCACCTGAGGAGCTTGCGAAGATCACGGCACCGACTGCCTTCTTCGTCGCCACCGAGACGCTGCTGGATCGAGGCTTTCCAGCTGCCGCGGAGCACCTTGCCCGGCAGATCGATGGTGCCCAGGTGCGCGAGGTACCTGGGGTGGGGCATCTCGCCCCGATTGTGGCCCCCGACGTGGTCGCAACCGAGGTGGCCGGGTTCCTCGAGTCGGTGCTGCAGCCGGCGTGATGCTACGCAGCTGGTCAGGCGGTCGCCCTATGACCAGAGTCGGTCCATCTCCTCCGGGTTGTGATGGTGGCTCCAGATCTCGGTGAACCGTCCGTCTTCGATGCGGAGCACCATGGCCGCCCGCGCGTTGTCGAGTGATTCCCCGTCGAACGTGCCGACGACCTCTGCCAGCGCGACTGCGAACCAGTCGTCGACGATGGTGTCGGTGGGCTGGAGTCGCGCCGTACCTCCAGATCGTTCCGCCAGCATGCCGAACAGGCCGAACACCTTCTCCTTGCCCCGGTGATCGTCGGACAGCGCGTGGTTGCCACCGACGTGCCAGGTCACATCGCCTGAGAAGAGTTCGTTCAGGGTCGCCACGTCCCCGGACCCGGCGGCGTTGACGTACTCGGTCAGCAGTTTCTCGTTCGGATGAGTCATCGTGAACCTCTCCTTCCTGGGACTAGACTTCGCCCCGAGGGGTCTCCCGAACAACGGATGTGCTGGTTGTTCGGAGGAAGTGGGCACGATGACCGGACAACCCGGGCGCCCGCCGGAGGACCGGCTGAAGCGCCAGCAGGAGATCTATCTCGCCGTCGCGCCACTGATCGAGGAGTACGGCGCACGCCGACTCACGATGCGGCAGGCCGCACGGGCCACGCGGATGAGCCTCGGTGGCCTGCAGCACTACCTCCCGACGAAGCGGGATCTGGTCCTGCATGCGCTGAAGCCAGGGGCGATGGATCGAATCTGCGCAGACTTCTCCGCCCAGCACAGAGATCTGGAGCGCAACCAGCCTCGTCGTTACCTCGCAGTCCAGGCCGACTTCATGGCACGACAGTACGACTTAATCCGTCCGGCATACCGAGCCGCACAGGAGCTCGGCCCCGAGCAGGCGCGACGCCAGATCGAGGCGGTGATCGACGGTCGGCTGAGCTCCTGCGCGGGACCGTTGCGCCAAGCGTTTCCCGGGTGCGCCGAGGCGGAGATTCACAGCATGGGCCGCAGTCTTCGGCGTACCTTCTTCTCCGCGCTCATCGACAGCACCGTCACGCCTGGGGAGTTGCGTGAGGAGTTCCTCGCACTCTTCCGGGGCTGGTCGGTCGGTTCGCGTGGTGACCGACGACCGAGCGACCGAAGCGTCGAAGCCCGCGGGTGACGTGGGGGCCCGGTATGGCGCCGGTGGCATCGGCACGCACGGCCAGCCCGGTGATGGTCGGCCGTCAGGAGGAGTTGCGCACGCTGGAGGCGTTCCTCGGTGACCTGACCCGGGGACAGGGCGGATCGGTGCTGGTCAGCGGGCGCGCAGGCATGGGCAAGACCCGGCTGATCGCGGAGGCCGGCCGACGATGGCGGGCGGACGGTGCCCGGGTGCTCGTCGGTGGCTGTCTCCCGGCGGCACCGCCGTACGCCGCGTTGGCATCGGCGTTGCGGACGGCGATCCCGTCCTCGGCGCCCGCGACCCGGATGCTGAGCGGCGAACGCCCGGTCACGAGGCTCGAACTCTTCGAGACGCTGCGGACCTCCCTGACCGGTCTGGCCACCCGGTCGCCGGTGGTGCTGGTGGTGGAGGACCTCCACTGGTCCGACCGCGCCACGCGGGACGCGCTCGGGTTCCTGGTGCACGAAGCCGACCACGGGCGCTGGGGGCTGGTCGCCACCCATCGCCATGAAGGACCACTGCCCGAGCGCGAACTGGTCGCGTTCGCCGACGTACTCGACCGGCGACCGCTGCGTCGGGTGCCGCTGACACCGCTGAGCCCGGCCGCGGTGGCCGAGCAGGTCGCCGCGATCACCGGCACCACTCCTTCCTCGGAGGAGGCTGACTCCCTGCATCGTCGCAGTGGTGGCATCCCGCTGCTGGTGGAGGAGGTGCTGGCAGCCCGCGACAGCAGGGTCCCCGACCATCTGCGCAGCACCTTCCGGGCACGGGTGGAGCGGCAGGGCCCGACGGTGCAGGCGGCGCTGCGAGTGGTCGCGGTTGCCGAGCGATGCGACGAACTGATCGTCGCCGACGCGGCCGGCGGGACGGTCGACGACGTCTCCGACGCGCTGCGCCGGGCCCGGGGCGCCGACCTGGTGACCGTCGACGAGGTCGGCTACCGCTTCCACCACGACCTGCTCCGCGAGGCGGTCTACGACGACATCCCACCAGGACACCGGCGCGAGCTGCACCGGCTGGTCGCTGAGGCGCTCGCCGCCCGTCCGGACCAGGATCCGGCGGTCCTCGCCGGCCACTGGCGGCGCGCGGGCATTCCCGCACGGGAGGTGCCGATCGCGCTGGCCGCTGCCGAGCGGGCAGAGCGGCTGCACGCACCGGGGTCGGCCCACCAGTACCTGGAACGGGTCCTTCAGCTCCGACCCGCGCTCGCCGAGCGTGACCGGGAGGAGTGCGGAGTCCACGACGAGTTGCTCCGCCGGGCCGCGCTGGCCGCCGAACGGAGCGGCGCGTACAACCGGGCCGCCGCTCTCACCGAGGAGCGTCTCGCGCTGGCCGCGGACGGACCGGCAGAACAGGCGCTGAGGTGGGAGCGGCTGGCCCGCTACCGTTGGGAGGCCGGCGACGGCCACGGCTCCCGGGCGGCGTACAAGGAGGCGGTGCGGGTGCTCCCCAGGGACGCCGCGCCCGCGGTCCGGGCCCAGGTGCTCTCCGGGTTAGCGTGGCACCTGGCCGCGACTTTCCAGTACGACGAAGCACGCACCGTGGCCGACGAGGCGATGGAGGCGGGTGAGAGCGTCCCGGACGCGCTGGTTCGCTGGCAGGTCCACCTGGCCTGGGGGATCGGGCGCCTCGGCACCGACGCGGGACATCAAGCCCTCGAGGAGGCCTGCCAGCTGGCGACCGCGGTGGGCGAGGGGGACCGGATCGTGGTGGCCCGGATGTGGCTGAACTTCAGTATCCAGCAGCTCGGCCACACCGACGCACGGGAGCCGAACCTGCGGATCGGGCTGAGGGTCGCGGCGGCCGCGGGACTGGAACGCAGCATGTCGGCGGCGCTGCGCTACCTGCTCGCCGAGCTGCTGCTGGAGACCGGACGCTGGGACGAGGCAGAGGAGCAGCTCAGGCACAACCAGAGGCTCCGGGTCACCGGCATTCCGGCCTTCTTCACCTGGGGATTCCAGGCCCGGCTGGCGGCGTGGCGCGGTGAGGCGACCACCCACCGGGCCGCGCTGGAGCGGACCAGGGAGCTGGCCGACGATGCACCGCAACAGCCCCTCCCACTCTCGACCGCGCTGACCGGCCACGCAGAGACCCTGCTCTGGGCCGCCGAACCCGTCGGCGCGTTGGCGGTGGCGAAGGAGGCGCTCCGGCTCGGCGCCGTCGATCCTTTCGTCGGGGGAGAGGCGCTCATGGTGGTGTGCCGTGCCGCCGCGGACGTCGCGCAGCAGGCGGCGCTGCACGGCGATGAGTTCGATCCCGGGGAGATCCCCGACCTGATGGCGCGGATCGGGCAGATCGACGGAGCTGAGGGTCCTCGCCTCCGGGCCCAGGCGGCGTTGTGCCACGCCGAGCTGTCCCGCGCAGGAGCTGGCGGCGGAAGTCGGTCGGATGTGGAGGAGGCTTGGCGTACGGCGGTGTCGGCGTGGACGGCGGCGGAGGATCCCTACCCGGAGGCCTACGCCCGGTGGCGGCTGGCGCAGGTGCTGCTCACCGATCGCTCCGGGCGGGGGGAGGCGGCGAACCTGCTGACCCGCGTCCATGAGGTGGCAGTCTCCCTCGGCGCGCGGCCGCTGCTGGCGGCCGTCGATGCCGTCGCCAGACGGGGCAGGGTGCGGCTGGGCGACATCGATCGCGAACCGGTGGCAGACGGTCCGGCCGTGGCGCTGACCGCCCGCGAGGCCGACGTACTGCCGTTCCTGGCCGCGGGCAGGACGAACGCCGAGATCGCCGACGTACTGGTGATCAGCCCTCGCACCGTCGGGGTCCACGTCTCCCGGATCCTGCACAAGCTGGGCGCCGCTCGTCGGGCCGAGGTGGCCGAACGTGCCCGCCGCGCCGGGCTGCTGGGCGACTGACCCTCGTGCTGAGTCCGCGGGAATACGTCGTGCGACGGATGTTCCCGGGGCCAGGCGTTCCCTAGCGTCGGTGGTCAGAGCGATCCACCGAATCGAGGAGGAGCCATGTCCGCACCGTTCATCGTGATCAGCAAGTTCCGGGTGAAGCCGGGGAAGGCGGAGGACTATGCGACGCTCCACGAGCAGTTGGTGGCGGAGATCGAGGAGAACGAACCGCGGTTGCTGGCGTTCAACCAGTACGAGAACGACGACGGGTCGTCGGTGGTGATCCAGGTGCACCCGGACGCCGAGTCGTTCGAGTACCACCTGAAGCTCTTCGGGGAGCAGGTGAAGAAGGCCATCGAGTACCTCGAGGTCGACGGCGTGGAGATCTACGGTCCACCGACCCCGGCGCTGCAGGAGATGGGGCTCCACGACATGCCGGACATGTCCGTCACGGTGCACCCGATGCACACCCTCGGGTTCACCCGACTCCAGGGGGCGTGAGAGCGATGCGCTCCCGACTGATCGTCGCGCTGCTCGCGGCGGTGGCACTGGCCCTGCCGGCCGCCGTCGCGACGGCAGACGGACACGTCTCCGAGGTGGCCTCCTTCGACCCGTCCGTCGGCGAGTTCGCCGAGGGGATCACCGTCGACAAGACCGGGAACATCTACGTGAGCATGACGTTCCTCGACCAGATCCATCGGATCGCACCCGACGGCACCCGGTCGGTGCTCGCGCAGTTCGACCCGGGTACGGCGCCGGCCGGTCTGGTGACAGCCCCGTCGGGTGACCTCTTGGTCGCGTCCGGCGGCCTCGACCTGTCCACCGGTACCACCGATCCCGCGCTCCGAGGGGTGTATCGGGTGGGGCCGGACGGCTCCGTGGCGCGCCTGCCGGGAACCGAAGCAATGATCTTCCCCAACGACGTCACCCTGGACGAGCGCGGGAACCTGTATGCCACCGACACCGTCGATGGGGCTGTGTGGCGGATCCCTCACGGTGGCGAGGCGGAACTGTGGTCCGAGGACCCGGCGTACGTCGGAGACGGCTCCTTCGGCTTCGGGTTCCCGATCGGTGCCAACGGGGTCGCCGTGCGCGGGCGCGACCTGCTGGTCGGCAACCCCGAGCGTGGGCTGCTGCTCGCCGTACCCATCTTGCCCGACGGCAGCGCCGGTGAGGTCGACATCGCGTCGTCCGCTCCGGAGGTGCTGGGGATCGACGGGATCGCGGTCGACGTGGCGGGGAACGTCTATGCCGCGACGGTCCAGAATCTGCTGATCCGGGTCGGCCCGGGCGGGAGCATCGAGACCCTGGCGACGGCCGAACACGGGCTGAACCAGCCCAGCACGGTGGCCTTCGGCACCACGGGTGGTGACCAGAAGACACTGTTCGTGCTCAATTTCTCGTTCTTCGTCCCGAACCCGACGCCGGGGATCCTCGCCGTCCGGACGGGCGTGCCAGGGGCGCCCGTGCCGTGACGTACCGATCATCCTCGAATATGGTCGAGAGGTGGACCCCAGTCAGGTTCCGCAGCGCGTCCGCACTGCAGAGTTGGCCGCGGCCCTGTGCTTGGCAACCGATCTGGGCATGGGGCTGCCCCTGGAGTACGGGCTGAAGAGCACCCTGGTCGCGATGCGGCTGGCCGACCGGCTGGGCCTGGACGCGGCGACGCGCCGCCAGGCCTATGGACATGAATTGACACCCGCAAGCGAACAACCGACTTGGGTGACTGACACGAGGAGCGGAGGCCCCGGCTCCTTCATCGCATCATGACCGGACATTGGCGTTCGTTCTGATTCGGTAGGCGTCGGCTCGATGGACGACACCGATAACTGCCACGCGACGATGCTGTCTCCGGCGTAAAGACCCCGGCCCTCTCAGGCGCAGCGCGCACAGGAGACCACCTCCGGAGCGACGCGATTTGGACAGCGACCAGGTGACGCGGATACTCGAAAGCGCCCATTGCCGACCAGCGAGAGCAAGTGGTTCGTAGACCGCTGGCGCTCACCTGAGGAGATGTCCGAGGCCTCCCCCGTCACCACGCACGGCACCGAGCTCAGCCTGGGTGCCGACTGGGCCGACGCCACGTACCCCGTGATGCTCGTGGACCCGTCGGGCGTCATTACAAGGCGGAACCCAGCGGCGGCCAGGCTGTTCCCCGATGCGGTGGCCGGCGCCAGGCTGGCCGACGTGGTGCCGGAGTGGCTCGCGGACGCCCAGGGCCAGCTCGGCTCTCCGCAACCCTCGGGCGACGGGCAGGACGGGTCGCGGACATTCCGCGGGCAGGTCGGCGAGCGGAGCTTCGAGGCGCACGCATCCGGCCGCGATGACGGCAGCGTGATGTGGCGGCTGGTCGATGTCACTGACCGGAGCCGCGCCGAGGAGGCCCTCGTCCGGGAGCAGGATCGGTTCGCGTTCGTCGTCGAGACCTCGGACGAGCTGCTGACCTCCCTGAACGTCGACCGTTGCATGGAGACGACGGCCCGGCTTGCCGCGAAGTACCTTGCCGATGCCGCGTCCGTCGTCGTCGTCACGGCGAGCGGCAAGCTCAGCGTGGCCACAGCCGGTCGCGCCAGTGAGCTCACCCGGACGACGATCGACGCCGACCTCGCCGCCGTGCCAGGGCTGCGGCAGGCCCTGCGCGGGTACCCGCCGGTGGCTCCACGACGGATGGATCCCTCCTCCGTTCCAGACTGGCTGCTTCCGCGGCGGCTCACCGGCGAGGTGCGTGTCGCCCTGATCGTCCCGTTGCCTGGCCACGGCATGCCGGCCGGCGCCCTTGTGCTGTGGCAGCACGATGACGGGCCGCGGGTCGTGAGCGCCGACGAGACCCTGCTCCGGCTGTTCGCTGCCCGGGCCGGCGCCGCGCTGGCAGCAGCGCGCATGTATGCCGAGCAGGTGAGTATCACTGCAGCGTTGATGAGAGACCTGCTTCCGCCGCAACTGCACCGCCTGAACGGCGTCGAGTTCGCGGGCGGGTACCGAGCGTCCCGGCCGAGCGAGCTGATCGGCGGCGACTTCTACGACGTGTATCCCGGCTCCGGCCAGGGTCAGGAGACATTCGTCGTGCTGGGCGACGTGTGCGGCAAGGGCCTGGAGGCGGCCGTCCTGACCGGCAAGATCCGCAATACGCTCCACGCCCTAGCGCCGATGGCGGCTGATCATCAGCGCATTCTGGAACTGCTCAACAGCGCGCTGGTGAGCTCCCACCACAGCCTCTTCGCGACCCTTGTGCTCGGGACGGTCGCCCGGTCCGGAGACCGAGTTCAGGCGCGCGTGACTTCGGCCGGGCATCTCCCACCGCTTATTGTCCGCACCGACGGCGAGGTCCAGGAGGCGGACACGCACGGCGACCTCGTGGGTGTCATGCCGACGGTCACGGCGACCACCGCCACCGTCGAGCTCATGCCCGGCGAGACCTGCCTGCTCTACACCGACGGCCTCACCGAAGCGCGCGGCGGGCCCGTGGGCAGTGAGGAGTTCGGTGAGCAGCGACTCCGCCGGGCGCTGTCCGAGTGTGCCGGGCTGGGAGCGGAGGCGACGGTGGAGCGCATCCAGGTACTCACCTCGGACTGGGTCGGTCGCGGCAACCACGACGACATGGCGGTGGTCGCGATCACCGCACCGCGGACGGCGTCCGCTGCTGCCGGAGCCGTCCAGCCACGTGCGGGTGAGGGCCTATGACCGCGGATCCGCGACAGGCTCTCTCGACCGGGGGGTACGCGCCCGGGACGCTCCGCCAGCAACTCTGGGACGCCGTTACCCGCAGAGACGAGGACGCCGCCACCACGGCTGCGCTCACTGCTCTGGATCATGGCGTCGACGCCGAGGTCATGCTGCTCGACGTCGTCGCCCCGGTGCAGCGCCAGGTCGGCACGGAATGGGCCGCGAACCGCATCAGCGTCGCGCAGGAACATGCCGCGACGTCGATCAACGACAGGGTCATCGCCGCCGTGGCGCGCCATCCGGTGTCCCGCACCGAACCTCGCTTCGGCCGGGTGATCGTGGCGTGCGTCGACGGCGAGTGGCACGCCATGCCCGCCCGCCTGCTCGCCGAGGTGCTCCGCCTGCGCGGCTGGGCCGTCGACTTCCTGGGAGCTCAAGTGCCGGCGCCGCACCTGGTCGCGCACATCCACCAGACCGGCCCGGACGTGGTGGCGTTGTCCTCCTCGATCCCGACACGCCTGCCCATCGCGCACGCCGTGATCACCGCGTGCCAGGCCGCGGGCGCGCCAGTGCTCGTCGGCGGTGCCGCCTTCGGGCGGGACGGTCGATACGCCCGCTTGCTTGGCGCGGACGCCTGGGCGCCGGACGCTCGAGCCGCAGGCGACCAGATGGCCGCAGGCATCGAACGGCGGCGTCGCTCCCCGTCGACGTACGAGCCGGTCGACGACCTACCGCACCTGGCTGACGAGGAGCACGCGCGCGTCAGTCGGTCAGCGAGCGACCTCGTCAAGCGCACCATGACAAGTTTGGACGAACACTTCCCGGCTATGCGGACGTACACCGAGCAGCAGCGCCAGCACACCGCGGAGGACATCGCACACATCGTCGACTTCCTGGCAACCGCCCTCTACGTCGACGACGACGACCTGTTCACCACGTTCATCACCTGGACGGCGGACATCCTCACCGCCCGGGGCGTCCCCGCCCGATCGCTGCATCTCGGCCTGGACCTGCTGGCCGGACAGTTGCCGGACTTTCCCCGCGCGAACCGGATCCTCGGGGCGGGACGGCGCAGATTCGACGAGCACCTGGCGGATTCGGGGCCCTCGCCGGGCTGATCTCGTGCGCTGCGACCGGGACGCCCCAGGCGGTACTCAGTACCCACCGGCCGCCGGCCCAAGGTGCGCAACTTCACGGGCCGGCAACGGCACACCATCCCAGGGATCGGGCCCTGCTGGTTATACCGAGTGGACGTGTCCGACCAGCACGTGCTGACCGCAGGCCTGGGACGGCCGGTGGTCACCCGTCCCGGGACCGACTCGCGGCTGACCACTGGGCTAATGGCTGCGCTGAGCAGGGTTCCCGGGGCTGCGCGGGCATTCGCGCACTCGAGCCGGTGGTGACCTGGACGTGGCTGGGCTCGGACCGGTGGGTGATGGCCGCTGGCCGTCCAGGCAGGATCGAACGCTTGGCCGCCGGACGCAACCATTCACGTGGCACCGGCATCGTGGCTGCCCTAGCGACCCTCGCACTGCTCGACGCCCTTGCCCCGCAGCTCGAGCGATACGACATCGACGGAGTGGTGCCATAGGCCTGACTCGCCATGGCCCGGCAGCACCGTGCCAGTGCCCGAGAAGAAGGCAGCGGGAATGGATCTGGTTGTCGGGCGGTCGCCCATCAGAGGTGGGCGAGCACGTTGACGACGCTGCCGTCGGAGTCTCGGAAGAAGAAGCGGCGTACTCCCCACTCCTCATCGCTCAGCTCGTGCATGATCTCCAGGCCGGCAGCCCGCACTTCTGCGTAGGCGGCGTCCACGTCGTCAACCTCGATCGACGTTGACGGGTTCACCGGAGCAGTGGCATCCCGAGTGATCAGACTCAATTGGATCGACCGGTTGCCTGGAGGGGCCAACGTGGCGATCCAACCGTGGTTCATCACCACCTCCATGCCCGTCATCTTGACGTACGTGTCGACGGCGGCGTTGAGATCGCCGACCGTGAGTATGGGCATCACGCGCAGAACGTTCATTGGCTCGAACCTAGCAATGCGCTGTTCGGTGGCTGGGCTCGGCTCGGCGACCGCAGCCATGACAGTACGTTGCTCAAGACCCGCGGAGCGGCGCCTGATGGTGACGCCGAGCACCTATCGCGACACCTTCAGGAACGGTGGTCCTGGTGTCGTCGACGGCGTGTGCCCCGCATGGCCAGGTAGAGGTACACCGTCGCACGGGACACCGTGATGCCGTAGTACCGGGCCAGGGCCGACCCGGGCCCCTGGACACCCCGTACCGGGACGCCACCTCGGACTGAGACACACCGCCACCCCGACGAAACACCAGGTCAGAGGCTGGCTCAGTTGTGGCGCAGGACGATCTCGGCCATTACCTTGCGGAATCGCGGGAACTCCTCGAACTGCGGGGTGTGCCCAGAGTCTTCGAAGGTAATCCACTCCTTGGTCGGTGCCTGCAGCTGATCGAACCATTCCCGGGCCGACTCACTCCTGGCCGGGATCTCGTGCGCTCCGTGGACGACGTAGACCGGGACGTCCAGCTGGGGCACCTGGGTGCGGAAGTCGACCTCCTGCAGCTGTGGGTACATCACCGCGGCCATGTCGGCGATTGCCTTCAGCTTGTTGACCTTGTCCAGCGGCCCGTACTCGGCCGCCCCGCCGCCGTCCATACCGGGTGGGCCCTGGGTTTCGAAGTACTCCGTCTTGGGGTAGGGCGCGAGGTCGTCGTAGTGCATGAGAACCACGCCGTAGGCGTAGATGCTCTCGTACGGGGGTGGCCCGTAGCCGCGCATCTGCTCGGCCAGCCCGGTGTCGCCGGTCTCGGCTGCGTAGTCGAGGATCATCTGGTAGAGCACCTGGTCGGCCGCGAGCTGGCTGGCCATCTGGCCGCCACCGATGTACGCGTGGAATAGCTCGGGGTGCTGCTGCGCGGCGAGCACGCCCAGCGTCGACCCCCACGAGTTGCCGAACAGGTAGATCTTGTCCTGGCCGAACCGGTCGCGCAAATAGTTGGCCAGCTCAACCGTGTCGGCCACCGCTTGGTCCAGGGTCCACGTCTCAGTCGGGTCGAGCTCGGCGTACGAGGTTCCCGAACCGCGCTGGTCCCACACTGCGAACACGAAGTCGTCCTCGAGCTCGGTCATGTAGTAACGGGCGTACCCGATGTCGCTCTGCCCGGGCCCGCCGGACAGGTAGAGCAGCACCGGGTTGTCGGTGTTGCTGGCGCGGATCAGCACCGTCTGCTCGTGCCCGCCGAGCTCGACTGTTGCCAGCTCGGCCACGCTGCCGGCTGCCGGCGTGCCGTCCGGGGCGCTGATCGGCTCGGTGATTCCGGGACGCGTCATTACTATCCCGACCGTGATCAGGCCTGCTGCCGCCAAGACAGTGACGCCGCGCCGACTCCACAATGCGATCCGACGCCAGCCCTTCGCAGCGGCCGGTGCAGCCCGCGCCCGGCGAGCCAGGCCGGCTCCGGCGGCGGCGCCGACCATCATCGGCAGCAGCTGGATCAAGCCGTGGAATCCTCGGCCGAGAACCGCCATATAGAGGCCTAGTTCGGTCGAGAAGTCGGGCTGGTCGACGGACGGGCCGACCGCTCCAATTCGGGCGATCTCAAATGCGGCGACGAAGACCAACGGTGCGAGCAGGATGGCCCAGCGAGACTTCAGGACGAACCCGGCCGTTGCCCCCACCGCGAACCCGACCACCATAGCCACAACCACACCCGTGGGCGTGATCGGGCCCCGGGGCATGAACACCGCAGTCAGCCAACCACTGATAATGCTGACGGTGGCCGCGATCGCCACGCCCACCCAGCGATTCCGGTGGACGCCAGCCACCACCTCCGCGAATCGCACCCGAATGGGAACGTGCCGGTGCTGATGGTCGCTGGGTCGAGTAATGGTGTCAGTCATGGCGAACTCCTCACATACCGCTGATCGTGCGACCTCGCAGGTCTCCGGCGATAGGGCTGCAAGCCTCCGGTCGCCGTGACGTGCGTCCCACATGGCTTGGGACTTGGGTGACTCGCGAAATGGCCGTCTGCCCCCGGTGTGTTGGGGACGTTCGCCTCTCAACCGCGCGGTTTGTCGGCGGGGAATCGGTGCCTAGCCTCAGCATCTTCGCCCCAGAAGGGAGCGTTCACATACATGCTCTGATATTGAGCACATCACCAAGCGCTCGGCGGGCCCGGGTGAGTCACCGAGGTCACAGTTTCGAGGCCGCGGGTGTGAGGCCTGCGGATGCTGCGAGGGTTTGTAGGGCGTCGCGCATGCCTGCGGCGAAGACATCGACGTCAGGAATGGCGTCGCGGTCGGCTACCGCGGTGAGGTTGAACTGTCCGGCGTAGGAGAGCGCACCGACCCCGAGCGCTATGTTCCCGGTCAGCGGCACAATTGGGTAGATTTCGCTGAGCGGTGCGCCGGCAAGGTACAGCGGCGTGGGCGGACCGGGCACGTTGGCGACATAGATGTTGGCCCACCGTTGACGGGCCATCAGATGCAGGAAGACCTTCTGCGCGAGCCCGTTTCGCAGCAATGTTCCCCCAGCGGGACGCTTTCTCTTCTTCCGTTCCGCGGTCTCTGCCGCGATCAGATGAAGCCGCCGGCCGGGATCGGACTCACCGACGGGGAGCGGGATGGCCATCACCCCGTCACGATTACCCCGCGCTGCCCCCCGCTGCTTGGGATGCAGTGAGACAGGCACGTAGGCCCGCAGCACGAGCTCGTCCACGTCTTCTCCGCGGCCGAGGAGTAGGTCGCGCAGGCCGCTGGCCAGCACCGTCATCAGCACGTCGTTGACCGTCGCGTCGTGCCGGTGGCCGATCTGCTTGACCATCTCGATGCTGCTGCGGACGAGCGCGAGCCTGCGATCCGGTCCGATCGGGCGGTTGAGGCTGGTCCGCGGGGCGCGCGTGTCGGCCAGGGTCTCCCGCACCGCTGGCCACCCCTCCCGCAACTGTCGCGCGGTGGTCCGCGGGCGGGCGATGGCCGAGACCGCGCGGCCGGCTCCGTGCATTCGTTGTCGCATGTTGTCGTGGAACAACTCCGCCGCCGACGGCACCGGCGCGGGTTTCCACGGCTGCGGCGGCACCGCGGGCGCGTCCGGAACTGCATCGAGAAAGGCGCCGAGCGTTGCCACGCCTGCCGCGCCGTCGGCGATGGTGTGGTGCACCTTGAGGTAGAAGCCGATGCGTTCGGCCGGCAGTCCGGTGAGGAACCACATCTCCCACAGCGGGCGCGACCGGTTGAGCCGGCGCCGGCGTAGCCGCTCGGTCGTGCGCAGTAGTTGCGTCTCGTCACCTGGCGCGGGCACCGGCAAGGCCTGGACGTGGTCGCTGATGTCGAACGAGTGGGCGTCGATCCATAGCGGCCAACCCAGGCCACGACCAGGCCAGTACAGAAGCTGACGGAACCGCGGGACCAGATGCAGCCGGGCCTCGATCGCCGCCTGGATCGCGTCGATGCGAAAGCGACCCTGCGGGTCGAACAGCCCGGTGCCGTCGAGAATCGCCAGGGCGCCGATGTCTTGCGGCCAGCCGACATCGTCCGGCCACACCATGCTCAGGTCGTGGGCGTTCAGTCGTTCCATACCGCTACCACCTCGGCTATCCGCCCAGCGTTGATACGCCCGGTCGTTCTGAGCCAGGGGCGTTCGACCTGCTGGAGCGGGACGTTCGCCCCCACCGCCGCTCCGCCGCAATTTCAGACCATGGATCCGACGGCGAGTGCACGCTGAGCCGGCGCGGGCCATCGATCTGCAGCCGGTGGGAAGGAGACGTCATGGCGTCGATCAAGGATGCTGCCTCGGAGTTCCTCGCCCACAAGCGGGTCGCGGTGACCGGAGTGTCCCGGAATCCGCAGAACCACGGCAGCAACATCGTGTACCAACGGCTTCGCGAGCGTGGTTACCAGGTCTTCGCGGTCAACCCGAACGCCGACCAAGTCGAAGGTGATGTGTGCTACCACGACCTGAAGTCGATACCCGGTGGGGTCGATGCGGTCGTGATCGGCACCCGGCCGGAGCATGCCGATGCGACCATGCACGAGTGCGCGGAACTGGGTATTACGCACGTGTGGATGCACCGTTCGTTCGGCGGCGGAAGCGTGTCCAGCGACGCTGCCGACTACGGACGGCAGCACGGCATCACGGTCATCGACGGCGGCTGTCCGCTGATGTTCGGGCCCACCGCCGACGCGGGGCACAAGGCGATGCGGTTCATGTTCACCCTCGCCGGCAACGTCCCGAGGCGCGTCTGACCGAACCGACCACACACAGGCGTAATGCGGGCCGCGTACGTGTACTTCGTGCAACGACGAGCCGAACCGGGTGCGAGCTGCTGCCCGGAGTACGCGCCTATTGGAATGGACTGCGCCTGGGTACTTGGCTGACGGAGTGGATGCCCGACTGAGCCCACTGCTGAATTTGGGACGGTCAGCCGTCGCCGGGCTCGGGCTTCGGTGGGCGGTGGGTGGGGGCGGTCGCCACCAGTTCGGCGCCCAGGCGCCAGGCGCGGTCCTGGTTGTGCGAGTCGAGCTCGCGGGCGGATAGCTGGCTGGGTGTGCGCCGGCCCTCGAAGTACCGGCCGGTGTAGCCGGCGGTCTGCGGTGAGGACGCGACGAAGGCGACGCGCCGGCCGGCCTTGGCCGGCGACCCTCGGCGCTGCAGTAGCCGCAGCAGCGGCCAGACCAGCCGCCAGGACGGCATCGTCTGCGCGGTCATCGACTGGGTCATGCGCGTCCAGGACAGGCCGGGGTGGACGACGTTCACCGTGATCTGCTCGGCGGCGAGGCGGCGGGCCCAGGCCAGGCTGGCCAGTACGTTGAGCAGCTTGGTGTGGGCGTACGCGTCGCCGCTGACGAACCGGTCGGTGGAGTGGATGTCGGTGAACGGGTCGGTGTTCCACATCTTGAACCCGGCGGAGACCACGTTGACGCAGCGAGACGCCGCGCCGGCGCGTAGCAAGGGGAGGAGTTCGGCGGTAAGCGCATGCGGGCCGACGAAGTTCATCGCCAGCGTCGCCTCGTAGCCGTCGGGGGTCTCCCACCGGGTCTGGTACAGGCCGCCGACATTGTTGACCAGCAGGTTCAGTCGGGGGACCGCCGCGCGGACGCGGTCGGCCAGGTCATGGTTGCCGCCCACAGTGGAGTGGTCGGCCCGCAGGAACATCACCGAATCCGGTTCGGATTCCCGGCGGATCGCCGCGGCCGCCTGCTCGCCAGTGTCCGGGTCACGGCCGGTGATGATCACCTGAGCGCCGGAGCGGGCCAAGGTCCGGGCGGTCTGGTGGCCGATGCCGCCGGTGGCCCCGGTGATCAGCACGGTCCGCCCGATGAGCGGCCGGTCGGCCGCCGCGGTGTTCATCGCTTGCCTGCCGGTGACGTTGCCGGGTCTGCTCCCTCGGGTAGCCATTGTTTGAGCCACCAGCCGCTGACGATCCCTTCTCGGAGGAACGGGTCGTCGGTGACCAGCTGCTCGGCCCGGGAAGGGGTTTCTGCCTCGAAGGTGATCAGCCCGCCGGACCGGTCGGCGAACGGACCGCCGAGGTATCCCGGGAGCGCCAGCCGGTGCCAATACGTCCTATGCCGCGGCGCGACCTCGCCGACGCGGTCGGTGTCGTCCGCCATCAGGTAGAAGAACAGGAATCGCATCGCTGCACCCGTCCCGGCGTGTGCCACTCGGCTCGTTTTCGAGATACCCGCTGAGCTCTCCCGGAACCCCGACCAGCCGCCGACCGGGGGCGAACCGGCGCGCAGGCCGCTGGTGTGAGACTGAGAAGCCGATTCGTGGTGGGGAGTGGCAGATCCGGAGTCAGTCGCCGACATGCCACTGCGCTGAGGACGAACGGCCCTTGCGTTGGGAGCCCGCCGATTGCACGCTGGCCGCGAGGTAGGTCGTGTGATGAACCGAACCGGCGGTGCCGCCGTCAACAATCCCCAGCCGTATCGGGTCCAGCGGATCCAGCGAGGCCGGCAGGTGATCCTGGACGTGCTGGCCGGGGCCGCGCGGCGCTACCCGGTACACGCGCTGGTGGAGTTCGATGTCACCGTCGCCGAACAGCGGTTGCGCGACCGCGGCGGCGCGGTGTCGTGGACCGGGTTCGTGGTGGCCACCGTGGCCCGTGCGCTGGCGGCCCATCCTGAGCTGAACGCCAGGCGCGCCGGAGGTCGCCTGCTGGTCTTCGACCGGGTCGACATCGCGGCGACCGTTGAGCGACCCGTCGACGGGGCGCTCGTACCGGTCGCCGTGACGGTGCGGAACGCCGACCGGAAGCCCGGCCAGATGATCACCGAGGAACTGCGGCGAGCCAAGACCCGCCCAGCCCCCGAGCCACCGCGTGGCCCGCTGTCCGGCCTGGCGATGCTTCCGAGCCCGGTACGGCGCAGGCTGCTGCGGCTCGCCGGCCGCAACCCAACCGTGGCGGCCCGATTCGGCCCACCGGTCGGGGTCACCTCGCTGGGTATGTTCGCCGCCGGCGGCGGCTGGGCGATCCCGATAGCGCCGCTGACGGTCACCGTCACAGTCGGCGCCGTCACGCCGCGAGCGGTCGTGTTCGACGGGCACGTGGTGGCCCGGTCGATGCTGCCGCTGACCGTCACCTTCGACCACTCCGTCGTCGACGGTGCACCCGCAGCCCGGTTCACCGCCACCTTCCGGAACCTGACCGAGTCCGCCGCAGCCCTCGACCCCAGCCACGAGAAGAGCCCGCGATGAGCCCACGTTCACCCACCCGCTACCGCACCGATATCCAGGCCGCACGCCGGCAGCTGGCAGCGCTCGCCCCGGCCACTGTCGACACCCCGGTGGGCCGGATCTCGTACGTCGACCAAGGCGAGGGCTTTCCGCTGCTGCTGATCCACGGCATCTTCGGAGGATACGACGCCGGACTGCGACTGATCGACCACGAGGTCCGCGCCGGCTACCGCTGCATCGCACCGTCCCGGTTCGGCTACCCGGGCACCCCCATGCCACCCGACCCCACCGTCCAGCTCCAGGCGGACGCGCACGCCGCGCTGCTGGACGCACTCGGCATCGACCGGGCCGCAGTGGCCGCCGGCTCGGCCGGGGTCACCTCCGCCCTGCAGCTGGCCATCCGACATCCGAGCCGCGTTGCCGCGCTGGTGCTGGTCTCCTCCAACGTGCCCGGCCCGCACCACCGCCGCGCACCGTTCCCGCGCTCGCTAGCTCAACGGCTGTGGGGGTCGAACCTGCTGATGTGGCTGATCCGCACCTACCTGTCCACCGTGATCGTCAACAACATGATGGGAATCCCCAAAGACCTCCCGCTGACCGACCCGGACCGCGCCCGGCTCGCCGAGGAACTCGACTCGATCTTCCCCGTCTCCGAACGCGTCCAAGGAGCGGTCTTCGACGGTTTCACCGGCAACCCCGACATCAACACCGGCTACCCCCTGCACACCATCACCGCGCCAACGCTGCTGGTGCACTTCAAGGACGACGCCGGACCACCGTACGCCGGAGCGGTCCCACTCTCCGAGGCCATACCCGGCGCCCGGCTACTCGGCATCGACCACGGAGGACATCTCGGACTCGGAAACCACCCCGAAGTGCCCCGCGAGATCGGCGCCTTCCTACGCCAGGCCACCGAGTAGTACAACCCAGCTAGGGTTAGCTGCCGGCGGCAAGGGGCGCCCGACCCGAGCTCTCGGGTGGTTGCGCTTGCCTCGGCGCGTTTCTTGAGGCCGCGGAGCATCCCGGTGGCCATCACGAAGTCCGCCGGGACGATCGTACTGACGTAGAACGCCGCGAACCAACGCGGCGACATCCGGCCGCGCACCCGTAAGTGCACGCGGGTGCTGCCGTCGCCGACCGCGGTAAGCGTGAAGCACCAGGTCCAGGTGATGCGGGCGTCGTACCTGTCGGCCCAACCCGGCGGAATGTGCGAAGTCGAGCGCAGCACCAGCAGCCGAGGCGCTTCGACATCGTGCACCACGTACTGTGCGGTACCTGGCGGGCCGTCTGGAAGGGTGTCCCCGACCTTGAGGTCCCGAACGAGATTCGGATTGAGATGGTCCAGACTCGACCAGTTGGTGTGGAACATCAGCCGGTCCACCCATGCCGGGGTGTAGTAGCCGCCCAGATGCCAACCCATCTGGGAAAGCCACGGCCAGATCTGCTCGGGCTGGGCGCTGATCGTGACTGCATGGTCGGTGACCATCTGCGCAGCGGGAACGAGTTCGTCTCCGGGCATGCGGGCGGCTCGTTCGGCGGCGGTCGAACCGGCACGCCGACCAAGGACCTGTAAGGCGGCGTAGCCGGCGAGCGCGGATGCTCCCAGGAAGGCGGCGATGCGGGACACGGCAGAACCCCCTAGGGCCAGTCCACCTCCGGCTGCCTTGGTCAGCACAGGGCCGAACGGCCCAACCCCCGAGCACTCGATAGACAGGATTTCGCGGATCCAGGAACTGTCTCGCCAGTACAGGATGCGCTGTCGCAACCTCAGGCCTGACTCAGTACTCCGCCGGGCCGCGGCCGCCTCCGCGGGCGGAACTCTGAGGGAACAAAGTCTCTCCCGCCGCAGGTCGCTCGACCCTGGCAGTGGGCACAAGTGGGACAACACGATTCCGGTTGTGAGGTGATGCCGATGTTCACGATTCGAAACCTTGGCGGGATCGCCCTGTTCCTGTTCGGAACCACCTTCTTGTGGCTGACACCCTCGTTCGCGAGCGCAGGTGTGTCGACCGAGGGCACCGCGTGGGCCATCACCCAAGTCCTCGCGCTGGTGACCGTCGCCGGGTTCACCACGGCCACCTGGGGTCTGTTCACCAAGACCGGATGGTGGGAATCCGTGGCGGTTATCTCCGCCGCGGTCGGATTCGTCGCACTGATCCCGTATTGGATCGCGGCTGACAGCGCGGGTGAGACCAGCCCGGGATTCACCGTGCTCATCGAGGTGCTCGGAATCGCCGGCGTGATGGTCCTCCTGCGGGTGCCTAGGTTC
>DASUUU010000059.1:0-5679 GCA_036373915.1 Jiangellaceae bacterium | reverse complement strand
GCAAGGAGTTCAGCGGCCGCCTCGTCACCGGACAGCAGCACCTCGACGCCATGGGCGTCCGGTGGGCCGTGCTCCGTGCCGTGGTGATCGAGGAAGACCATCAGCGGGCCGGGGTCGAGTGCACGGACCCGCCATGGCCGTCGCTCGGCCCGCGGCAGCTCCGCCAAAGTCTGCTCGGCGATGCTGCGGCCGCGGTCGACGAACACGACACGGTCAGCGATCGTCTCGAGTTCGGACAGCACGTGGCTGGACACCAGCACGGCGCAACCCTGGGCGGCGAACCCGCGCAGCAGGCCACGTAGCTCGATCCGGCTTCGCGGGTCGAGCCCGGCCGCAGGTTCGTCCAGCAGCAGGACGGTGGGCTCATGGACCAGAGCCCTGGCCAGGCCGAGGCGTTGCCGCTGGCCTCGCGACAGTGCGTGGACCGGGCGCTCGGCGAAATCGTCAAGGTGCACGAGAGCCAGCAGTTCCCAGGCGCGCCGTGGTCGAAGCTGCCGGGGGATGCGGTACGCCGCTGCGGCGAACTCCAGCACCTCACGAGCGGTGAGCGTGTCGTAGGTTCCGAACGCGTCGGGCATCCATCCCGTGCGGGCGCGCACCTCCACCGAATCTGTCGCAGGGTCGTAACCTGCCACCCTGACTCGTCCGGTGTCCGGCTTGAGCAAAGTCGCCAGGACGAGCAGCAAGGTCGTCTTTCCGGCGCCGTTCGGCCCCACCAGAGCGGTCACCTGCCCACGGGGAACCGACAGTGTGACGTCCGCGACGGCGACCACGTTCCCGAACGTGCGCCGTACGCCTGCCGCCTCGATTCCGGCTGCCAATGCCACCCCTGCACTCATCGATTGCCCGGCCGTAGGAACCGGGCGTGGCGTTGCTTGGAGCAGCGTAGTCGCGAAGTGGGAGGTTCCGGTATCTGGACCGTCCCCGGTGTGGTCGCCGTCTCGCCTAGACTCGCCACGACGCCTGATATGAGGCGAGAGGAGTCAGTCGTGGGATTAGTCGTCCAGAAGTACGGCGGATCCTCCGTCTCCGACGCGGCAGCCATCAAGCGCGTCGCCCAACGCATCGTTGCGACGAAGAAGGCCGGGCACAGCCTCGTCGTGGCCGTTTCTGCGATGGGCGACACCACAGACGAGTTGATGGATCTGGCCGAGCAGGTCTCCCCCCTTCCGTCGCCTCGCGAGCTCGACATGTTGCTCACCGCGGGCGAGCGGATCTCGATGGCCCTGCTTGCGATGGCGATCGGCGACCTGGGCCACGAGGCGCGCAGCTTCACCGGCAGCCAGGCCGGAGTCATCACCACGTCGACGCATGGCAGCGCACGGATCATCGACGTGACTCCTGGACGGATACAGCAGGCGCTGGACGAAGGCGCGATTCCGATCGTGGCCGGGTTCCAGGGTGTCAGCCAGGACAGCAAGGACATCACGACGCTCGGCCGCGGAGGCACCGACACCACGGCGGTCGCGCTGGCCGCCGCGCTCGGCGCCGACGTCTGTGAGATCTACACCGACGTCGACGGCGTGTTCACAGCGGACCCGCGCATCGTGCCCACGGCTCGGCGCCTCCCGCACCTCACCTACGAAGAGATGCTCGAGATGGCCGCGTGCGGGGCGAAGATCCTGCACCTGCGTTGCGTCGAGTATGCTCGCCGATTCGACCTACCGATCCACGTCCGGTCGAGTTTCTCGACACTGGACGGGACGTGGGTCGCCGATCAGCCGCCCAGCCACATCGCGCAAGCCGCCCACAGCACAGAGGGAGAGGCCGAGGCCGAGATGGAACAGCCGATCATCTCCGGAGTGGCCCATGACAGGAGCGAAGCAAAAATCACTGTCGTGGGTGTGCCGGACAAAGTGGGGGAGGCGGCGGCGATCTTCCAAGCCGTGGCCGATGCCGAGACGAACATCGACATGATCGTCCAGAACGTGTCGGCCGCTGCGACGAACCGCACGGATATCTCGTTCACTCTCCCGAAGGCAGACGGCCGCCGCGCGATGGAAGCGCTGCATGCGGTTCAGGGTCAGATCGGCTTCGAGTCGTTGCGGTACGACGACAGCATCGGCAAGGTCTCGCTTATCGGCGCCGGAATGCGAAGCCACCCCGGCGTGAGTGCCCGGTTCTTCTCCGCACTGGCCGAGTCCGGGGTGAACATCGAGATGATCTCCACGTCGGAGATCCGCATCTCGGTGATCGTCCGGGCTGCGGACGTCGATGCCGCGGTCTCCGCCGTCCACAATGCGTTTGACCTTGATGCAGCCGAGATCGAAGCGGTCGTCTACGGGGGGTCGGGCCGATGAGCAAACCTTCGCTTGCCCTCATCGGGGCGACCGGCGCCGTCGGCACCGTGATGCGTGACATCCTGTCCACTCGTGAGGACGTCTGGGGCGACATCAAGTTGGTGGCGTCGCCACGATCGGCGGGACGCCGACTGTCGGTGCGCGGCGCCGAAGTCGAGGTCGAGGCCTTGTCGGCCGAGGTCTTCGACGGTGTCGATGTCGCGATGTTCGACGTTCCCGACGAGGTGTCCGCGGAGTGGGCGCCGATTGCGTCGGCACGCGGAACCGTCGTGGTCGACAACTCCGGTTCGTTCCGGATGGATCCGGACGTCCCGCTGGTCGTCCCGGAGGTGAACGCACCGGCGGCGCGGAACCGGCCGAAGGGCATCATCGCCAACCCGAACTGCACCACGCTGTCGATGATCGTGGCATTGGGTGCGTTGCACGCCGAACTCGGCCTGACCGAGCTTGTGGTGGCGTCGTACCAGGCTGCGTCCGGCGCGGGTCAAGCCGGTATCGAGACCTTGCACGATCAATTGGGCAAGGTGGCGGGCAACCGCGAGTTGGGCACCCAGCCCGGCGACGTGCGCCGGGTGGTGGGAGACGACCTGGGGCCGTTCCCTGCCCCGCTCGCCCTCAACGTCGTACCGTGGGCGGGCTCGCTCAAGGACGACGGGTGGAGCTCGGAGGAGCTGAAGATCCGCAACGAGTCTCGCAAGATTCTCGACCTGCCCGACCTGCGGGTTTCGGCGACATGCGTGCGGGTGCCCGTCGTGACCACTCATTCGGTCGCCGTGCACGCGGTGTTCGAGCGCGAGGTGACCACCGACCAGGCGTGGGGGATCCTGCGCGACGCCCCGGGTGTCGTGCTGTACGACGACCCGGCGCGCGGCGAGTTCCCGACGCCGGCCGATGTCGTCGGCACTGACCCGACGTGGGTCGGCCGGGTACGCCAGGCGCTGGACGAGCCGAATGCGCTGGACATGTTCCTGTGCGGCGACAACCTGCGCAAGGGAGCGGCACTCAACACCGCCCAGATCGCCGAACTGGTCGCGCGCGAACTAACAACCCCCTGATGCGCCCCCGTTCGATCACGTTCGGCAGGCGGCCCGACGTACCTTCATGCCCGCGTCCCTGTAGGTACGTCGGCAACTCTGCTGGGCGGCCCAGCTGGCCGGTGGGCGTGGCCTGATGCCGTCCCTGCTGGTGTTCTCGAAGACGACGGGCTACCGGCACGAGTCGATCCCCGCCGGGATAGCGGCCATTGCCGAGATAGGTGCCGAGCTCGGGTTCACCGTCGACGCGACGGAGGAGGCCGCCGCGTTCGACGCCGTGAACCTGTCGCGGTACGCCGCCGTGGCCTTCCTGAGTCCGTCCGGGACGATCTTCGAAACGGACGCCCAGCGCACTGCCCTCGAGTCGTACGTAGTCAGCGGTGGTGGGTTCGTCGGGATCCATGCGGCGTCGACGGCTGAGTCCGATTGGCCGTTCTACGGCGAACTGGTTGGCGGCCGATTCAAGAGCCATCCACCTGTGCAGCCGGCCACCGTGATCGTCGAGGACGGCTCGCATCCATCCACGGCGCACCTCGGCTCTTCCTGGACGTTCACCGACGAGTGGTACGAGTTCACCGACGACCCACGCCCACGTGTGCACGTACTCCTGTCGGTGGACGAGTCGACCTACGACGGGGGCGCCAAGGGGCCGGGCCATCCCATCGCCTGGGAGCACAAGGTCGGCGCCGGGCGCTGCTTCTACACCGCGCTCGGCCACCCGATCGAGGCCTACGCCGATCCCAAGTTCCGGGCGCACCTGGCCGGCGGAGTCCGTTCTGTCGTGTGAGCCGGCCGGTGGGGTGGTCAGCCGGTCAGTGAGGTCGTCATCCGGGTCAGCTGGGTCAGCCGGTCATCCGGGTCAGTCGGTCAGCCGGGCCTTGACCGCTGCCGCCACCCTGCTGCCGTCGGCACGGCCGGCGACTCGAGGCTGGACGAGCTTCATCACCTTCCCCATGTCGCGGGGCGACTCGGCACCCGATTCGGCGATCGCGGCATCGACCAGCCGAGCCAACTCGTCGTCGGAGAGCGGTTCGGGGAGGTAGTCGGCGAGCACGGCGGCCTCCGCGTCCTCCCGCTCCGCGCGGTCGGGGCGGCCGCCGTCGCGGAAGGCCTGCGCGGCCTCACGGCGCTTCTTCGCCTCCTTCGTCAAGATGGCGATCACGTCGTCGTCGGAGAGCTCGCGGGCATGAGTACCAGCCACTTCGGCGTTGGTGATCGAGGTCAGCGCCATCCGGATCGTGGCCGTTCGCAACTCGTCCCTCGACCGCATCGCTGCCGTCAGGTCGGTCTTGAGTCGATCTTTGAATGTCGCCATCGGATCCTTCCCTGTCAGGCATAGTGTGGCAGCCTTGGCCCGTGCCACTCTCGCCACTATCGCGGTTCGGCCTCGGGGTCGGCCTGCTTGCAGCCGGTGGGCTCGCCTATGCGGCCGGTTACGAGGTGCGGTCGTACCGCCTCCGCAGCGTCGAGGTACCCGTCCTCCCACCAGGTAGCCGGCCGCTGAAGATCCTGCACGTCTCCGATCTGCACCAGACCCCGGGACAGCTGAAGAAGCGTGACTGGGTGCGCAGCCTGGACTCGCTCGAACCGGACCTCGTCGTCAACACCGGTGACAATCTCGCCCATGCGGACGCGGTGCCGTATGTCCTGGACGCGCTCGGACCCCTGCTCCGCCGTCCCGGCGTATTCGTGTTCGGGGGCAACGACTACTACGGCCCGGTGCCGAAGAACCCGGCGCGATACCTTCTTCCGCCCACTGACGATCGCCGCTTGAGGAACCCCGACCTGCCGTGGAAGGAGTTGCGGGACGGGCTGCTGGAGACGGGTTGGCTCGACCTGAACAACGCCCGGGGCGAGCTGACGGTGGGCGGCCGTCGGATCACGTTCGCCGGTGTGGACGACCCGCATATCGAAAGGGACGATTACCAGTCGGTTGCAGGCGAAGTCGACGGCGAGGCCGACCTCGCCATCGGCGTCATGCATGCGCCGTATCTCCGCGTGCTGGACGCGATGCGCGCCGACGGCTATCCACTGCTGATCGCCGGCCACACTCACGGCGGCCAGCTGTGCGTGCCCGGCAGGGGAGCGCTTGTGACCAACTGCGATCTCGAGCCACGGCGGGCAAAGGGGCTGTCGCGGCACCCGGCGAACGACGGCACCGGAGCGTGGCTGCACGTGTCGGCGGGTCTCGGGACGTCGCCCTACGCCCCCGTCCGGTTCGCCTGCCCGCCGGAGGCGACACTGCTGACGCTCATCGGCCGGCGGGCGTAGCGATTTTCGATTTCGAGGTGAGCGCTTCGCTCGGCTATGCTGGCCCGGCGACACCGGGGTGTGGCGCAGCTTGG
>DASUUU010000058.1:0-16526 GCA_036373915.1 Jiangellaceae bacterium | reverse complement strand
CGGGCCGGTGCCGACCTGGTGCTGCTGGACCTGATGCTGCCCGGGTTGCCCGGCACCGAGGTGTGCCGGCAGTTGCGCCAGCGGTCGAACGTCCCTGTGATCATGTTGACGGCGAAGGACTCCGAGGTCGACAAGGTGGTGGGACTGGAACTCGGCGCCGACGACTACGTCACCAAGCCGTTCTCTTCGCGCGAGCTCGTAGCGCGCATCCGGGCTGTTCTGCGCCGCGGTCACGAGACGGCCGACCTGTCACCGGCAGTACTCGAGGCTGGCCCGGTGCGCATGGATGTCGAGCGGCATGTGGTGACCGTCGGCGGCGAAGGCGTGCGGTTGCCGCTCAAGGAGTTCGAACTGCTGGAACTATTGCTGCGCAACGCCGGACGGGTTCTGACCCGAGGCCAGCTCATCGACCGGATCTGGGGCGCCGACTACGTCGGTGACACCAAGACGCTGGACGTGCACGTCAAGCGGCTCCGCGCCAAGATCGAGCCCGACCCAGCGCAGCCGCGTCACCTGCAAACAGTCCGCGGCCTCGGCTACAAGTTCGAAGCCTAACCTCGCTGATCATGCAAGAACGGGAAGCGCGACACGCCGCGTTGACCGATCCGCGGGACTGCGGACTGGAGACGCCGGCGTGTCGCGCTTCCCGTTGTTGCATGATCAGCGGGCTTGGCTGGGGCAGCGGGGTGAGTTGGGCACCTGGTTGGGTCGAGAGGTGGCGGGGTTAGTCGAGGGCGTCGGCATAGACGCCGTCCGCCGGCTGGACGAGCGCGCTGACACTCGCACGTGGCGCGTTCGCGAAGACGAACTCGATGTCGACGCGGCGACCGGGCTGGGCGTCGACGCCGGCCACGTCGACGCGAGTCTGGTTCGGTCCGACCGAAACAGTGCCTCCGTCGGGAATGGCCAGCGGTCCGCCCTCCGGCTCGGCCTCGCTGCCGGCGACCCGGACCGATACGAGTTCGTCAGGCCCGCCCCTGTTGGTGAACATGGCCAGTACGGTCGCCTGCCGGCCCTCTTCGTCGGCCACCACGAGCGCGTTGCGGATGCCGATGTCACCCGCCGTGGCGCTCACCCCGTCCGTGCGGTCCTGCGACCACTGGGTCTGCTCTCGCACCTCACCACATCCGGCGGCCACCAAGCCGAGCAGCAACACCGAAGCGAGGACGGCCAGGCGGCGTCGAGCAGCGGACAGCACGGCGATGATCTCCTTAGGTGTCGCACCTGTGGTGTCGGCCGCCGGCGTACCGATGGCCGAGTGCGGACCTAGCGTACCCAGGTCACACCGGCCGCCGTCGCGGAAGGGCGGTACGCGGCGCTACTGGTCAACCGATGCTGCCTGCCAGCAGGGCCGCGATGGCTAAGGCCGCTATCGAAGCCGCCGCCAGCAGCGGCGCGCGAGCCGGCAGCCGCGACTCGCCCACACCGGCGGCGACGGCGGCCAGGACGATGCCGACAGAGAACACCGCCGCTTCGACTGCGACGGGGGTTTGCGCGGGCCCGAAGGTCAGCAGGAGCAGCGAGCCGAGCAGCACCAGGGCGGTGCCCGCGCGCAGGACGTTGCGCGGCAGTCGGTGCGGCAAGCCGGCCACTCCGGTCACGCGGTCGACCTCGAGATCAGGCAGGACGTTAGCCCCGTGGGCTCCAACGCCGAGCAGCACCGCGCCGGCGATCATCCACCACGGTGGGACACCCGGCTGCGGTGACACCAGCCAGACGATGACGGGGAGCGAGCCGATCCCCACCGCGTACGGCACCCAGGACCACGCCGTCCGCTTGACGCCGAGGTTGTAGGCCCACGCTCCCGCGACGGCGACGAGGTGTGCCGTGCCTGCCGGCACACCGAGGGAGAGCGAGGCGGGCACGCACACCGCGGCGGCCGCCGCGGTCGCCCGCCTCACCGTCATGGGCGCGACCGTCCCGACCGCGAGCGGTTTATCGGTGCGGCCTGCGGCGCGGTCGCGTTGACGATCGACGTAGTCGTTGAGCCATCCCACCGAAAGTTGGCCGGCCAGCACCGCTGTCGCGAGCAGTACTAGCTGCGCTGTTCTCACCCCGAGCACCACGCCGAGGGCGGTCGTCAGAGTGGTCACCGCTGCCGTCGGCACTGGGTGACATGCGCGGATCAGCGCCCAGAGTGCTGCGGGCAAGCACACCACCACCTGTTTGTCAAGCCCATGTTTGCGCTCTGACCAGCACAAACACCCCTACCGGACGAAGCATGGCGTGTTATCCTTGTCCCGGGAAAGGGGACAGAAACATATGACTTTCAAGGTCGGCGAGACGGTTGTCTACCCCCATCACGGCGCTGCGCTCATCGAAGCGATCGAGACCCGCGTCATCAAAGGAGAGGAGCGTCGGTACCTCGTCCTGAAGGTAACCCAAGGTGATCTGACGGTTCGCGTCCCGGCTGACAACGTCGATCTCGTCGGCGTACGCGACGTAGTTAACCAGGAAGGGCTCGACCACGTCTTCGAGGTGCTGCGCACGCCGCACACCGAGGAGCCGACCAACTGGTCGCGCCGCTACAAGGCGAACCTCGAGAAGCTGGCGTCCGGCGACGTCATCAAGGTCGCCGAGGTTGTCCGCGACCTGTGGCGACGTGAGCGCGATCGAGGGCTGTCCGCCGGCGAGAAGCGCATGCTCGCCAAGGCCCGGCAGATCCTGGTTTCCGAGCTCGCGCTGGCCGAGCACACGAACGAGGACAAGGCAGAGACGCTGCTCGACGAGGTGCTCGCCGGCTGACGTCCGCCTTGCCTGCTTGTACACGTTCCGGCCCCGCACGTGACTGCGCGTGCGGGGCCGTGCCGTACCTGGACTGGTAAGAACTTGAACCATGGCGATTGGACTGATCGTCCCTGCGGCAGGACGGGGCGAGCGGCTCGGTGCAGGCGTTCCGAAGGCACTGCTCCCGTTGGCCGGACTGCCGCTGCTCGTGCACGCGATCCGCGGTGCATTGGCGTCCCGGGTTGTCGACGTGGTGGTGGTCGCAGCGCCGGCCGATCGGGTGGACGAGGTCCGTGGCCTGCTGGCCGGCGAGGTGACCGAATTGCGAGTCGTGATCGGTGGCGCTGATCGCCGCGAGTCGGTGGCGCGCGCGCTCGCCGAACTCCCGCCGGAGGTCGACACCGTGCTGGTCCACGACGCGGCTCGCTGCCTCACCCCGCCCGCGGTGTTCGCCGCTGTAGCGGCCGCGCTGGCCGGTGGGGCGGCGGCCGTCGTACCGGCCGTCCCCGTCGCCGATACGGTCAAGCAAGTCGCACACGGCGTCGTGGCGGGCACCCCTGACAGGGATACGCTGCGGGCCGTGCAGACGCCACAGGGCTTCCGGCGCGACGTCCTGGAACAGGCCCACGCGTCAGAGCCGGGCGCGGTGACGGACGACGCCGGCCTTGTCGAACGGCTCGGCTTCGCGGTGAGCGTCGTCGCCGGCCACGACGAAGCCTTCAAGATCACTCGATCGCTCGACCTGGTGCTGGCCGAGGCGATCTTGGCCCGCCGGGCCAGAGCGGGTGCGCCGTGACACCCCGCACCGGCATCGGCGTGGACGTTCATCCGCTGGAGACGGGACGTCCGTGCTGGGTCGCCGGGTTGCTGTGGCCGGACGAGGACGCCGGCTGCGCGGGCCACTCCGACGGTGACGTAGCGGCACACGCCGCGTGCGACGCCCTCCTGTCGGCAGCCGGCCTCGGCGATCTCGGCGCAATATTCGGTACCGACCGTCCGGAGTGGTCCGGTGCCGCGGGCACGGCCCTGCTGAGCGAGTCCGCGCGAATGGTCCGCGAGGCGGGATACGCGATCGGCAATGTGGCGATCCAGGTCATCGGCAACCGGCCGAAGATCGGGTTGCGGCGCTCAGAGGCCGAGCGGGTCCTGTCTGAGGCCGTCGGTGCCCCCGTCGCCGTCAGCGGAACCACCACGGACGGCCTCGGCCTGACCGGACGCGGCGAGGGCCTCGCGGCCGTCGCCACCGCGCTCATCCTGGACTGACGGAGGTGGACCGAGGGCGATCAACGCCAGCATCAGGCTGAACAACCCGACCATCCAGCCGCCCGGGATGTCGCTGAGCCAGTGGTAGTCCATCACTACCATGATCGTTCCCACCAGCGCAGACAGCCCGGCGCTGATGACGAGCCCGACGCGAAGCCGTTCCCGATTCGGCCACACACCCCTGGCGCCGAACAGTATGACGCTGATCAAAGCCCAGGTCATGGCGGCATTCGCGGCGTGACCAGAGGGAAACGCCTCTCCGACGCCGTGCAGGATGTCGACGTCCTTGTAGGGCGGGGTCCGCGACAGCCCGTCCTTGATCGTCTTTCCCACCAGGTAGGCCGACCCGAGCCCGACGAGCACCGCGAGCATCGGCCGCAGTCGCCGATGCCGCCAGCTGACCCATGCGCCGAAGCCCAGCAGCAGCGGCAGCGTCAGCCACCGCTGGCCGGGGCGGGCGAGGGTGTCGAGGAGGGTCTGGCCGGCACCGGTCGGCACCTGCTCGGTCAGCACCTCGTGCACCGACCAGTCCGCAGTCACGAGCGGCCCGCGCGTCACGACTTGCCAGACCATCAGCAGCATAGCCCCGGCCGCCGCAGCCGCCCCGGCCGCGTACGGGAGCCACCACGGCTTGGCGGTGGTCAACCGGGCGAATCGCCGCATCTCGGAGTCCTCGTCCCGTCGGTCGGGTCTTATCCATCATCGCCGATAGGCTTGCGTGGTGAGTTTTCGCCTGTACGACACCGCCACTCGGGAGATTCGCGACTTCGTGCCCCTCACGCCGGGCAAGGTCGGGATCTACCACTGTGGCCTGACTGTGCAGGGTCCGCCACACATCGGTCACATTCGCAAGGAAGTCGTCTTCGACGTGCTTCGGCGTTGGTTCGTCCAGTCCGGGTATCAGGTGACGTTGGTCGCCAACGTCACGGACATCGAGGACAAGGTGCTGGCCAAGGCGGCTGAGGCGGGTATGCAGTGGTGGGCACTGGCCTACGCGAACGAGCGCTCATTGGACGACGCGTATGCCGTGCTCGGCTGCATCCCGCCCACGTACCAGCCGCGGGCGACGGGTCACATCCCGGAGATGGTCGAGTTGATGACCGAACTCGTCGAAAGAGGCCATGCGTATCCAGCGCCGGATGCCTCGGGTGACGTGTACTTCGATGTGCGGTCCTGGCCTGCCTACGGTGAGTTGTCGCGGCAGAACATCGACGACATGAAGGCCGCGGAGGACGCCGACCCGCGCGGCAAACGCGACTCGCGCGATTTCGCGCTGTGGAAGGGGCACAAGCCCGGCGAACCCGAGACGGCATCGTGGACGACCCCGTACGGCCGTGGACGTCCCGGCTGGCATCTGGAGTGCTCGGCGATGGCGGCCAAGTACCTCGGTACCGAGTTCGACATCCACGGTGGCGGCCTCGACCTGCGCTTCCCGCACCATGAGAACGAGCTCGCCCAGTCGCGGGCCGCGGGTCACCCGTTCGCGCGGTACTGGATGCACAACGCGATGGTGAACCTCGGCGGTACCAAGATGAGCAAGTCGGTGGGCAACACGCTGCTGGTCTCGGAGGTGGTTCGCCGGATCCGTCCGGTCGAGCTGCGGTTCTACCTGGTGTCGGCTCATTACCGGAGCATCCTCGAGTACACCGAGGAGGCGCTGGAGGAGGCGGGCTCGGGATACCGCCGGATCGAGGGGTACGTCCTGCGCGCCAGCGAGGTGACCGGTGGTGTCGATCCAACCTCCGAACCGCTGCCGGCGGCGTTCACTGCGGCGATGGACGACGATCTGGGCGTTCCGGAGGCGCTCGCCGTCGTGTTCGACGCGGTGCGCGAGGGCAACAAGCTGCTCGCCGCCGGCGACTCCAGCGACCTGCGATCCAACCTGGCGTCCGTTCGGCACATGCTCGGCGTTCTAGGCCTTGACCCGCTCGGCGAGCCATGGGCCGAGATGGGTGACGGCGTCTTCGGCACTGCCCGGCTCAGCGGTGTGGTCGACTCCCTTGTGACGTCCCTGCTCAAGCGCCGCGACGAGGCCCGTCGCCAGCGCGACTTCGCCACCGCCGACGCCATCCGCGACCAGCTGACCGAAGCGGGTGTCGCCATCGAGGACACGCCGGCCGGTCCCCGCTGGGAGCTCGCCCCGTGAGGACGCAGGGCGGCGGGCAGCGGGTGCATGAGCCAACGGCGTCCGTGAGGCGGCCCTGATGTCGGGTAACCAGCGGCGCCGGGGTGCGGTCCGCAAGTCAGGCACGAAGAAGGGCGCCGTCGTCGGGTCTGGCGGTCAGCGTCGCCGCGGGCTCGAAGGCAAGGGGCCCACGCCGCCGGCGGAGCTGCGTCCTGGGCATCCCAAGGCCCGGCGGGCTTCGGCGGCGCGCAAGTCGGCCGGCCGCAGCGGTACGGGCCGCGCCCGTACGGGCACCGCCGAGACGGTAGCCGGACGCAACGCGGTGGTCGAGGCGCTCCGGGCCGGGGTCCCGGTCAAGGCGCTGTATGTGGCCGAGCGCATCGACTCCGACGACCGGGTTCGCGAGGTACTCAAAATCGCGGCCGAGCGGGGATTGTCGGTGCTCGAGGCGCCGCGGTCCGAGCTCGACCGGCTCACCGCCGGGGCCGTGCACCAGGGTGTGGCGCTGACCGTCCCCGCGTACGACTACGCACATCCGGACGATCTGCTGGCGGTCGCCCGCGACGCCGGTGAACCGCCGCTAATCGTCGCCCTGGACGGTGTAACCGATCCTCGCAACCTGGGGGCGGTGGTGCGCTCGGCGGCCGCTTTTGGAGCGCACGGCGTGGTTGTGCCGGAGCGGCGCAGCGCCGGCATGTCGGTCGGGGCGTGGAAGACGTCCGCGGGCGCGGCCGCCCGGATACCCGTGGCCCGTGCCACCAACCTCGCGCGTCAGTTACGTGCGTACGCCGAAGCGGGCCTGTTCGTCGTCGGGCTGGCGGGCGACGGGACCGTCGACATGGGTGAGCTTGAAGTCGCCACCGAGCCGCTGTGCCTCGTGGTGGGCTCCGAAGGTGCCGGCATGTCGCGGATCGTTACGCAAGCGTGTGACGTGGTGGCCCGGATCCCCATCGCACGCGACGTCGAGTCGCTGAACGCCGGCGTAGCGGCGGGAATCGCGCTGTACGAGATCTCGCGCGCTCGCCGCTGAAGCCGCGCTGTTGTCGGCGGTTGGGGGCCGGCCGGTGACCGTGAAGAAGGTCAGCACGATCTTGATTCGCGCCGAATTTGACCGACAATTGCACGATCCTCGTCAAGATCGTGCCGCAGTTCTTCACAGTCAGCCGTCAAGATCGCACCAAGGCGATCCAGCCCCCTACGCGAACCCGAAGACGAGCGGGAACACCAGCACGACCATCCAGGCCCACAGCGCGTACACGCTGCGTCCTGGTCCGCATGGGCTGATGCGTCAGCACTACAGGTAGCCTTGGGTCCTGGCGTTAGCCGCCACGCCGGGTGACCCTCGGTCAGCATGCGGACGCCGCGCGACAAGGTTTGGGGCGATCCCCGACGAACCGTTGTGGAGGACATGATCGTGCCAGTGGAGCGACTGCTTCCCAGCTCTGAGGCCGAAGACCTGATCGGCCTGGTCCGTCAGATCGCCGATGCCGAGCTCGCGCCGACGGCTGACACCGCCGAGGCGAACGGCACCTTCCCGCGCGATCTGATGCGCACGCTCGGCCGGGCGGGACTACTAGGCCTGCCGTACGGCGAGGAGTACGGCGGTGGTGGGCAGCCGCACGAGGTCTACCTCCAGGTCGTGGAAGAGTTAGCGGCCCGCTGGGCGACGGTGGCCCTGACGCTGAGTGTCCACACGATGACATCGTGGGCGATGTCCGCCTGCGGCTCAGATGAGCAGCGCAAGCGGTGGCTGCCGGACATGGTTGGCGGAGAGCAGATCGGCGCCTACTGCCTCTCGGAGCCTCAGGCCGGTTCCGACGCCGCCGCACTGTCGACCCGCGCGGTACGCGACGGGGACGACTACGTGATCACCGGAACCAAGGCCTGGATCTCGCACGCGATCCATGCCGACTTCTTCACCGTCATGGCCCGGACATCCGACGACGGTCCTCGGGGAATCTCCTGCTTCCACGTCCCGGCAGGCGTCGAGGGTCTTTCGTTCGGTGCTCCGGAGAAGAAGATGGGGTTGACGGCCTCACCGACGAGCATTGTGAATTTCGACGGGGTGCGCGTGCCGGTTGAGAATCGCATCGGCCCCGAAGGCGCCGGCTTCGGCATCGCCCTGGCCGCGCTCGACAACGGCCGGCTCGGCATCGCCGCCTGTGGGACCGGTCTGGCTCAGGCCGCCCTGGACGTGTCGATCGCCTACGCGAAGGAACGCGAACAGTTCGGTAAGCCGATCATCGACCACCAGGGCGTGGGCTTTCTGCTGGCGGATATGGCGGCAGGGGTGGAGTCGGCCCGTGCGACCTACCTGGCCGCCGCGCGCCGCCGCGACGCCGGACGTCCGTACACTCGCCAGGCCAGCATCGCGAAGCTGGTGGCCACCGATATTGCGATGCAGGTGACGACCGATGCGATACAGGTGCTCGGTGGGGCCGGCTACACGCGCGACTTCCCCGTGGAGCGCTATTTCCGCGAGGCCAAGGTCATGCAGATCTTCGAGGGGACCAACCAGATCCAGCGGCTGGTCATCGCCCGTCAGATCGCCAAGTTCGGTTGATCGCGGCCGGTCTCACGGTTGCCGGACCGCACCGGTCAGAGTTCAGCAGGGGTAGTCGAATCGAGCTCCAGGACGGCCTGCTCGTCGGGCTTGTGACGCAGGATGTCGTCAACGTACGAGCGGGCCGCTTCGTGGATGTCGACCTCGTCGCCGCGCTGTTCGGAGAGATACCACCGATGCTCGAGCACCTCGTGGTAGATCTCGGGCCCTTCCAGTTTTCCGCGCAGGTCGGTCGGGACGGCACGGACCACCGGCTCGTAGCAGTCGGTCACCCAGTGATACGCGGCGATCTCCTCGCGCCCGCCTTGCTGGTCGGTGGCTGCGGTGTACGCGTCGAGGTCGTTGAGCAGCCGGCGGGCCTGGTTCTCCTGCGCGTCGATGCCGGTGAGCCGCAGCAGCCGGCGACGGTGGTGGCCCGGATCGACGACCTTGGGCTGAACGTGCACGGTACGCCCGCCGATATCGGTCACGATCTCTAGTTCGGCGACGTCGAATCCCAGCTCGTTGAGCCGCTCCACTCGGCGCCCGATCCGCCAGCGGTCGTTGACGTCGAAGGCCTCCCAGTCGGTCAGTTCCTGCCAGAGGCCCTCGTACCGTTCAACCACCTGGTCACTGGTCGCCACGGCGTCGACCGTCTCGTCGAGGAAGTCCGAGGCTTGCAGGTCCATCAGCTCGCCGGCGATGTTGATCCGCGCGTTCTCGAGATCTTGGCTGCGTTGGCCGTCGGTCAGTGCGCGGTGAAGCTCACCGGTCTCGGCGTCGACGAGGTACGCGGCGAAGGCACCCGCATCGCGGCGGAACAGCGTGTTGGAAAGCGAGCAGTCGCCCCAGTAGAAGCCGGCCAGGTGCAGGCGGACGATCAGCACGACAAGGGCGTCGATCAGGCGGTCGACGGTCTCGCGCTTCATCATCCGCGCGAACAACGCCCGGTACGGCAACGAGAACTGGAGGTGTCGCGTCACCAGGATCGGGTCCAGCGGCGTGCCGTCGTGAGTCTCGCGGCCGGTGATGACGCCCACCGGCTCCACCGCGGGGATGGTCAGCCGTTCGAGGTCGCGAAGCAACTGGTACTCGCGATTGGCGAACGACTCCACGACCTCCTTGAGCGCGTAGATCCGGTTGCCCAGCCGGATGAAGCGGACGACATGGCGCGAGATGCCGCGCGGAAGCGCGACCAGATACCACTCCGGCCATTCGGCCAGCGGCATGTCCCACGGCAGGTCGAGCAGGGCCTGCTGCTCGGCGGGCGAAGCCCGGAATCTCAACTCCACAGAGCCATCTTCTCGCATGCTCCTTCGATGAGCCGGTGACGGCGGGTGAGCACCGCCCGGGATCTCCTGCAAGTCAGCCGCAAGTGTGCCAGCGGGTTTCAGCAAGTAGAAGCTGTCTTGCAGCAGTTGTTGCAGAGTGGGATATCTTCGACCGCATGACTGTGCGGATGGCTGACGTCGCGGCTCACGCCGGAGTCAGCGAGGCGACGGTGAGCCGGGTGCTCAACGCCAAGCCGGGCGTCGCCGCTGAGACCCGCCAGGCGGTACTCGAGGCCATGGACCGGCTGGGATACGAACGGCCGCCGCGGCTGCGTTCGCGCAGCGCCGGCCTTGTCGGCCTGATCGTGCCCGAGTTGGAGAACCCGATCTTCCCGGCGTTCGCGCAGGTCATCGAGACAATACTGGCCCAGCACGCGTACACGCCGGTGCTGTGCACGCAGACACCGGGTGGCGTCCCGGAGGACGAGTACGTCGAGATGCTGCTCGACCGCAGCGTGGCAGGAATCGTGTTCGTCTCCGGCCTGCACGCCGACACCCAGGCCAACCATGACCGATACCGCAGCCTGCGCGAGCGTGGCCTGCCCATCGTCCTGATCAACGGATATGTCCCGGGCCTGGACGCGCCATTCATCTCTCACGACGACGTCCAGTCCGTCGAGTTGGCCGTCAGCCACCTCGCATCGCTTGGCCATGAACGGATCGGACTCGCCGTCGGCCCGGAGCGTTTCGTCCCTGCCCGGCGTCTGATCGAGGGCTTCCGCCGATCGATGCGGGCGAATTTCGGAGTGGACGATCCGCCCGTGGCGGCGTCCTTCTACACCGTAGAGGGCGGAGGTGCCTCGGCCACGCAGTTGCTCGACGCGGGATGCACCGGGATCGTGTGCGGGTCCGACCTGATGGCGCTCGGTGCGATCCGTGCCGTGCGCGGCCGGGGGCTGCGGGTGCCGCAGGATGTCTCGGTAGTCGGGCATGACGACTCGCCGCTGGTCGCGTTCACCGATCCGCCGCTGACGACAGTCCGCCAGGCCGTTCTGGCCATGGGAAAGGCAGCGGTGCAGTCCTTGATCGCTGAGATCAGCGGGACGCGGGTGCCGCGCACGGAGTTCCTGTTCGCGCCCGAACTCGTCGTTCGCGGCTCGACGGCGGCAGTTGCTGGAGTGCGAAGCCCGGCCGGGTAATTGACCGGCGGTGGGGCTTGGCTGTGGCGGGTGAGCGCAGCGGCGCCGGCCCCGGGGTGTGCGCGGGCCCGTGCCCTCTGTGCGCTTGATCTGCGTGCCTGCGCGCGAAGCAGGCATAACAGGCAAAGCGGCTCGCAGCGAAGTCGATCACGCGATGCAAACCATTCCTTGCTGATCAAACCGTCGGTGATCATGAGATTTCGGGGGTCCGGCCGGCGGTTTGATCAGCAAGGAACGATTTCCCTGGCAAAGTAATCGCATTCCGCCGGGAACGTTCATTGGTACCCGACGCGGCAAGCAGCCGCTGGTCGATAGGCGGCGCGTAAGCCGGTTCTGCTCGAGCACTCCTGGCGCCGCGCCGCGGAGGAGAGGGCCGCTGCGACAATACCCAGCGCGAGAACGGGCTTTGCCCACCTGATCGTCTGTGCAGAGACGATCAGGTGGGCAAACAGCGATCAGGTGACCTACGGGGTCGGCGTCAGGACGGAAGGCGCTCGCCGGTCTTGACCGAGAACGCGTGCTCCTGGCCGGGCTTGATCTTGACGTAGACCTGCTGGCCCTTCTGCGGCGCGTTGCGTGGCTCGACCCGCGCGATGATCGTCGAGCTCTGCATCGATGCCGACGGGTCCTCAGTGACGCCGACCGCCTCGCCGTAAAGGTACGCGTCAGACCCAAGCTCCTCGACGACATCGACGATCACGGGGAACGCGCCTTCGGAGCTCTCGTTGGCCGGCTCGAGCGACTCCGGGCGGAAGCCCAGGGTCAGTTCGTCGGAGCCTTCAGCCTTGACGGCGTCGATTGTTTCGCGGGTCAACGGAATGTGCGCGTCACCGAGCTGAGCGTGCCCGTCGATGAGTTTGAACTGGCCGATGTTCATAGCCGGCGAGCCGATGAACCCGGCCACGAAGATGTTGTTCGGCTGGTCGTACAGGGCCAGCGGGGTGTCGACCTGCTGCAGGATTCCGTCCTTCAGCACGGCGACGCGGTCCCCCATCGTCATCGCCTCGATCTGGTCGTGCGTCACGTAGACGGTGGTGATGCCGAGCCGGCGCTGCAGCGATGCGATCTGGGTCCGGGTCGACACGCGTAGCTTGGCGTCGAGGTTCGACAGCGGCTCGTCCATGAGGAACACCTGCGGCTCGCGGACGATGGCCCGACCCATAGCGACACGCTGGCGCTGGCCGCCGGAGAGAGCCTTGGGCTTACGGTCGAGGTACTCGCTGAGGTCGAGCAGCTTGGCCGCATCGGCGACGCGGCGGCGAATCTCGTCCTTCTTGACGCCAGCGATCTTCAGGGCGAAGCCCATGTTGTCGGCCACGGTCATGTGCGGGTAGAGGGCGTAGTTCTGGAACACCATCGCGATGTCCCGGTCCTTCGGCGGTATGTGCGTGACGTCGCGTTCGCCGATCCTGATGGAACCGGAGTCGACATCCTCAAGGCCCGCGAGCATCCGGAGACTTGTGGACTTCCCGCAGCCGGACGGGCCGACGAGCACGAGGAACTCACCGTCCTCGATGTGCAAGTCGAGGCTGTCGACCGCGGGTCGATCGGTGCCCGGATAGATCCGGGTCGCCTTGTCGAAGGTGACTGTGGCCATTTCGGTCCTTCCTTCCACCGGCAGGTACGTGCCGGACGATCCGTAGTGGAGGTTGCGGTGATTGTGCCTCATTCGAGACGACCCGTCACCATCGACCCCGGCAATTGACCCAAAAGATCTGCTCAGGGGACTTTCCCACGAGCCCCTTGTGACCGTACTGTCACTAGATCAGCCGGTGCAGGGAGGCTCTCATGCGGATCTCTGATGTTCTCCGAGGCAAGGGTTCCAACGTCGTCACGGTGGAGCCGGGTACCGACGTCAGGACGCTACTCAGCGTGCTGGCCGAGCATGGGATCGGGGCGGTCGTCGTGTCGTCCGATGGCCGATCTATCGAAGGCATCGTCTCCGAACGCGACATCGTGCGGGCACTTGCCGAGCGCGGTGCTGCCATCCTGTCCGAGCAGGTCTCCGAGATCATGACCGGTGAAGTCCAGACCTGTCCGCCCGACGCCCACATCGATGAGCTGATGCGCACGATGACCCAGGGGCGTTTCCGGCACGTCCCGGTCGTGGTCGAGGACGAATTGATCGGCATTGTGAGCATCGGTGACGTGGTCAAGCGCCGCGTCGACGAACTCGAGAGCGAACGCGACTCGCTGTCCCGGTACATCACGTCCGGGACGACGTGACAGCTACCGCGCCCCGTTCTCGGCAGCGATGACACGGGGGAGCTGTGCGGCGGTGAGCCAGACGAAGCGCGGCAGTACCTGGTCGCTACCCGCGGCACGCATCTGGTTGAGCAGCCGGTAGGCCGCTTGCTCGGATCGGACCGACGGGGCGACGAGACGTTGCCGGCGGATCAGTCGTTGCGATGCCATGACGTCCTCCTACCTCCATCGTAAGCCTGCCTGGGTCAGCAGCGCAGCCAGTGGGACGGCCGCCGCCGCGACGATTCCCCGCGTCTCGTCCCTGGCCAGCGCGTCGAAGGCGGCCTGGGGAGCGTCGATGGCGATACAGCCGATCACGCGGGACCCGAGCGGAGTCTCCCGGATCATGGGTGTGGCGAGGATGACCTCGTACTTGCCGCGGACGCGCAGGTATTCGTCGTAACTGAGGCCGTAGGTCAGGTCTGGCGACAGTGTCGTCCACTCTTCTGGCGTGACGTCGGAGAGCTGCTCGTCTAGCGTTGCCAGATTCTCGATGATGTCTTCGCGCCGTTCGACGCACTGGCCGATGACTCCTACGCCCTCCCGCCACGCGATGCCGGATGCGACCCTGATGATGAGTTGCATGCGGACGAGGCGCTCGAGCCGTCGCTTTCTGAACGGCAGCAGCTTCGGGCGCAGCCGGTACGCCGACACGCCCAGGTTGCGCGTGCTGATACCGGTGGCTTCCTCGAGCTCAAGGAGCAGGGGTGCGAGCACGGCGCGGGCCTGCTCACGGAATTCCTCGGCTCTGCCGTACCGGTACTGGGCGACGGCCGCCTCTGTGGCGGTGATGAACGCGATGGTGACGCTAGCGGCGACCATGAGGGTTAGCAGCTGACGGCTTGGGTCCCAGACGTCCGCTTCTCGCAGGCCGAGACCAAGGCCGACGAGGGCCACGACGACGGCCGCCGCCACCCGTAACCAGAACCTCACCGAGCCCATCCGCTGCCCTCATTCGTACCTTCCGCCTCACGGTACGAGCCGGGTCGGTGCGGGTGGTGGATGACGCGCTGAGTTGGGCCGAGTCGGGCCAGGTCACCTAGGATCGATCGTGCCGGCCGGCGTGGCGCAACTGGCAGCGCACCCGACTTGTAATCGGGCGGTTAGGGGTTCGAGTCCCCTCGCCGGCTCCACTTGGAATTACTGCTCTGACCTGGGCTTTTGTCCTCCGGCAGGTTGTGCCGCTGGTAGTCGGGTAGGGGTCCCAGAGGGCGTCTAGTCTCAGTTTTAGTCTCATTTCGTGTCTCCGTTCGGGTCGTCGCCGCGGGTTGCCATGGCCGTGTGGAGCTCGGTGAGTGTGGCCTGGAGCTCGGTGAGATCAAGGTCATCGGCGTCGTTGTGCGTGAGCAGCCCGTCCTCGACCAGCTTCAGGATCGCGGCGAGCGAGTCGCGCCGGACCGTCACCGTCTCATCGGCTGCGCCCTCGGCGCGGGCCTCCCAGATCAAGCTGCCGACCTGGCTTGCCACGTCCGCCCGGACTGTGTCGGTGACGTGCTGGTACCGCTTCGCCATGCCCGTGGTCGACCAGCCCATCAGCGACATCACCGTCCGTTCGGGCTGTCCGAGAATGAGCAGGACGGTCGCGGCCGTGTGCCTGGCGTCATGTAACCGAGCCTCCCGCAGGCCGGCCTCCCGCAGGAGCCGCTTCCAGTCACGGTTGTCGGTGTAGTGGTTGAGCGGGCCGCCGGTCGGGGTGGCGAACACCCAGCCCTCGTCACGCCATAGCTGCCGGGCTACGGTGCGTTCGGCGTTCTGTTCGGTGCGGTGCTTGCGTAGGAGCGCGACGAGCGGCGCGGGCAGGCCGACGGTCCGCCGTCCAGCCTTGGACTTCACGGCGCCAGTCACAGGCCTGATGTTGTGCCGTCTCGGGCACCGGCCAGGTGCACGCCCACAGTCGCCCCCGCAGCCGTGCTCGTACCTCGGCCGTAGGAGACTGCGGCGGATTCGCAATGTGCCCTTGTCGAGGTCGACGTCCTCCCACTTCAGGCCCAGCGCCTCGCCCTGCCGAAGCCCAAGCGCCAGTGCAACCGCCCAGCGCGCGCTGTTGCGGTGTTGCGCCGCCGCCTCGAGCAGGCGCCGGACCTCGGGAACGTCGTACGGCTCGACCTCCTCGTCTGACGGGGAAGGTGCCTTAGCCAAAGTTGCCGGATTGCGTGCGAGGTGCCCGCGTCGCACCGCCTCGTTCAAAGCGGCACGGACCGTTCGATGCACGTAGTGCGCAGTCCCCGCGGCCAGGCCCGTGTCCTGCATCCTGGCGTACAGGCGCTCAAGGTGTTCGGGCTCCAGCCTGTCGAGCCAGTGCGCTCCAACGCCCGGGATCAGGTGAATTTCGACGTTGGTGCGGTAGCCGTCGTGGGTGTTCACGGTCACCCGCGGCGGTACTGCGATGTTGTCGATCCAGTGGGTGAGCCAGTCGCTCACTCGCCACCGCTGACCCGCCTTCTTGATTGAGCCGGTCTCCCTGGCCTTCTCCAGCTCGCGCACCATGGCAATGACTTCGCTCTTGTTCTTGCGCATGATGTGTCTGCGGTCCGGCTTGCCGTCGTCGCGGATGCCGACGGTAACGCGACCGTGCCAGTATCCGTCGCCGCCCTTGTAGATGCTCGACCGCAGGTTGGGGTTACGTCGGCGGTTCAAGGCCGTCCCATCCCGGTCAGATCGCGCTTGGCGACGTGTGACGCTTCGGCACCCGGATTTCGCGAAGCGTGGCGACGAACTCGTCCAAGCACTCGGGAGGGATTCGGCGAAGCCGGCCCACCCTCACCGATTCCACAAGCCCAGACGACACGAGCCGGTACATGACTGTACGGCCGATCCCGAGCCGGTGAGCTGCTTCCTCGACGGTGAGCAGCAGCTTCTCCTCGGGTGGCGAGGTGCTCTCAGCGGTGGCTGTCGTCGTGTCGCGGGTCATGCCACGTCTCTCCCATCCGGTGTGTCGTCCCAGGATGCGCGCCAGCGGGCGAGTTCGGTCGCCAGCCGTGAGCAGTCCTTGGCGTGGCCGGGTTGATTGTCGTCCGGGTGGCTCTCGTAGGGGCCGCGGTCGGAGATGACCCGGTCGCAGGCCCGGCAGCGCCACACGAACGACGGGCCCTGCAGTGGCCAGGACGCTGGCGGGCCGGCGAAGCGCTCGTACGCGGCTTCGGCCACGCTGCGCC
>DASUUU010000057.1:0-52949 GCA_036373915.1 Jiangellaceae bacterium | reverse complement strand
CGGATCAGGGTGGTGGTGGTGCGCATCGGACTCTCCTCCGGTTCTGTCGCGGAGGTCCGTCCTCCGCGTCGTCACCGGTAAGAGAGCGCTAGGTCACAGATGCCAACACTTTTCTTTGAAGATTTTTCGTACCCAGGACCCGTGCTCATGGCTGGAGCGCGGCTCCGCCGACCAGAGTTCTCCCCCGCCGCTGTCGAACATTCCGCACACCCGTTGCTGGACCAGGCACGTTTCGATCCGGCCTCATTCCTGCAAGAGCGCATTCCGCTCCCACAGGAATGGGCCGAGTTGGAATGCGCCAGTCCTGCCGACCTGACATAACATGCGCCCGGACTGCCGCCCGGGCTGCCGGCCGGCCGGGCGACAACCGCCGCGTCGACGCTATGCCGGAAGGCGCTCGAACAGGTAGCCCTCGACTCGGTCCAGGCCGACCCGCTCCTGCTGCATCGAGTCGCGGTCGCGCACCGTCACGGCGTTGTCGTCCAGCGTGTCGAAGTCGACCGTCACGCAGAACGGCGTACCGATCTCGTCCTGCCGGCGGTATCGCCGGCCGATGGCTCCGGCATCGTCGAACTCGACGTTCCACCGCGCGCGCAGCGCCGTCGCCAACTCCCGAGCCTTCGGGGACAGCTCCGCGGACCTCGACAGCGGCAGGACGGCGGCCTTGACCGGAGCCAGGCGCGGGTCGAACCGCAAGACGGTCCGCTTGTCGACGCCGCCCTTGGCGTTTGGCGCCTCATCCTCTTCGTGGGCCTCGAGCAGGAAGGCCAGAACCGAACGGGTCAGACCGGCGGCCGGTTCGATGACGTACGGCGTCCAGCGCCGGCCCTTCTCCTGGTCGAAGTAGGTCAGGTCGGCACCGGAGTGCTGGGAGTGGGTTGTCAGGTCGAAGTCGGTGCGGTTGGCGATGCCCTCGAGCTCGCCGAAGTCCGACCCCCCGAAACGGAAGCGGTACTCGATATCGACGGTGCGCTTCGAATAGTGCGACAGCTTCTCCGCCGGATGTTCGTAGAGCCGCAGGTTGTCCGTGGACAGCCCCAGATCGACGTACCAGTCCCAGCGCTGCTGGATCCAGTACTCGTGCCACGTCTCGTCAGTACCCGGTTCGACGAAGAACTCCATCTCCATCTGCTCGAACTCCCGGGTGCGGAAGATGAAGTTGCCCGGTGTGACCTCGTTGCGGAACGACTTGCCGACCTGGGCGATACCGAACGGCGGCTTGCGCCGAGCCGAGCCGAGCACGTTGAGGAAGTTGACGAAGATTCCCTGCGCGGTCTCGGGACGCAGGTAGTGCAGCCCTTCGTCGGTCTCGACCGGGCCGAGGTGGGTGCGCAGCAGGCCGTTGAACATCTTCGGCTCGGTGAACGACCTTCTGGCACCGCAGTGCGGGCACGGCACACCGGCCAGCCCGTCCTCGGGTGGGCGTCCCTTGCGCTCGGTGAACTCTTCGACCAGCTGGTCAGATCGAAACCGGCGGTGGCAGGCCTGACACTCGGTCAGCGGGTCGACGAACGCTTCGACGTGACCGGATGCGACCCAGGTCTGCCGGGGCAGGATCACCGCAGAATCCAGGCCGACGACGTCTTCGCGCTGCTGGACCATCGAGCGCCACCAGGCTTGCCGGATGTTCTCCTTGAGCTCGACGCCGAGCGGGCCGTAGTCCCAGGCCGAACGGGTGCCGCCGTAGATCTCACCGGTCGGGTAGACGAATCCGCGTCGCTTGGCCAGCGAGACGACGGCGTCGACGGTCGGGTCGGCAGGCATCCACATCACTCCATCCGGCTGGGTTGTCGGCGAGGCTCGTGACGAGGGTAACCGCCGCCGGCGTCGAATTGCGAAACGAAGCGCCCGCGACCGCCGCCGAGATCACGAGTAGCCTGCAACGAGTGAGGTTGCTGGAGCGGGACGTCGAACTCCACACGCTACTGGCGGCCTTCGAGCACGCGAGGCACGGCCAGGGGTCGACCGTGCTCGTTTCCGGCGAGGCGGGCCTCGGCAAGACCGCACTGCTGCGCGAGTTCGTGACCAGGATCGGGTCGGATGCCCGGCTGTTCACCGGCGCCTGCGACGATCTGCACACCCCGCGGGTCCTCGGGCCGTTCCGCGACATGGTGCAGGCTGCGGGCGGAGCATTGCCACCGGTCAGCGGGCAGGTGGACACGGCGGCGTTCATCGATGCACTTCTCGCGGAACTCGAGCTGCCGGCGCAGCCGGCTGTGATCATCGTCGAGGACGTGCACTGGGCCGACGACGCGTCGCTGGACATCGTCCGGTACCTCGGCCGGCGGGTCGGCGAGCTGGCGGCCGTCCTCTGCGTGAGTTACCGGCCCGAAGAAGTGCTCGTGACGGACAGCCTGTGGCGTGTGCTGGGAGCTCTCACCGGACCCGCCGTTACCCGCCTCGAACTGCGCGAGCTTTCCAACGCGGTCGTGGCCGAGCAGGCCGCCTTGGCGGGCCTCGACCCGGATCACGTCGTCGCGGCCGTCGGCGGCAACCCGTTCTACCTGACCGAGCTCATCGCCGATCCCGAAGCGACCGTGCCGGCGTCGGTACGCGACGCGACAGTGACCCGGATGCAGGTGCTGCCCGAGCAGACTCGCGCAGCGATGGAGTTGCTGGCCGTCGTGCCGAACGGCGCCGAGTGGTCGCTGCTCGACGCGGTGCTGGACGGCGGCGCCGTTGCGCTCGCGGCCGCCGAGCAGGCCGGCCTGGTGAAGACGGTGGCCGACCGCTTCACCTACCGGCACGAGCTCGCCCGGCAGGCGGTCGATGAGTCACTGTCCGCAAGCCGGCGGCGCAATCTCAATCAAGCGGTCCTCGTGGCCCTGACCACCGCCAAGGCAGACGTATCCCGGCTGGTCCACCACGCGGTGCGGGCCGGGGACCGGCACGCAGTGGCCCGCAATGCACCGGTGGCGGCGACCGCGGCCATCGAAGCCAACGCGTACCGGGAGGCGGCGGCGTTCGCAGAGCTCGCACTCGACTGCGCGGATCTGATCGACGACAACCGTGAGATCGCGCGACTCCATGGCCAGGCCGCGCATGCCCTGCGAATGCTCAACGAGACGCGGCGGGCGGCGCACCACGCCGATCAGGCGGTGACGGCGTGGGAGGCGGCCGGAGCACCGGCTGTGGAGCTCGGCCGGGCGTTGATGGCGGCCGCCGGTACCGCGCAGATGATCGCCAATCCCGGCCGGGCGCGAGATCTGGCCGAGCGGGCGGCGGAGATACTCGAGCCGCTGGGACCCAGCCATGAGCTCGCCCGCGCATACAGCACACTGGGCAACCTCGCCTACGTCACGATCCGCTTCCGCAGCGCCGAGCAATGGTGTGAGCGGGCCCTCGCCATGGCCGATTCGCTGGGGTGCCGTGACGTCGCCGCGCACGCGTACATCTACCTCGGTCTGGCCAACGTCGTGGACGGTGACGAGCAGGGCCTGGCACAGCTTCAGAGAGCGGTCACGATCGCCGGCGAGATCGGACACCACGAGCACCTGGTGCGTGCGCTCTCCAACTACGCCGCCATGCTCGCGTGGTTGGGCCGGCACAACGACGCCCAACCCCTTGCGGCGACGGCTCTTCGAATCGCCCACGAGACGAACAACGCGACCGGTGCGTACCACGCTGCCGTCGTGCTCAGCCGGGTCGACCTGGCCGAGGGAAGGTGGGACGCCGCGGAGGCCAGACTCAACGAGTTGCTGGACAGCGAGGGCGACCCGGTCGGCCTGCTGACACCCACCCTCGCACTGCTCGGCCGGATCCATGCACGGCGCGGAGACCACGCGGCGAAGGAGCTGATCGGCAGGTCATGGCGCATCGCCAAGGACACCCAGCAGCTGTTCCGCCTGGCCATGGCCGGGACCGCACGCATCGAGCTGGCCTGGCTGGACGGAGACGATCGTGTTGTTCGCACCATCGGCGCGGACCTGCTGGCCATCGCCGAACGCGGCTACCTGCCTTACTTCCGCGCCGAGGTGCTCCGCTACCTGAAGCGGGCGGGGATGCGGGTGGACGGCTTCGACGGGTGCCCGGCACCGTTCGCCGCGGGCATAGCCGGCGACTGGTCGGCCGCCGCCAGGTTGTGGGAAGCCATGGGCAACAGGTACGAGGCCGCCCTCGAACTGCTCGAGGCGCCCGAGCCCGAGCCGGCCTTCCGCGGGCTGCGGATGCTCGACGACCTGGGGGCGGTAGCAGCGGCGACGATGCAGCGCCGCCGGCTCAGGGAGCGTGGCTACGCCCGTATTCCGCGAGGTCCACGGGCAGGGACTCAACAGAACCCGGCGAACCTGACCAACCGGCAGCTGGAAGTGCTGTCGCTGCTGGCCGGTGGGCTCACCGGTCCGGAGATAGCGGACCGGCTGCTCGTGTCACGCCGGACGCTGGAACATCACGTGTCCGCCATCCTCGGCAAGCTCGGCGTGTACTCGCGTGACGAAGCCGTGGCGGCGGCCCGCCGGCGCGGCATCGTCCCGCGCGGTCAAACGTAGGTGCGGGCCGGGCGAAACATAGGTATCCAGCCCCGATGGACTGCCGCGGGCGGGTCCGTACCGTCGTGAACCGGAGCTCGGCGATACGGGGGTGGTCGAGTGAGCGGGTCGCAACAGGGGGCGATCGACGAGCACGCCGACATGCTTGCCGCCTCCGTGCGTGCGGGCACGACGCGGCGAGTGGTGGCGCCGGGAGGCATGGGCAAGAGCCATCTGCTCGATCTGGTGGCGGCCCGGTTGGACGCCGCGCGGGTTGTCCGCTGGAGCGCGGCGATCGATCCCGAGCCGCCCCCGCTGGGCGAGGCCGTGATCCTCGCCGACGACGTCCATCAGGCCGGTACCGAGGTCATCCGGAGCCTCGTGCGGCGCGCCGCCGGGGCCGTCCTCGCGCACCGGCCATTCGAAGGTCCGGTCGCCGAGCTTCTCGACGCCGTCGACTGCTCGCCGCTCCTGCTCGAGCCGTGTGATCACGACGGGCTGCGCGAGCTGGTGACGGCCCGGCCGGGTGCGCCGCCGGACACCGACGCCGTCGATCGGCTGCTCGGCTACACCGGCGGCATCCCGCGGCTCGCGCTCGCCGTGGGCGCAGCGAATCCGGCCGGCCCCAGCAGGGCGCTCGAGCATGCCATCCGCACCGAACGGCGGCGGCTGAGCTCGCCCGCCGCGGCGCTGCTGCCGGCCGCTGCGGTCCTGCCCGGTCTGGACCTGTGCCTGCTGGCTGAGATCTGCGAGCTCGACGTCGACACCGCCATCACCGCCACCGAAGAGCTGGCCGCCGCCGGGCTCTCCCTCGACGCCAACGGTGAGCTGCTGCCGGCGGTGGCCGAGACCGTGCGGCGGTCCCTGCCGTCCGCGCAGCTGCGGTCGCTTGTCGACCGCGCAGCCGATCTGGCCATGTCCGGCCGCGGTGATGTGCCCGCGACCGCCGACAAGATTCGTGACCTCGGTGTCGGAGGTCCGGCCGCGGCTCGCTGCCTGCTACAGGCGGCCCGGACGATGCCCGCTTCGGAGTCGGCCCGGTCCTGGATCGCGGCCACCGACAACTGTGAGCTCACCCCGGCCGACAGGTCCGCGATCCGAGCGCTGGTCAGCTTTGATCGCGGCGACACCGCGGCCGCCGTCGTCCATGCCGACGAACTGCTGCTCCAGACCTCAGGCCGGCCATCCTCGGCGCTCGGCCGGGAGGCCGTGGAAGCCGCGGCGGTCGTGCTAGCGCGGCGAGGCGCGTGGGCCCGGTGCGCCGAGCTCGCCGCCGCTGCCGACCCGATGGGCGAGGCCGGCACCGAACTTGCCGTTCTCGGCCGGCTCGCGATCGGGGACGTCGCCGCGGCGCGGCAGGCCCTGGAGGCCGTCGAAGGACGAAGCCCAGCCGGGATGCGTGCCGCGGCCCAGTTGGCGACCGCCCGTGGGCTGGTGGCAACCGTCGCCGACGACCCCTCTCCCGCGCTGCCGCTGCTGCTCGAAGCATCGCGCCTGTTCGACCTGGCCGGGCCGAAGCACCGTGATGTCGATGGCCCGCACGCGCTGGCCGCTCTGGTCGCCTGCCAGCTGTGCGAGCTGGAGATCGCCGCCGGAATAGTCGCGGACGCCCAGCGCGGCGGAGCCCGGGTCGGCCAGCGGACAAGAGACCTGCTCGCGGCCTGGATCGCGATGCGCCGGGGCGACGCGCGATCGGCGCTCGCGATGGCCGGACGGGCTCGGGACCGTGGCCGCGCCGGCAGCGCACATGTCGAGCTGGCCGTACTTGCCGTCGAAACCGGGGTCTCCCGTCGCCGGGGCGACCTGGACACCATGTCGCACTCCTGGCGACGGGCCCGCACGGTGCTCCTGCGGGTACCGCCGGACCTGTTGCTGCTTCAGCCGATGGGCGAGCTGCTGATTGCCGGTGCCCGCCTCGGCGACCGAGGCACGGTCGAAACCTGCCTTGCGAACATCCGGCGACTGCTCGCCCACGCTGGGGATCCCCCGGTCTGGACGTTGTGGACGCGGTGGGACGAACTACAGGTAGCGATAGCGCTGGACGATCTTTCCGCGGCTCGCACTGCTGCCAAGGGGGCCGCCGAACTGCCCTGGTTCGCGCCTCGCGCCGCGGCACTGGCCGAAGCGGCGGTGTGCTGGGTGGATTCGCTGACCGGCCCTCCCGATCACGACCGTGTGCGCGCGGCCGCTCGCGCCGTGGCGGACGCCGGGCTCACGTGGGAGGCGGCCCGGCTGGCCGGTGGTGCCGCGATCAGGATGTCCGACAGCGGCCAGATGCGCAGCCTGCTCCAGTTCGCCCGCGAGCTCAGTGCGCCGGCGGTGCCGGCCCTGGGCGCAGAGGCGGGCGACCTCTCGCCCCGGGAACGGGACGTGGCCGCACACCTGCTCGCCGGCCTGACGTACCGCGAGATCGGCGCGCAGCTGTTCATCGCCCCCAAGACCGTGGAGCACCACGTGGCACGCATGCGCCGTCGGCTCGGTGTCGAGTCGCGAGCCGAGCTGCTGCTCGCGCTGCGCCGTTACGTCCCGTCGACAGCAGCGAGCTGACCGGCCAGTAGCCCTTCGCAGCTGCGGACGACGACCGTCGCCGCGTCGGCGACTGCTCGAGTTGCCATCGGATGCTCAGCGCGCCGCCGCCACCGTACCGACGCCTCCACCGCGGCCGCGTGGATCGTCGCTGCGTCACTATCAGCGGGCAGCCCCAACCGGGCGCTCGCTGCGTCGCCGTGGCCACCGAGCAGGCGTTCGGCCTCGGCGCTCACGTCGTCTCCGAACGGTACGTTCCCGGCGCGCAGGGCATTGAGCGTGCGGGCCTCAGCGAACTCGTGGGTGCTCGCCAGAATCCGCTCCAGCTCCGCGGCGAGCGCGGACGAATCCGGCCCTGGATGCCTTCGTAGAACGGCGTCGAGAACCAGCAGGGCAGAGCGTGCCTTCAGCAGGTCCGCGCGAGCGGCGAACTGGGTGGCCAAAGTCTCTCTGAGCGCGGTGATGCCGCTGTGGTCAACCAGCGCGGCCGCGAGCTGGGTTGCACTCGTCGCGCCACCGCCGCGGATAAGCGCCAGGCTCAGCCGCACACCGAACAGGCCCATCCGGTCCAGCAGCGCCCGCCGCTGGTCGGAGTCCACCTCCACGCCCGGCCCGTCGGCCCCGAACCGGTCGGCGGACCACAGCAGCTCATCGGTCACCGAGCGGTCGGCCGCCGCCAGCGCCGCCAGCGCCGCGTACTCGTCCTGGCGGAGTGTGACGGCAGCCTGCGCCAGCAGGCCGGCCACCGGGACGACGGTCTGGCACAACCGCCGCACTTGGGGATCTTCCCGGTAACGGCGGGCGATCAGGCCGGCTGTCTGCAGCGCGTCCAGCCGCCCGACGCCGATCTCGTCAGCGCGAGAAAGCACGCCCACGGCGTTCATCGGAGTGCCTCGAGCGGCGCGATCGTCATGGAACGACTCCAGGAACCGGGCGTCCGTTCCATGCAGGTGCCGCATCAGGTAGCAGACGGCATCGGCCTCGCCCGGCCGATCGTCGGGCGCCAAGAAGGCGTGCGTCCGTTCAGAGATGTCCGTGGAGAGCGATCCGATGCCGGGCGTGTCGATAAGGACCAACGAGCGCAAGGATGCCGACGGCCACTCGACCACCATCCGATCGATGGCCTCGGGCCGGTGGCCGTCGAGCCGCACGGTGAGCGCGCCGTCCTCGCGGCGGAACGGTACGGAGACGGGCTGGCCACTGGCAGGATGCACGGTCACCTGGTAGGTGATCCCGTCGCGGTACCAGGTCACGATGCGGGTGCACTCGCCGGCGTCAGTGGGTGCGAGCTGCTCCCCGACCAGCGCGTTCAGCAGCGTCGACTTGCCCGCCTTGACCTTGCCGGCGATCGCGACCCGCAGCGGCTCGCGCAGCCTCGCCCGGGCGGCGTCCAGGGTGCCGGCTTCGGGCGTTCCCGCGTAGGTGTCACAGGCCCGGTCCATCAGGCGGGCCGCCTCGGTGCTGACACGCGCGCTCATGCCAGTGCCTCCGCCCGGCCGCGCAGACCCCGAATTCGGCCCAGCTCCGCGTCGATATCGCGCACCCGGGATGCTCGTTCGGCCTGGTTGGCCTGCACCGCCTGCTTCGCGGCGCTGAGGGCCTCAGTGGTGGTCCGCTGGAGTTCGTCTGCTCGCTCGGTGAAGGTGTCCCTGAGCGCCCGCTGCATCCGGCGCATGCCGTCGCGGGCGTCCTTGCTGACCACGAAGCTCACCTCATCCACGTACGTTCGGCAGGCCTGCTTGGCCTGTGCGCGGCGCTGCGCCAGCGCGCGTTTGCCCTCGTCTTTGATCGCCTTGCGGCCGAGCAGCGCGCCGAAGCCCAGCGACAGCGGGTTCAGCAGGCCGAGGCCAACGGTGCCGCCGATGACGCCGACCATCATCAGCCCGCCGAACGACCCGCGCATCGCCGTCAATCCCTTGCCCGCCACGCCGTCGACGTTCAGGTCGGGGCGCTGGACGGCCTCGATCCGGTGCAGCGTCTCCATCGGCGCCCGAACCTCGACGTGCGGGACGTCTCCAGTTGCTCCGGCCTCGAAGTGCTCGGCGACATCGGCGGCCAGCCGGCTCGCCCTTGACGTGACGCTTGCGAAGTGCGCCGCCACCTCGCCGGTGGTGGCCCGGTACAGCCACTGCTCGAGTTGCTCCCACACCTGGGCCGGATCAGCGTCGTCCACCGCCGTCTCGACCTGCTTGGTGACCCGCCGCATCCGCGCCCGCAACTCGTGCTCGGCATCCGCGGCCAGGTCAGTGAAGCCATCCGACAGCGTCTGCTGCCAGCGAGCGGCCCGCCCGAGCAACGCCTTGGCCCGCTTCTGAGTCTCTTCCAGCCTGGTCATGAGCTCGGCCGAGCCGGCTGGGTCGGTCAGTGCGTCCCTCTCGGCGGCGAACCGTTGCGCCAGTTGGTCCGCGACGTCGGTGACCGTGTGCGCGACGGCCCGCCGGGCCACCACAGCCGCGCCCGCGAGCACCTGGTCGCGCAGAAACTCCAGCAGTCGCGGGTAACCCGACTCGTCGTTGAGCGCCCTGTCGCTGCGTGCCGCCGCCCGCTGCCGGAGTGCCGCCGACGTCGGAATCACCGGCGCGGCGACGCCGTGACGAGCCAGATGCTCTTCGTCCAGTTCGGCGATCTTCCGCCACGCGGGGTAGAAGTCGGTCTTGGTGAGCACGCAGGCCACCGTCGGGCAAAGCTCGCGGACGATGCCCAGAAACTGCATCTCGGCCTCCGTCAGCTCCTGCGAGGCGTCAGTACAGAGCAGCACGGCGTCCGCGCTCGGCAGGGCCGCGACCGTCGTCGCGCTGTGCACCGAGCCGAGGCCCCCGACCCCCGGCGTGTCGACCAGGACGAGACCGGGCTTGAGCAGGTCGCGGGGCAACCCCACCTCGACCGTGGCCAGGCGGCGCTCGTTGGCCGGGTTGCCCGCCTCGGAGACGAACGCTCGAATGTCGGCGACGTCGAAGGGTTCGCGAAGCGGCTCAGCGCCCTCGACGTCGGGCGGGTAGACCGCCACCGCCGACGGCTCGTCCGCGTATTGCACTGCTGTGGGCACCGACGTCGCAACGTCGTCGTCGACCGGGCACAGCGGTGCCCGGACGAGCGCGTTGACCAGCGAGCTCTTGCCTTGTTTGAACTCGCCCACCACGAGCACCCGCATCCGCGGATCGGCCACTCGCTCGCGGACCTGGGCTACCCGCTCGCCGAGGTCGGGGCGGCCGTACGCCTCTGCTGCCTTGCTCGCACTGGCCAGCACTGCGAGTGCGTCGCGCAACTGACCGGCCTGCGGTGTGGAGATCATCGCTGCCTCCTCGCCATGTGAATGGAAACCGGCAGCGGCTGACTGGCGGCACGGGACCGCCAGCCAGCACTGCGGGGGAACCCTGATCAGAAGACGGGTGGCTCCACGTCGACGTCGTCCGCCACCACCGGCGCTTCGACGGACTGGTCTATCTGGTTGAACGACTCGTCCGCGTCGTTGAACGAGTCCTTCGCGTCGTTGAAGGAGTCCACCGTGTTGAACGAGTCGTTGGTCTCGGAGTTGAACGAGTCTTTGATCTCGGTCGAGTCGTCGATTTCCTGGTTGCCGTCACCGACGTTGAGGTTCTTGACGCCCTCGACGTCCGCGCCACTTGTCGCGGCCACGCCGGAGTCACCGCCGATGACGTTGGCATTCGTCGCGTCACCGACGACCTGACCGAGGTTGTCGCCGTGGATGTTGCTGCCGAAGTTGTCCCTGCCGGCGAAGTTGCCGTCGACGTCACCGGTCACCACGTTGGCTCCACTGCCGACATCGCTGCCGACGATCGCGCCGTCCCCGCCCGACAGGGCGGTATTGCCGAGGCCGACCGCGTTGCCGTCGCCGGTCACGTCACCCGAGACATTGCTGGACACGAACTGCTGGTCCAGGTCGCCGCCGTCGGTGTCGATGTTCTGCCGCACCGAGTTGTCGATGGCCGTGTCGCGGTCGTCGATGTTGGTCGTGTTGGTCTCAGTGATGTTGGTGACGTTGTTGGTGATGTACTGGATCTCGCGGACCGCGTCGTCCAGGGGCCCGTCGCCCTGGTGGGTGGGAGCGGTGTACTGGCCGGCCGGGCCCGTCCCGCCGCCATAGCTTTCGTTGATCCCGTACCCCGACGCAGCCTGCGCGCCCGAGCCCGCCGCTCCGGCCGAGCCGCCCTGGGTGATGTTGAAGTTGCCCTGGTTGTACGCACCGGACGGCGCATTGAGGTACGGCCCCATCTGCTGCGCCTGGTACGGCGGCAGCTCGTCGGAGACCAGCCGCATCGCCTCGTGCACGTCCTCGCCGCTGACCTCGCCGAGCCCGCGGTCCTCCATGGCCTTCTTCAGGTCCGGGTTGTCCTCGCGGAACTTGTCGTCGGTCAGCCAGGACAGCAGGAACTGATGCAAGGTCATCAGTAGCTGTTCCATGATCCTCGCCCCTTCCGGGTTGATGTCGGCCCCCGGGTGGAGCCGATGACTGCTGCGACCGTACGAACACCCGCGGCGTGCCTGCGTCGGGGAGATCTCCCGTTTCTCGGCGAGGCAGTTGGGGGTGCTTTAGGGGGTTCGGTTAGGGGGTCGCGGCCGGGCTTTGGGGGACGCCAAGGTGCCGCAGCGGTGTCCAGAATCGGGCTGATGCGGCCGCGAACGGCGGCAGAAGGCCACCGGCATACGACCAACGGACACGGGAGCGCACGATGAATACGCCTGCGGGTAGCTACCAGCTGGGAATCGACCTCGGCACGACGTACACCGCCGCGGCCGTTGCCCGGGAGGGCCGGGTTGGCGTCGTCGGCCTTGGCAACCGTGCCGCATCGATCCCGTCCGTCATCTACCTCCGGCATGACGGCACCGTCCTCACCGGGGAGGCGGCGAGCCGGCATGGGCCGTCCGAGCCCGGCCGCGTGGCCCGCGAGTTCAAGCGGCGGTTCGGCGACCCGACGCCGATCCTGCTGGGCGGGACCCCGTACTCGGCCGAGGCGCTCACCGCTCGGATGCTGAGGTGGGTGGTGGAGAAGGTCACCGAGCTCGAGGGCGGGACGCCGGACCGGATTGCGGTGACCCACCCCGCCAACTGGGGGCCGTACAAGAAGGACCTGCTCGCGCAGGCGCTGCGACTGGCCGACGTCGATGCGATCACGCTGACCGAGCCGGAGGCTGCGGCGATCGCCTACGCGGCCAACGAGCGCGTCGATCCAGGCGCCGTGGTCGCCGTCTACGACCTTGGCGGCGGGACATTCGACGCCGCCGTGCTGCGCAAGATGGAGGACGGCTTCACCATCCTGGGCCAGCCCGAAGGCATCGAGCGGCTGGGCGGGATCGACTTCGACGAGGCCGTGGTGCAGCACGTCCGCTCGGCGCTGGGCGGCGCGCTCGACCAGGTCGACCCGGACGACGAACAGGCGATGGCCGCGCTCGCCCGGCTCCGCGCGGAGTGCGTGGAGGCCAAGGAGGCACTGTCGAGCGACACGGAGACGACGATCCCGGTGCTGCTGCCCGGCGTGCAGACCGAGGTCCGGCTCACGCGCGCGGAGTTCGAGCAGATGATCCGCCCGACGCTGACCGAGACGGTGTCGGCGCTCCGCCGGGCGTTGGCGACGGCGGCGGTCGAGCCGGCCGAGGTCTCGGCCGTGTTGCTGGTCGGCGGATCGTCCCGGATCCCCCTCGTGGCCGAGTTGGTGTCCGACGCGCTTGGCCGGCCAATCGCGGTGGACGCCCACCCGAAGCACGCCATCGCACTGGGAGCGGCCCGCGCGGCGACGCCGGTCGAGTCCCCCTCGAGCCGGCCCGACCCGGGGGCGGTTCCGCTTGCTGGAGCTGTGTCCGGCCAGGCGCCGTTGTCCGCCGCGCCGCCGGAGCCGGCGCTCGCCCACCTAGCCGCGCCGCCGACATCTCCACCAGTCGTTCAGCCGAGTCGGCCGGCGCGCCGGCTACTCCTGGTCGGCGCGCTCTCCGCCGCCATCCTCGCCGCCGGTGCCTGGGCCGTCAGTGCAACCGTGCTTCGCGGTGACGAGACGCCCGCTGACGCGCGCACGGAGCAGGACGGCGGTGGCGAGGCCAACTCGGCCGAGGACGACGAAGCACCCGATGACGCTCCCGACGAATCGCCCGACGAATCGCCCGACGATGCGCCTGATGATGCGCCCGACGACGACACCGCTGAGGAATCGAGCGATCCGCAGGCCTCGGAGACCGAGGCGGCAGCCGTGGAGGTCCCGCCAGGCGAGCGTTTCGTGACGATCGACGGGATCACTGTGGACGACGGCACCTACGTCGTGGAGTACACCACGCACGAGTACGAGGCCGAGCTACCTGGCGAGCACGTGCACTTCTTCTTCGACACGGTGCCGCCGGACGAGGCCGGCGTTCCAGGCTCGGGACCGTGGATCCTCTACGGCGGTCCGAGCCCGTTCACCGAGTACACCACCGCGGACCGGCCGGAGGGCGCGAGTCAGATGTGCGCTCTTGTCGCGAACCCCGACCACTCGGTCGTCGCAGACTCCGGGACCTGCCATGACCTGCCTTGACGACGTTGCACGACAGACCGCGAAAGGACTGCGAATGATTCGCGCACGCACACTCCTGATCGCCGTGTTGGGGTACTCCCTGTTGCTCGCCGGCGCCGGGGTGCCGGCGCACGCGCAGGAGATCGACGACTCCTTCGAGATCGCCTACGGCGACACCGTTTCTGACGGCGTGCCCGGACCGGGCGCTGGGAACATCGAGGTTGGCGGAGCGGTGGACTCTTACAGCTTCGAGGCGGAGTCCGGCGACGTCGCGATCTTCGACGTGCTGGCCGGGGCGACCACCACGTTCCGGTGGCGACTCGAATCGCCCACCGGAGCGCTGCTGTTCGATGCCGCCTACGTAGACCGAAGCGAGGAGCTGACCGAGACAGGTACCTACGTGCTCACCGTCTACGGCTTGACGGCCACGAGCACCGGCACCTATTCCCTCCGCCTGCTGCTGACTCCGCCGCCTCAGCAGTTCACCATCGGCTTCGGCGATACCGTTTCCGACGGGGTGCCCGAGCCGGGTGCGGGCAACATCGAGGTGCCGGGTGCGGTCGACACGTACCTGTTCGGCGCTACCGCTGGGCAGGTCGCGATCTTCGATGCGCTCAGCGGCCCCACAAGCGGCCTGCGATGGAGCCTCGAAACACCCACTGGCGACGTGCTGTTCGACCTCATCTATGCCGACCGCAACGTGGACCTGCCCGAAACGGGCACCTACACCCTCAGGGTGCGCGGCCTGACGGTCGCCGGCGTCGGCAGGTACTCCTTCCGTCCGCTGCTCACGCCGCAGACCGAGGAATTCACCATCGCCTTCGGCGACACCGTCTCCGACGGAGTGCCCCAACCAGGTGCGGGCAACATCGAGGTGCCAGGTGCGGTCGACACGTACCTATTCGCCGGCACGGCCGGCCAGGCGGCGATGTTCGATGCGATCACGGCCCCGACCAGCGGGCTCCGTTGGAGCCTGCACGCCCCTGACGGAACTCAGCTGTTCGATACCGGCTACACCGACCAGGACGTGACACTCCCACAGACCGGCACCTACACGCTGCAGGTGCGCGGACTGGCGGTCACCAGCTTCGGCGCCTACTCGTTCCAGCTACGCGAGGCGCCGCAGAACACCGACCCGGTGGCGCTGGATGATGCGGCTGAGACCGATGACGGGGTGGCGGTCACCGTCGACGTCCTGGCCAATGACAGCGATCCGGACGGGGACGAGTTGATTCTCGATGTGGTTTCCCAGCCGGCGAACGGCACCGCGGTCATTGCCGGCGCCTCGATCACCTACACGCCCGACGAAGGTTCCTGGGGTGTCGACTCGTTCACCTACACGATCAGCGACGGGCGAGGTGGTACCGCCCAGGCCACGGTTACGGTCACCGTCCGCGAGCCCGCCAACACTCCGCCAACCGTCGAGGAGATCGAAGATCAGACGAACACGGTCGGCGACGTGGTGACGCTTCAGGTGGTGGCGACCGATCCCGACGGCGATGCGCTGAACTACGCCGCCAATGGGCTGCCGCCGGGTTTGGGCATCGATCCTGACACCGGTGAGATCACCGGCACTATCGAGGATCAGGCCGACGCCGCCAGCCCATACACCGTCGAAGTCACGGTCACCGACCCCGGCGGGGCCACCGCCACCCTCAACCTCCAGTGGGTCGTTCTACCAGCGACGGCTGGTCCGGTGGCACTACAGATCGACATAGTGCTGCCGTGCCTTCTCATCAACGACTTCGGAGTCATCCCCGTCGTGATCTACGGCAACGACGAGGTCGACGGGGGCCAGATCGACCTCGCCACGATCAGCCTCGAGGGCATGTCCGTCCAGCGGGTTCTGTTCCGGTACCTGGCCGTCGTCCACGACTTCAACGGCGACGGCTATGACGACGTGCTCGTGATGATCGACGAGGAGGCCGGTTCGATTCCATCCGGTGCGACGACCGCATCCCTGACAGGACAGCTGAAGGATGGCACTGAGATCGAAGGGGTTGACGAGATCTGCACCCTTCCTCCCGGTTAGCCGACCCGCGCGCCTACGCGTGGTCCATAGCGCCGAGACTGCGCATCGCTTCGACCGCAGCGTGCCGGGACGTGACATTGAGCTGGGCCAGGATCGCGGCCAGATGATTGTCGATCGTGCGCTTGGAGACCACCAGCCGATCCGCGATCTCTGCATTGGTCAGGCCGTCGGCGACAAGGCTGAGGATCTCGGCCTGCCGCACGGTCAGGTTGCCCGGCTGCCTGCGGGTGCTGTGCCGCGGGCCTCGCGGAACTCCGCGCAGGCCTCGGGCGCGTAGTCGCTGCCGGACTCGCTCCGCGGTCGCGATCGCACCGAGCCGGTCGAGTGCTCGCAGCCCATCGAAGGCGATCGAGCGGTCGGGCGATTCGACGAGTTCGAGTGCCCGCTCGTAGGGGTTGTTCGCCCTCTCCCAAAGCCTCGCGGCGTTCTCCCAGTCCCCGGCCAGGCCGGCGGCGAACGGGGGTAGGCAGCCGTCGAAGGGAGCGATCTGCTCGCCGATCCGCTTCAGGTAGCGCAGCGCCTCGGCGTGCAGGTACGTGTGGTGGATCTCGACGGCCAGGTCGACGAGCTGCCGGCCCAGCCGGCGCACCTCGTCGTCCTCGCCCTGCAACCAGGCGAGTTCGAGGCGGGCGCCCCCGGCGTTGGCCCGCTTCTGATCCTCTCCGGTGGCCTCGGCCAGTTGCCACGACCGCTCTATCAGACTGTTCGCCTCCGGATCTCCCCTGCGAGCCAGGATCTTGCCCAGGAAGCACAGCGGGGGCACGATGTTGGTGCCCGGATCGCCCTCCCCGGCCAGCAGTACCCGCAGCCGCCGCTCGGCCTCATCCCATTCTCCGGTGAGCAGCAGCACCTGGCACTGCTGTCCCTCGAGGTGGAACGCGGCCCTGGTCAGCCCGTGCTCACGGGCTGCCCGCGCGGCCAGATCGAGATACGGACGTGCTTCGAAGTGGCGGCCCGTACGGATGTACGCCACGCTGAGATTGTGGGCGGCGACCGTCAGGTAGTCGCCGTGGTCGATGTCCTGAGCGAGCTGCACCGCTGCCTGCAAGTCCGCTATGCCGGCCTCGTCCCCCGTGCTGACCCGCGCCCGTCCCCGGTAACCCAGCGCCCAGGCGCGGATGCTCGGCAGCGCCAACGAGTCTGCCAGCTCGAGTGCGGCGTCGCACCGGGCGATCGCCGAGCCGAACCGGGCCTGGACGGCATCCTGCGAGCCGAGAGTGGCGTAGCACAGGGCGAGCTCCGGCGTCGGGCCGAGCGGCTCGAGGATGTCGAGGGCACGTTCGGCCTTGGTGCGGGCGGCTGCCGGATCGCCGGTAACAGTGCTCAGCCGGGCCGAGATGAGCAGCGCCGCGCCGAGTTCGGCCGGCTCTGACCCGTGCGCGTCCCAGATCGCGACGGCTCGGTCGGCGTGATCGGCAGCCTCGTCCAGCCGGTTGACGGCGGACAGTGCGCGAGCGGCGCAGCCGTGCAGGAGCGCGGTTTCGGCCGGCTTGCCGTCGCCGCGGTGCCTCAAAGCCAGCACCGCGAACGACGCCGCCTGGCGGTAGCTACCCGCTTCCATAGCGGCCTGCGCTGCAGCGGGAGCGGATGCGGCCAGGACACCGTCATCTCCCGCCGCGACGGCGTGGTGCACGGTCACCGACGGATCGGCGCTGAGCTCGGTCAATGCGTCCAGCACCAGCCGGTGGCACCCGACTCGACGAGCCGTCGGCAACGACTCCAGCACCGCTCGCCGCGCCAGCTCATGGCGGAACCGCACCCGGTCGCCGGCCGGCTCGAGCACGCCGTGCCGGCGGGCCGCGTCGAACGGCTCGCTGGCGCCGCCGACGAGCAGCGTTGCCAGCTCCGGTTCCGCTCCACCGGGAACGACGCTCAGCACTTCAAGCAGGTCTCGCGCCCGATCGGGCAGCTGCGCCATTCGCGACAGGACGGAGTCACGGACCGACGGCGGGACGCCAGGACCCGGCGAAGCCAGCACCTCGGTCAGGTAGAACGGGTTTCCGCCGACCAGCGCGACAACCTGGTCGGGGTCGAGACCCGCACGGGACGCGATGCGCGCCACCGTTTCGGGAGACAGCCGGCGAAGCGGAACCCTGACCGCCTCGGCCCGGGTGAGCGCGCCGGTGATCCGCCGGAGCGGGTGCGCAGGGGCAAGGTCGTCGTCCCGGTAGCTCAGGGCCAGCATGGCCGGCAGCCCGCTCATCCGCCTGGTGAGATACCGGATCACGTCGAGCGACGCGTCGTCGGCCCACTGCACGTCGTCGATGAGCACGACCGCCGGGCGCATCGAAAAGCGCATCAGCTCGAGCAGCGAGTCGATGAGCGTGTCGCGGTCCGCGTCCGGCTTGACCAGTTCGAGCCCGCGTCGACGGGCCATGTCGCGGAACGGGCCGAGGGTGCGTGGAGTGCTCAGGTCGTCGCATGCGCCGGCGAAGACGCGGGCCTGGTCACCGAGCCCGGCGACGAAAGACCGGAGGAGGCTGGTCTTTCCGATGCCGGCCTCGCCCGAGACGAGCACTGTGCGCCCACGGCCCGCCCGCGCCGACTCGAAGGTCGTGCGCAGATCGCGGAGCTGCTGGCTCCGCTCGACCAACTCCATCAGAGTCTCCCCGTTTCCCTCCTGGAAACAATGATGGCACCAGATAGATCAAGATACCTCTGCCGCCCGCACGGCCCGGCGTCCTCGCGTCCGTCGGGTGGCCTCGCGGACGGTGATGGCCGCGAGTGCGGTCGTGACAGGTACTGCCGCCACGATGCCGATGCTGCCGACCAAGGCCCTGACCACCTCCTGGGCGACGACCTCCATGGTGACGATCTCGAGGACGGGCCGATCTGCGACGGTGAACAGCAGCAGGAGTGGTAGCGAGGCGCCCGCGTAGGCAAGCACGAGAGTGTTCACCGTCGCCGCCACGTGGTCGCGCCCGACTCGAAGGCCGGCACCGACGAGGTACCGGCGTCCCGCCTGCGGGTTGGCCCGGGCCAGTTCCCAGACCGTGGACGCCTGGCTCACTGTCACGTCGTCCAGCACGCCAAGCGCTCCGATGACCAACCCGGCCAGCAGCAGTCCCCGCAGGTCGATCGCTTCGGCAACGCCGCCGAGGTGGCTGACATTCTCGTCCACAATTCCGACGAAGTTGGCGAAGTAGGTGAACCCGTACCCGAGCACGCCGGTCAACGACAGGCTGACGACCGTCCCGATAAGCGCCACGGAAGTCTTCATTGAGAATCCGTGCGCCAGATAGAGAGTGATCATCATGATCGCGGACGCGCCGACTACGGCCACAGCGAGCGGCGATGTACCCTCCAGCAGCGCCGGCAGGATGAAGATCATCAGTACCAGGACGGACAGAGCGAGACCGGCCAACGCCGCTACGCCACGCCACCGCGACAGCGCCACCACCGCCGCCGCAAAGAGCACTGCCAGTAGCGCCAACGGGGTAGATCGCTGGAAGTCGTCGACCGAGTACCGGTCCTCGATCGGCCAGTCCTGATTGCCGTACATGACGACCGCGTCGCCGGCATTGAAGTCCGGCGCTCCGGCGCCGTACGGCACCGGGACGACGACCTCCAGGCCCTCGTCCGGCCCAGAGTCGACACGTACCGTCGCCTCCCTGCACTGAGCATCGGGCACGTCCGCACACTCGCCTACGTCAAGGATCGTGCCGTTGTACCGCTCGGCGCCCTCGATCGTCGGATGCTCGCCGGACGGCCAGAGCACGACGATGCCGGCGACCGTGGCGAGTACGAGGGGAACAAGAACGGCCATGACCACATGACGCATGTGCGGCGTGATGGTGAGCGAGCCACCGTTCTCGGGGCCGTGACCGTGAGCCGCCATCAGTCGAGGTCGCTCGCGATCGCCGGGCCGGCGGCTTGACCGATGCCGACGGTTCCCGCGTCCGCCGCGCGAGCGGAGGAATCCGTCGCGGTCAGTACCTCGAAGGCGGTGGGTTCGTCGATCGCCTGGGCGAGCAGCGGCACCGCGGATACCTTGACCTCGTACGACGAGAGCGCACGCCGGTACGAGCCGACGTCGGCCCACTGCGTGTAGATGATCCAGAGCGTGGGATCGTCGACCGCTCGCCCGACGTGCCCGGCGCGCCAGCCCGGGCGCTCGGCCAGCACGTCGAGCGCGGTCCGGGCTCGGTTGAGGAAACCTGCGGCGTCGGCCTCGGATACCCGGTAACGGGTGACGGCGAGCATGGCTGTCCTAGGCATGAGGCAACATGATGGAGTTCAAACAGTACGTCGCGCCACCCGTTGAGGAGATCTGAGGAGCATCGTGCCCACCAACCGGCCCCGTCCTCGCCGCTCGGCCAACCGGCGGCCCGCCCCGCCTGCCGCGCGCACTCGCTCGCCGCGACCGACGGGCCAGCGGCGGCCGGCGGCTCAACCAACGACTCCTCCCGGGTTCCGCGGTGCGCTCGAGCGGGCCAGCCTGCCGGTGCTGACCCGGCTGACCAGTCTGCCCCGCTGGCTGGTCGGGCTGGTGCCCGGCGCGGTGCTGCTCGGTGGGTTGCTCGCGCCGCTGCCGTGGGGCCCGTTCATGCTCGGGCTGGTCACTCTGTTCCTGTTCTGGCTGCTGGTGCTGTCGTGGCCGCGACTAGACGGCCGGTCGCGGGCCATCCGTACCCTCGTCGTGCTCCTACTCGCGGCCGCTACGGCTGCCCGCGGCGCCGGCATCATTTGACGGCGACAGAGCTCACACCAAGCCTCCACACTGCCGCTGCGCGCCCGCACCAAGCCTCCATACTGCTGCTCCCCGCCCGCACCAAGCCTCCACGCTGCCGTTATCGCGACCCCGTGGAAGCATGGTGCTCGCCGGCCGTGACACCAAGGTGACTCAATACCGGGAGAGCCCTCCGCTAGGGCCCCTCAGCAGCGGGCAGGCGTTATCCACAACAGGGTCGACCTCGTGTGCTCGTCCACAGATTCAGTCCGCGGAGCGCCCAACCCTTCGTTCAACCGCCACGATCAAGTCATGCGAATTCCACCGGAGCTCCGTAAGCTCGCGCAGGCGCAGGACGGCATCATCACCCGGCAGCAGGCCCTGAAGTGTGGCTTGACCAAGTCGGCGATCCGGCACGCGCTTGGCGACGACGGTCCATGGAAAAAGATCATTCCTGGCGTGTATGCCACGTTCACCGGGCCATTGCAGGAGCGGCATCGGGTGCGGGCAGCGTTGCTGTACGCGGGCGACCAGGCCATGGTCACGGGCGGGTACGCATGCCGCGCCTACGGAATGCAGTACGTCCCTCGGCAGACACCCGACCTCATCGAGCTTCTGGTGCCCGCCAACGTTCGCCGCGCGCCCGTTCCGATCGCCAAGATCCGCCGCGTCAAGTCGCTGCCTGTGGCCCGGGTCCTGCGCGGCATACCTTGCGCACCGCCAGAGCGGGCAGCGCTAGACGCGTGCCGCGACGTTAAGAGCCAGCAAGACGTTCGGGCGGCGCTATGTGAAGTCGTCCAACGCAAACTCACAATGGTGGCGCGCCTGGTCGCCGAGTTCGGCAGCGTCGATCGACGGGGTATGGCACATGCGCACCGGGCACTGGACGATGTGCTCGCGGGGTGCAGGTCGGCTCCTGAGTGCGAACTGCGCGACGTCATCCGCACCAGCACGATCTTGGATGAACCCGTGTGGAACGAGCCGCTGCCGGATGACGACAGCCTCATTCCGGACGGCTACTACCGAGAAGTCAGGCTCGCGCTCGAGGTCGACTCTGTCGAGCACCATGGGTTCGGCGACGGCCCGGAGCTCACAGAACAGCGGCGTGCGAGGTACGCCGCCCTCGGATGGCGGGTCATGTCGATATCTCCCCGTCGCATCCGGCAGGAACCGAAGGCGTTGTTGGCTGAGATCGAAGCGGCCTACCTGGCCGGCACATCCGACGCCGCGTAGCACTCCTTCGAACCTGGACGCTGTGCCTTTGGGTGGCACTTCGCGACGCTGCGGCACATAGGCCGCTCCGGCCGGCTGAGTGATCCCGCACTGCACGCGTGGCTATGCACCCTGATCGATCGTTGAACGCCGCAAGCGGCCCGGCAGAGCGCCGCTGCAAGGTTCGGCGAACATCAAGGTTCCGTGGTGCTACTGCCCGGCTGCACCGAGGCTCCACACTGCTGCTGCCCGGCCGCACCGAGGCTCCACACTGCTGCTGCCCGGCTGCACCGAGGCTCCACACTGCTGCTGGGCCGCCGCACCGAGTTTCCATAATGTCGCCCCGGCAGCACCACGGAAGCTTGGTGCCCGCCCGACACGACACCGCGGAAGCTTGGTGCCCGCCCGACAGCGGCTCGAACACCACGCCACTGAGCCGGCCGCACACCGGCTGGAATCAGTCGGCATGCCGGCCGGTTTTGACAGTGAAGCCCGACCTAGATGAGAATGGGTCTCATGAAATTTACGCGCCGTCCTGTCGGCCTGGCCGCGCTGGCCACCGCTGGGCTCCTGTTGGCCGGCTGCGGCTCGGACGATCCCGCCGCTGCCGGCGAGGGCCCACTGGTGCTCGCGGCCTTCTACCCGCTCGCCTTCGTGGCAGAGCACGTCGCCGGACCGGACGCAAGCGTGTCGAACCTGACCCAGCCTGGGGTCGAGGCCCACGATCTCGAACTGACGGGACAACAGGTCGGTCGGGTGGCGTCCGCCGACCTGATCGTCTACCTCGAAGGATTCCAACCGGCCGTCGACACCGCCGTGAGCCAGAACGCGAACGGCATGGCGCTGAACGTCACCGAGGCACTCACCGTGCTGGACGCCGACGATGAGCACGCCGACGAGGACGACGGCCACGGCCACGGCGACCTCGAGAGCGACCCGCACGTCTGGCTCGACCCGACCAACCTGGTGGCCATCGCCGAAGCCGTGGCCGATCGGCTTGCCGAGATCTCGCCCGAACATGCCGAGGCGTTCCACAGCCGGGCAGAGGCGCTCGGGCAGGAACTCACCGCCCTCGACGAGGAGTACAGCACCCGACTGGCGGACTGCGACCGCCGGGTCTTCGTCACCAGCCACGCGGCCTTCGGCTACCTGGCCCACCGGTACGACCTCGAGATGGTCGGCATCTCCGGCATCGACCCCGACGCCGAACCATCGCCGGCGCGGCTGGCGGAGGTCCAGCGGGTAGTGCAGGACGAAGGCGTGACGACGATCTTCTACGAGCGGCTGGTCAACCCCGCGGTGGCCGAGGCGCTGGCGAACGACATCGGCGTGCAGACTGCGGTCCTCGACCCGATCGAAGGGCTTACCGACGAGACAGCGGACGAGGACTACCTCAGCCTCATGAGGGCCAACTTGGACGCGCTCGAGGAGGCGAACGGATGCTCGTGAACGAGGTCATCAACGACACCGACTGTGTCGTCACGGTTCGTGGCGCTGTGGTGGTGCTCGGCGAGCGCCCGGTCCTGTACGGAGCCGACCTGACCGTACCGGCCGGCCAGGTCGTAGCCCTGCTCGGTCCGAACGGGTCCGGCAAATCGACGCTGGTCAGAGCCGCTATCGGGCTCATTCCGCTAGCAGCCGGCCAGGTGCGGCTGTTCGGCACTCCGCTGGCCCGGTTCCGCGATTGGGGACGGGTGGGGTACGTCCCGCAGCGGTCGACCGCCGCATCGGGCGTCCCGGCGACGGTCCGCGAGGTCGTAGCATCCGGGAGGCTCGCCCGGCGGCGTCCGTTCTGGCCCGCGACCGCTCGCGACCGAGCCGCGGTGGACGAGGCCATCGAACTCGTCGGGCTGGGCGACCGAGCCGAGGAAAGCGTCGCCAACCTCTCCGGCGGCCAGCAGCAGCGCGTCCTTATCGCGCGGGCCGCGGCCACCGAGCCTGACCTGCTGGTCCTGGACGAGCCCAACGCCGGCGTCGACATGCCGAGCCAGGAGGCGTTCGCGCGGGCCTTGCGCACGTTCGTGGCGTCAGGGCGCTCGGTGCTTGTCGTCCTGCACGAGATGGGTCCGCTCGAGCAACTCATCGATCGCGCCGTCGTGCTCAGCAGTGGTCAGGTCGTCCACGACGGGCCGCTGCCGGTGCCGGCCGGGGTTGCGGGTGATTGGCAGCACCACCATGCCGAAAGCCCTCGGGCCGCTCAGGAAGGGCTGTTCGGATGAGCCTGCTGGACTACGACTTCATGCAGCGCGCCCTCATCGCGGCGCTGCTGACCGGCCTGGCCGCGCCAGCGGTGGGGACGTACCTCGTTCAGCGCCGGCTGGCATTGATGGGCGACGGTATCGGCCACGTCGCTCTGACCGGAGTTGCCGTGGGTCTGTTGACCGGGTGGGCGCCGGTCTGGACGGCCATCGTCGTAGCGACCGCCGGCGCGATCACCATCGAGGCGGTACGCGCACGGGGCAAGGCCAGCGCCGACGTCGCGCTGGCCATGCTGTTCTATGGCGGCATCGCCGGCGGGGTGCTCCTGACCGGCTTGGCTGGCGACACGGCGGCGAACCTCTACGCCTACCTGTTCGGTTCGATCACGACCGTGTCCAACGGCGATCTGCTGGTGATCGGCGCGCTCGCGATCGCGGTTCTCGTGCTCGGCATCGGGCTACAGCCACAGCTGTTCGCCGTCTGCCAGGACGAGGAGTACGCGCGGGCGTCGGGAGTTCCGGTGCGCCTGTACAACATCCTGATCGCCGTGATGGCGGCAGTGACCGTGACAGTGGCCATGAGGACGGTCGGGCTGCTGCTGGTCAGTGCGCTGATGGTGGTGCCGGTGGCGACGGCGGACCAGCTCACGCGTGGGTTCAAGGCGACGTTCCTGCTCGCGCTCGGCCTGGGCGTCGTGCCGTCGCTGTCAGGTGTGGTGTTCGCGTACTACGTCGACGTGGCCCCCGGAGCCAGCATCGTGGTCATCGCCCTGCTCGGGTTCGGCCTGGCCTGGCCCCTCGGGGCGATGATCAACCGCAGGCGTCGCCGACGCGCCAACGGAGAGGATCCGCGGCTGGCGGGACGGCACGTCACCGCCGAAGAGCACCCGCACCAGCACGGGGAGGAGTGCGGTCACCCGGCGGTCGAGCACGACGACCACACCGACTATCTTCATGACGGTCACCTGCACGCCGCGCACGGCCCCCATTACGACGAGCACTGACTCGTCAGCGGCCCTCGAGCAACGGGCCGGCCGGGTCGTGGGTAAGGCCCTTCTTGCGGGCCGCCATGGCACTCAGTGACTCCAGCACGACGCGGTTCGCCAGGTAGGCGGTGATCTCCGCGTGGTCGTACGGCGGTGCCACCTCCACCACGTCGATGCCGACGACTGGCAACTCGAGGCAGATCCGGCGCACCGAGTCGAGTAGTTGGCGGGCCGACAGGCCACCGGGCTCCGGCGTGCCGGTGCCGGGCGCGTGGCCGGGGTCGCACACGTCCACGTCGACAGACAGGAACACCCCCTCGCAGTCGTCCATCGCTATCTCGAACGCTTCGGTGAGGCACGCGCCGAGGCCGCGCGCGACGATCTCGGTCATCTCGTAGGACCGCATCCGCTGCTCGGCCATCCAGTCCAGCGTCTCTGGCCCCGGCCAGTAGCCGCGCAGGCCCAACTGGAGGAACCGGTCGCCGCGCAGCGCTCCGGACTCGATGAGCCGGCGCATCGGCTGGCCGTGGCCGTAGAGCGAGCCGAACTCGACGTGGCCGGTGTCGGCATGGGCGTCGAAGTGCAGCATCGAAACGCGACCGAAGCCGAGGTGGCGGGCAACCCCGGTGGCGTCCGGGAGCGCGATTGTGTGATCCCCGCCGAGGACGACCGGGACGGCGCCGGCCGCCGCCACGGCGTGGACGGCGTCTTCGAGCGCCGCGATCGAGCGTTCCACGTCGCCGGAGTACATCTCAACGTCTCCGGCGTCGCGAACGACAAGGTCCTGGAGCGCGTCGACCCGCAGCGCCAGATGTGGACGAGAGCCGTCGTGGGCCAGATAGCAGGCCTGCCGGATCGCCGCCGGACCGAACCGGGCCCCGGGCCGGTGCGACGTGCCGCCGTCGAACGGGGCGCCGACGATGACCACGTCGACGCCGGTGAGCGTCTCGGGATCGGTGAGATCGCACCCGGCCACGCCGAGAAACGTGTAATCCGCCCCGTACTGGGCGCCGTACCTGGTCAGTGTGTCCCCCATGAGTAGCTCTGCTTGCGTAGTTTGAGATAGACGAACGCCTCCGTGTCGCGGACACCGGGAACCGCCCGGATCTGGCGGTTTATCACGCTGAGCAAATGATCGTCGTCGGTGCAGACGACCTCGACGAGCAGGTCGAACCGGCCTGCGGTGATGACGACGTAGTCGACCTCGTCCATCGCCTCGAGCTTGGAGGCAACGTGCTCCAGATCGCCCTCGACACGTAAGCCGATCATCGCCTGCCGGGCAAAGCCGAGCTGCAACGGGTCGGTCACCGCGACTATCTGCATGATGCCGGCTTCGGTGAGCCTGATGACCCGCTGCCGGACGGCAGCCTCGGACAATCCGACGGCCTCACCGATCGCCGCGTAGGACTTCCGGCCGTCGCGCTGGAGCTCCTCGATGATCGCCTTGTTGACGTCATCTAACAGGTTGCTCACAGCACGTCGTTCAAGGTTTCCCATACGCGGATTCTGACGGTACAGTGCGTGCCCTGCAAGTGAGTCCGTTGTTGTAACAGCGAGGTGACGCTGATTCCGTACCATCGCGGCCGCGGGCGTACGAGCGCCCGCAGTAGGCAGGTGACGATGGGCCGGCCGAAGGAGGCGTGAGATGGACAATATTCGTATAACAGTGCCAAGCCGACGGATAGCTCGCCGGAACGGCCACGTACTGTACGGCGTGACTCGCCGCCAGCTGTTGCGTGGCGTAGGCGCCCTGGGCGCGCTGGCGGCAGGGGGGTCGCTCGCCGCATGTGGCACCGATCCGGTAGCCGAGACGGAGGGCGATCCGACGGCGGCCGGCCAGACCGACGCGCCGGACACGATCGACCGGTCCGACGAAGAGAAGGTCCTGACGTTCGACAACTGGCCGCTCTACATCGACGTCGACGAGGACGACCCGAACTCCCGCCCGACGCTCGAGGCGTTCCAGGAGCAGACCGGCATTCAGGTCAACTACGTCGAGGCGATTAACGACAACGACGAGTACTTCGCGAAGATCTCCCCCCAGCTCGGCAGCGGCCAGCCGATCGCCGCCGACCTGTTCGTGGTCACCGATTTCATGGTGGCCAGGCTGATCCGGTTGGGCTGGCTTCAGGAGCTGAACCACGACAACCTGCCGACGGTGTTCGCCGAGCTCGACCCGGCGCTGCGGTCACCGGGCTTCGACCCTGACCGCTCGTACTCGGTGCCTTGGCAGTCGGGCCTGACCGGGATCGTCTACAACGGGGCCGCCGTGCCCGGTGGCGTGACATCGCTTGAGCAGTTGCTCACCGACGAGTCGCTGCGCGGCCGCGTCACCCTCCTGTCTGGCATGCGCGAGTCGCTGCCCCTGCTCGCCACGGCGTTCGGCAGCACGCTCGAGGAGCTCACCGAGGAGTCGGTCGAGGCCGCCCTGACTGCGGTCGAGGAGGCGGTCGCGTCCGGCCAGATCAGGCGGTTCACCGGCAACGACTACACGGCGGATCTGGCCAGCGGCGACGCCGTTGCCTGCCTCGGCTGGTCCGGCGATGCCATTCAGCTGCAGTGGGAGGACGAGAACATCCAGTTCGCGATCCCCGAGGAAGGCGCCGAGTTGTGGTCGGACAACATGGTGGTCCCGGTCGGAGCGACGCACAAAACGAACGCCGAGCGGCTGATGGACTTCTACTACGACCCGCAGGTCGCGGCGGAGCTCGCGGCCTGGGTGAACTACATCAGCCCGGTTCCGGCGGCGAAGGAAGCGATGAACGACATCGATCCGGAACTCGTGGAGGAACCGCTTATCTTCCCCAGCGCCGAAGACCTGGCAAGTGCCGGAATCACGCGCGACATCACCGATGATGAGGAGCAGCGCTGGACGGAGCGCTGGACCACGATCATCGGCGCCTGACGCACGAAGGAACCATCGATGAGCGATCCCATCTCCGTTGCCGGCGACGGGGCACTCCGCCTGGTCTCGCTGTACAAGCGATTCGGTCCGGTGGCCGCCGTCGACGGGATCGAGCTCACCATCCCCGCGGGCTCGTTCTTCGCACTGCTCGGCCCGTCCGGGTGTGGCAAGACGACCACGCTACGGATGATCGCCGGGCTCGAGGAGCCGACCAGCGGGCGGATCCTCATCGGCGACGCCGACCTGTCCGGCCTCAAGCCGTACCGACGGCCGGTCAACACGGTGTTCCAGAACTACGCGCTGTTCCCGCACTTGGACGTGTTCCAGAACGTGGCGTTCGGGCTGCGCCGCCGGGGGGTGCGAGACGTCGCCGGCCAGGTCGAACAGATGCTCTCCATGGTGGAGCTGAGCGGGTATGGGGAGAGGAGACCCGCTCAGCTCTCCGGCGGCCAGCAGCAACGCGTCGCGGTGGCCCGGGCACTGATCAACAATCCGAGCGTGCTGCTGCTGGACGAACCCCTCGGCGCACTCGATCTGAAGCTGCGGCGCCAGATGCAACTGGAACTCAAGCGGATCCAGGCCGACGTCGGCACCACGTTCGTCCACGTGACGCACGACCAGGAAGAGGCCATGACGATGGCCGACACTGTCGCCGTCATGAACCACGGGCGCATCGAGCAACTCGGCTCTCCGGTCGAATTGTACGAGCGCCCGCGGACCACGTTCGTCGCCAACTTCCTCGGCCAGTCGAACCTCATCGACGGCACCGTGGAGAGTCGCGACGGCGACCTGGCGATCGTCGCGGTGCCCGGTGGCCGGCTGGCCGTTCCCGTGGACCGGATGCCGGACACGAACGAGGTGCACGTCGGCGTGCGTCCAGAGAAGCTGAACCTTGTTACGGCCGAACAGGCGTCCGGTGTGCCGGCGCGGCCGAACCGGCTGGCCGCCATCGTGACCGATTCGCGTTTCATCGGCGTCTCGACCGAGTACGCCGTGCGCACCGAAGCGGGCCTCGAGCTCACGGCCTTCGTGCAGAATGCCGGGCAGCAGCGGCCGATGGCGCCCGGCGCCAAGGTCGAAGTTTCCTGGGATCCCGCCCACACCTTCGCTCTCGACGTGCGGCAATCCGCCGAGGCCGGCCTTGATCCGGCCGGAGCCGAGCTGTGAGCGCCCCGACCGCAGAACCGCCGGGCCTCGTCCACCCGGGGCTCCCGGCCCCGCCTCCCCCTCCCCCGCGGCCACGCTCGCGCCGGCTGCCGTACCTGCTGCTGCTCCCGGCGCTGGCCTGGCTGGCGATCTTCTTCGTGGTCCCGACGATCACCCTGTTCTCGACGTCCCTTCAGACCGGGTCGATCTACGAGGGCTACACGCTCACCTTCTCGTTCTCGAACTACCTCGACGCATGGTCCCGGTTCTGGCCGCAGATGCTGCGGTCACTGGTCTACGCCGGGGCGGCGACCGTGCTGGCCGTCCTGATCGCCTACCCGCTCGCGTACACGATGGCGTTCAAGGCCGGCCGGTGGCGCAACGTGTTGCTGATCCTGGTCATCGCCCCGTTCTTCACCAGCTTCCTGATCCGGACGCTGGCCTGGAAGACGATCCTCGCCGACAACGGCATCGTGGTCGAGGTCCTGAACGCGCTGCGGATCACCGACGTGCTCAGCTCGATCGGGCTGACCACCGACGACCGGATACTCGCCACGCCGCTCGCCGTCATCACCGGCCTGACGTACAACTTCCTGCCGTTCATGATCCTGCCGCTGTACGCCACCCTCGAGCGGTTGGACGTCCGGCTGATAGAAGCGGCCGGCGATCTGTACGCCTCGCCGTTCGCCGCGTTCCGGAAGGTCACGTTGCCACTGTCGATGCCCGGTCTTGTCGCCGGCACGTTGCTGACCTTCATCCCCGCCTGCGGCGATTACATCAACGCCCAACTGCTGGGCAGCATGCCGGCCACCGCGATGATCGGGAACGTCATCGATGCGCAGTTCCTGCGGGTGCTCGCCTACCCGACAGCCGCGGCCCTGTCGTTCACGCTGATGGTCGGCGTGGTCGCGATCGTGTCGATGTACGTGCGCCGCGCGGGTACGGAGAGGTTGCTCTGATGACGCTCCTTCAGGCCCGCCCTGCTACGGGTGCCAGGCCGCGACGCTCCCCGGTCGGCTGGCTGCGCGAGCACATCGTCCTTATCGCCGGGCTGGCCGCGCTTGCCTACCTGCTCATCCCGAACGTGGTCGTGGTGGTGTTGTCGTTCAACCGCCCGGCGGGCCGGTTCAACTACAGCTGGAACGAGTTCTCCGTCGGCGCGTGGACCGACCCCTGCGCAGTGGCGGGCATGTGCGAGTCGCTGGGGATCAGCCTGCGGATCGCGGTACTGTCCACGCTCGCCGCGGTGGCGCTCGGCACGCTGGCCGCGTTCGCACTGACCCGGCACCGGTTCCGCGGGCGCGGTGGTACCAACGTGCTGATCTTCTTCCCGATGGCGACCCCCGAGGTGGTCATGGGCTCGTCGTTGCTCGCGCTGTTCGTCAATGCGGCGATCGTCCCGCTGGGGTTCTGGACGATCCTCATCGCGCACATAATGTTCCTGCTGAGCTACGTGATCGTCACGGTCAAGGCACGGCTGGCGGTTCTGGACCCGCGGCTCGAAGAGGCCGCGATGGACCTTTACGCCGACGAGCGCACCACGTTCTGGCGGGTGACGTTCCCGCTCGCCCTCCCGGGAATCGTGGCCGCCGGACTGCTCGCCTTCGCGCTGTCGTTCGACGATTTCATCATCACGAACTTCAACGCCGGCTCTGAGGTCACGTTCCCGATGTTCGTCTGGGGCGCCGCCCAGCGCGGCATGCCGCCTCAGGTGAACGTCATCGGGACGATGATGTTCATCGCAGCACTGGCCGCCGTCCTTATCGGGCAGTTCGCCGGCCGGCGCCGGCGGATGCGCTGAGCCGGCCGTGCCGTACTACTCCGGGACCAACCCGCCCGCGGCCACGCGCCGGGCGCTCGCCGACGCGACGTCCGTGCCGTTCTGGCAGGACGATCCCGCCGCGCCCGAGCCCGTGCCGCCGCTGCGCGGTTCGGTCGAGACCGACCTGCTGGTGATCGGCGGCGGATACACCGGGCTGTGGACGGCGCTGCAGGCCAAGGAGGACGATCCCGACCGCGAGGTCGTCCTGCTCGAGGCGCGCACCTGCGGCTGGGCGGCGAGCGGCCGCAACGGCGGGTTCTGTGCGGCCAGCCTGACTCACGGGCTCGGCAACGGCCTGCACCGGTACCCAGCCGAGATCGACACCCTCGAACGGCTCGGCCGGGAGAACCTTGACGGCATCGAGAAGACGTTGCTCAGGTACGGCATCGACGCAGAGTTCGAGCGCACCGGCGAACTGGCAGTCGCCGTCGAGCCGTGGCAACTCGACGACCTGCACGAGGCGGCCGAGGAGGCGGCTGCGGTCGGCCGAACGGCGATGCTGCTGGACCGCGACGCGGTTCGCGCGGAGATCGACTCGCCGCTGTACCTCGGCGGGCTGTGGAGCCACGACACCGCGATGGTGCACCCGGCCAAGCTGGCCTGGGGGCTGCGCGAGGCATGCCTGCGCCTCGGCGTGCGGATCTACGAGCACACCCCCGTCCAGCGCGTTGCGCGAGCCGGCGCCGGTGTGCAAGCAGCGACGCCAGGCGGGCTGGTCCGGGCGCGCCGGGCGGCACTCGCGACGAGCGTGTACTCTCCCCCGCTGGTGCGCAGTATGCGGTCCTACGTGGTGCCGGTGTGGGACTACGCCATCGTCACCGAGCCGCTGACCCCTGCGCAGAAGGCGGCCATCGGCTGGCGGAACCGGCAGGGTGTCGGCGACGCGGCGAACCAGTTCCACTACTACCGGCTCACCGCGGACGACAGGATCCTGTGGGGCGGGTTCGACGCGATATACGGGTTCGGCAACGCGACGACCGAAGGCGCGGAGCAGCGTGATCGAACGCTGGTCAAGCTCGCAGCACACTTCGCGATGACGTTCCCGCAACTCGACGGCATCCGGTTCACCCATGCCTGGGGCGGCCTGATCGACACCAGCAGCCGGTTCAGCGTCCTGTTCGGAACCGCGCAGCGCGGCCGGATCGCGTACGCGGCCGGCTACACCGGCCTGGGTGTAGGCGCCAGCCGGTTCGGCGCCCGGGTGCTGCTGGACCTGCTCGACGGCGCGGACACCGAACGGACCCGCCTGGAGATGGTGCGCAGCATGCCGCTGCCGTTCCCGCCCGAGCCGGTGCGTTACGCCGGCATCCAGGCGACGCGCTGGTCGCTCGCCCGGGCCGATCGCCGGGCTGGGCGGCGGAACCTTTGGCTACGCACGCTCGACCGGCTCGGCGCCGGCTTCGACTCCTGAGTGGGACGCTCAGTCCCAGGCGTGCATCACGTGCTTGACCCTCGTGTAGTCCTCGAGCGAGTACGCCGACAGGTCCTTGCCGTATCCGGAGTGCTTGAACCCGCCGTGCGGCATCTCGGCCACGATAGGAATGTGCGTGTTGATCCACACGCAGCCGAAGTCGAGCCGCTTCGTCATCCGCATCGCGCGCCCGTGGTCACGGGTGAACACCGAGGACGCCAGGCCGTAGCGCACGCCGTTCGCCCAGCGCACCGCCTCGTCCTCGTCGGCGAACTGCTGCACGGTGATGACCGGTCCGAACACCTCGTCCTGGATGATCTCGTCGTCCTGCTGTAGCCCAGAGACCACCGTGGGTGAGTAGAAGTAGCCGCGGTCCCCGACCTTCGAGCCGCCTGTGCTGAGCGCGGCATGGTCGGGCAGCCGGTCGATGAACCCGCTCACCCTGTCGAACTGGTTGGGGTTGTTCAGCGGGCCGTACACGACGTCGTCCTCGTCCGGCATGCCGACCTTGGTGCTCCGGGCCTGCTCGGTCAGCGCGGCGACGAACTCGTCGTGGACGCGGGGGCCGGCCAGCACCCGAGTGGCCGCGGTGCAGTCCTGGCCGGCGTTGAAGTACCCGGCACCGGCGATGGCCTCGGCCGCCTGCTCGATGTCGGCGTCGTCGAACACGACCACCGGCGCCTTGCCGCCCAACTCCAGGTGCACCCGCTTGAGATCCTTGGCGGCGGCCTGGGCGACCTCCATGCCGGCCCGGATCGAACCGGTCACCGAGACCATCGCCGGTGTGTCGTGGGCGACCAGGGCCCGCCCCGTGTCGCGGTCGCCGCACACCACGTTGAAGACGCCGGGCGGCAGGAACTCGGCCATGATCTCGGCCATCATGGTGGTGGTCACCGGCGTGGTGTCCGACGGCTTCAGCACGACGGTGTTGCCCGCCGCGAGCGCCGGCGCGAACTTCCACACGGCCATCATCAGCGGGTAGTTCCACGGGGTCACCTGGGCGCAGACGCCGACCGGCTCGCGACGCACATAGGACGTGTGACCGGCCAGGTACTCCCCTGCCGCCTTGCCCTCGAGCATGCGGGCGGCGCCGGCGAAGAACCTTATCTGGTCCACCGACGGTGGCAACTCCTCCTCGGCCGTCACACCGATCGGCTTCCCGGTGTTCTCGGACTCCGCGGCGACCAGGTCGTCGGTCCGCGCCTCGATAGCGTCGGCGATCCGCAACAGCGCCCGCTGGCGTTCGCTGGGCGTCGCGTCACGCCAGGTCTCGAAGGCCGCGGCGGCGGCGCGCATCGCCCTGTCGACGTCCTCCGGGCCGGACAGCGCAGCGGTCGCGTACACCTCGCCGGTAGCGGGATTGATCAGATCCGAGGTAGCGCCGGAGGCCGACTCGACCGCCTCGTTGTTGATGAAGTTTCGGACCACGCGCTTGTCGCCCATAACCAGGCCTTCCTCGAACGGAAACTTTGCCTGCAGGGTAGTACGGATCCAAGCGTCCATGGAACATCGGATCGCAAGATACGGCAGTCGTGCGGTTGATTCGCCACTGATTCCCTTGCCAAGCGGGTGTTGAGGGGTTCATGATGCAAGCGTGACAGCAAACCTTGACGCCTCCGCTCTCGCGCGTTCCGCGCACGACCACCTGTGGATGCACTTCACCCGGATGTCGGCCTACGAGCACACCGACGCGCCGGTAATCGCCCGCGGCGAGGGACCGTACATCTGGGACGCGACGGGCCGTCGCTATCTCGACGGGCTGTCCGGGCTGTTCGTGGTCCAGGTGGGTCACGGCCGGACCGAGCTTGCCGAGGCGGCCGCCAAGCAGGCGGCCGAACTGGCCTACTTCCCGATCTGGTCGTACGCCCATCCGGCGGCGATCGAGCTGGCGGCCCGGCTGGCCGATCTCGCGCCCGGCGACCTGAACAAGGTGTTCTTCACCACCGGGGGCGGCGAGGCCGTCGAGTCGGCGTGGAAGCTGGTCAAGCAGTACTTCAAGCTCACCGGCCGCCCCAACAAGCACAAGGTGATCAGCCGCTCCATCGCGTACCACGGCACTACGCACGGCGCGCTGTCGCTGACCGGCATACCCGAGCTGAAGGCCGCGTACGAGCCCCTGGTGCCAAGCGCCTTCCGGGTGCCGAACACGAACTTCTACCGAGCACCGGAACACGGCGACGACCTGGAGGCGTTCGGCCGGTGGGCCGCCGACCGGATCGCCGAGGCCATCGAGTTCGAAGGCCCGGATACCGTGGCCGCGGTCTTCCTCGAACCAGTGCAGAACGCCGGCGGGTGCTTCCCGCCCCCGCCCGGGTACTTCCAGCGGGTCCGCGAGATATGCGACCAGTACGACGTACTGCTGGTGTCCGACGAGGTCATCTGCGCGTTCGGCCGCCTCGGCGGGTACTTCGGCGCCGACGTCTACGGCTACCAGCCCGACATCATCACCGCCGCCAAGGGCCTGACGTCCGGATACGCACCGCTGGGAGCGATGATCGCCAGCGACCGGCTCTTCGAGCCGTTCTCCCACGGGCACACCAGTTTCGCGCACGGGTACACCTGGGGCGGGCATCCGGTGTCGGCCGCCGTCGCGCTGGCGAACCTCGACATCTTCGAGCGGGAGCAGTTGAACCAGCACGTCACCGACAACTCGCCGCGGTTCCGGGCCACCCTCGAGAAGTTGCTCGACCTGCCGATCGTCGGCGACGTGCGTGGCGACGGCTACTTCTTCGGCATGGAACTCGTCAAGGACAAGAACACCAAGGAGACGTTCACCGACGACGAGTCCGAGTGGCTGCTGCGCGGATTCTTGTCCAAGGCGCTGTTCGACGCCGGCCTCTACTGCCGCGCCGACGACCGCGGCGACCCGGTCATCCAGGTGGCGCCCCCGCTGGTGTGCGACCAGGCCCAGTTCGACGAGATAGAGCAGATCCTCCGTGCGGTGCTGACCGAGGCATGGTCCAAGATCTGACGGATCGTTACCGCTCGCTGTCGTACTGGCTCGACTCGCTGTCCGACGACCCGCTCGATCCCCGGCCGGCACTCGACGGCGACGTGGCAGCCGACGTGGCCATCGTCGGTGCCGGCTACACCGGGTTGTGGACGGCGTACTACCTGCTGCGGGCTGAGCCGTCGCTGCGGGTTGTGCTGGTCGAGCGCGAGATCGCCGGCTTCGGTGCGTCCGGGCGGAACGGCGGGTGGTGCTCGGCGCTGTTCCCGGCCTCCTGGGAGAAGCTCGCCCGGGCGTCGTCGCGAGACGATGCGATCCGGCTCCAGCGCGAGATGTTCGCCACCGTGGACGAGGTCGGCCGGGTCGCCGAGGAAGAGGGCATCGACGCCGGCTGGACGATGGGCGGGACGATCGTGGTGGCGCGCACCCCGCTGCAACTGGACCGCGCCCGAGCCGCCGTCGACAGAGCCCGCCAATGGGGATTCGGGCCGGAGGACTACCGGCTGCTGACATCGTCGGAGGCGCGGCAGGTGCTGAACGTACCCGATGCCCTCGGCGCTCTTTTCACCCCGCACTGCGCGGCGATCCATCCCGCACGACTGGTGCGCGGGCTGGCCCGGGCCGTGGAACGCCGGGGGGCAGTCGTCTACGAGCGGACGCCGTGCGTGGCCATCGAGCAGGGGGCGGTTCGGACCCCGTCCGGTACGGTCTCTGCCCGGCACGTGATCCGCGCGACCGAGGGGTTCTCGGCCCGGCTAACCGGCTTGCGCCGCTCGATCGCACCGGTCTACTCGCTGATGGTCGCGACCGAACCCCTCCCGGAGGAGACCTGGGCGCGGATCGGGCTGGCTACCCGCCCGACGTTCAGCGACATGCGGCACATGATCATCTACGGCCAGCGGACGGCGGACGGACGGCTCGCCTTCGGCGGGCGCGGCGCGCCATATCACTATGCATCGCGGACGTCGTCTTCGTACGACCGCGAGCCGTCGGTGTTCGCGTGGCTGCGTGCAGAGTCGACGCAGATGCTGCCGGCACTGGCCGACGTCAAGTTCACCCATTCCTGGGGCGGGCCGCTGGGCATCGCCCGCGACTGGTGGGCCTCGGTGGGGCTGGACCGGAGCACGGGCGTGGGCTGGGCGGGCGGCTACGTCGGGGACGGTGTGGGGACGTCCAACCTGGCCGGCCGGACGCTGGCCGACCTGATCCTGGACCGGAGCAGCCGGTTGCTGTCGCTGCCGTGGGTGGGTCACCGGTCGCGCCGCTGGGAGCCCGAGCCGCTGCGCTGGCTCGGAGTCAATACGGGGCTCACGGCAATGCGGCTGGCCGACCCGGAAGAGCGCCTGACCGGCCGCCCGTCGATCATCGCCCGGACGTTCAACCGCCTGATGTCCGGCTAGCCCTCCACCACGCTGATCATGCGAGAGTGGGACGACACGCCTATTCGTCAGAATTGCCCGGTTTCCCAATTGGCGGCGTGTCGTCCCACATTTGCATGATCAGCGGAGGTCGAGTGCGCCGCCGTACCGGCGATCGCGCTTGGCATAGATCTCGACGGCATCCCACAGGTGGCGGCGGTCGAAGTCCGGCCAGAGGGTGTCCAGGAACACCAACTCCGCATAGGCGGCCTGCCACAGCAGGAAGTTCGACGTTCGCTGCTCCCCCGACGAGCGGACGAACAGGTCGACGTCGGCCAGATCCGGGTTGTAGAGGTAGCGGGCGAGGGTCTTCTCGGTCACCTTGTCCGGGCGCACCCGGCCGGCCGCAGCGTCTTCGGCGAGGGCGGCGGCCGCATCGGCGATCTCGGCCCGTCCTCCGTAGTTGACGCAGAACTGCAACGTGATGACGTCGTTGTGCCGCGTGCGCCGCTCGGCCTCCTCGAGCTCGGCGATCACGCTCTTCCACAGCCGGCGGTGGCGTCCGGCCCAGCGGACCCGCACGCCGATCTCGTCCAGCTCGTCCCGGCGGCGGTGGATCACCTCCCGGTTGAAGCCCATCAGGAAGCGGACCTCGTCCGGAGAGCGGCGCCAGTTCTCGGTCGAGAACGCGTACGCCGACAGGCACTTGATGCCCATCTCCACCGCGCCGTGGATGACGTCGAGCAGCGCGGCTTCGCCTGCTTCGTGGCCTTTGGTGCGCGGCAGGCCGCGCTGGTTCGCCCACCGGCCGTTGCCGTCCATCACGATGGCGACGTGCTGGGGGATCAGCTCGCGCGGCACCAGCGGCGGCACCGCGCCGGTCGGGTGCGGCCGCGGCGGCGCGTACCGCCTTTTCACACCCACTCCATCGAGGTGGACGGACGCTCGGTCGGCGACGATCGCTCGACGAACGGCAACGACCGCAGCCCGCGCTCGAGATGCCATTGCAGGAAGGCCGCCACGATGCCGCTGGCCTCGCGTCGCGCCAGTTGCTGGCTCGAATCGGCGGCCGGCCAGTCCCCGCAGAGCAGGGCGGCCAGCAGTGCCACCGTCGCGGGAGATGGCGCGACCGTCCCGGGCGACCGGCAGGTCGTACACACGACACCACCGTTCTGCACGGAGAACAACCGGTGCGGGCCGGTCGTCCCGCAGCGGGCGCAGTCGGCGAAGCTGGGCGCGAAACCGGCGACGGCGAGCCCCCGCAACAGGTAGGCGTCCAGCACCAGGCTCGGATCGTGGGCCCGCTCGGCCAGGGCGCGCAGCGCGCCGACCAGCAGGTGGTACTGCTGCACGGCCGGCTCCCGTTCCTCCGCGGTCAGCCGGTCGGCGGTCTCGAGAATGGCCGTCCCGCTCGTGTACCGCGGGTAGTCGCCGCAGATGTCGGTGCCATACGGAGCGATCGTCTCGACCTGGGTGATGATGTCGAGCGTCCGTCCAGTGGCGAACTGCAAGTCCACGTGCATGAACGGCTCGAGGCGGGCGCCGAACCGGCTCGAGGTCCGGCGCACCCCCTTGGCGACCGCCCGGACCTTGCCGTTCTCGCGGGTCAGCAGGGTGATGATCCGGTCGGCCTCCCCGAGTTTCTGGGTGCGCAGGACGACACCCGAGTCGCGGTAGAGGCTCACCGCCCCATTGTCACCCACGCCGGCCGGATCGCCCGTGACCGGCACACACTTCGCCTATCACCGTCCGCCGCCTTTGCAATGCGCACCATGAGGAAGCGCTTCCTCATGGTGCGCATTGCGAGAGGCCGCGAAGCGAGGTGGAGTGCCGAGTCAGCAGGCCTTGACCCACGAGCACTCGACGTCGCCGTCCGGCGCGAGGCTGTCGTCGACTTCCAGGCGCTGCGGCGCTACTCGGCTGAACGTGGTCACCTCGGCCCCCTCCCCGCCGTGGGACGCGAGCCGGACGGCGATCCGGTCCTCGAGATCACTCGGCTTGGAGCTGAGGTAGTTGTTCATGATGATTGCGAAGATCAGGTCCTGGCCGTCGGCCGTCGTGACGTAACCGGACAACGCGGTCGCGCCGGTCAGGCTGCCGGTCTTGGCGTGCACATTGCCGGCCGCGGGCGTCCCGGCCATCCGGAACCGGAGCGTACCGCCGACGAACCGCTCGGGCACGCCCGCCACGGGCAACGACTCGTAGAAGTCGTCGAACCACGGCTCGTCCTGCACGCCGTACAGCAGCGTCGCCACCTCGGCCGATGGGACGAAGTTGCGCCGTGACAGGCCGGAGCCGTCGCGCTGCACGAGCGTGCTCGTGTCGACGCCGTACTCGGCGACGTTCGCTCGGACCGCGGCCACACCGGAACTCCACGTCGGGCGGCCGGACACCTCGTGTCCGATGGTCTTGATCAGCACCTCGGCGTGGCCGTTGTTGCTGAGCTTCATGAACGGGGTGAGCAGTTCGGCGAGCGTCATCGAGGTGTGCTCGGCCACGGTACGCGCATCGGCCGGTGCGGCTCCGAACCGGACGTCACCGGTGACCTGCACGCCCGCTTCGGTGAGGGCGTTGCGGAAGACGTCGGCCGCGAGGGCAGTGGGTTCCCAGACCGCGCGCCATACACTCAGCGCGGACGCGTCAGTCGCGATGCGGCCGGAGATGGTGAGCCGGTTGAGCCCGTGCTCCTTGGTGATCGAGATCGATCGTCCCGACCCGGCCGCCGTGGTCTCGGCCTCGTTGACGATCTCGACGTAGTCGTTGGACGGCGTCAGCGTCACGACCGGCGGATCGCCGGCGACGGCGCCGGGTGCGACGCGGACGATCACCGTCCCGGCGTCGTAGTCGGTGTCCGGGCTGACCGTCAGCGCGGAGACAGGGGCCGCGTAGTAGAACGCCTCGTCGTCCCAGCTCCAGTCCGGCCCGAGCGCAACATCGTCGAAGAACGTGTCGTCCGCGACGAGGTCACCGCTGACCACCTTGATCCCGGCGTCGGCGACCTGTTCGGCAAGGGCGGCGTAGTCCTCGGCGAGCAACGTCGGATCGCCACCGCCACGCAGGTAGAGGTCGCCGCGCAGGGTCGAACCGACCTGTCGGGCCGAGGTCAGCGCCGTCGTCGACCAGGTGTAGTCCGGGCCGAGGATGTCCAGCGCCGCGGCCGCGGTGAACAGCTTCTGGTTGGACGCCGGCATCAACCGGTTCGTGCTGTCCCGGTCGTAGATGATCTCGCCCGTGTCTGCGTCCACCACCTGGACGGCGGCCTGGCTGCCGTCCAGGCGTTGGTCTTCGAGGATCGCGTCGATGTCCTCGATCAGCTCGGCGGTGGCTGGATCGACTTCGAGCGCGCTCTCCGCGGCTGGCAGGACACTCGGGAGGACGTTGAAGGCCGCGATGAGCGACCCGGCCGACAGGGATACGACGACGTGCTTCAAACGACCGCGCATGGCTGCTCCTCGAACGGTTGCGGCTCATCGGTCCCGCGGTCTCATATGGTCTAGACCGCTTGGTTGCGGTCTAGACCATCGGTAAAGTCGCCGTTTGTCAAGATCTCCGCCCCGCTGCTGTCGGATGATCACGTTCAGCAGGCTCGTCGGCGCCGTACCAGGCGCATGCGGGTGGTACGGCACCGATACGCCTGCTGAACGTGATCGAACGACAGGTCACCCAGCGGAGCGGTTGACGGCGCTCACCACGGCGCGCAGCGACGCCGTCACGATGTTGGGATCGACCCCGACACCCCAGTAGACGTTGCCGCCGATCGAGCACTCCACGTACGCGGCCGCCCGGGCGTCGGCGCCGGCCGACAACGCGTGCTCGGCGTAGTCCAGGACGACCACCTCGTGGCCCACCTGGCGCAGAGCGTCGACGAACGCGTCGATCGGCCCGTCGCCGCTGCCGCGCAGCGTCCGCCGCTCGCCGTCCACGTAGACGCCGACCTCGAGCACGTCTCGCTCCCCCGCCGCCGACGATGTGTGCACCGAGTTCAGCGCGAGCGGCGAGTCGCGGTGCAGGTACTCGGCCCGGAACAGCTCACCCATCCGGTCCGGCTCGATCTCGCCACCCTCGCCGTCGGTGACCGACTGGATCACGCCGGAGAACTCGATCTGCAGCCGGCGCGGAAGGTCGAAGTTGTGCTCGGCCTTCATGATGTACGCGACGCCGCCCTTGCCGGACTGCGAGTTGACCCGGATGACCGCTTCGTACGTGCGTCCCACGTCCTTGGGGTCGATGGGCAGGTACGGAACCTCCCAGGTGAAGTCCTCGATGGCGGTGCCGGCCTGCTTGGCCTCCCGCTCGAGCGCCTCGAATCCCTTCTTGATCGCGTCCTGGTGGCTGCCGGAGAACGCGGTGTAGACAAGATCGCCACCCCACGGGTGACGCTCGGCCACCGGCAGCTGGTTGCAGTGCTCGACGGTGCGCCGGATCCCATCGATGTCCGAGAAGTCGATCTGCGGGTCGATGCCCTGGCTGAACAGGTTCATCCCGAGCGTGACCAGGCAGACGTTGCCAGTGCGCTCGCCGTTGCCGAACAGGCAGCCCTCGACCCGGTCCGCCCCGGCCTGGACGCCCAGCTCGGCCGCCGCGACTGCCGTCCCGCGGTCGTTGTGCGGGTGCAAGGAGAGAATGATCGATTCACGCCGGGACAGGTGACGGTTCATCCATTCGATGGAGTCCGCGTACACGTTCGGCGAGGCCATCTCGACCGTGGCCGGCAGATTGATGATCATCTTCCGGTCGGGAGTCGGATCCAGCACGTCGATGACGGCGTTGCACACCTCGACCGCATACTCCAGTTCGGTGCCGGTGTAGGACTCCGGCGAGTACTCCCAGTAGATCTCGGTGTCCGGCGTGATGGTCTCCGCGTACTTCAGCGCGGTGCGGGCGCCGGTCGTCGCGACGTCGGTGATGCCGTCCCGGTCCAGGCCGAACACCACACGCCGCTGGAGGATCGACGTCGAGTTGTACAGGTGGACGATCGCCCGCCGAGCCCCGCGTAGCGACTCGAAGGTCCGCTCGATCAGGTGGTCGCGGCACTGGGTCAGGACCTGGATGACCACGTCGTCGGGAATGAGGTCGGACTCGATCAGCTCACGGACGAAGTCGAAGTCGGTCTGGCTGGCGGCGGGGAAACCGACCTCGATCTGCTTGTAACCCATGCGTACGAGCAGGTCGAACATCCGCCGCTTGCGTTCGCGGTTCATCGGGTCGATCAACGCCTGGTTACCGTCGCGCAGATCGACGGCACACCACTGCGGCGCGGCCTCGATTCGGCGCGACGGCCAGGTGCGATCGGGCAGGTCGACGGTGATCTGATCGTGAAAGCTGCGGTATCGGTGGAACGGCATGCCGGACGTTGCTTGTACCGGTGGCCAGGACTGGCTCATCACAGGGGCTCCTCGAAATGCGGTAGTCGCGGGACTAGGCGACCGGCACGCGCAAGCTCACCGCGACGAGGGAGCCGGCCTTATCGGCCCCCGCCGCGGCGAGTAAGAAGCAGGCCCTGAACTGGCCGTGCACACCGCACGAACGCAAAGCCTACACGGTCACGCCTACACCGTCACGACCGGGGCTGGCCACCGAAGGTCGCGCCGCCGAGCTCGACCGGCCCGAGTTCGTCCCGGACGGCACGCGGTGCCGTGAGCGCCACCCCTACCAACGCGGGTAGCACGAACAGCGAGCTCACCACGAGCGCACTCAGCTGAGTCAGCCCATGCGGACCGGCGGTCTCGACGGCAAGGTCGATGATCGCGATGAGCACGAGCACGCCCGCCGCAGCCAGGGCCACTGGACGCCCGTCCCGGGGATTGTTCCTGACGGCGCTGCGTCCGACGATCGCCGCCACCACCGCCACCAGCAGCAGCACCAGGACGGTGATGCTCGTGCCCCGGCCCTCCTCCACGGAGGTGACGACCACCACCCAGTAAAGCGCGGCCAGACCGGCCAGGATGGCCGAGAGCATGAGCGCCAGCGTCGCGGTCTCGATCCAGTGGGACGACGCCGGCAGCGGGCCGAGCAGCCGCGCCACCCCAGCGGCGAGCACGGCCGCGGCGATGGCCAGCCAGAGCAACTCGGCGGGCCCGTCGTCGCGGATCCTGAGCACCTCGGCGAGCCCGCTGCCCTCCGACATCCGCCACAGCCCCATCACCGCGGCCACGACGCCGAGCGTGATCAGCACGTCGCGCGCCGGGCTGCGCCCTGCCAGCAGAGCGGCCACTGGCAGCAGCAGCACGGCGATGAAGATGACCGGCTCGATAAGGGCGAGCGCCACCGGGCCCCAGTCATTCGTCCCGCCCAGATCGGTCAGCACCACCACGATTCGCACGACGGTCAGTGCCGCCGCGACCGCGGCGATGCCTACGGTAGCGAGCCGCCAGGCCTGGCCGTGACCGGGATCGTCGGCCTCGTCGGCGTGCCGGGACTGCGCCGCCAGCACGGCACCGGCCAGTCCGAAGCCGACTCCTACACCGATGCCGCCCGAGCCACCGCCGTCCGCGGCGATGTCGATCACGATGGTGAGGGCGACGACGACGAAGTACGGGCTGTTCGCGAGCACCCGCGCCACCCGAACCTCGGAATTGCCCCATCCGCCGGGCAGCACACCCGCCCGCCGCAGGTACGGCAGGGTCAGCGATGCCATCGCCAGGAGTGTGACCAGCACGACGTGGATCCGATCCGCGGCCGTACCCTCCGCGTCCCACGGCATCGAGAAGCTGGCGATCAGCAGCACGAGGGCGAGGATGTCGCGGACGTAGTCGAGTGGGCTGATGTCACCGAACGGATGCCGGGACGGCGGACTGGCGGCCGGCGCGTCGACCAGCGTTTCGTCCGGCGCGGATGAGACCGGCCGGGTCGCGTCGTCGATCACCGGCGTGCTCGTCGCCCGCTGTGCTGGCGGAATCGGTTGCCCGCAGTTGCCGCAGAACTTCCCGTCGCCGATCCGGGCACCGCAGTTCTGGCAGAAGTTCATTGCTGATCTCACCCTGTCAGGATCATGACTGGACGCTGCGATCCTGCACCATACGCCGGGGCGCTAAACATCGAAAGGGAGCCCGCCCGACCTTCGACGAGCGCACTGAGCTTTCTTGGTGCTGCGGGACGCCCGCACCAAGATTCCACACTGCTGTGGGACGCCCGCACCGAGCTTCCATACTGTCGCGATGGCGACATTGTGGAACCATGGTGCGCCGCCCGAGCCGCACCATGGAGCCTCGGTGCTCAAGCGGCAACAATTGCTCGAGTGGCGCCGATTGTGCGTCGCGCCGGTCAGAACCCCAGCTTGCGCAGTTGCCGGGGGTCGCGCTGCCAGTCCTTGGCGACTTTGACGTGCACGTCCAGGTATACCGGCGTTCCGAGCAGGCGCTCGATCTGCTTGCGAGCCTTGGTGCCGACCTCGCGGAGCCGCGAGCCGCCCCGCCCGATGACGATCGCCTTCTGGCTGTCGCGCTCCACATAGAGGTTGACGTGCACGTCGAGCAGTGGCTTGTCGGGCGGACGTCCCTCGCGGGGATTCATCTCCTCGACCGTCGCGGCAAGGGAGTGCGGCAGCTCGTCCCGTACCCCCTCGAGCGCGGCTTCGCGCACCAACTCGGCTACCAGCGTCTCTTCCGGCTCGTCGGTGAGCTCGCCTTCCGGGTACAGTGGCGGGCCCTCCGGCAGCTCGCTGAGCAGCAGGTCGCTCAACACGTCAAGCTGATCGCCACGCGTGGCGGACACGGGCACGATGTGCGCCCAGTCGATGCCGAGCTCCTCGCCGAGCGCCGCGACCGCCGCCAGCTGCGCCGCGACCTGGTCGGACGAGGCCAGGTCGACCTTGGTGACGATCGCCATCTTCGGCGTGCGCGAGATGCGGGCGAGCTCGGCGCCGATGAACCTGTCGCCGGGACCGACCTTCTGATCAGCCGGAATGCAGAACCCGATCAGATCGACCTCCGCCCACGTCGCCCGGACGACGTCGTTGAGGCGCTGGCCGAGCAGGGTGCGGGGCCGGTGTAGGCCGGGTGTGTCGACCAGGATCAGCTGCCCGTCGGCACGATGGACGATCCCCCGGATGGCATGCCGGGTCGTCTGCGGCTTACTCGACGTGATGGCGATCTTCTCGCCCACGAGCGCGTTAGTCAGCGTTGACTTACCGGAGTTGGGGCGGCCCACGAAACAGGCGAACCCGGAACGGTACGGCTGATCTTCAGGCGACGTCACGGGACGAGTGTCGCACCTCCGGGGGCTGCTATGCGCTGTCGCGCCACTCCACCCACCGGCGGGCGAGCCCGAGGGCGCCGTCCATGTCACTGGCCTGCACCGGGATCACGATCATGCCGATGCCCGCGTTCGCCAGGCCGTCGGCCACCTCGTTCGGCGGGCGACGGGTGGACGTCGAACGTTCGATCTCCGACGGGTCGCGCCCGATCTCTGCGCACCAGCGGTCGAGCACGGACCTCTTGTGGACCAGCGTCTCTACGTCACCGAACCCGTGCCACGTGTTCGCGTACTGTGCGGCGAGCCGCAGCGTCTTGCGCTCGCCACCGCCGCCGATCAAGATCGGGATGTCCCTGGTGGGCGGCGGGTTGAGCTTGGCCCACCGATTCGTGATCCTCGGCAGCGCCTCGGCCAGGTCGGCGAGCCGGGCACCGGGCGTCCCGAACTCGTAGCCGTACTCGTCGTAGTCGCGCCGGAACCAGCCCGCTCCGATGCCGAGGATCAGCCGGCCGCCGGAGATGTGATCGACGGTTCGGGCCATGTCGGCGAGCAGGTCGGGGTTGCGGTAGCTGTTACACGTCACCAGGTGGCCGATCTCGACCCGCGATGTCGCCTCGGCCCAGGCGCTCAGCAGCGTCCAGCCCTCGAAGTGGGCACCATCGGGATCGCCGGTCAGCGGGTAGAAGTGGTCCCAGGTGAACACCACGTCGACGCCAGCGTCCTCGGCCGCTATGGCGGCGCGGCGAAGCTCGGCGTAGCTGGCGTGCTGGGGCTGAATCTGAACTGCAATGCGTGTGTGGGGGCTCACTTTCGGCCAACCACTCGTCAAGGGGGCGTATTCCGCAGGCTTGGCCTCCGGCATTTCGGACGAATGTCCCTCTAGGCCAAACGATCACGCCAGGGAAACCGCACCTCGCTGATCCAAGCGTCGGCGGACCCCGGGAAGTCGCAAGATCACCGACGGATTGATCAGCGAGGAGCGGTTTTCGTCGCGAGGTCGACTGGCAGCGTCTAGGCCGATGCCGTCGTCAGGACCTCGCCGCGAGCGTCGACGACGATCACAGGAGTGCCTCGGCCGCCGAAGTCGCGCACCGCCGCCAACCCGTCCGCGTCAGGCTCGTCGCGCCCTATCACCGCCGCAGCTTCGAGACCACCAGCGCCGCTCGACACCGCCATCGCCACTGCAACCTGCAGCGCTGACAGGGTCAGAGACGGCAGAGCCACCGATGCGGCCGCGTACGTCCGGCCGTCCCGGTCACGCACGGCGGCACCTTCGGCAGCGCCGACCCGCGCCCGCGTCGCGCGCGCGAGAGTGACCAGCTTGGCGTCTTCGGGGTCCAGATCCGTCACGCGCTCTCCTGGCGGTGGTTGTTGCCGACCGTCGTGGGCTGCGCAGGCTCGGCCCTCGTGACCACGATCGTCCCGATCCGATTGCGGCGCCCGGACGGCCGCTCGGCCACCAGGTGCAGCCCGCCGAACTCAACCTCCGCGCCGGGGATGGGCACCCGGCCGAGATGCTTGGCCATCAGGCCCCCGACGCTGTCGACGTCCTCGTCCGAGAGTGAGAGCCCGAACAACTCGCCGAGCTCGTCGACGTGCAGCCGGGAGCTGACCCGCACCGAGCCGTCGCCGAGTTCCTCGACGGGTGCCTCCTCGGTGTCGTACTCGTCGGTGATCTCGCCGACGATCTCTTCGAGGATGTCCTCGATCGTGACAAGTCCGGCCGTGCCGCCGTACTCGTCCACCACGATGGCCAGGTGGGTGCGCTGCGCCTGCATCTCGCGCAGCAGGTCGTCGATCGGCTTCGAGTCCGGGACGAACGTGACGGGGCGCATCACCGAGTCGACGTGTTCGACCGTCTCGGCCTCCCGGTGGTCGTAGAGACGGCGGGCGACGTCCTTGAGGTACGCGATGCCGAGCACGTCGTCGAGCCCGGACGAGCCGACGACCGGAATCCGGCTGAAGCCGCTGCGCAGCGCCAGCGACTGGAACTGCCGCAGGGTCTTGCCCGCCTCGATGAACACGACGTCCGTGCGCGGCACCATGACCTCGCGGACGATCGTGTCGCCCAGCTCGAACACCGAGTGGATCATCTCGCGCTCGCCGGACTCGATCACGCGCCCGGCTTCGGCGAGGTCGACGAGCTCACGGAGCTCCGCCTCCGTCGCGAACGGGCCTTCACGGAAACCCTTGCCGGGCGTGAGCGCGTTACCGATCATGATCAGTACTCGCGGGACGGGTCCCATGATCCGGGTCAAGCGCAGCAGCGCACCGGCCGAGGCCAGCGCCACGGTCTCGGAATGCTGGCGACCCAGCGTCCGCGGAGCGACGCCGATCACGACGAACGACACGACGATCATGACCAGTGCTCCGACGACGATGATCTGCCAGCGCATGCCGAAGATGGAGCTGAGCAGGACGGCCACCAGTATCACGGCAGTGATCTCCGCGGCGATGCGCAGCAGCAGAGCCGTGTTCAGCGGCGGTGCGGGATCGTCCACGAGTTGGCGCAACCGGATTGCGCCGCGGCGGCCGGCCGCCACGAGCTCCTCCGCCCGCGCCTTGGAGAACGCGGTGAGAGCCGCCTCGGCCATCGCCATCAATCCGGCGAGGATCACGAGACCGACCGCGCCTGTGATCAGCCATCCGTCGCCAGCACTCATTGCCGTCTCCCGGACCGCCAATCGTCGAGAAGCTGCCGCTGGAGAGCGAACATCTCCTTCTCCTCTTCCGGCTCGGCGTGATCGTAGCCGAGCAGGTGCAAGATGCCGTGCACGGTCAGCAGGTGGAGTTCGTCCTCGAACGAGTGCCCGGCCTGGGCGGCCTGCCGGCGGGCGACGTCCGGACACACCACGACGTCGCCGAGCAGGCCCGGCGAAGGTTCCTCATCGGCCGGCGTCGGGCGTAGCTCGTCCATCGGGAAGGAGAGCACGTCGGTAGGCCCCGGTTCGTCCATCCACTGTAAGTGAAGCTGCTCCATCGCGGTGGGGTCGACCAGCAGGACCGCCAGCTCGGCCTGCGGGTGGATGCGCAGTTGGTCAAGGGTGAACCGGCACAGGTCGGACAGCGCCTTATCGTCTATCTCAGCCTCTGTCTCGTTGTTGACCTCTATGGTCACCGGCGTCTCCCGCGCCGATCGCCCGAATGCCCGGGCTGCCTGGCGGCGTCATATCTGGAGTAGGCGTCGACGATTCGCCCGACGAGCCGGTGACGGACGACGTCCTGGCTGCCGAGCCGGCAGAACCGTACGTCGTCGATGCCGTCGAGGATGCCCTCGACAACCTTCAGGCCGCTGTCGGTGCCGGTCGGCAGGTCGATCTGCGTGACGTCGCCGGTGACGACCATCTTGGAGCCGAACCCGAGCCGGGTGAGGAACATCTTCATCTGCTCGGGTGAAGTGTTCTGAGCCTCGTCAAGTATGACAAAAGCGTCATTAAGGGTCCGGCCACGCATGTAGGCCAGCGGAGCCACCTCGATCGTGCCCTCTGTCATCAGCCGCGGGATCGTGGCGGGGTCCATCATGTCGTGCAGCGCGTCGTACAGCGGGCGCAGGTACGGGTCGATCTTCTCGCTCAGCGTGCCCGGCAGGAAGCCCAGCCGTTCGCCGGCCTCCACCGCGGGACGCGTGAGCAGGATGCGCGTGACCTGCTTGGCCTGTAGCGCCTGAACGGCCTTGGCCACCGCGAGGTACGTCTTGCCGGTACCCGCCGGGCCGATCGCGAACACGATGGTGTGCTTGTCGATCGCGTCGACGTACCGCTTCTGGTTCAGCGACTTGGCCCGGATGGTACGCCCGCGATTCGACAGGATGTTGGTGGTCAGGACGTCCGCCGGCCGCTCTTCGGTGCGGGCACGCAACATCGCGACGGTGCGCTCGACCGCCTCGGGGGTCAGGCCCTGGCCGGTGCGGATGACCGCGACCAACTCGTCGAACAGTCGCTCGACCTCGACGATGTCGTCCGGCCGGCCGGTCAGGGTGACCTCGTTGCCGCGAACGAAGACGTCGACGTCGGCATGGGCCCTTTCGATAGTGCGAAGCAACTCGTCGCCGGCACCTAGCAGGCTCACCATCGGAATACTCGTCGGAATCACGATCCGGTGCTCGACCGGCTCGGTGATGTCAGTAGTTGCAGATATCTCGGCCATAGGTCGGCCCGAGGGGGCCTTGCTCGCGCCTTCTTCCGGTCTCGGCTGATACGGACTGACTCAATGCTACCGGCGGCAACCGTCAAGGCCAGCGAGTTTCGCGGCAGCGCAAGCGCAAGCATGCCGGTCACCTCGCCAAACGGTGTGGCTGCGTGGGAAGATCCGACACGTCGCTCGACCTGGAGGAGAGATGAGCTCGGACTGCCTGTTCTGCTCGATCATCGCCGGCGACGCACCGTCGACGAAGGTTGCCGAAGGTGACGGTGTGCTCGCGATCCGCGATATCTACCCGCGCGCGCCGGTCCACGTCCTGGTGATGCCGCTCGAGCACCTGTCCTCTGCGCACGAGCTCCGGCCCGAGCATTCCGACCTGCTGGGGCGGTGCTTCGCCCTGGCCCGCGAAGTCGCCGAGGCGGAGGGCATCGCCGACGGATACCGCATCACCACCAACATCGGAACCAAGGGTGGGCAGGCCATCGCCCACTTGCATTTCCACGTGCTCGGCGGCCGGCAGCTCGGTCATGTCGACAGCGGACAACCACCCGGGTAAACCGGCGCCCGGCGTCACACGTCAATGAGGCATGAACGCTGCGACCGTGGATGCTGCCGGCACCGGACCGGTATATTCCGCGGCTCCTGTAGCAATCGTGAAAGGTGGGCTGGTGGAGCGCGCTGAGTCGGAGGCGGACCAACTCGTCACCGACCTCTACACCGCCCACTACGCAGGCTTCGTCCGGCTCGCGACGCTGCTGCTTCGCAACCACGCCATGGCCGAGGAGGCGGTGCAGGACGCGTTCGTCGCGCTGCACAAGCGGTACCGCCGGCTCCGGAACCCGGAGCAGGCGGTGGCCTACCTGCGCACTTCCGTCATCAACAACACCCGCTCAATCCAGCGTCGCTGGACGGTCGCCGCCAAGCATCCGGACGAACCCCCGCTCGACGAGCCGAGCGCGGAATCCGGAGCGATGCGAGCGGCGGCCGGCGAGGCCGTCGTCGCCGCCCTGCGCACCTTGCCGGACCGCCAGCGAGAAGCGCTCGTCCTGCGCTACTACGCCGGGCTGTCCGAGGCCGAGATAGCAGCGGCGATGAAGGTGAGCCGCGGAGCGGTGAAGAGCCATACGTCGCGCGGCATGGCTGCGCTGCGCAGTCGGTTGGAGTCGTGGTCATGACCGAGAAGTGGACCCCCGAGGAAGAGGAGCGCCTGCGGCGCGCCCTCGAGCAGGAGGCCGCGAAGGTCTACCCATCCCCCGGCGGGCTTGAGCGGATCCTGTCCCGCACCCGGCGGCCTGGCTGGACGATGGAATGGCGCAACCCCGCGATCCTCGGTGTGGCAGCCGCCGTCGCCACCGCCGTGGTCGCCATTGGGGTCGGCGCGGCGTTGCTCGGTGATTCGGGCGATGACCTCGCAGGCCTGGGCGGCGACCCAACCACAACCAGCGCGCCGATCACCAGCGAACCCGCGTCGCCGACGCCAGACCCGAAAGAGAGCGCGACCGAGGCGCCGCTCACGTCCGAACCGGCCACCGACGAACCGAGCCGGCCACCGACCACCCAGGAAACGGAGACCGGGTTCACCGGGGCCGTACCGGTGTACTTCGTCAACGACACCCGCGCCGGCTACCGGCTGGCCCGCGAGTGGATCGCCGTCGACTCCCCGCGTAACGCCATCGAGGCGGCGGTTGCTCGCATGATCGACGAGCCACCGGTGCCCGGATACGACACACTCTGGAGTCCGGCCACGGAGATCCGTTCGGTCGAGGTGCGCGACGGCGCCATCAAGGTGGACTTGTCCCTACCCGGCTCGCCGGTCGTTCGCGAGGCCGATCTTGCAATCCAGCAGCTGGTGTACACCGCGACCGCCGCCGCCTCGCTGGTCGACCGCGACTACGGCGCCTTGCCGGTGCGCATCCTCGTCGACGGCAAGCCGGTGGACGATCTCGGGGGTGTCGACGTGTCCGACGTGCTGCGCAGAGCAGCGCCGCTGGAGGTGCGCCAGCTCGTCCAGCTCAACGAGCCGAGCCAGGGCGCGACGGTACGCAGCCCCGTCCAGGTGACCGGTGACGCGGCGGCCTTCGAGGCGAACGTGCTGTGGGAGCTGCTCCGGGACGGTGAGGTCATCGACTCGGGGTACACCACGACGCTGGAAGGGCAGCGGTTCAGCAAGTTCACCTTCGACCTGGAGCTCGAGCCTGGCGAGTACACCATCGTGATCAGCGAGGACGATCCATCCGGCGGCGAAGGCGGCGAGCCGATGTCCGACGAACGCACCTTTACCGTCGTCGAGTAGGTCCGCTCTCTGCACCTGCGGGCTTCGGAAAGCGTTGTCCTGGCGACTGAAATCACTCCTTGCTGATCAATCCGTCGCTGATCAAGGCGTTTGGGGGTCCTTCGCGACGCTTTGATCAGCAAGGAACGATTTCACTCGGAAGATCGAATTGCTGGGACGGCGGGCACCCGCGGGCTAGCTCCACCGAGCCGTCCGGGACAGCAGAATGCCGGCCCCGACGGCACCCGCCGTCGACGTGCGCAGGACCGTCGGCCCGAGCCTGACGGCGAGCCCCCCCGCGGCGGTGAGTAGCTCGAGCTCGTCGTCGGTGATTCCACCTTCGGGCCCGACCACGAGCACGACATCGCCGTCAAGGGGCACTGTCAGATCACCCAGCCCTCGATCGGCGCCCTCGTGCATCACCAACGCCGGCGTAGCGGCCGCAACGCGGTTAACCACCACTGCCGTTGTCGCGAGTTCGGTGACGTCGGGAAACCAGGCCCGCCGCGACTGCTTGGCCGCTTCGCGTGCGGTCGACCGCCACTTCCGGAGCGCCTTGGCCCCGCGCTCGCCCTTCCATTGCGTGATGCACCGGCCGGCCGCCCACGGGACTATGACGTCGACGCCGACCTCGGTCATCAGCTCGACAGCGAGTTCGCCGCGGTCGCCTTTCGGCAACGCCTGTACGACGGTCACCCGCGGCGCGTGCGGTGGCACGTCCGACCGCGACCGTACCTCGCAGGTGAGCCCACGCCTGCCGACGTCGACCACGACGCAGCGGGCCACGTGGCCGGCCCCGTCGGTGAGCTCGATCAGCTCTCCGGCGCGGATCCGCCGGACCACGGCCGCATGGTGGCCCTCGTCGCCGTCGAGTTGCAGCCGGTCGCCGGCGCGCAGGCGCTGTGCGTCCATCCAGAACACCGGCAGGCTCATCCGAGGCGCCGCCTCCGCATTACTTCAGTGCGTCGCGGATACGCGAGAAGATGTTGCCGTCCTTGGTGGCTATACCCAGCGGGTGTTCCTCTCCGCGCAGCGACGCCAGCTCGCGGAGCAGCTCTTCCTGCCGGGCGTCGAGTTTGGTCGGCGTGCGGATGTCGAGGTGCACGATAAGGTCGCCCCTGCCCGTGCCGCGCAGTTTCGGGACACCCCGCGCCACGAGCTTGATGGTCTCACCGGGCTGGGCACCGGCGCGCACCTCGAGGTTCTCGGTGCTGTCCAGCGTCTCCAGCTCGATCGTCGTGCCGAGGGCCGCCGCGACCATCGGAATGGCCACCGTGCAGTGCAGGTCGTCGCCCTGGCGGGTGAACACAGGGTGCGAGCGGACGAGCAGTTCGACGTACAGATCTCCTGGCGGGCCGCCACCTGGGCCCACCTCACCCTGCCCGGACAGCTGGATGCGCGTCCCGGAGTCGACACCGGCCGGAATCTTGATGGTCAGCGACCGGCGGGTCCGCACCCGCCCGTCGCCCGAGCACTCCCCGCAGGGACGCGGGTTGATCGTCCCGAAGCCGTGGCACTGGGGGCACGGCCGGGTCGTCATCACCTGGCCGAGGAACGAGCGCTGCACCTGGCTGACCTCACCCTGGCCGCCACACGTCGGGCACGTGACCAGGCTCGCGCCGGGAGACGTCCCGGATCCGGCGCACGCGGAGCAGACGACCGCAGTGTCGACCTGCAACTGCTTCGTCGCTCCGAACACGGCGTCGGGCAGCTCGACCTCGAGCCGGACAAGGGCGTCCTGGCCTCGCCGGACCCGGCTGCGCGGCCCACGGGCGCCTGCGCCGCCGAAGAACGCGTCCATGATGTCGGTGAAGGAGAATCCGGCGCCGAAGCCGCCCCCGGCACCGCCGCCGGTGGCCAACGGGTCACCGCCGAGGTCGTAGATCTCCCGCTTCTGGGGGTCGATCAGCACCTCGTAGGCGTTGGTGACCTCCTTGAACTTCTCCTGGGTTTCCGGATCGGGATTGATGTCCGGGTGCAGTTGCCGGGCCAGCCGACGGTACGCCTTCTTGATCTCGTCGGTGGTCGCGTCCTTGCTCACGCCGAGGACGTCGTAGTAGTTCGTCGTAGAGGGCACTCAGGCTTCCTAGCTGTTGGCCGCAAGAATCTGGCTGACGTATCGCGCAACGGCTCCGACCGACGCGATTGTTCCTGGGTAGTCCA
>DASUUU010000056.1:0-58018 GCA_036373915.1 Jiangellaceae bacterium | reverse complement strand
GGTTGTTCTGGTCGAGGTCTCGGCTTCGCTCGGCTCCGGCAGCGGCTGCTTCGCGACGCCGCTACCTGCGCTCGCTCAGCGCTCGACCTCTCCGGCGATGAACTTCTCCACCAGGTCCCGGCAAACGTCGTCCGGGTACTGCTCCGGCGGCGACTTCATGAAGTACGACGACGCCGAGAGGATGGGTCCGCCGATGCCGCGGTCCTTGGCGATCTTCGCGGCGCGGATGGCATCGATGATGATGCCGGCCGAGTTCGGCGAGTCCCAGACCTCCAGCTTGTACTCCAGGCTCACCGGTGCATCGCCGAAGTTGCGGCCCTCGAGGCGGACGAAAGCCCACTTCCTGTCGTCGAGCCAGGCCACGAAGTCCGAGGGACCGATATGCACGTTGTGGTCGTCGAGGCCGGCCAAGAGCTGTGAGGTCACGGACTGGGTCTTCGAGATCTTCTTGGACTCGAGCCGCTCGCGTTCGAGCATGTTCTTGAAGTCCATGTTCCCGCCGACGTTCAACTGATAGGTCCGGTCGACCGTCACGCCGCGGTCCTCGAACAGCTTGGCCATCACGCGGTGGGTGATGGTGGCGCCGATCTGCGATTTGATGTCGTCGCCGACGATGGGCACACCTGCCTCAGTGAACTTGTCGGCCCACTCCTTGGTGCCGGCGATGAACACGGGAAGCGCGTTGACGAAGGCGACGCCGGCATCTATCGCGCACTGGGCGTAGTACTTGGCGGCCCGCTCCGAGCCGACGGGCAGGTAGCACACCAGCACGTCGGCCTTGGTGGCCTTGAGCGTGTCGACGATGTCGACGGGCGACTCGTCCGACTCGACGATCGTCTCGCGGTAGTACTTGCCCAGGCCATCCAGGGTGTGACCGCGCTGGACAGCGACGCCCATCGGCGGCACATCGCAGATCTTGATGGTGTTGTTCTCGCTGGCGCCGATGGCGTCGGCCAGGTCGAGTCCGACCTTTTTGGAGTCCACGTCGAACGCGGCGACGAACTCGACGTCGCGGACGTGGTACTCGCCGAACTGGACATGCATAAGGCCGGGGACCTTCTGTGCCGGGTCGGCGTCGCGGTAGTAGTGCACACCTTGGACCAGCGAGGCGGCGCAGTTGCCGACTCCCACGATGGCGACTCGAACCGAGTTATTGCCCGAGCTCATCAATTCGTTTCCCTTCTCACTGAGCGGGAGCCGTCGGCGGCTCGCCCGTTCTTTTGCGGTCACCGGCCGACTGCCGGCTCGGCCGCGTGGTGTCATTCGACTGCTCGACGGTTCCCCGTTCGGCGTTGATCAGCTCGTCAAGCCACCGAACCTCGCGCTCCACGGACTCGAGGCCGTGGCGTTGAAGTTCAAGCGTGTATGCGTCAAGGCGCTCCCGGGTCCGCTGCAATGCGGAGCGGAACTGCTCGAGGCGCTCCTGTAACCGGCTGCGCCGGCCCTCCAGGATGCGCATCCGGGTTGCGGCATCGGCCTTGGCGAAGAACGCGAAGTGCACCCCGAACTGCTCGTCATCCCATGACGACGGGCCTGCCTCGGCAAGAAGCTCTGCGAAGTGCTCTTTGCCGTCAGGGGTGAGCTTGTACACGATCTTTCCGCGTCGGCCGCTGAGGTGGGCACCGGTCGGATCTACCGCCGAGTCTTCAGCCAGGTAGCCCTGCCGGACGAGTTCCTTCAGGCAGGGATAGAGAGTGCCGTACGAGAACGCGCGGCCCCAGCCGAGCAGAGCATTCACCCGCTTGCGCAGCTCGTACCCGTGCATCGGCGCATCGTGGAGCAGGCCGAGTACGGCCAACTCCAGCGCCTGTGCACGCTTGCCCACGGGTTACTCTCCAGATTGAACTACCAGTGCGATGTATCGACACGATACATCATGTCGATATGAGCACACTAGATTTGAACGTCCCGAAGCGCAAGTTCGAGCGGCAGGGCACCGCATGTTGTGGCTGGTCACGGGCTGATTTTCGCCGTGCGACCCAATTCGTCGTAGTCTTGCGATCGGTGCAGTAGCACTGCGCTTCCCCCTGCCCCCAGACCTCGAGAGCCCCTGTGAGTACCGACCGACGTCCTGCCGGGCGCGCGCATGCGCGTCACAGTGCGCCGTCCATCGGCTCTGACCGCGCTTGGAACGAGTGGGCCCGCCCCAACGGCGACACCGGCCCGGGCCCGGGCCATGCGGCGGGTAGCCCGCGGCCGCCCCGGCGGGCAGTGCCGGACTCTACGCGGACGATGGGCAGGCCGGCGCGGGCCACCGGGTCACGCGGAGGCGGTGGAGCAGGGCGCGGTGGGCCGGGGGGCGGCAACGGGCGCGGACGGCGCCGGGCCGCCGACAACGGCAAGCCACGTTGGCGGAAGATCCTCAGTTTCAAGACGTTCCTCCTTACCGGGCTCGGTCTGTTCCTTCTCGGCGCGATAGGCATCGGAGTCGCCTATGCGATGACCCCGATCCCGAATCCCAACGAGGTGACGGGTTACCAGGCGTCGATCATCTATTGGAGTGACGGCGAAACCGAGCTGTACAAGTACACCGACTACGACCGTGAGCCGGTCAGCCTCGGCGACGTCCCGCTGCACGTCCAGCAGGCGGTACTGGCGGCCGAGGACCGCGCATTCTACGAACACGGCGGTTTCGATCCCATCGGCATCGCTCGCGCCACTATCAACCAACTGCAGGGCGGCGTCGGGGGTGGCTCGACGATCACTCAGCAGTTCGTCAAGAACTACTACCTTTCGCCCGAGCGGACGCTCCAACGCAAGATCAAGGAGCTGTTCATCTCGGTCAAGATCGATCAGCGGATGAGCAAGGAGCAGGTCCTCGAGTCGTACCTGAACACCGTCTTCTGGGGGCGCGGCAACGTGCTCGGCATCCAGAGCGCGTCGAAGGCGTACTTCGGCAAGCCGGTCCAGGATCTGAGCGTGGAGGAGGGCGCCGCACTGGCCGCGCTCATCCAGAGTCCGAATCGGCACGACCCGACGCTCGGTGAGCAGAACGCCACGAACTTCGAGAACCGCTGGCGCTGGGTGCTCAACGGCATGGTCGAGATGGGCACCATCGATCAGGCGACCGCTGACACGGCCGAGGTGCCGGAGTTTCTCCCGCAGAAGTCCGGCAACAGCCTCGGCGGTCCGAACGGGTACCTGGTGGACCTGGTGGAGAAGGAGCTCGACGAAGCCGGCCTGACCGAACAGGAGATCAAGACCGGTGGCCTGCGTATCGTCACCACGTTCGACAAGGACAAGCAGCAGGCGGCGATCGAGGCCGTCGAGCAGGAGTTCCCGCGCGACGAGGACGGCGAGTTCTGGAAGGACCTGCACATGGGCCTCGCGGCGGTCCGGCCGGGTACCGGCGAGATCGTCGCCGCCTACGGTGGGCACGACTACGTCGAGCGACCCGGAGTCAACGACGCGCTGTCCACCCTCCAGCCGGGTTCGGCGATGAAGCCGTTCGGGGTCGTCGCCGCGCTCGAGGAGGGCATTTCGCTCAAGAGCAGGTTCCAGGGCGATTCGCCGATCGAGGACGAGCGGCTCGGTGAGGACGACACCGTCGAGAACCAGGGCAACCGAGACTACGGTGAAGTGGACCTGGTCAGAGCGACGGAACGATCCATCAACACCGCGTTCATCGACATGACCCTGCAGCTCGGCTACCAGAAGATGCAGGACGCCATTGTCCGGGCCGGCATACCGCCCGAGAGCCTTGGCATCGACTCCGACCAGCCCAACCCGGAGTACCGATCCTTGATCGGTATCTCACTCGCCTCGCCGATCGAGATGGCGAACTCCTACGCGACCCTCGCGGCACAGGGACGCCGCGCGGACACGCACTCGATAAAGCGAGTCACCGCTCCGACCGGCGCCGTGCTGTACGAGCCGGAAACCGACACCGAACAGGTCTTCGACGAGGACATCGTCTCGGACGTGACGTACGCCTTGACCCAGGTCGTGGAAGCAGAGGACGGCACGGGATACGCCGCGCGGGACCTCGGCCGCCCGGCCGCCGGCAAGACGGGTACCCATGAAGAGGTCACCTCATGGTTTGTCGGATACACGCCGCAACTCGCCGGTTCGGTCATGTTCTACTACGACACGGGTGGCAGTGAGACGTCACTGAAAGGCATCGTCGAGGGCGAACCCGACGAGCCATTCCCGGGCGGCAAGGTCCCGGCCCAGACGTGGACGGCGTTCATGAAGGCCGCGCTTGCCGATGAGGAAGTGCTGCCGTTCCCTGAGCCGGCCAATGTGGGTGAGCCGGTCAATCCCACGCCGACGCCGACGGTCGAACCGACCTGCCCACCGGGCATGGAGGGCGATCCCACCTCTGACGAGGGTTGCCAGCAGCCGGAGCCGACGGTCAAGCCGACCTGCCCGCCCGGCACGGAGGGGACACCCCCGGACTGCAAGCGGACCGAGGAACCGGCCGTAGCAGTCCCCGACGTGGTCGGCGATCGGGAGGACCGTGCCCGGCAACGCCTGACCCGGGCCGGCTTCGAGCCGGTCGTCGAGTACCGGGAAACGAGCGGACACGAACCCGGCCAAGTGATCGAGCAGTCCCCGGGTGGCGGCACGTCTGCGCAACCTGGCTCATCTGTGACGATCGTGGTCGCCACGCCCGAAACCCAGGTCGAAGTACCCGATGTTGTCGGGCAACGTGAGGACCAGGCTGTTGCTGCACTTCGAGATAGAGGACTTGTAGCCAACGTCGTCTACGTGGAGGCGCAACCCCCGGACGATGGCCGCGTTCTGAGCCAGGACCCGCCGGGCGACACTTCTGTTGAGCCAGGTACGTCCGTCACTATTGAGGTGGGACAGCAATCGTCAGGCGGGGGATAGCGGTGGCACTGGCGCCTCTTCTCTGAGCACGACCTGGACACGTAGGACTGTCGCGCTCGGCGCCGCACCGGCGGTACGCCACAATGGCCCGGTGATGCGAGAGGCCCCATCGCCCACACCGGTCGCGCTGCCTAGCCGTGACGATCCCACGATCGCGGCACTGAGTGAGCCGATCGGTGGGCCGGCAGGCGCCCGCGCCGTGCCCGCGCGTCGCTGGTGGGGGCCGGTCCGGGTGACGCTTGCGGTAGCCTGCGCTGTCTTTGCCTTAGGCGTGATCGCGGACACGCCGTGCCGCGAGAGCAGTTGGGCCGAGCGCGACCACGAGATGTGGACGAGCCTGTGCTACAGCGACATCTCGTTCCTGTACAGGGAGCGGGGCTTCGCCGAGGGAGAGGTGCCGTACACCGACACCCGGCTGGAGTACCCGGTTCTGCTCGGTGCGGTCATGCAGGGCAGCGCCTACCTCGCCCAGGCGATGACCCCGGAGGATGCCGGCCCGGTTGCAGTCAGCGGACGCTTCTACGACGTCACCGCCGTCCTTCTGGGCATCGCCATGCTGATCACGGTGTTCGCTACCGCTCGGACCGTCCGTCGGCGCCCGTGGGACGGCATGCTCGTGGCGGCTTCCCCAATCCTGCTGCTCACCGCGACGATCAACTGGGATCTGCTGGCCGTAGCGGCCACCTCGCTCGCCATTCTGGCCTGGACCCGGCGCCGCGGCGTCCTTACCGGTCTGTTCCTGGGCTTGGGCGCGGCGGCCAAGCTGTACCCGGTGCTGCTACTGGGCGTGTTGCTCCTGGTAGTCCTTCGTTCGCCGAAGCGGCGGCAGGACGCCGGCCAGTTCGTGTCGGCGGTTGGGGCGTCCATCGTTACCTGGGCTGCGGTCAACCTTCCGGTCTACTTATGGGCGCCGGATGGCTGGAAGGCGTTCTTCACCTTCAACAACGAGCGGGCCGCGGATTTCGGGTCGATCTGGTTCGCCCTCGAGATCAATGGTGTGTCGCTACCTGAGCCAATCAACCTGGTCGCATTGAGCGCCGCCGGAGTGTTGCTGGTCGCAATCGTCATACTGGCGCTCACCGCACCCGAACAGCCGCGCCTGGCGCAGCTCGCATTCCTGGCCGTCGCGGCATTCCTGCTGGTCAACAAGGTGTGGTCGCCGCAGTACGCGTTATGGCTGCTACCTCTCGCGGCGCTGGCCCGGCCGCGCTGGCGCGACGTCATGATCTGGCAACTCGCGGAGGTCGGGTACTTCGTCGCCGTCTGGTGGTACCTGGCGGAGGAGTTGACCGCCGCCCAGTACGGTGCCGCCGTCGCTATCAGGGTTGCGGGCCTGCTCTGGCTGGTGTCGTTCGTCGTGCGAGACATCGTCCGGCCCGCCTACGACCCGGTACGGCCGTACGCCGATCCGCTCGCGCCACTCCGGCCGAGCCTTGCGCGGACATGATTCAACCTGACGACCACCGACCCGTCCATGATGTGGACCCACGTGGTCGAACACACCGGCGCACTTCGGGCCACTTGATTACTGAAAGGAACGCCACGCACTCCCGATGGGCGGCGCTATGGCGGCGAGTACGTGCGACGGATCGGGACGCGCTCCTGATCTGGCTGGCGAGCCGGGTGTCCATCGTGGTCGTGGCAGGCGCCGCCGGCTGGCTGCTGCTCGGCCCGGACCAGGTAGTACGCCCGTTCCTGGACCTCTGGGTGCAGTGGGACTTCTACCATTACCGGGGCATTGCCGAATTCGGCTACGGCGGCGAGCCCACCGGTGTCCCGAACGAGGCGTTCTTCCCGGGCTTCCCCGCGCTGTTGTGGCTCGGCAACCTCGTGGGTCTGCCTCACGTACTGGCCGGCCTTCTGGTTTCGCTGGTGGCGGGTGCGATAGCAGCGGTCGCCCTGGCCCGGCTGGGTGAGCTGGAAGGCGGCCCTGGAGTGGGCCGGCTGGCCGTTGTGGCCTGGGTGTTCGCCCCACCTGCGGTGTTCCTGGCTGCGCCCTACACCGAGTCGCTCTTCCTTTCCCTGGCCATCCCGTCATGGTTGTCCGCGCGTCAGGGTCGCTGGGCGCCGGCGGGTCTCCTGGCCGCGCTGGCCTGCACGGTCCGAGTCAGTGGAGTGTTCCTCGTCGCGGCGCTGGTCGTCGAGTGGCTGACCTCGCGCCACCGCCGGGATCTCGGCGGGCTGGCCTGGTTGCTCGTGCCGGCTGTTCCGCTGCTGGCGTGGACGGCATACCTGCGCTGGCTCACGGGAGACTGGTTGGCGTGGCTGAGCGCTCAGTCCCAGGAGTGGAACCGGACGTTCACCTGGCCCTGGGACTCGTTCACCAACACGTGGCGGGCCGCCTTCGGTGGAACAGTGTCTATCGATTTCGTCTGGATGTTCCGGGCGGAGATCGTCGCCGTGCTGATCGGCGTGGCGCTAACGACCGCCCTGGTGTTGCTGCGCCGGTGGGGTGAGGCGACCTGGGTCGGGCTGCAGGTCCTGGCATTCGCAACGTCGTACTGGTACTTCTCGGTCCCTCGCGCGACGCTGCTGTGGTGGCCGCTCTGGATCGGTCTGGCCGTGGTCGCAGCGCGGAAACGCTGGGTCCTGTGGGCTTATCTCAGTGTCAGCGTCCCGTTGATGGCGATCTGGGCCGCCACCTACCTGACCAGCCGCTGGGCAGGGTAACGCCGCCGGGTGAAACTCGATCAGGTCCAGCGGATCTGGTCGAACGAGGTGGTGGTGAAGCGTACGTCGACGTCCAACTCGTCTCCCACCGCCGGTGCCGGGACGTCCGAGGGCAACCAGATCATCGAGCATTGCATGTGTGGCGGCTCGGCGAACCAGCGTTGTCTTCCCCCGACGTAGAACGGCGACAAGGCGCGGCCGGCCGCCTCGAGCCCGCCCTTGGCGACCGCTAACGCACGTTGGCGCATCGACTCGGCAGGTGTGGGAGCTTCGAGCGCGATGCCGTGCGCGGTGCCACCCGCGACGACGAGAAGGTGGCCAGAACGCCGCGCCCGTCGCTGGCGATACCCGAACCTCTCCCCGCGCGGTACCTCGTGGACATCGAGCACCGTCGCCTTGGCCCGCAGAGCCGAGCGTGCACCCAGCCACAGCGCCGTCCCGACTCGCAGGTGAACCTCGGTGGAGAACTCGCGGGAGAGCGCCTCTGCATCCCGGGGGTCGAGGTGGCTGACCCATAGCGGCCCGGGAGCGGCAGCGAGCAGCGAGCCCGCGAGCCGGCGGGCTTCACCGAGCCGGTCTCCGGTCAACGGCAGGTGTAGCGCCCATCCCCGAAAGCGCACCTTGTCGAGCAGCGTCGCCGCATCGGCGATCTCGCCGGGCTCGATGCCGTGGCGACGCATGCTCGTGAGTACCTCCACGACGACGTCCGGCCGCTCGTGTTCGGTCGCCAACCGGCACAGGTCGCCGAGTCGCGAGATGGTGTGAATGACGGGCCCGGACGTGACCGTCGTGCCCGGTCGCCAGGGCGACAGCACGAGCGTTTCACCGGGAAAGGTGGCCGCGGCGGACAGTTCGTCGTAGGTCCCGACCGCGAGGGTCGAGACACCGAGGGCGGCGGCTTCGGACGCGAGGACCGGGGTACCGAAGCCGTAGCCGTTGCCCTTGGCGACCGGAACCACACCGGCGTGCGTCCCGACGTACGACTTGAGGTGGTCGCGCCATTTACCCGCGTCGACCTGAAGGATCAGAGGCACCGGGGGCTCAGCTCCTTCGCTTCATGTAGAGGTCGAACGCGGAGTAGAGGATTGTCGAGATCGGCATGTCCCACTCACCGACATACTCGACCGCGTCGCCACCGGTACCGATCTTGAAGCGGATCAGGCCCACGTGAGGATCATCAGCGTCTAGGGTGTCGGTGATCCCGCGCATGTCGTACACCGCGCACCCGTCGGACAATGCGTCACGCATCATCCGCCACTGGATGGCGTTGGAGCCGCGGACGTCCCGCTTCTCGGTCGACGACGCACCGTAGGAGTACCAAGCGTGCTCGCCGACGCGGACCATGGTCGTTGCGGCAACGAGGTCTCCGTCGTGGCGGGCCAGGTAGAGCCGCAGCCGATCCGGCGCCTCGGCGGTCATCGCGTGCCACATGCCCCGGAAGTACTGCAACGGGCGCGGAGTGAAGCCGTCCCGGCGTGCTGTTTCGACGTAGAGCTCGTGGAATGCCGCCAGATCATCGCCGGTGCCGAGGCGGATGTCGACCCCGGCCTTGTCCGCCTTCTTGATGTTGCGGCGCCAGAGCTGGTTGAACCCCTTGAGCAGGTCGTCCTCGTCGCGACCCGCCAGCGGAAGCTGGAAGACGTACTGCGGCTGCCCTGCGGTGAACCCGCCTTCGGCGGTCTGCTGCCGCCACCCGAGCTCCCTCAACTCGTCACACAGCGTGGTTCCGTCCGGATTGGTGGCGTCCGGTGCCAGGTCGCCGAGCCTGGCGATGGCGTCGTCGCTGAGCGCCGCTTTGACCGTAGCCGTGCTCCACCGGCGGACCTGCACGGGCGGCCCGATTCGCAGCCCGAACGCGCTGCGTTGCCTCACGTGGGCGACGAGTGGATCAAGCCAACGGGCCAGGCCGTTGTGGGCTGCGTCGGCCCAGTCGATCGCCGGGCCCTCGGGTACGTACGCGAGGTAGCGCTTGATCCGCGGCGCCTGCCGGTACAGCACGAGCGCAGTGCCGACGAGCGAGTCGCCGTCGAACCAGGCCACCGACTCTGCCCGCCACTCGCGCTTGACATCGCCCCACGCAGGCGTCTGCAGGAAGCTGACGGCGGGGCGATCGGCAATGGCTGCGAGGTGTTCCTCGCGGGAGATCTCGCGTACCTGGAGCGCCACGCTGCACGAGCGTACGTGGTGCGGCCCAGAGGTCGGAAACACCCCCAACGCCGATCACGCAAAGCGGGTTCGACACGCCGGATTGCGGGAATTTGCGCAGTTCGGCTATTCGTCGCAAATCGGCGTGTCGCCCCACTCTTGCATGATCAACGGGGTGGGATGGACGCGGTGCCCGGAACGGGGTGGGTTAGACGCGCGCGCCCTGCACCTCGAGGGCAAGCGTGACCTTCTTGCCGACCAGGACGCCACCTGTCTCCAGGGCGGCGTTCCAGGTCAGGCCCCAGTCCTCGCGGTTGACCTCGGCGCGTGCGCTGACACCGGCAACTTCGGCTCCCCACGGGTTGATGCCGACACCTTCGAAAGTGACGGCGAACTCGACCGGCTTGGTGACGTCGCGGATGGTGAGGTCACCGGTGACGGCGAACTCAGCACCGCGAAGGTGCCGGATGCTCGTGGACCGGAAGGTCATCTCGGGGTACTTCTCGACGTCGAAGAAATCGGCGGATCGCAGGTGGTTGTCGCGGTCTTCGGCGCCGGTGGTGACGCTCGCGGTCTTGATGGTCAGTTCGACGACCGTGTCCGCCGGGTTCTCGGCGACCGTGACGGTTCCCGACACGTCGGCGAAGTGCCCACGCACCTTGGTGAACATCATGTGTGTCGCCACGAAGCCGGCGTTCGTGTGCGCGGGGTCGATGCGGAAGGTGCCCGGCATCGGGAGGTTGACACCTTGCCAGTCGCGTGTGGCGGGTGCAGTGGTCTGCGTCATGGGAAAGCTCCTTCGGTCGGTACGGGGATACGTGTGACTAAGCAATCTTCCACATGACAATATTCCACTGAGCAACAGTTGTCCGTTGGTAGCATTTGTGTCATGGCATCCCCACTGTTGAACGACCCACGGTTGACGGCAGTCGGGCTGTTCATGGAGGCCCATCTAGGCCTCGTCTCGAAGCTCGTGCCTCGCTTCGCGGAGTACGGGTTGTCCGAGACCGAATACGAAGTGCTGCTGCGGTTGGCCCGCACTCCTGGCGGGCGCCTGCGCATGAGTGATCTGTCCGCTCAGACCAGCCTTTCCACCAGCGGTATCACGCGGGTGGTCGACAGGCTGGAGCGCGACGGTCTCACGGTGAGGAAGAGTTGCGAGACAGACCGCCGGGGCACTTGGGCACAGATCACTGACGCCGGCCTGGAGCGCGTCGTCGACGTGCTGGGGCCACATCTGGACGATGTCGAGATGTGGTTCACCGGACGGCTGACGAAGGATCAGCTGTCCGCGCTCACCGACGCCCTGCGGGTGATCCGCGATGCAGTGCACCCGGACGCCGTCGCCGGGGTCGCGGCGGAGAACTAACCCGCCGCGATCAGGTGAGCAGCTTGCGCAACAACGCGATGTCGGACGCGTGACCTGCGCCCGGGGTTTCGACGACCACCGGAGTGCCCGCCGAACGAATGACGGCCGCTATCGCGTCGGCACCGATCCGGCCGTCGCCGATGTTGGCGTGCCGATCGGCCCCGGAGCCGAACTCATCACGGCTGTCGTTGGCGTGGACGAGATCGATACGCCCGGTGATCGAGCGGATCTTGTCAACGACATCGGTCAGGTCGATGCCACCGGCATGAGCGTGGCAGGTGTCGAGGCAGAAGCCCAGGCCGTATTCGCCCACGGCATCCCACAACCTCGCCAGACTGTCGAGCTCGCGGGCCATGGCGTTGGTGCCACCCGCCGTGTTCTCGATGAACACCGGGATCTTGAAGTCGGTGCGTTCGGCGCACTTGCGCCAGTTGTCGAAGCCGACCGCCGGGTCGTCGCCGGCGAGGACATGGCCGCCGTGGACGATCAGGCCCTTGGCGCCGACCTCGGCCGCCAGGTCGACGTGCTGCTGAAGCAACTTACGGCTCGGTATCCGGATGCGGTTGTTGGTCGTGGCGACGTTGAGCACGTAGGGCGCATGCACATAGAGATCGACATCAGCGGCCTGAGCGGCAGCACTGAGTGCGGCCGCGCCGCCTTCGAACTGCACCACGGGGCCCTTCCAGCCCTGAGGGTCGCCGAGGAAGAACTGTGCCAGGTTGGCCTCACGCTCGAGTGCGGCCGCAATGGGGTCTGCCCGGTCGACGTGGGCACCGATTCGCAATGTCGCCATGTCCGCCAGCCTACGAGCGGACACCGACACTCGCACTGGCCGCCGCCCTTGATCACGAAGCCTTTGCCACGGATAGGGCCACAAACCCTTCGTGATCACCGGGGCATGGCGACGATTGGGTTGCGGACTGATGTCGCTGGTAGCCTGATTCGTCGGCCTGGGCCGGTTGCGGTACCTCCGTGACCCCGGGCCGGTTGGACGCACAGCCCTCCTGCCACGGAGAGACCGTGGCCGCGAAGCCCATGGGAGGTGATCGGCACGATGCGTCAGTACGAAGTCATGGTGATCTTGAGCCCCGAGCTCGAGGAGCGGACCGTAGCTCCGACCCTCGACCAGTTCCTCGGTGTGATCCGCGAAGCCGGCGGTTCGGTCGAGAAGGTCGACGTGTGGGGTCGGCGTAAGCTCGCCTACGAAATAAACAAGAAGGGCGAGGGTATCTACGCGGTGCTCGACCTGAAGTGTGAGTCGGCCGCGGTGGCCGAGCTCGACCGCCAGCTCGGGCTGAACGAGAACATCCTGCGCACCAAGGTCGTCCGCCCGGACGCCCACTGACCAAAAGAACGGCTACCCACCCCTGCGGAGGGACCATCCAATGGCAGGCGAGACCATCATCACTCTCGTTGGCAACCTGACCGACGATCCGGAGCTGCGATTCACTCCGTCCGGCGCCCCGGTGGCGAATTTCCGCGTGGCCTCGACGCCGCGCACCTTCGACCGCCAGACCGGTGAGTGGAAGGACGGCGACCCGCTGTTCATGTCGTGCGCGGTGTGGCGGCAAGCGGCAGAGAACGCTGCCGAGTCGCTCCAGCGCGGCATGCGGGTGATCGTCACGGGACGGCTCAAGCAGCGCTCGTACGAGACTCGTGACGGGCAGCAGCGGACGGTCGTCGAACTGGACGTCGACGAGATCGGTCCGAGCCTGAAGTACGCGACGGCGAAGGTCACCAGGACCCAGCGCTCCGGCGGTGGGTTCGGTGGCGGCGCGCCGTCCGCCCCCGCTGGCGGCGATCCCTGGAGCAACGCACCGGCCGGCCCGCCGGCAGGCGGCCAGTCAGGCGGCCAGTCAGGCGGCCAGTCCGCCCCTCAAGGCGATCCGTGGGCAGCGGCCGGCGAGCCGGCCGACGAGCCGCCGTTCTAACCGATCCACCATCCCGGTCGTCGCACAGGACCGACCGGGCTCCAACCTGAAGTTCCTAAAGGAGCACCACGATGGCAAAGGCACCTGTGCGCAAGCCGAAGAAGAAGGTTTGCGCATTCTGCAAAGAAGGCGTCGACTACGTCGACTACAAGGACACGGCGCTGCTGCGCAAGTACATCTCCGACCGCGGCAAGATCCGCGCGCGGCGAGTCACCGGTTGCTGCACCCGGCACCAGCGTGACGTCGCTATCGCGATTAAGAACGCACGCGAGATGGCGCTACTGCCCTACACCTCGACGGCGCGCTGAGGAGGGACGTACCGATGAAGCTCATCCTCACTCAGGAGGTCCCAGGTCTCGGCTCGCCCGGCGAGGCGGTCGAGGTCAAGGACGGGTACGGCCGTAACTACCTGATCCCGCGCGGCTTCGCGATCGCGTGGACCAAGGGCGGCCAGAAGCAGATCGATGCGATCCAGCGGGCCAGGTCGGCTCGAGAGATCTCCGACCTGGACACGGCGCAGGAGATCAAGGCAAGGCTCGAGGCGACTCCCGTGCTGCTCACCGCCAAGGCCGGCGCGTCCGGCCGGCTCTTCGGTGCGATCACTCCCGCCGAAATCGTCGAGGCTGTCAGCAAGGCGGGCGGCCCGGCGGTCGACAAGCGGCGCATCGAGGTCGGCAACCCGATCAAAACCGTGGGCCAGCACATCGTCACCGTCCGCCTCCATCCCGAGGTCGTCGCCAACGTCCAACTCGACGTCGCCGCCGCCTGATCTGCCTATTGCCGTTCGATCACGTTCGGCAGGGCTGGCCGCGAACCTACAGGCACGCAGGCCTGTAGCTACGTCGGGCCGCCTGCCGAACGTGATCGAACGGATGGCTCAGGTCGGGCCGCGCCGGAAGATCGTCACGAGTACCCGTAGACCCAGCACCGAGCTGACGACCAGCAGGTTGTAACCGAACAGCGCGTACAGACTGACCGATCGGGTCACCATCGGGCCACCGTCGGTCCCGAGCAGCACGACCGCCATGAGGCCCACCGCCGCTGCCAGGAAGGCGAGCAGCACCTGGTGCAGCAGATGGGTGATGACCTCGCGGTCCCGCTCGTCGGCGAACAGGCGGACGTTCATCGCGAGCCGGCCGTGCTCGGCCGCGCTGGCGATCCGCTCCACGCGCCGCGGCAACCGGCGCAGGATGGGCACGAGTGCGATCAGTTCGTCAGTGGCGGCACGCCTCAACGAGGCCGGTTCCAGTTGCTCGGTGATGTAGCTCGCACTCAGCGCACGGGACTGGCCGACGAAGTCGAATCCCGGCGCGATGCGATCCAGGGTGCCCTCCGCCGTGCCGAGTGCACGCAGGACGGCCGCCAGCTCGGGCGGTATCGACAGGCCGTGCTCGGCCACGATGCGGAACAGGTCGCCGAACATCCGTACTGTCGAGCTCGCGGCGGAGTCGACGTGTCGGGCCAGGAACCGGCCGAGGTCACGTTCGAGAACCTGTTCGTCAACGGTGTCGGGGCGCGGCACCAACTCGAGCAGCGCATCGGTCGTGCCGAGCGGATCGCCCCGGTCCACCGACACGAGAAGCCGCTGGAACGCCTCGCGCAGTCCCGCGTCCAGCCGGCCGACGGAGCCGAAGTCCAACAGGCCGAGGCGCCCGTCGTCCAGCACGAAGATGTTGCCGGCGTGTGGGTCGGCGTGAAAGACACCGTCGAGAAGGATCTGCCGAAGCAGGAAGTCCAGCAGGCCGCGCGCGAGCGCTTCTCGGTCTGCGTCCGACTCGCGCAGGACCTGTTCGGCCGCGTTGACCGGCGTCCCGTGCAGCCGTTCCATGACGAGCACACGTTCGGTGCAGAGTGCGGGGTAGACGTTCAGTACCCGGATGTGGCCGTCTCCGCGTGCAGCGGCGGCGCGAGCCACCGTCTCGATGTTCTCGGCTTCGATCCGGTAGTCGAGCTCCTCGCGTAAGGCCCCGGCCAGCCCCTCGGCGAGCGATCGCAGTCCGAGGGTCCGTCCCCAGTGTGTCCCGGCCTCCAACCGGGCCGCGAGCCGCTGGGCGATGTCCAGGTCGCGCTCGACGACGGGCCGTATTCCCGGGCGCTGCACCTTCACGACGACCTCCTGGCCGGAGCGCAGGCGGGCCGCATGGACCTGCCCGACCGAGGCGGCGGCAAGCGGTTCTCGATCGAACGAGGCGAAGATGTCGTCGACCGCTCCACCGAGTTCGGCTTCCAGCACGGCCTGCACGCCCGGCCACGGAACCGGATCGGCACGGTCCTGAAGCCGGCTGAGCTCGTCTACGATCTCGGGAGGCAGCAGGTCACGCCGGGTGGACAGGATCTGCCCCAGCTTGACGAAGGTCACGCCGGCCGCGTTGAGCGTGTTGCGCAGCGCCTCGCCGAGATGGCGCCGGCCGCCTGGGTCGTCGAGCGCCCGCCGGCGGGTCTCTCGGACGAACGGCCCCAGGCCGTTGCGCAAGCCGATGGCAACGATCTGCCAGTACCGCCGGGCCCTGGCGAGCCGGCCTCGGATACCGCGGCCCCAGACCAGTGGCGGCGGTAGGGAGCCGAGCGGGACGAACGCCTCGATGAGCACCAAGAAGATCATCGAGGCCAGGATCGTGGTGGCCATTCCAAGCAGGCCGAGGGCGAGCAGCGGTGCGACATCGCTCGACGTCGGTTGCCGCTCCGCCAGATTGCCGAGCACTCCGAGCATGAGCGGCCCGTTGATCGTCATGGCCACGACGCCGGCGATGATCACTCGCACGAAGCCGAGGCGGATGCCGAGCAGGCGTTGGGCCACCAGGCCGAAGATCAGTGCAGTGAGGAATGCCAGGCCGATGGCGATCGGCGCTGTGATCAACTGCATCGGGTCCATCCCCCATTCGGCGAGAGAGTGCTCGGGACAGACGGCAAGCCTCTCACGCGCCGACTAGCGGGTCGCGCCGGTCACGAGCCATCCGGCGCCACGCTCACGCACGGCGAGGGTGAGCGCCCGCGCGAGCGTCCAAAGCCCGATGGCGAGCCACAGCGCCACCAATGCGGCCTGCGACGACAGCTCGAGCGCCGGAACCGCCCACGCCGCCGGCAGGAAGACCGCGACGCTCACCGCCGAGGCCCAGGCGAGGTACCTGCCGTCACCGGCACCGATCAGGACCCCGTCCAGCACGAAAACCCATCCGGCGATCGGCTGCAGGGCGGCTGCCACGACAAGGGCGCCGACCACGAGGGTCCGCACCTCGACGTCGGTGGTGAACAGCTGTACGTACGCCGATCCGCCTGCGAGCAGGAGCAGGCCGAGCACGATGCCCGCAAGCACACCCCACTGGACCATCCGTCGGGTAATGGAGCGGGCATTGCCGACGTCGCCGGCTCCCAGCGCCCGGCCGACGAGCGCCTGGGCGGCGATCGCGACCGCGTCCAGGACGAGCGCGAGCAGCAGCCAGGTGTTGAAGACGATCTGGTGGGCCGCGAGTGGAGCCGTGCCGAGGGCGGTCGCGACGAGTGTGGTGACGAAGAAGCCGACCCGCATGGCCAGTGTCCTGATGAGCAGCGGGATCCCGGCACCGAACGAGCGGCGTACGCCCGGCCAGTGCGGGCGAAGCGAGGTGCCGTGGGTGCGGGCACCGGCACGCACGATCGCAGCGAATACCGCCGCCATCGCGGCCTGGATCGCGACGGTACCGATGGCCGACCCGGCGATGCCGAGGCCGGCGCCGTGGACGAGCACGACATTGAGCGGGACGTTGACGGCCGCGCCCGTGGCGGCGACCAGCAGCGGGGTCCGGGTGTCCTGGAGGCCCCGCAGCACACCGGTGGCGGCGAGGACGAGCAACATGGCCGGGAGGCCGAAGAGACTTATTCGGAGGTACGTCTCCGCGTGGCTCGCGACGGCGGGCGCAGGACCGAAGATCGAGACGATCCACGATGCGAAGGGCAGGCCCAGAACGAGCGATCCCGTGCCGATGAGCAGCGCGAGCCAGCATCCATCGACGCCCTGGCGCAGCGCGCCGCGGCGGTCTCCGGCGCCGAGCATCCGAGCGACAGCGGCCGTCGTACCGTAGGCGAGGAAGATCGAAAGATTGACGAAAGTGGCCAGTACGGTGGCCGCGATGCCAAGGCCGGCGAGCTCGGGCGTACCCAGTCGGCCCACTATCGCCGTGTCGGCCAGCAGGAACAGTGGCTCCGCGACGAGCGCACCTAGAGCGGGTAGCGCAAGCCGCAGGATCTCGCGATCGGCATCGTGCTTGCGCAAGGCGGCAACTCGGGACGCACGCATGGCAGCACCGACAGTAGGAATGGCTGCTGTGTGCGGGCGATGTCGTCTCACATGTTGAGATGCGGGTCACGCGGGTTTTTGTCCACAACCAGTGGATGCATGTCGGGGCAGTTGGGATACGTGCCAGTCGGCATGACGTGCCCACGTGTGCACCACTTGTCCCCAGATTTGTCCACAGGCTGGGGATTGCTTTCCACCGACCACTGGCAGGGTGTCCACACCCCTGTTGAAGATCTGCTTGGGCGCGACTCTCACTCAACGTATGTTCCCCCGAAGGACGTCACGCGCGCGCCGAGTGTCGGTCCAGTCTGCTAGAACGGGTGTATGAAACGGCCGCACTACAGCCCGGGGGTGAGTCCTAGCCATGAGCGTCACAGAGCTGCCAAATCGCGGTGACGATCAGGCGCCACCGCGGGGCTACGATCGCACCCCTCCGCAGGATATTGCGGCCGAGCAGGCTGTCCTTGGTGGGATGCTGCTGTCCAAGGACGCGATCGCCGACGTCGTCGAAGTGTTGCGCGGCCACGACTTCTACCGTCCTGCTCACGAGACGATCTACGAGGCGATACTCGACCTGTACGGCAGGGGCGAGCCGGCCGATCCGCTCACCGTCGCCGACCAGTTGCAGAAGAACAACGAACTGGGCCGGGTCGGAGGCGCGCCTTACCTGCACACTCTGGTCAACTACGTCCCGACCGCCGCCAATGCCGGCTTCTATGCCGACATCGTCCGCGAACGGGCAATTCTGCGCCGCCTGGTCGAAGCCGGCACTCGCATCGTCCAGATGGGATACAGCGGCGACGGAGAGGCCGACGACATCGTCGACGCCGCTCAGGCCGAGGTCTACTCCGTTACCGAACGCCGGGCCTCGGAGGACTACCTGCCGCTGTCCGAGATCATGGAAGGCACGCTCGATGAGATCGAGGCGATCGGCTCGCGGGGCGGCCAGATGGTCGGCGTGCCGACCGGGTTCGTCGATCTCGATGCGCTTACGAACGGCCTGCATCCCGGTCAGATGATCGTCATTGCGGCGAGACCCGCGGTTGGCAAAGCGCTCGCGTTGGACACCCCTCTGCCGACGCCAACCGGTTGGACGACTATGAGCGAGGTCAAGGTCGGCGACCGGCTAATCGGCGCCGACGGCAAGCCGACCAGGGTGGTTGCGGCGACCGATGTGATGGAAGGGCGGCCGTGCTACGAGGTCGAGTTCTCGGACGGCTCGGTCCTCGTCGCGGATGCGCTTCATCAGTGGGTCACGAGTACGCGAGCGGCGCGCAGGGCCGCAAGTGAGCGAAGGCCGCCAACGTTCTACTGGAGGCCCGACCTCGTCGAACGAGTCTGCGGTATGGCTGGTGAAGCGGCGGAGGGCCCAGACTTGTTGATCACTAAGCGCGATGCCGTCGCCGAGGTTGGCAGTGCGTTTGCGAACGTGCTGTCCACAGTTGCCCGATCGGTCAGGCCGGAGGGCCAGTTGCGCCGGCAGGTGCTACGGCATGGTCGGTCCGGTCCGATTCCGTACGAACTCATGGTGCCGGCCTACTCGAGGCGCGCGCTTCTTGCGGCCCTCGCTCAACGGGTATCGCGTCCGGTGAACTCGTGGCATTCGGCCAGCCACGAGAACATCGTGACGACAGAAGATATGGCAGCAACGCTGCGCTGCTCTTCAGGCGACAGGCGCTATAACCACTTGGTACGGCTGGGCGCGCCACTGGATCTGCCGAATGCCGATCTGCCACTCGCCTCATATGTACTTGGTGTCTGGCTAGGTGATGGCGACTCTGCAGGCGCGGCGTTCACCTCTGCCGACCCTGAAATCGCCGAGCACATCGAAGCCGCTGGTCTTGTGGTCCGGCAGGTATCCAAGATCAAGTACCGTATTCGGCTGCCGCAACCACCCGTTCCCAAACGCGAGTGCGTCGTCTGTGGCAGGAGCTTCACGCCGCAAACAAGCCAGGTGCGGACCTGCGGCCGGTCCTGTGGCGGCAAGGCGCGATTCGTGTCGGGTCCTGTGCCTCCACCAAGCTGCCCCGATTGTGGTATGCCGTCGTCCGGTCTCCGCCGGTGTGCGGACTGTCATCGACGTCACGGGACGGTGACCGCCATCCTGCGGTCGCTTGGTGTGCTCGGGAACAAGCACATACCTACGGCTTACCTGCGAGCCTCTCGGTCACAGCGGTTAGAGCTTCTCGCTGGCCTTCTAGACACCGACGGATATGTCGCAAAATCGGGCGTAGTCCAGTTCTCCGTTACGAATCGCCGGCTGGCGGAGGGCGCACGTGAGCTGGTTCACTCGCTCGGATTCCGCAGCTCGATGACAACCAAGCGGGTGCCGGGTCGCTCGGAGGCGACGTCAACCGCATACACGATCACTTTCACGCCGAGCGAGCCGGTATTCAAACTTCGCCGGAAGCTGGCGCGTCAGCAATTCGATCATGCTCCGCGACACCGGACCGTGGTCGACGTCCGTAAGATCCCGTCTGTTCCTGTGCGGTGCGTCGAGGTCGACAACGATGAGCACCTGTACTTGGCTGGTCGATCATTCATCCCGACGCACAACTCCACGATCGGCTTGGACCTCGCCCGGGCTGCCGCAATACGACATCAGTTGACCACCGTGATCTTCTCGTTGGAGATGAGCCGCAACGAGATCACCATGCGGCTGCTCTCAGCCGAGGGCAGGGTGCCGCTGCACCACATGCGCGCCGGCCAGATGACCGACGACGACTGGAACCGGATCGCCCGCCGCACGGGCGAGGTTTCCAGTGCGCCCCTGTTCATCGACGATTCGCCGAACATGACCATGATGGAGATCCGGGCGAAATGCCGGCGGCTCAAGCAGCGACACGACCTCAAGCTGGTCATAGTCGACTACCTCCAGCTGATGAGCAGCGGCAAGCGCGTAGAGAGCCGCCAGCAGGAGGTCGCGGAGTTCTCACGGGCACTGAAGCTGCTCGCGAAGGAGCTTGAGGTCCCCGTTGTTGCCATCAGCCAGCTGAACCGCGGCCCAGAGCAGCGGCAGGACAAAAAACCGATGTTGTCCGATTTGCGCGAATCAGGCTCGATTGAGCAAGATGCGGATATGGTGATACTTCTGCACCGTGAGGATGCGTACGAGAAGGAGTCGCCACGAGCCGGAGAGGCGGACTTCATCGTCGCCAAGCATCGGAACGGGCCGACGGCGACCATCACGGTCGCCTTCCAGGGTCACTACAGCCGTTTCGTCGATATGGCCCAGTAGCGGCGAGCAGGTGAGCGATAGGGGATTGCCGCTAGTCCTCGGGACGTGTCCAGTCTGTCGGGATGTCTGAACCGCCTTCAACAGTGATGCGCTCGCCGGTCTTGAATAGCAGCGGATGGGGCGCGATCTGGCCGGCCGCCAGGCCCTCGCCGAGCCGGAAGGTGGCCGACCGCTCGATGAGCGGCGCAGGCACCCCGGAGAACGCCGTGCTGAGATGCGCAATGTCAGCGGCGGAGTTCATGCGCATCAGGAGCAGGTTGTCGCACTGAGACAGAACGTTCTCGTGGATCTTCGTTGGTCGTTGAGTGGCGAGGAGCAGGAAGATCCCGTACTTACGACCCTCACCCGCGATGGCGATCATATGTTCCGTCGCGAGGGCCTGGTTTGCATCCATTGGGATCTGAGGGCACACGTTGTGGGCCTCGTCGACGACCAGCAGCAGAGGGCGGCGCTCGTGGCGCCGCTCCCACACCGCGCTGACGACAGCCGCCGTAATGATCGACCGCTCTCGCTGTGACGCAAGCGAGCCGAGATCGAATACCGCCGTCCTCCAGTCGTCGCCGATCCGGTCGATGATGGCCGGGTGCTGTTCGTCGGCCCAGATGTCCATCCGGTCGAGCCGTAGGTTCGTGATCCGCAGCGCCAACCGATGGGCCGCTGGATCATCCAGTGTCTGAGCATGCCGGGCCAGGTCTGCGGGGGAGAATCGACTGGTGCCGAGGTCATCGGCGATCTGCAAGGCGACGCCGACCTCCTCCGCGTCGGCGATCGGGTCCAAGCCCAGGACGGTGGTCTGCTGGCGCGGCGTCAGGTTGCCCAGCCAAAGTTTAAGTTCGTCAGTCTCGCCGCCGAGCACGCGGAGCCCCGCGGCGATCTTCTGGTGGCGGTTCCAGGTCGCGGTGTCGATGGGACCTTCCGGAGCTGCCGGAGCAGCCAGTGAGCCGATATTGACGTAGTCGGAATTCGGGTCAAGGATGACGACCCGCAACGATGTGTGGTGCAAGATGCGCTCCAGCACCACGCCCATCGAGTAGGTCTTTCCCGAGCCAGACTGCCCGCATACGAACGTGTGTCGGCCGAAGCCCGAGGCGCGCAGGACGGCGGCAACGCCACCTACGTCTGCCAGCCCTCCGATCCGAATCGCGCCCTTGTCCTTGTCGGCGGGCAGCCGGCGCCGCAGAAGTGCTGGATCGGCGACAGCCAGCGCCCCGCCTGTGAACGGCTTGTCCGCAGATTCGGAGAGCAGCCGCCCCGACCCGCGCACTGTCGGCTCGGCGAACGTTGCGCCAGGTTCTGGGTGCAGCTCCAGGATCTGGCCGAGGTGCTCGTCGCCGCCCGGTGTCTTGATGGCCGCGTACGAACCCGGTCGGATGCCGGACATGATCGGCCCGCTGAACTCGAATGTGCGGCCATCGATCGAATAGGCCGCAGCCTCGAATCGACTCACTCGTCATCCCTACCTTTCGCTGACCGACGTGCACCCCACGCCGGCCCGGCGAGTGAGAAGCGAGACGGTGGTCCAGGCAACTCAGGGGTACAGCTACCCCAGTCATACACGACCGCCTTGCCGGCGACGAGGTGGTGGAATTCGTGATTCGCCCGTGAACAGCAAGAAGCGGCGTCTATGATCATGCTGGGCCTTAGCACCATTCGGGGGTTGGGGTCGCCGATCTCAGCGCTAGTAGCTGGAGGTTCCCATGGACGACTACCCGTTGCTGAACCTGTTCTGGACGATGCTGTGGTTCTTCCTCTTCGTCGCCTGGATCTGGCTGCTCATCTCGTTGGTGGCCGACATCTTCCGTAGCCGTGACCTCTCGGGTTGGGCGAAGGCGCTCTGGACTCTGTTGATCATCGTCACACCGCTCTTGGGCGCGTTGATCTATTTGATCGCGCGAGGCGAAGGAATGGCCGAACGTAATGCCGAGGAACGGAGCCGGCGGGAGGAAGCCTTCCGCGCCTACGTCCGCGAAGCGGCTGGGGAGCCGGGTCCAAGCGTTGCTGATGAGTTGACCAAGCTCGCTCAGTTACGGGATGCAGGCACCATCTCCCCAGAGGAATTCGAAAGCCAGAAGGCCAAACTGTTGGCAAGGTAGATCCCGAGGCACGCCCCGACGCCGATCAGGATCCCGGCGCAGTCGTGGTGTATTCCCTGCCTGCGCGGCGGGCCAGGAAGTCGGAGAGCGGCGCGGGAATCTCGGCCGCGCGGGCACCCCAGTCGTATACGACCGCCGTCCCGGCCAGTCGGTCGTGGAGCGCGCGGTGGTGGCGACCGATCACGATGCCGACCAGACCCAGGCCGAGGATGGCGAAGCTGATCGGATAGGCGATGGTCCGGACCAGCGCTTGGCGCACCGTCATGGCCGAGCCATCGGCCTTAACGACACGCAACCCGACGATGCCTTTGCCAATGGTGCGTCCGGCGACCGCGAGGCTGCCCCACATGTACAGAAATGCCCAGGTCACAAGCGCGACGACGTAGGCCGGACCGGACCGGCTGCCGGCGATGGAGGCACCGAGGACCACCCTCGACAACAGATCGAATCCGGCGAGCATCGCGGTGAATATGCCGATGGCGATGGCGAAGTCGAGCGTGGCCGCTATGGCTCGGCTGACCACGCCGGCGTAGTAGCCCGTGATTCGAAGGCGAGTGCCCGCGCTCATGCCGGTTCCTTCCCGATCAGGGCCGGCGGTCCCTGCTGAACCCCAGGGCCACGGCCGAAGAGCCGGTCGATCAGCCGATCTACGACGAGGTCGAGCCCCGCGATCTGCCGGCGAGCGAGATCGAGCGCCGAGCCGGCAACCCTGCCGGTGCTCTCGGCGACGATCTCCGGTACGCCGGCTCGGCGGACCGCCGCCTCGAGGTCGACGTTGTCGAGGATCGCATCGAAGTCGACCTTGGCGAGCAGTCGATTGGGATCCACGCGGTCCACGAGCGTGTTCACATCCACCCGGTCGAGCAGTCGGTCCACGTCGACCCGGTCGAGCAGATGGTTCACGTCCACGTGATCGAGCAACCGGTCGACATCGACCCGGTCCAGCAACCGGTCGACGTCGATTCGATCCAGCAGCTTGTCCACGTCGATGCGCTCGAGCACCCTGTTCATGTCGACGTGATCCACAACGGTGTCGGGGTCGATGGTCTCGACGACACGCCCGGTCACAGCGCCCGCCAGGCGGCTCAACCGGCCCTTCTGGCTGGCTGACTGGCCGCTGGCCGCTCCGGAAGTCATGGACCAATCATGGACCAGGGCGGCGTGATCCCGCGGTCACGACGCAGCGGTCGGGCTTCAGCTGTCGGCGTGGTTCGTCGGGACGGGATTCTCCGAAGTGATAGCGACGCTGATCGCCTTGGCCGTAGGTTGGGCGGCGGGAGGCGGGGTTTCCGGGCCGCGAGGCGAATCTCATTCGGGAGGGGGATCGATCATGGATGCTGCGTTCCTCGAGCGAAGGCGGACGGGGTGGGACATCGTCGTCGGCGCTCTACTCGTCATCGGCGGGCTCATCGTTCTCGGCAACGCCGTGCTGGCGACCGCGATCTCGGTGTACCTGATCGGTTGGATGGCATTGATTGCAGGCGTTGTGCTGTTCGTCGGTGCGCTGTTCCGGATCAGATCCGGCGGGTTCTGGTCGGCGGCCTTGGGCGGCGCGATTCTTGCCGTGCTCGGTCTGTTCATCTTGCGCAACCCACTCGTCGGCGCAGCGACGTTGACGCTGATCGCTGGCTCATTGTTCTTCGTCAGCGGTCTTACCCGGGTGCTTGTCGCGTTCCAGATTGTGGAGGCACGGGCACCGCTGATCGTCAGTGGACTGGCTTCGATCGTGCTGGGTCTGATCGTTCTGCTCAACATGGCCACGGCGACGCTCACCCTGCTTGGGGTGCTACTGGGCGTGCAGACCCTGCTCGAGGGGCTGACCGTGCTGGCCTTCGGGCGCTGGCGGCCCGTCGAGCCCGAAGTCGAGGCGCGGGCGCCGCTCGCGTAGCCGGCCCCGAGGTCGGCCGCGGAGGTGCAAGCGAACGGCTCCGGCCGCGTCACTCCGCGTCACCCCGCGGCGGCGAGCGTCAGGTCCGCGAACAGGCGGTCGGCCCGCACGACGATCAGCAGGCGTCGGGTTGGCCGAGTAATACGGGTGATATCACGAGGCATTTGCTGCTCACCTCATTCACGGACGGGAGCCTGGCCCGCAGGGTCTGCGCCGAGGGGTCGGTGATGCCGCCGCTGCGTTTCCGATGCTCGGAGGAGAAGCCGGCCGCTGACAGCGGCGGCTTTACGCCAGATCAAAACCGGCCCTCCGACGGATCGTCGGGCGAGCCGGTGCAGTCGATGATGACCCGGCTCGGCCGAGATCCGCAAGAGGGCCGGTACCACGACTCTGCGGGTCAGACGCCGATCAGCTCTTGCACTGGCCCTATGGCGAAGTAGATCACGAACAGCACCGCGACGATCCACATGAGCGGATGAACCTGACGGGCCTTGCCGCGTGCCGCCTTCAGCACCACGTACGAGACGAAGCCGGCACCGATGCCGACGCTGATCGAGAACGTGAATGGCATCAGGATGATCGCGAAGAACGCGGGGATCGCGACCTCCACGTCGTCCCACTTGATGTTGCGGATCTGGCTCATCATCAGGAACCCGACCAGCACCAGCGCCGGGGCTGCGGCCTCGTTGGGCACCAGGGACACGAGGGGCGACAGGAACGTCGCCAGCAAGAAGCACACGCCGGTGACCACACTCGCCAATCCGGTGCGTGCGCCGTCGCCGACGCCGGCGGACGACTCGATGTATGACGTGTTGCTCGAAATCGAAGCGGCCCCGCCGGCGGCGGCAGCGACCGAATCGACGATGAGGATGCGCTGGGTGTTAGGGGGATTGCCGTCCTCGTCGAGCAGGTCACCCTCTGCGCCGACGGCGACCATCGTTCCCATGGTGTCGAAGAAGTCCGCGAGCAGCAGGGTGAACACGAACAGTACGACGGCCAGGATGCCCACTGCCTCCCACGACCCCAACAGGCTGAACTGCCCGAGCAGGCCGAAGTCGGGAACACCGACGATCTCGTCGGGGATCTCCGGAGCGTTGAGGGTCCAGCCGGTCGGGTTGCTGCCGTCGGGGAGCCGCGCACCGATGTCGCCGACCTGTTCGACGATGACCGCGAGGATGGACGCGCCGATTATCGTCCACAGGATCGCGCCCCTGACCCTGAGCGCGTAGAGGACGATGACCGCCACCAGGCCGAGGGCGAACACCAAAACCGGCCAGCCGGCAAGCGAGCCGTCGATGCCTAGCTGCACCGGCGGCGATGGCAGCAGGGTCGAGCTGATGAACCCGCCGTTGATCAGTCCGATGAAGGCGATGAACATGCCGATGCCGACGCTGATCGCCACCTTCAGCGCGCGTGGCACGGCGTCGAAGATGGCCTTCCTGAAGCCGGTCAGCACCAGCACCAGGATGATCAGCCCTTCCATCACCACCAGGCCCATGGCATCCGCCCACGTCATCTCCGACGCGATGGCGAAGGCGACGAAGGCGTTGAGCCCGAGGCCAGTCGCAAGGGCGAGCGGGAAGTTCGCGAACACGCCCATCAGGATCGTGACCACACCCGCGACCAGGGCAGTGGCTGCGGCGATCATCGCGAGGTTGGGCTCGTCGCCGCCGCCGAGGAAGGCGCCGGTCGAGTCCGGCACGGTACCGATGATCAACGGGTTGAGCACGATGATGTAGGCCATCGCAAAGAACGTGACCAGCCCGCCACGGATCTCCCTGCCTACGGTGGAGCCACGTGTGGTGATTTTGAAATAGCGGTCGATGGTGGATCGTTCGGGTGCTGTCTGCGTCATGCCTGCCGCTCCTATGTGACTTTCCGAACCCCGCAGCGCAGAGCATGGCAGAAACATGTTTCATGCAGGTGCCTTGAAACGCTTTTGTAATACGGCTTGGTCGGGCGGCATATGGTCGCGTTATGAGCAATCTCGAGCGCCGTCCGGAGGAGACCATCTGCGGTAGTGCGGCCGTCCTGGACATGGCGCGCACAGCCGAGGTACTCGAACCGCGCGAGGTTCCGCTCGGGGGTCCGCGGGCGATGCTCGTGCAGCGCACGCTGCCGCACCGGGACCGGCGGATGATCGGCGCGTGGTGTTTCGTCGACCACTACGGGCCACACGACGTGACCTCGGGGCCGGGGATGCGGGTGCCGCCTCACCCGCATACCGGACTTCAGACCGTCAGCTGGCTGCTCGAAGGCGAGATCCTGCACCGCGACAGCCTGGGCAGCGTGCAACTTGTCCGTCCCGGCGAACTCAACCTGATGACCTCCGGCCGGGCCATCTCGCACTCCGAGGAATCGCCCGCCGAGCGGTCGGCCCGCCTGCATGGCGTCCAACTCTGGGTGGCGCTGCCGGATGAACACCGTCGCGTAGACCCCTGGTTCGCGCACCACGCCGACCTTCCAGTGGTCGGGGTCGAGGCGGCGACCGTCAGGGTCGTCATGGGCGAGTACGCGGGTGCGACGTCAAAGGCCGTGACGTACACGCCACTCGTGGCGGCAGAAGTCGCCGTCGCAGCCGAGCAGGACGTCGCCCTTCCCCTCGACGTCTCCTTCGAGCATGGTGTGCTGGCGCTTTCGGACGGCCTCACGGTGGACGGGTCGTCCGTCCCGAGGGGTTCGATGATCGTCTTCGACGCAGGCCGCGTAGAGGTTCGCATCGCCACATCCGGACCGGGTCGGGCGCTGCTGATCGGCGGTACGCCATTCGAGGAAGAGCTGGTGATGTGGTGGAACTTCGTCGGCCGCAGCCATGATGAGATCGTCCAGGCACGGCAGCACTGGGAGGCCGGCCGCGGGTTCGGGGAAGTGCATGGCTACGCCGGCGATCGCCTGGCCGCTCCGCCGATGCCGGGGACCCGGCTCCGTCCTCGGCCGCGCACGCGGTCGACGTGACGAAGGGCGTGGGCCGAGGCGTTCACCTCAGCCCACGCCCACGCGGCAGATCTCAGGACGACCGGCGCATGGCGCGGACGCCGACCAAGAGTCCGATGGCCGCCACGGCAACCGCCGAGACGATGCCGGGCACGACAGTGGACGAGAAGACCTCGCCGTTGAACAGTGCGCGCTCGGCATCGACCACATAGGTCAGCGGGTTGAACTTCGCCAGCGTCTGCAGCCAGCCCGGGCCGCCGTCGAGCGGCAGCAACATACCGGCGAGGAGAAGCAACGGGAACAGCAGCGTCTGCTGGACGGCCCAGAACAGCCACTCCTGGTTCTTCGACGCGAGCCCGAGCGTGTACGACAGCGATCCGAGCCCGACACAGAAGACACTGAGCAGCAGCAGGCCCAGCACCGCCCCAGCCAGGTGCAGATCGAACCCGAACGGAATCGTTGCCGCCACGATGAGCGCCGCCTGGGCGAACATGGGGACGATCTCCTTGAGCGCCCTGCCGATGATCAGCGTCGGCCGGCGCAACGGCGTGACGAGCATTCGCTCGTGGGACCCGGTCTGGATCTCGAACAACAGGTTCGCGCCCGTCGTGGACGTGCCGAATAGGCACACCATCACGACGATGCCCGGCACGAACCACTGCAAGGCCGATTCTCCGCCCACGACGCTTGGGAGCAACGGGGCGAACAGCGCCAGGAAGAACAGCGGCTGGATCATGCTGAAGATGACCGAGAACGGATTGCGCAGCACGGGCCGCAGCTCGCGGGTGAAGACGGTGGCGGTGTCGGTGACGAGGGTGGTCATGCTGCGAGCTCCTGATCGATCGAAGAGGTGGTGGTTGCGCCGTCCTCACGGAGGCTCCGCCCGGTCAAGTTGAGAAAGACATCGTCGAGCGTGGGTCGGGCCACCTCGACGCTGGTGACGGTGACGCCGGCCTCGTCCAGGCGGCGCATCAGCTTGGGAACGACATGGGTTCCGCCATCGGCGCTGATCGTGACCGTGCCGGCCACCTGTTCGATGTCGGCGCCGGTGACCACTCCGAGGGACTCGGTGGCTGCGCGCCGCGCGTCGTCCTCCCGGTCAAACTGAAGGACGATCCGGTCGCCGGCGTGGTCGGCCTTCAGCCGCGCCGGAGTGTCGTCTGCGATCAGCTTGCCGTGGTCGACGATGATGACCCGCTCGGCGATCGCGTCCGCCTCGTCGAGGTAGTGCGTGGTGAGCACGATCGTGGTGTCGTGCTCGGCGCGGAGCCGCCGGATGTGTTCGAGCAGGTTCGCCCGGTTCTGCGGGTCCAGGCCGGTGGAGGGCTCGTCAAGGAAGAGCAGTTCCGGGGCGTGGATCAGGCCCATGGCGATATCGAGCCGCCGACGCTGGCCTCCGGACAGCGACGACACCACGCGATCGGCCACTGCCCCCAGGTCGAGCGACTCGATCAGCTCGGCGGCCCGGGAGCGCGCCTTGTCGCGGCTCATTCCGTAGGCGCGGCCGTGGCTGATCAGCTCGTCGCGGCCGCGCTGACTGTGGCCGGCCCCGTTGCCCTGGCCGATGTAGCCGATCCGGTTGCGCACCTGGCGCTGGCTTGTGGTGACGTCATACCCGGCGACCTGCGCCGTGCCGGACGTCGGCGGGATGAGTGTGGTGAGCATCCGCAAGGTGGTCGACTTGCCGGCGCCGTTCGGCCCGAGCAGCGCCACCAGTTCTCCCTTCTGAACCTCGAGGTCGAGGCCGCGAACGGCCTCGACGGTTTCCTTCTTGACCGTGAAGTGCCTGGTCAGCCCTTGTGTGCGGATCATCGCGTTCGTCATAACAGCAACGCTAGAGTTGATTCCGGCCACTTTCTGACCTCAATTGGATCGAGGCTTGATTTCATGGCGAATACGAGCGCACGGATGCTCCGGTTGCTGTCGTTACTGCAAACCCATCGGTACTGGCCGGGGCAGGAGCTCGCGGAACGGCTCGAAATCAGCGAGCGGACGCTTCGGCGCGACATCGACCGGCTGCGCGAGCTCGGATATCCCGTCGACGCGAGCCGCGGCGTTGCGGGCGGCTACCAGCTTCAGTCCGGCGCCGCGATGCCGCCGTTGCTTCTCGACGACGAGGAGGCCGTGGCCATCGCCGTCGGTCTGCGAACGGCCGCCGGCGGCGCGGTTGCAGGCATCGAGGAAACCTCCGTGCGCGCCCTGACCAAGGTGATCCAGGTAATGCCACCCCGGTTGCGGCGCCGGGTCGACGCTCTCCAGAGCTATACCGTGCCCGCAATCTCCGGCGGCCCGACGGTGGATGCGCTCGCGCTGACGGTGATCGCTCAGGCATGTCGCGACGATGAGCGGCTGCGCTTCGCCTACGTCCGCCGCGACGGCGAGCGGGCCGTCCGGCTGGTGGAGCCGCACCGCCTGGTCTCCCTGGGACGCCGCTGGTACCTGGTCGCCTGGGACGCCGAGCGGCACGGCTGGCGCACGTTCCGGGTGGATCGGCTGGCCGATCCGATAGCGACGGCCAGCCGATTCCGCCCGCGGGAACTGCCGGGAGGGGACGCGGTGGCGTTCGTCCGCGAGCAGATCGCCTCGATGCCGACCAGGTATCAGGTCGTCGTGCGGGTGCGGGCTCCGGCTGCGGCCGTGGGGCGGGTCGTAACCCAGTGGGGTTCTGCGGAACCGGACGGCGATGATGCCTGCGTCCTCCGGATGAGCGTGGACGAGTTGCACTGGCCGGCGCTCGTGCTCGCTGCGGTGGGCGCCGAGTTCGAGGTCGTGTCGCCGCCAGAGTTGACGGCACACCTGAGGTCGATCGGCGAGCTGTTCAGGGCGGCGAGCTAGCCGGGATCTGCGGGCGATGATCAACGACCCCCGAGATGATCTCAATCTCGCATCAGCGGCCGGCAGATCCTGGCGTAAACATGAGCATCGTTCTACTTTCCTCGTCATGGTTCAGGTACGGCGGTTCGGCGTCGCTGTCGGGGTTGTCGCGACGCTATCGATGCTCGGTGCCCCGACGGCGGCGGCACATGCCGATCGTGAGGTCACGCTGCCGGACGGCACCGGCAGCGTCCCTGAGTACCGGACGGCCGGCGAGGCGGCGGACGTCCTGCTCGTTTGCGGAACCGACGAGGCCGACTTCGAGCGACGAGTGGCGGACTTCTCGCCCGACCTGCGCCGGCGCAACCTCGAGCTCTACGCCGAGTGCCAGGACGACGGATTCGACACCCTGCAAGGGGCCGTCGACGCCGTCACCCGGCCGGGCACCAACATCTACCTGCTGCCCGGCGAGTATCTCGAGGAGCCGTCCCGCCCAGATCCGACCGGCGAATGCGCGGAGCTGGACCGGCCGTGGTACGACGGCGGCCACTACCAGTACCAGATCCTCGAGTTCGACGACCAGATTGCCTGCCCCACCAACCAGAACCTTGTCGCGATCCTGGGGATCCGCGACCTACAGATCGAAGGCACCGGCGCCGAGCCCGGCGACGTCATCCTCGACGCCGGCTATACCAAGCTCAATGCGCTGCGGGCCGACCGGGCCGACGGCATCTACCTGAAGAACTTCACCGCTCAGAAGACAACGTTCAACGCGATCTACGTCATCGAGACCCAGGGGTTCGTCATCGACCAGGTGATCGGGCGGTGGAACGACGAGTACGGCTTCCTCACCTTCGCCGTCGACCACGGCCTGTATACCGATTGCGAGGCCTACGGCAACGGCGACTCCGGCATCTACCCGGGCAGTGCGTCCGACATCAACAAAGACCGCAGGTACGACGTCGACCGCTACTCCGTAGAGATCACCGGCTGTTACAGCCACCACAACCTGCTCGGCTACTCGGGCACCGCGGGCGACTCGGTGTGGGCGCACGCCAACGACTTCTCGAACAACACCGTCGGGCTGGCGATGGACAGCCTGTTCCCAGATCACCCGGGCCTGCCGCAGAACCACTCGAAGTTCGAGGACAACCTGATCTACGACAACAACGAGGACTACTACAGGTACGTGCGCGACGGCACGTGCGCGTTGGCGAGCCCGGACCGCGGCTACGAGGACGGGGTCGTCTGCCCGGCCATCGGCGTCCCACCGGGGACGGGCCTTTTGACCGCGGGCGGCAACTACAACGTGTTCCGCGACAACTGGGTGTACGGCAACGACTACACGGGATTCCTGCTACTGCACCCGCCCGCGTTCGTCCGCGGTGAGATGGGCCTGACCACGCAGTGGGACACCTCCCACCACAACACGTACGTCGGCAACCGGTTCGGCGTGACGCCGGACGGTGAGGCCCGGCCGAACCGGCTGGACGTCTGGTGGGACGGGCAGGGAACCCGCAACTGCTGGCAGTCCGATACCGGGGACACCGTGCCGCTGCGGCTGCCGGCGTGCGGGGCCGAGGTGGGCGAGTTCAGCGGCCCGCAGACCTCCCGGTTGTTCGCCGAGCCGGCCACCCTGGCCTCGCTCTACGTGTGCAGCGAGTACAGCCTCAACGAGCTGTCGATCCCGTCCGGCTGCGAGTGGCTCGGCGCGAGCGGGCTCGGCCGGCTCGACGTTCAGCTGACCCTCGCCAGCTCGATTCTCGTGGGAATAGTCGGCCTACTGGTCTGGTGGCGGCGGGTGCGGCACTCCCGGCTCGCCGGTCTGGCGACCGCTGTGGGCGTCGCCGGCCTGGCGCTGAACGTGATCGTCGTCCCGCAATGGCACACCGTGCTGCCGGCGGTCGCACTCGCCCTGATCGGCGGGTGGCTCGTCGCGCTGGGTGTTGCCGTACGAGGCTCCGGGGATGGCGCCTTCGGCTGGCTTACCGTCACCTTCGGCGCGCTGGCGCTGCTGCACGCCGTCGACAAGGCGGTGGTCCTGCTGCCGTGGATACCGCTGTCGCCGGCCTGGTTCCGCCTGCTGGTAGGAGCCGTATGGGTGGTGTGGGGCCTGGTCGTCGCGGCACCGTCGCGCCGGGTCGTGCCTGACGCCGCGACCGAGCCGGCGCCCGCCACGGCCTGATGGGCCGGTTCATCGCTCATGGCACCGGGCCGGGGCACGACCTGCCCATCCCGCTGTTCTACGCGGTCGCCGGCGGAGCGCTCGCCGTTCGCGCCGGAAGTTGTCGCGGCCGTGCAGGTCCTGGCGATCGTGTCCGGCCACGTACTGGGTGTGATCGCCGCTCACGATCGAGCCGTCAGGTTGTTCGAACCCCGGACGGCGATCTCTGGGCAGGTCCCACTGATGGTGCTCATGGTGATCGTGACGATCACCGGGCTGACCCTGCTGGCGATCGGATGACCAGGGTGATGCGCCGCCGGCCGACGCAACTGCGTGGGGCTGTGCGTGTCGACCGGCTCCTGGACGCGTGCGGTGAGTTGCTGGACGAGGTCGGATACGACGCGCTGACGACGCGAGCCGTCGCGGCCCGGGCCGGATCGTCGATCGGTTCCTTCTACCAGTTCTTCGGCGACAAAACCCAGCTGGTCCGCGCCTTTGGCGAGCGTAACCTCGAGCGATACCTGGGCCGGATCACTGGCCTCCTGGATTCCGGCCGGCCTTCGGGTTGGGCGGAGATGCTGGACGTGGTCTTCGACGAGTACGTCGTGCACCGGAGGGCGGTTCCGGGCTTCGGCGTCGTCGACTTCGCGCTGACCGGTGGTGAGGACGCCAGCCAGCGGCTGGCCGATCAGCTGGGCGAACTGATCACCAGGCTGTTCGACCGTCCCGCCACCGCTGAGCTACGCCGCGCGTTGCGGGTCGCGGTCGAGACGGCAGATGCCCTCGTCCGCTTGGCCTTCCGCGACGACCCGGACGGCGATCCTGCCATGCTCCGCGAGGCGCGCACTGTCGTGCGTTGCTACCTGGCTACCTACCTTGACTGACCGGACGCCGGCTACGTCCTGGTGACGGGTTGCTATCGACATCCCACGCCGTGGATCTCGCCGGTGAGCTCGGACGTGGTGAGGTAGCCGCAGCCGCCGACCCGGTAAGTGATCGTCTCGGATTGCATCTGGAAGGGCGCCGGTACCCGCTGCATCGGCCACTCGGCGAACGTCCCGATGCCGGCGTCGGAGTCGTCGGCGCGGTACTCGTAGATCTCGTCGTAGGTCCGAACGATCACGCGGTCTTCGGTGGAGTCGGCGGCAGTGACGACGTGTCCCACGAGGTCGGCGAACAATGGTGACTCCGGTGCCGGCAGCCGCAGGTCGGACAGGTGCTCGAGGGTGCCGCCGTCGCGGCCGCCGCGAAACACCTGGGTCGGGCCGGACTCACCGGTCGACTCGTCGAACCACGCCTTGCTGACGATGATCGGCCGGCCTTCGCGGTCGACGAGAAGTGCCTCAGCGTCGGTGGGTTCACCGGGATAGGTGTATCGCAACGAGTCCGGTGTCACGCGCGCCGGCAGTTCGTCGAGGTCGGGTTCGGGAAAGCGGTAGATGAACAGGTCCGGCAACCCCACGTGATTCCCGATGTCGCCGATGAAAAGGCAGGTCGTTTCGGTGTCCGGTCCGCAGGAGCCTACCGCCAGGTCTTCGGCGTTGCGGGCGGACAGCCCGTCGATCTCGAGGTGGCCGACAAGGCTGCCGTCCTCTTGTACGACCGCGACTTCGGAGGTGCCCTGGGGGTCGCCGATCACGTAGTACAGGCCTGGGCTTCGGTGGCTGCCGGCCATTCCGCTGACTTCGGTGACGGTGTCCGGGTCGACCTGGCCCAACGCCTCGACATCGGCATAGCACGGCTCGTCGTCGCATTCCGGCGGAGAGTCAGTGGCGGAAGGCGTGTTCGCCGGAGCGGGAGACGACGCCGGCGGAGCAGGGACGTCTCCTGCTTCGCCGCCGGCGGAGCAGCTTGCAAGGGCGAACCCGGCGCAGACGGCCAACAGGACGCGGAACACCCCGACACGGTAGCGAAGGCCGCCGCGGACGCTTGGGGCGCTCGGCCCGGGATTAGGCTGGCCGATGTGGGGCCCATCAACGCGTCATACGAGGATCTGCTTCGGCACGTATTGGCTCACGGCACACCCAAGTCCGACCGTACCGGCACCGGCACCCGAAGCATCTTCGGCCACCAGATGAGGTACCGGCTGGCCGACGGCTTCCCGCTTGTGACGACCAAGAAGGTGCACCTGAAGTCGGTGGTCTACGAACTGCTGTGGTTCCTGCGCGGCGACTCCAACGTCCGGTACCTGCAAGAGCACGGGGTGCGGATCTGGGACGAGTGGGCGGACGAGGACGGCGAGCTCGGTCCGGTCTATGGCGTGCAGTGGCGCTCGTGGCCGACACCGGCCGGTGAGCACATCGATCAGATCTCCCGGGTCATCGACACCCTCCGGCGAAACCCTGATTCGCGGCGGATCATCGTATCGGCCTGGAACGTCGCCGAACTCGACAACATGGCCCTGCCGCCATGTCACGCCTTCTTCCAGTTCTACGTGGCCGACGGCGCGCTGAGCTGCCAGCTCTACCAGCGCAGCGCAGACCTGTTCCTCGGGGTGCCGTTCAACATCGCCAGCTACTCCCTGCTGACGCACATGGTCGCCGCGCAGACGGGTTACCGGCCGGGTGAGTTCATCTGGACCGGCGGTGATTGCCATATCTACGACAACCACGTCGAACAGGTCGAGGAGCAGTTGTCGCGCGAACCGTACCCGTTCCCCCGGCTGAACCTCGCCGAGCGTGACTCGATCTTCGACTACCGCTACGAGGACGTCGAGGTGGTCGGCTACCGGCATCATCCCGCGATAAAGGCACCGATCGCGGTATGAGCCTGGGCCTCATCTGGGCCCAGTCGGCGGCCGGGGTCATAGGCCGGGACGGGCGCCTACCGTGGCACCTCCCGGAGGATCTCGCGCACTTTCGGGCCGTCACCATCGGGCACCCGGTGATCATGGGGCGGCGGACCTGGGAGTCACTTCCGGCCCGGTTTCGGCCCCTGCCGCGACGCCGCAACGTCGTCCTGTCGCGACGGCCGGGGTGGACCGCCGACGGCGCGGTGGTCGTCGATTCGCTGACCGGCGCCCTGCGACGAGTCGGATCCGGACCGGCCTGGGTGATCGGAGGCGGGCAGGTATACCAGGCGGCCTTGCCGTATGCCGGCGTGGCAGAGGTGACCGAGATCGACATCGATGTGAGCGGCGACACCGGCGCCCCCGACCTGACCGGCTGGACCCGCCGATCCACCGGCAGGTGGCAGCTGTCGGCAACGGGCTTGCGTTACCGGTTCCTGAGTTACACGTCGCCTGTCGTGGCCGGCGAAGTCCGCCCGGCGCCGGGCGTGGGCTCCGCCTGATCGATCCGTCCGCCCAAGATACGGACGCATCCTCGCGACTCCACGACCTGACTACCTACTATTCCTACTCATTAAATAGGAATGAGGTTACGGCTGGTGCATGCGCTCGTCGTCCTCGGGCTCGTGGGCTTCGGGGCACAGCTGATCAACGGGAGCCTCGGCATGGGCTACGGCGTGACGTCGACGTCCGCGCTGCTGGCAGCGGGTACGGCGCCGGCGCTGGCCTCCGCCACGGTGAACCTGTCCCAGGTCGGCTCCCAGCTCGTGTCCGGCTATGCGCACTGGCGGTTCGGAAACGTCGACTGGGACATCGTCCGCCGGGTTGCCGTCCCTGGGGCTGCGGGTGCGTTCACCGGCGCGCTGGTGCTGAGCCGGCTGTCCACTGCGGCGGCGAGGCCATTGATGGCGACCATTCTCGTCGTTCTGGGTGCCTACGTCCTGGTGCGGTTCACCATGTGGGGGACTCCTCGGGGCCAGTTGGGGCGCCGGATCCGGTCGCGGGTGCTCGTGCCGATCGGTCTGGTCGGCGGCTTTGTCAACTCGACCGGCGGCGGCGGTTCCGGTCCGATCATCACCTCCGCCCTGCTCGCGACCGGGCGGCTGACGCCCAGGATGGTCGTCGGTTCGATCAGCGCCGCGGAGTTCGCCGTGGTCAGCGCCGGCAGCGCTGGGTTCGTAGCCGGCCTGGGATGGGGCGGCATCGATCTCGCGTGGGTGTTGGCGCTGCTCGCCGGCGGAGTCTTGGCGGCGCCGGTTGCGGCGTGGCTCACCAGACACGTGCCCAGCCGCATGCTCGGTTCCTTGATCGGCGGCCTCATCGTCGTCGTCAACCTACGCAACCTGTTCCAGGACGGCCGAGTGGTACCGACCGGCACGGCGGTGGCCATCGTGGCCGGTGCCGTGCTGGCGTGGATGTGCGCGGTGGCATGGTCCGCACGCGAACACCTCCGCACCGGCCGGGCGGATGCCGTGAGGTGATCAGGTCCGGATAATCCGGCGGCGCGGAGAGCCGCGTCGACCGTAGTCTTATCAGCTGTATGGACACGCCCGTGAAACCGGTGCTCGTCGACCTCCGCGGGCGCGTGGCCGAGCTGACCCTGCGGGACGAGCGTCGGTTCGCCCGCCGGTTGGACGGCCTGCGCAAGATCCGCGACGCCTCAAAGCGGGCCGCCGCTATGGCCGGCATCGAAGCCGGCATAGCGGCGGCGGAGGGACTCGTCGTGCGGCGCCGGGCCAGCGTCCCGGCCCTCGTGTACCCGGCTGAGTTGCCGGTGACCCAGCGCAAGGACGAGATCGCCGCGGCCATCCGCGAGCACCAGGTGGTGATAGTCGCCGGCGAGACCGGCTCGGGCAAGACCACCCAGCTGCCCAAGATCTGCCTGGAGCTAGGCCGAGGCGTTCGCGGCACCATCGGGCACACCCAACCGCGCCGGATCGCCGCGCGCACCGTGGCCGACCGCATTGCCGAAGAACTCGGCGTGCAGCCGGGAACGGCGGTCGGGTACAAGATGCGGTTCACGGATCAGGTTCGGGACGACACCCTTGTCAAGCTGATGACCGACGGGATCCTGCTCGCCGAGTTGTCCGGCGACAGGGCGCTGCGTCAGTACGACACGCTGATCATCGACGAGGCGCACGAGCGGAGTCTCAACGTCGACTTCATCCTCGGCTACCTCAAACAGTTGCTGCCGCGGCGGCCGGATCTGAAGGTGATCATCACCTCGGCGACGATCGACCCGGAACGGTTCTCGCGACACTTCGGTGACGCTCCCATCGTCGAGGTCTCCGGCCGGACGTATCCAGTCGAGGTGCGGTACCGCCCGTTCGGGGTCGAGGACGACCGCGACCAGACGCAGGCGATCCTGGACGCGGTGGACGAACTGCGGGCCGCCGGCCCTGGCGACGTGCTTGTGTTCCTCAGTGGTGAGCGCGAGATCCGCGACACAGCCGACGCGCTGCGTAGGCATGTCCAGCGTGAGACTCGCCCTCCCGAAATCCTGCCGCTGTACGCCCGGCTGTCCGCTGGGGAGCAGCACCGGGTCTTCCAGTCACACCAGGGACGGCGCATCGTGCTGGCCACCAATGTGGCCGAGACATCGCTGACGGTGCCCGGCATCAAATACGTGGTGGATCCCGGCATGGCGCGGATCTCGAGGTACAGCCAGCGGCTCAAGGTGCAGCGGCTGCCGATCGAACCGATCTCCCAGGCGTCGGCCAACCAGCGGACCGGGCGGTGCGGACGCACGTCCGACGGGGTCTGCATCCGGTTGTACGACGAGGACGACTTCGCCGCCCGACCGGAGTTCACCGAGCCGGAGATCCTGCGAACGAACCTGGCCTCGGTCATCCTCCAGATGACCGCGCTGGGGCTCGGCGAGCTGGCCGACTTTCCGTTCGTCGAACCGCCGGATCGGCGGCAGGTGACCGACGGGATCAACCTGCTGCATGAGCTCGGCGCGCTGGACGCGACTCAGGGCGATCCGCGTAAGCGGCTGACGTCGGTCGGCCGTCGGCTGGCCCAGCTGCCGATCGACCCGCGACTCGGCCGGATGATCCTGGAGGCGGACCGCAACGGTTGCGTCCGCGAGGTGCTCATCATCACCGCCGCCATGTCGATCCAGGATCCGCGCGAACGGGCAAGTGGATCCGCGCCCTCGGCGGAGGGACCTGCCTCGGGCGGCGACCGCGAACAGGCCGCCCGCGAGAAGCACGGCAGATTCGCCGACGAGACCTCGGACTTCCTCGCCTACCTCAATCTGTGGCGCTACCTCCGTGAGCAGCAGAAGCAGCTGTCGGGCAACCAGTTCCGCAAGTTGTGCCGTGCTGAGTTCCTCAACTACCTGCGGGTCCGCGAGTGGCAGGACCTCTACATTCAGCTACGGCAAGCTGCCAAGCAAGTAGGTGTGACGCTGAACTCGGTACCGGCCGATAGCGAACGCATCCACCGAGCGTTGCTGGCCGGCTTGCTCTCGCACATCGGCCTGCAGGAAGAGGTGAAACGAACCGCACCCGGCCGTGGCGGCCCGCGGGGCCGGCGTCCGATGACCGAGTACCTCGGTGCCCGTGGTGCGCGTTTCGCGATCTTCCCGGGTTCCGCGTTGGCCAGATCTCGGCCTCAATGGATCATGGCCGCCGAACTGGTCGAGACGTCCCGGCTGTGGGCGCGAATCGTCGCCACGATCGACCCGGCCTGGGCAGAGGAGCTGGCCGGCCACCTGCTCAAGCGCTCGTACAGCGAGCCGCACTGGGAGAAGAACGCCGGCGCGGTCATGGCCTACGAGAAGGTGACGCTCTACGGCGTGCCGATCGTCGCAGATCGCAAGATCGCGTACGGCAAGGTCGATCCCGAGCTCTGCCGCGAGCTGTTCATCCGGCACGCGCTTGTGGAGGGCGAGTGGCGTACCCATCACGGGTTCTTCCACAACAACCGCGAACTGCTCGCTTCGGTCGAGGACCTCGAGCACCGGGCGCGGCGGCGCGACATCGTGGTCGACGAAGAGGACCTGTTCGACTTCTATGACGCGCGAGTCCCGGCCCAGGTGGTGTCGGTCGCTCACTTCGACAGCTGGTGGAAGAAGGCCCGGCGGGACCAGCCTGACCTGCTGGACTTCGATCCGGCGATGCTGGTCAGACACGACGCCGGCACGGTCAGCGCAGCTGACTATCCGGACGAGTGGGCGGACGGCGCACTGCGGTTCCGCCTCAGTTACCAGTTCGAGCCCGGCGCTGAGGCCGACGGCGTGACGGCTCACATCCCGCTGGCCGTGCTCAACCAGGTGAACGCCGACGGCTTCGACTGGCAGGTCGCGGGACTGCGCGAGGAGTTGGTGACCGCACTGATCCGGTCGCTGCCGAAGCAGCTGCGGCGCAACTTCGTGCCCGCCCCGGACCACGCGGCGGACATGCTGCGCCGGGTGGGCCCCGCCGATGGCCCGTTGCTCTTGAGCCTCGAGCGCGAGCTCGAGGCGATGACAGGGGTGAGCGTTCCCCGGGAGGCCTGGGATGTGGACCGCGTTCCTGACCACCTACGGATGACGTTCCGCGTTGAGGACGAGAAGGGCCGCCTGCTCGGTGAGGGCAAGGATCTTGAGGCGCTCAAGCGAAAGCTGGCCACACAGACGAAGGCGGCGATCTCGTCGGTGACGACCGACGTGGAACGGTCGGGTCTGCGCTCCTGGACGATCGGCGAGCTGCCGCGAACTGTCGAAGGCAAACGTGGCGGTCAGGTGATCAAGGGATACCCGGCACTCGTGGACGAAGGCGACGCCGTGGCCGTGCGCGTCCTGGGCACCGAAGCCGAGCAGCGCCGCGCGATGTGGCGGGGGACGCGACGACTGCTCCAGCTGACAATTCCGTCGCCGAATGCGTACGTGTCCGGGTGGCTCACCAACGAGAGCAAGCTGGCGCTGAGCCAGAACCCCCACGGCAGCGTGGCCGACCTGCTCGCCGACTGCGTCGCATGCGCGGTGGACAAGCTGATCGCCGAAGCGGGCGGCCCGGCGTGGGACGCGGACGGTTTCGCCCGGCTGCGCGACGCGGTTCGCGCCGACCTTGTCGACGTAACGCTCGACGTGCTGGGCAAGGTGGAGCAGGTGCTGACGACGGCCCGCGCGGTCGAGCAGCGGCTCAAGGCCACCAGCAGCCTGGCCTTGGTGCCGGCCCTGACCGATGTCCGGACCCAGCTCGGCGAGCTGATCTATCCTGGCTTTGTCGCCGCGACGGGGTGGCGGCGGCTGCCGGATCTGCTGCGTTACGTACGCGGCATCGAGCGCCGCCTGGACAAGCTGCCGACGACGCACAACCGCGACCGGCAGCTCATGGAGCAGGTTCACCAACTCCGTGGAGAGTACGACGCCATGGTCGCCCGGCTGCCGGCCCACAGGCGAGACGACGAGGACGTCCGCGAGATCCGCTGGATGCTCGAGGAGTTGCGGGTGTCGTACTTCGCGCAGTCACTCGGCACCGCCTACCCCGTCTCAGACAAGCGGATCCTGCGCGCCATCGACGCACTGTGACATCGGTCCCAGATCGGCCGCAGCGTCGGGTTGCGGCCCTCCAATTCAACACGTCCCGGCCGCTTTGCAATGCACACCTAGGGGAAGCGTCGGCCGCCAGGCTAATTGATCACGTGAGGGAAACCGCTCCTGGCTGATCGAACAGCCGATCACAGAGTGATCACCTGTACGCCAGGGTGCACCGCCTTACCGGCGGGTCAGGGCGAGTACGTCGTCGATCTGGTTCATGCCGACCTCGGGGTCGAGTGACGGGAACAATCCGATGGAGTGCACGCCGGCCGACTCGAGGGCAAGGATGTGGGCGGCGGCATCGTCGAGGGTGCCGATCGGCCCTATCTCGGTCCACCACTCGGCGGGGATGGTCGCCAGCCCATCAACTCCTCGTTCGGCATACCGCGCGGCCAGGTCGTCGAAGAACGGCAGCTCGGTCAGGCTGACGTTCGCCCGCTCCACCATCGAGGCCAGCCATGGCGCCATGATCCGGTAAGCGGAGTCGCGGTCGTCCGTGACGCACAGCGCGGAGAAGACCGCGACATGGAAGTCGTCCGGCCGGCCGGCCTGGTCTACCGACCACCGCACGTATGTCGGGCTGGCCGGTTCGGCCAGCACCACGCCACCGGCGACGCGGCCGGCCAATGCCATCGACTTGGGACCGCGGACACCGGCGAGGACGCCCGGCGGGTCGGCCGGCGGTTGATCGAGCCGCACGTCGTCGAGGTGGACGTACTGACCGTGCATGGTGACCTGCTCGCCGTCAAGCAGGCGGCGCACGGCAACGAGCACCTCGTCGAGCGCGGTCAGCGGGGACCGTGGCCGCGCGCCCATCTGCTCCATCCACGACTGCACACCGTGTCCGATACCGGGGGTGAAGCGGCCCGGCCCGAGGCCGCACAATGTCGCGAACTCCATCGCAGTGATTGCCGGGTTGCGCGCGACCGCGGGCACGATGCCCAACCCGACGTGCAACGAATCGGTCACCGACAGCGCCGCGGCGGACAGGCTCACCCCGGCGGTGTAGAAGCAGTCCTCGATGACCCAGAGCCGGTCTGCACCGCCCGACTCCAGCTGCCGGGCGACGTCCTTGATGAGCGCAGCGGGATAGGTTCGGGGAAAGCACATGCCGATCTCGGCGTGGTTTGTCGACATGCCACCGGACCCTAGCCGCTGCGTCCGACACCGGGCGGTCGTCCACGCGCACACCTTCCGTAGATCAAGTGGTCGCAACACGCCGACTCGGCCGCTCACGGGTCAGCGTGTCGTGACCACTTGATCTTGAATGATGGCTCGCGTAGTGCGCTCCTCACCAGCCGGGCAGCGCAAGCGAGGCGGCGGCACCATATCGTTGAGCGCATGAGCACACACTTCGACGTCGTCGTCCTCGGGGCAGGCCCCGGTGGTTACGTGGCAGCGATCCGAGCCACCCAGCTCGGACTCAAGACGGCCATCATCGAGGAGAAGTACTGGGGCGGCGTCTGCCTCAACGTCGGCTGTATCCCGTCCAAGGCCCTGCTGCGCAATGCCGAGCTGGCCCACATCTTCAGGGACGAGGCCAAGACATTCGGCATCCGGGTCGACGGCGAGGTGAGCTTCGACTACGGCGAGGCGTTCAAGCGCAGCCGCAAGGTCGCCGACGGCCGGGTCAAGGGCGTTCACTTCCTGATGAAGAAGAACAAGATCACCCAGTACGAGGGGTGGGGCACGTTCTCGGACGCCAACACGCTGCAGGTGTCGCTCGCCGACGGCGGTAGCGAGACCGTCACGTTCGACCACTGCATCATCGCGACCGGCGCTACGACGCGACTGTTGCCGGGCACGTCGCTCAGCGATCGCGTCGTCACGTACGAAGAGCAGATCATGACCGACGACCTGCCGGCGAGCATCGTCATCGCCGGGGCCGGCGCGATCGGCGTGGAGTTCGCCTACGTGCTCAAGAACTACGGCGTCGACGTCACCATCGTCGAGTTCCTCGACCGCCTGGTGCCGCTCGAGGACGAGGAGGTCTCAGCCGAACTGGCCAAACGCTACAAGCGGCTCGGTATCAACGTCATGACCTCCACCAGGGTCGAGGGCATCGACGACTCCGGCGACAAGGTCAAGGTGGCGGTCAGCGGCAACGGCAGCGAGCAGGTGCTCGAGACCGACAAGGTGCTGCAGGCGATCGGCTTCCAGCCACGCGTCGAAGGCTACGGTCTGGACAAGACGGGTGTGGCGCTCACCGACCGGGGCGCCATCGAGATCGACAGCCGGGGCCGGACGAGCGTCCCGCATATCTTCGCGATCGGCGACGTGACCGCCAAGCTGATGCTCGCACACGCGGCCGAGTCGATGGGCATCGTCGCCGCGGAGACGATCGCTGACGCGGAGACCGTGGAACTTGACTACACGATGATTCCGCGGGCCACCTTTTGCCAGCCGCAGATCGCCAGCTTCGGGTGGACGGAGGCGCAGGCGAGGGAGAAGGGTTTCGACGTGCAGGTGGCGAAGTTCCCCTTCACCGCCAACGGAAAGTCGCACGGCCTCGGCGACACCACCGGATTCGTCAAGCTCATCAGCGACGGCAAGTACGGCGAGTTGCTAGGTGGGCATCTGATCGGCCCTGACGTCACGGAACTGCTGCCGGAGTTGACCCTTGCCCAGCAATGGGACCTGACCGTCCACGAGGTGGCGCGGAACGTGCACGCGCACCCGACGCTCAGCGAGGCGGTCAAGGAGGCGGTCCACGGCCTGGCGGGACACATGATCAACTTCTGACCCGCGGGCGGGCATCAGCCGCTGGTCGTCGATGCTGCTACGAGGTCCCCGTACTCGGGATGCCGCTTGATCCACCCGGCGACGAAGGGGCACCGGACGTCCACCCGGTGTCCCGAGCTCCGCGCGTCATCGAGCAAAGTCCGGGCGAGCTCGGATCCGACACCCTTGCCTTCGGCTTCCGGCTCGACTTCGGTATGGATGGCCGTGATGACGTCACCGTGTCGGCTGATGGCCAGGCTTCCGACCCTCTCACCGTCGAGATACGCCTCGTACTTCGCCGGCGTGCGCCGAATATCGATTGTCACCGCGTCCTCCCTCGCATTCGACCGTACAACACGCGATCTGGCGTCGATTACCCGCGAGCGCGGGCATCACGCCCGCGTGGCCGAGATCGGCGAAACGCCGGCGATACGGCCGGCGGGACGTCCCGTCGGCGCCGAAGAAGCTCGGCGAAGCGGCCGGGTTAGGTGAACCTAATAGCGATCGCGGGTGGGTGATCCTGTCAAGATGCGGGCATGCGCCTGGACCACGTCTCATACGCCGCTGGCCCAGAGGGTCTCGACGCGACGGCCTTCGAGCTGGCGGCGATGCTCGGCGTGGAGCTGGTCGAGGGAGGCGTGCATCCGCGGTTCGGGACCCGAAACCGGGTCCTGCCGGTCTCCGACGGGCACTACCTCGAAGTCGTCGAAGTGCTCGATCATCCCGCGGCGGACAAGGTGCCGTTCGGTCAGGCGGTCAGGGCGCGGACAGAAGCCGGCGGCGGCTGGCTTGGCTGGGTTGTCGCGGTGGACGACCTGCGCCCCATCGAAGCCCGGCTGGGCCGCCGTGCGGTGGACGGCAATAGGCGACGTCCGGACGGGTACGAGCTGCGCTGGAAGCAGATCGGCGTGAAAGGCCTGATCAACGACCCGCAGTTGCCGTTCTTCGTGCGTTGGGAATCCGACCCGGCCGAGCATCCGTCACAACCGGGCAATGGCGTTGAGCTCGTGCGTATCGAGATCGCCGGCGACCCGCACCGGGTGGCCGAGTGGCTTGGTGAGCCCGAGTCGCACCCGCTGGATGACGTGGACGTGGAGTGGACGGCTCCACGCGGTCAGCCCGGTATCCAGGCGGTGCACTTCCGCACCGCCGACGGGCTCGTCCGCATCTAACCCCGCATTGCCCGCTTGCCGTTCGACCACGTTCGACAGGCTGGGCGACGTACGTACATGCACGCGGGCATGTAGGTAGGTCGGGCCGCCTGCCGAACGTGATCGAACGACCGGGGGGTGGGGAGGTCAGGCGTCGCGAGTCTGGAAGCGGTACCAGGCGACGGCCAGGATGATCGCGATGAACCCCGCGAACACGCCGCCGGACACCCACCTGTCGAACAGCTCGAAGTCCGGCCCGTCCGGCCCCGTGTCGAACGACCCGGTGGCGATCAGGCGTGAACCCGCCGTGAACGGCAGGAACTTCACGACCGGCACCAACCAGTCCAGCGCGGGGATCGTCGCCAGCCCGGTGATCAGGCTTTCCACGATGAGCGGTGTCACGAGCAGCACGACGATCGCCGTCGGGACACCCCGGAAGAGCTGGGCGAGGGCGACGCCGAGAATCGCCCACAGCAGCACCATCACGAAGTATCCCGGGATGACTTCGTTGAGCGGATCCAATCCCAGATCCGGCAACTCACCCCAGAAGACGGTGCCGATCACGGTGTTGATCAGGAGCGAGACTGCGACGACCGCGAGCGTGACGGCGGAGACGACGATGAGCTTGGCCGTCAGCAACCTGGATCGTTGTGGCACCGCGGTCAGCGTCGGTTGGATGATTCCGTAGCGGTACTCGTGGCCCGTGGCGAGCACACCCATGATCGCCATGAAGATCGGGATGAAGGTGGCGAACTCGCCACCACCGAGCAGCACGTTGGACACGATCACGGGAGTCATCGGATCGTTCCGGGTCACCAGGGCGATGATGAACGCGATTCCGGCCGTGATGACGATGCCCAAGCCGGTAAGCCAGTAGGTCGAGCGCAGGGTGCGGATTCGCACCCACTCGTATCGCAGCGCGTCGCTCATGCCGTACCCCGTGGCGTCTCGTTGGTGCCCGGCCCGTCGTCAGAGATCGGAGCGGAGCCCAGCACCTCGGCGATGTCGCGGGCGATGTACTCCTCGGACGCACCCGTCGCCGAGATGAAGGCCTGCTCAAGCGAGGCGCTGTGGGTGGCGAGCTCGTGCAACATGACTCCCTCGCGGTAGGCCAGTTCGCCGACGGCGGGCGTCTCGAGACCGCTGATCAGCAGTGATCCGTCGGGCCGGATGTCGACCTCGGCGCCCTCGCGACGGAGCGCTTCGACGAACGTCTCCGCCGACGGGGTCCGGACGATGACGTTCTGCTTGGTGAACGTCTGGACGAACTCGCTCATCGCGCCGTTGTAGATCATTTTGCCGCGGCCGATGACGACAAGCTCGTCGGCCATGAGCGCCATCTCGGCCAGCAGGTGGCTGGACACGAAGACCGTCCGCCCCTGCGCGGCCAGCGACTTCAGCACGTCGCGCAGCCAATGGATGCCGTGCGGGTCGAGCCCGTTGGCCGGCTCGTCCAGGATCAGCACCTTCGGGTCGCCGAGCAATGCCTGGGCCAGGCCGAGGCGCTGGGCCATGCCCAAGGAGAATCCCTTCGGCTTGTTCTTCTTGACGTCGGACAGGCCGACGATTTCGAGGACCTCGTCGACCCGGGAGTCGGGGATCCGGTTCGCCGCGGCGAGCATCCTCAGGTGGTTGCGCGCGGTTCTCGTCGGGTGGAAGGCCTTCGCCTCGAGGACCGCGCCGATCTCGTTCATCGGATCCTTGATCTCGCGGAATCGCCGGCCGTCGAACCGAGCCTCGCCCTCGCCGTGGTCGAGGTCGAGCATCAGGCGCATGGTCGTGGACTTGCCGGCGCCGTTCGGGCCGAGAAACCCGGTGACGACACCGGGTCTGACCTCGAACGACAGGTCGTCTACAGCGACAGTCGCACCGTAGCGTTTTCGCAGCCCGCGGGCCGTGATCATGTCAGCTCCCAGTGAGTATGACGTCGGACGTCACGAAGCTATCGGCGCCAACGGGCCATTCGCTCCTTCGTCACGGCGAATCGTCCGTACTACTACAGGGGGATCCGACCCTGAGTCGGGGTGGGGAGGCCCGCTAGCCGATCCGGTACTTGCGGGCGATACGGCCGGCCTGCGAGCCGTACGATCCGCCGAACAGCACGGCGTGTACGAGCACCGGATGGAGTTGATGCAGGGCCATCCGCCTGCGCCAGCCGTCCGGTATCGGCCAGGACTCGTGGTATGCGGCGAGCGCCCTGTCCAGGTGCGGGAATCCGAACAGCTCCATCATGGCCAAGTCGGACTCTCGACTGCCGCCGTGCACGGCAGGGTCGACGAGCCGGGCGGTGCCGTCAGCGCCCCACACCACGTTGCCCGCCCACAGGTCGCCGTGAATCAGCGCGGGTGGCTCGCTCGGCAGGCCCAGCGATGGCAACTCGCCCATGAGACTTTCGACATCGTAGGCGTCCTTGGCCCGGATCGATCCCGCGTCGACCGCCGCCCGAAGGTACGGCAGCACCCTGCCCTCGACCCACATGTCCTCCCAGCTGGACCACGGCCCACCGGGGAGCTCGAGGGTGCCGATCCAACCGTCACCGTCGGTCGAGCCGAAGGCCGGTGCCCCGGCCGCGTGGGTCGCAGCGAGCGCCCGCCCGAAGCGTTCGGCCGCCTCCATCGAAGGCGGGCCGGGTGCGATCCACTCGAGCACGAGGCGCTCGTCGTCGTACGCGATGACTTCCGGGACGGGCACGCCGTTCCGGGCCGCCCTCAGCCGCCGCAGACCGGCCGCCTCGGTTCTAAAGAACCCTGGTGGTGCGCCGATCCTCGACTTGACGAACACCAGGCTGCCGTCGCTCAACTTCGCACGCCTCGCATCGCAGATATCCCCGCCGCCGACCGCCTCGAGCCTGACGACTCGGTCTCCGATCAAGCGGCTGAGCTGCTCAGCGATCACGCAGTTCCTCCTGCAGCGAATCGACGAGCCCGTCCGCCGCGCGCTCCAGTTGGTTGAGTACGTGTGCGAACCCGTCCGCGCCACCGTAGTACGGATCCGGAACGTCGAGCTCACCCGCAGCCCGAGCGGCGGGGTCGTACGACCTGAGCAGGCGCACCCGAGGCTCGCCGCCGTACGTCGCGGCAAGCCGGGTCAGGTCTGCGTGGTTGTCCTGGTCCATGGCGAGGATCAGGTCGAACCGGTCGAACCAGTCGGCCGTGAACTGGCGAGCCCGGTGTGCCCTTCCGTCGTAGCCGCGTTCGCGGAGCGCGGCGAGCGCCCGCGGATCAGCGGGCTCGCCGACGTGCCAGGCGCCGGTCCCGGCGGACTCGACGCTGACTCGATCGGCGAGCCCTACCTTTTCCAGCCGGCGTCTGATCACGACCGCGGCCATGGGGGACCGGCAGATGTTGCCCAGGCACACAAGGCAGATGCGGTACGTCACGTCGTCCGGACTGAAGCCAATGATCAGCTGCGCGCCAGCCGGGCCAGCTCGCCCATGGCAAGGGCCAACTCGGTGGCGAGTTCGAAGGAGCGGTCGTGGTTGGGGTTGCTGCGCATCCAGCTACACACGGTCTGGACGACGGCACCAGCCCACGCGGGATCGAGGTGGATGGCGTACCGCACGGAGACAGGGCGTGGACTGAACGACGTCACGTCGTACCACTGGCCGTCGGCGAAGGCGAGCAGCGGGTAACCCTCGGCGTCGTCGTATACGACGTCGTACTCACGTCCGCTCAGGAGACTGTCGTACCAGGCCCGGTTTCCCGTCGCCGGGCCGCGATCCTGCTGAGTCGGCGGCGTCTGTGGTACGAGTGGCGCCGGCTCCCTGGGGGGTGCCTGCTGCACGAGAGGCGCGTGCTGGGTGAGTGGTTCGTGCCGGGCAGGTGGCGATTGGTGTGCGGTTGCCAGCTGCGCTGGACCGTGTCCTGGCGGCGCGTGCATCGGCATGGGTCGCTGCGGACCAGCGGATGGGGCCTTCGCGCCGGCGCCACGGGTGACCGGGGTTACCAGCGGCTCGTCGGACGGGGGGCGTTCGGTCAGTACGGAGCCGACAGTGCCGAAGCCGCTCGCCATGATTACTCACCTGCCTCTTCAAGGGACGCGCGGGTCAGCACGACGATTCCCCCTAGCTGCCGTCGGCCACGACGGACAACCTCGATCGTGCAGGAAGTGCCACCAACGGTACGGCACCGGGTGCCCGTGGGGAACCTCGACGCGCCCGGCTTAATCGTTCCGTTGCTTTCCGACAATAGCGATGTTCCGGTCTAGTCGGGCAAGAGCAGATTTAGTACCCAACTAACGAACGAAATGACCAGCCCGCCCAGAATCGCGGACCAGAAGCCGTCAACGCTGAAGGGAACGTCGAACTGATCGGCGATCCATGAGGTCAGTAGCAGCATCAGCGCGTTGACCACGAAAGTGAACAGTCCAAGGGTCAGCACGTAGAGCGGCAGCGACAGGATCTTGACGATCGGCCGCACCACCACATTCACCAGCGCAAAGATCGCAGCCACCACGAGCAGAGTGATGACCCGATCCTGGGTCGAGGCACCTTCAAGCTCGACTCCGCTGACGATGACGGTGGCGACCCACAGCGCGATCGCGTTGACGATGAGTCGAATGATCAGCGACATGGCGGGAAGCGTAGACGAAACCCGGCGGGCCGAACACCCTGGGGGCCCGGCGATGATTGGACGGCTTTGTGCGGTCTGCCCGCGGTCAGAGGGTCGGACGCCGACGGTGTGGCCTATTGTGACGGCATGCCGTCGGACAGTCCTCGCCTACGTCACGCTCTTGACAGTCTGCCGTCGTACAAGCCGGGGCGCCCGGCAACCGCGGGCAGTGGCCAGACCGCTTTCAAGATCTCGTCAAATGAGAATCCGTACCCGCCGCTCCCCGGCGTGCTCGAGGCTGTCTTCGAAGCCGCCGGCTCGATGAACCGGTATCCCGACATGTTCGCGACCGGCCTGATCGACGCGCTTGCCGAGCGGTTCGACGTGCCACCGGCAGACCTGGCTACCGGTACCGGCAGCGTTGGAGTGCTGCAGCAGGTCATCCAGGCCACGGCTGCCGACGGTGATGAAGTCGTCTATGCGTGGCGGTCGTTCGAGGCCTACCCCATCGTGGTCGGAATCTCGGGGGCACGTTCGGTGACGGTGCCGCTCGGGCCCGGCGCCCGGCATGACCTGGACGCGATGGCGGACGCGGTGACCGACCGGACCCGGCTCGTCCTGGCATGCTCGCCGAACAACCCGACAGGTACGGCGGTGCGCCGGGACGAGATGCGCGCCTTCCTGCAGCTAGTGCCGTCCGATGTTCTGGTCGTCGTGGACGAGGCGTACCGGGAGTTCGTGAGGGACCCGGCCGCGATCGACGGTCTCGAGTTGTATCGTGAGTTTCCGAACGTGTGCGTCCTGAGGACGTTCTCGAAGGCCTACGGCCTGGCCGGCTTGCGGGTCGGGTTCGCGATAGCCAGAGAACCCGTCGCCGATGCGTTACGCAAGACGGCGGTGCCGTTCGGGGTCAGCGGCGTCGCCCAGCGCGCTGCGATCGAATCGCTGCGTCACGAGGGTGCACTGGCCGAGCGAGTCGAGACCCTCGTGGCCGAACGTGACCGGGTCCGCGCGGCACTCCTCGAGCAGGGCTGGGACGTTCCGGACACTCAGGCGAACTTCGTGTGGCTGGAACTGGGGGACAAGACGGTCGAGTTCGCCAAGCAGTGCGAGGCAGCGGGCCTCATCGTGCGACCCTTCGCAGGCGAGGGATGCCGGATTACCGTCGCCGAGCCCGAGGCGAGCGACCGATTGCTCAAGGTGACGGCGGACTGGCGGGCCCAGTCCAGCTAGCAGATCGGGCTGTGCGCCATCCGTTCAGACCAGTGGATGCGCCCAGAGACCCCGGCAGGCGCGGCCCGGTGGGCCTGGCCTGCCGGGGTCTCCCATGACAGCTTCCGATTCGGGGGGCGAAAGCGGGAAGCCGTCTGCCGTGACCGCGGCCGCTACAGGTCAGCAGCAGCCGATCGGACCCTGCCAAATCGCGGCGGCGGCCGGTGCCGCGAGTGCCGCTGACACGGCGATGAACGTGAGGGCTGCGGCAACGAGACGGATGACAGCTCGACGTACCATCTCAGACTCCTCGGCTAGGGGGCTAGCGCAAAGATGACACCTCGTAGTGAAATGGTGTTATGGCTTATCGTCAAGTGGAAGTCAGCGAGCAATCCCAGACTTCGGACACACCTGGAGAGTCCCTGGTCGGGCGCCGAATCCACGCCCGCCGCCTCGAACTGGGCCTGACCCAGGCCGAGGTAGCCGCGGGCATGCTCTCGCCTAGTTACTTGTCCTTGGTCGAAAGTGGACGCCGGCAGCCGGCGCCGGCCGCGCTGGCGCACATTGCTGAGCGGCTGGGCGTCGATCCTGGCTACCTGCTCGACGGCATTGACGCGGAGGTCCGGCGCAGGGCTCGCCTTGCGCTCGGGCACGCGGAGGTCGCCCTGCACCGCGGCGACATTGCCGATGCCTACACCCGGTTCGCCGCCCTAGAGGACGACCCTGGCCTCGGCGACGAGCAACATCGCAGGGTGCGCCTGGGCCGGGCGATCGCCGCCGAGCGCAAGGGCGACCTCGAGGAAGCCCTTCGGCTGCTTGGTGAGCTCGCGGAAGAAGCGCGGCGGGAGCCCAACGTGCACCCGTGGATGGATGTCGCCGAGGCACTGTCACGGTGCTACCACGAAGCCGGGGACCTCGACATGGCCATCCACACCGGAGAAGAGGCCATGCAGTCCGCGGCCGAGTTGGGGCTCGAGGGTGGCGATGAGTACGTTCGCCTCGGTTGCACCGTGTTGATGGGCTACTACGAACGCGGCGATCTTGCCCGTGCGACAGTGCTGGCGGCCGATCTGATCCGGGGCGCGGAGTCCTCAGGTGCGCCGCATTCGCGGGGTGCGGCTTACTGGAATGCTGCGCTGCTTGCCGAGTCGCGAGGCCAGATCGGTGAGGCGCTTTCGCTTGTCGACCGTGCCCTCGCGTTGTTCGGCGAGAGCGACGACCGGCGTAACCTCGCCCGGCTACGGGTCTGCTACGCCTGGTTGCTGTTGCAGCAGCAACCGCCCGAGGCCGAGCAGGCACTCGACCTATTGGACCGCGTGGCCGACGAGATCCAGGTACACGGCGGCGCGATCGACCTCGGCTACTATGCGACCGAGCGCGCTCGTGCCTTGCTGGCGTTGGGCCGGCTCGACGAAGCGCGTGCGGCCGCCTTGGATTCGCTCGACAGACTGGGTGACCAGCCACGAATCGAATCGGCTCGGGCCAGGCTCCTTCTCGGCCGGATCCTGCGTGAGCAGGGAAAATCCGACGAGACGCTGGAGCAGTGCACCGTCGCCGCGAACATGCTCGAGGAGATGGGTGCATCGCGGCAGGCCGCAGCGGCGTGGCGCGAACTCGGCGACCTTTACCGCGACCTGGGCCGGATCGATGAGACGCTGGACGCCTACGATCGTGCTCTCGTAGCCGTGCGGGTCTCGCCGGTGGCGGGCGTCGGGCCGAGCGCGGGTGCCCTGGAGCTCCCGGTTTCCTGAGCCGCTCGCCACGCACCAAGTCACTAGTCTTGACTTTCTGTTAACTGGAGGTCTTGACTAGAGTCACGTCCCTTGAGGTCGGTACATGCACCGCAGGGGAGTGCATGTGCCGACCTCAAGGGCGTCGCATGTCATGACCGGACTCGTTCTGCAACGGGCTCGGCTGCCTGTTCTCGATCGGCGGCGCGCGGTCGCTCAGCACTGACGACAAGGGCGACGCCGAGCACGACGAGTGCGCCGCCGCCGATGACCACGGCGGTGATCGGCTCGGAAAGGATCGCCCAGCCCAGGACCACTGCCACGACGGGATTGACGTAGGCGTACGTCCCGACAAGCGACAACGGGGCATTGGCGAGCGCGTAGGCATACGCGGTGAAGCCGAGCAGCGATCCGAACACCACCAGGTACCCGAGGGCGATCCAGCCGTCCGCAGAGACCGTCACGGGGTCGAACGTCCTGGTAGCGCTGAACGCCACCGAACCGATCGTCATGATCAGGCCGCCGGCCAGCATCTCGTAGCTGACCGCGACCATCGTTCGTCTCGGCAGGTGCAGGCGCGGGGACAGGTACGACCCGGTGGCCCACGACAGCGTCGCGACAAGGAGCAGCAGGACTCCCCAGGACTCGACGCCATCGATGCCGCCCTTGGGCAGGCTTATCGCCGCGATGCCGGCGAAACCCACGAGCACTCCGAGCCAGGTGAGCGCCCGGGGACGGTCGCCACCGCCGAAGCGCAGCAGCACGAACCACAGCGGAACGGCGCCGATGATCAAAGCGGTCAGGCCACTGGGGACCGTCTGCTCCGCGATGGCCACAACGCCATTGCCGCCTGCGAGCAGCAGCAGTCCCATGATCGCTGCCCCGCGCAACTCGATCCAGCTGATCTTGAGCGATGAGACACCGTCGCGGGCCGCCAAGATGGCCATCATGACCGCCGCGGCGACGAGGAACCGCGTGCCCATCCCGAGAATCGGCGGGATGCCCGCATCAACGACCACCCGGATCGCCAGGTAGGTCGAACCCCAGATGATGTAGACCGTGACCAGGGCAATCCACACGGCGGCACCTGTCGTCCGCCGAACCTGCTCTGCCATGACCGTCCTATCGCTTCGATGCTGACGACACGTCTATTGTGCTGCCCGGGGACGCCTGAGCGACAGCGGTTTCCGGCCGTTGGACGGCGACATGCCGCCATTTCGGTCCGAGGCGTCGGAGAAGGCGGCCGATCCGGACGGCCCGCAGTGAACGAACGGTCGATGCGGTGCGCGTGGGTTGGGGCCGGCGAACCGTCAGGCGACGCGGACGCGGGCTAGCTGCTGAGATTGTGCGACCAGATCACCGTTGGCGTCGTAGACCTCGGCTTCCTCGTCGAACCACTCGTCCCGCAGCAACCGGCCACGTAGGTGGACCGTTAACCAGCCGGCGGCCGGCAGGGCTCTGGTCATCAAGGACAGCTGGACGGTGGGCGCCCACCCCAGGCGGCCCAGCCCGAACACGGTCGGCGGTAATGCGTCGACGGCGAGGGCAAGTACCAACGGATCGGGCTGGGTTCCGTCCATCATTCGCAGGTGGCCGCGCATCGCGAGCGATCCGGCCGGCCGTCCCGAGAACCAGCCGAGCGTCTGGGGGTCGAGGCGGAGGTCCACATGTTCCAGCAGGCCCACATGAGTGCCGTCCGGCAAGTCGACACGGGCGTGCACGCAATCGTCCAACTCGGCCACCGGTTCGGGGTTCGGGCCGCTCCACTCCGGCACCGAGCGGGAGTCCAGCGTCCCCGTGGTGGCGGTCACGTGCATCAGTGGGGTGTCGTCCTGGATCAATGTGGCGTGGAGTGTGCCGGTGGTGCGGCCGACGCGCAGCGTCTCGATCCGGATCGAGGCGGGGCCGGCCTTCGGCGGCATCAGGAAGTGGGCGCTCGTGGCCACGGGGTGCGGCTGGCTGGACTCGGCGAGTACCGCCCGCATTACGAGGGCCAGCAGGAAGCCGCCGTTGGGCACGCCTCCGACCGACCAGCTTCCATCGATCTCGGCAGCGTACTGACCGGGTTCGATCTGGTGGACGGTGGTCGCGTCGCTGAAGGCACCCACGGTGCGCCACCCTAGCCAGCCCGTCCAACGGCACTCAACGGCCGGTCGGTTCGGCCGCCAAGCGTGAGATCGACATGACGGACGACGCTACGTGGGCGGCCAAGTACTTGTGCGTACCAGCCAAGCGTGAAGTGACCGGTTTGTACCCGGGCCTGGCAGCGTGAGCCCGGTCATACTCTGTACCGTGAACGTCAACAACCTGACGCGGTCGGTGCACCGGCCGCGAACGTTCGACCCGGTCACCCATCCCTAGTGCGCCGGTGTCGAGCACCAACCGCGGCACGACGGCTGTTGCGGAGACCCCGCAGAGCCGCACGACGTGAAGGAGACGCGATGACCGTCGAAACACCCGAAACGGCGGCCGGACCGCCCCCGGGGAGCGACTATCCGCCGGTGCAGCTGCTCACCCCGGAAGGTGAGCGAGTGGTCAGCGAGGAGTACGACCCGCTGATCGCCGATGTCACCGAGGAGGATATCCGGGGTTTCTATCGCGATCTGGTCCTCTCGCGCCGGATCGACACCGAGGCAGTCGCTCTCCAGCGGCACGGCGAGCTGGGGCTGTGGGCCTCGCTGCTCGGCCAGGAGGCGGCCCAGGTGGGTTCGGCACGAGCACTGCTCCCGCAGGATCACGTGTTTCCCACATACCGTGAGCACGGCGTCGCATGGTGCCGTGGCGTCGACCCAGCGGTGCTGCTCGGCCTGTTCCGCGGTGTAGACCAGGGCGGCTGGGACCCCCGTGACGACAACTTCCACCTCTACACGATCGTCGTAGGCGCCCAGACCCTGCATGCGACCGGCTATGCGATGGGTGTGCAGCGCGACGGCGCCGTCGGCACCGGAGATCCGGATCGCGACACCGCGGTGATCGCCTACTTCGGTGATGGTGCCAGCAGCCAGGGCGACGTCAACGAGTCGTTCATCTGGGCCGGTGTGTTCAACGCCCCAGTCGTCTTCTTCTGCCAGAACAACCAGTGGGCCATCTCCGAACCACTGGAGCGCCAGACCCGCGTCCCGCTGTACAAGCGGGCCGGCGGCTTCGGCTTCCCGGGCGTCCGCGTCGACGGCAACGACGTGCTCGCGTGCCTGGCGGTGACCCGCCAGGCGCTGCAGCGGGCCCGCGACGGCGAGGGCCCGACTCTCATCGAGGCCTTCACCTACCGGATGGGTGCGCACACCACCACGGACGACCCGACGCGCTACCGGTCGGCTTCTGAGCTCGAGCACTGGAAGTTGAAAGACCCGATCGAACGGGTGAGGGCGTACCTGACCCGGTCGGGCGGAGCCGACCAGGACTTCTTCGCGTCGATCGACGACGAAGCCGAGGCGCTCGCCGAGCACCTGCGGACCGCTTGCCGCGAGTTGCCCGACCCCGCGCCGACGTCGATCTTCGACCATGTGTACGTGGAGCCGACCCCGACGCTGGTCGCACAGCGCGACGGTATGGCCGCTTACCTGGAGTCCTTCGCTGACGAGGAGGCGCGATGACCACGACGATGCCGCTCGGAAAGGCCATCAACGCCGGGTTGCGCCGGGCGATGGAGGCGAACGACAAGGTCCTTGTCATGGGTGAGGACGTCGGCAAGCTCGGTGGTGTCTTCCGGGTCACCGACGGGCTGCAGAAGGACTTCGGTGAGGACCGCGTCATCGACACCCCGCTGGCCGAGTCCGGCATCATCGGCACCGCCGTCGGCCTCGCGCTGCGTGGGTACCGGCCGGTATGCGAGATCCAGTTCGACGGCTTCGTGTTCCCGGGTTATGACCAGATCGTGTCCCAGGTGGCCAAGATGCACTTTCGGTCCGGAGGCCGGTTGCGCATGCCGATCGTGATCCGGATTCCGTTCGGTGGGGGCATCGGTGCGGTCGAGCATCACAGCGAGAGCCCGGAGGGCTACTTCGCACACACGCCCGGGCTGAAGGTCGTTTCCTGCTCCAACTCCGTCGATGCATACTGGATGATCCAGCAGGCAATCGAACTGGACGACCCGGTTGTCTTCTTCGAGCCGAAGCGGCGTTACTGGGACAAGGCGGACGTCGACACCGATGGTCCGGCCGATCTGCCGCTGGAGCAGGCGCGCGTCGTTGTGGCCGGCACCGATGCGACCGTCCTGGCGTACGGGCCGATGGTCAAGACCTGCCTGGACGCCGCGTCGGCTGCTGCGGACGAGGGCCGATCCCTCGAGGTGATCGACCTGCGGTCGCTGTCGCCACTCGATCTGGCCACGGTGTACGAGTCGGTCCGCAAGACGGGCCGGTGCGTGGTCGTGCACGAGGCCCAGCGCACGCTGGGCATCGGCGCCGAACTCGCGGCGAGCATCACTGAGGAGTGCTTCTACTCGCTCGAAGCGCCGGTCGCGCGGGTCACCGGGTACGACACCCCGTACCCGCCGGCCCGAGTCGAGGAGCAGTACCTCCCCGACCTGGACCGCGTACTCGATTCCGTCGACCGCGTGCTGGCGTACTGAGGGGAGAGCGGGTATGAGCCAGGTGTTCAAGCTCCCCGATGTCGGGGAAGGCCTCACCGAGGCTGAGATCGTCTCCTGGAAGGTCAAGCCAGGTGACACGATCAAGGTGAACGATGTCATCGTCGAGATCGAAACCGCCAAGTCGCTGGTAGAGCTGCCTTCTCCGTACGCCGGCGTGGTCGACGGCCTGCTCGTCGAAGAGGGTGCGACGGTTGCGGTCGGTACACCCATCATCTCGGTAAGGACAGAAGGCGCCGCGCCGCCCGAAAGCGGTGGTGGGGGCGAGGATCTCGTACCCGAGCCGGTGGAGGGCGCCGGTGCCGCCGCGGAGCCCGCGCAGGAGCGACAAGCCGTGCTGGTCGGGTACGGCCCCCGATCCACTTCGGCCAAACGCCGGCCCCGCAAGGGAGCCGCGGAAGCCGCGGTATCGGCGGCGTTCGCGGCGGAGCCGGAGCCGGCGGCCGCGCCCATGCAGACGGCGCCCGCCCCGCCGAGCCGTGATGTGCCCACGGCCGTGCCCGAGAACGTGCGTGTGCTGGCCAAGCCGCCGGTCCGCAAGCTGGCCAAGGATCTCGGTGTGGACCTGCGCTCGGTCACACCGTCGGGTCCCGGTGGGACCATCACACGGGACGACGTCCAGGCTGCCGCGGCCGGAGCCGTCCCTTCCGAGGCCCCCGCTCGGGCGCTTCAGCCCGGCGACGGATGGGACGGGTTGCCGCGGGAGGAGCGCATCGCGATCCGTTCGGTACGCAAGGTGACGGCCGAGAACGTCGTGCGGTCGGCGTTCACCGCTCCGCACGTGACGGAGTTCATCACGGTCGACGTCACGAGGACGATGCGGCTTGTCGATCGGCTCCGCGAGTCGCGGGAGTTCCGCGACGTCAAACTGTCACCGCTGGCCGTACTCGGCCGAGCGATGTGCATCGCCGCTCGCCGCACGCCGGACGTCAACTCTCGCTGGGACGAGGACGCCGGCGAGATCGTCATGCAGCGGTTCGTCAATCTCGGCATCGCTGCGGCCACCCCGCGCGGGCTGGTCGTCCCGAACATCAAGGACGCCGACCGGCTGTCGCTGCGGGAACTGGCCGTTGCCATCAACGAACTGGCCGCGACCGCGCGCGAGGGTAAGACGCCACCTGCGGACATGGCTGGCGGCACGTTGTCGATCACCAACGTCGGTGTGTTCGGCGTCGACACCGGAACACCGATCCTGCCGCCTGGCGAGGCGGCCATCATGGCGTTCGGCGCGATCAAGCAGCAGCCGTGGGTGCACAAGGGCAAGGTCAAGCCACGCTGGGTCACTACCCTCGGGTTGTCGTTCGACCACCGCTTGGTGGACGGCGAACAGGGCTCGAAGTTCCTCGCGGACGTGGCTGCGCTGCTGGAGGATCCTGCGCACGCACTCGTCTGGGGGTAG
>DASUUU010000055.1:0-59840 GCA_036373915.1 Jiangellaceae bacterium | reverse complement strand
CACGTTCTACGCTCCGAAGATCGACGTGCACGTCCGTGACGCCATCGGCCGGTCCTGGCAGCTGTCGACTTTGCAGGTCGACTTCCAGCTCCCGCCGCGGTTCGACCTGGAGTACCAGGACGCCGACGGAACCCGCAAACGGCCCTACATGATCCATCGTGCCCTGTTCGGTTCTATCGAGCGGTTCTTCGGCATCCTGACCGAGCACTACGCGGGAGCGTTCCCGCCGTGGCTGGCGCCGGTCCAGGCGGTCGGCATCCCGATCACCGACGAGCATGTGCCGTACCTGCAGGACGTCGCCGCCAAGCTGCGCGCGCGGGGTGTCCGTGTGGAGGTCGACACCGGCGACGACAGGATGCAGAAGAAGATCCGCAACGCACAGAAGCAGAAGGTTCCGTACATGCTGATCGCCGGCGACGACGACCGCGCCAAGAACGCGGTGTCGTTCCGCTACAGGGACGGCTCGCAGAACAACGGCGTGCCGCTCGAGGACGCGGTGGCCGAGATCACCGATGCGATCGAGCGCCGGATTCAGGTGTGAGCGCGACCGGGGTGGACCAGTTGCAACGGCTCTGGACGCCATACCGGATGGCGTACATCAGAGGCGAGCCGGGAACCGGGCGCGCCGATGGCGACGACTGCCCCCTGTGCCGCATTCCGGAGTTGGATGACGCCGAAGGGCTGGTCCTCGCCCGCGGCGAACAAACGTACGCCGTGCTGAACCTGCACCCGTACAACCCGGGTCACCTGATGGTCGTGACGTATCGCCACATCGGCGAGTTGGAAGAGCTCACGCCGGAGGAATCCGCCGAGCTGTCGGCCCTTACCAGCGACGCGGTGCGGGCCATCAAGTCGGCGTCGAGGCCACACGGGTTCAACATCGGTCTCAACCTCGGGGACATCGCCGGCGGTTCGTTGTCCGGCCACCTGCACCAGCACGTCGTTCCCCGGTGGGGCGGAGACGCGAACTTCATGACCGTACTCGCCTCGACCAAGATCATGCCGCAGCTGCTCGAGGAGACCCGCGAACTGCTGGTGTCTCACTGGCCCACCGCCGGTTGATCACGTTCAGCATGCCTGTCGGTGCCGTACCAGGCGCGTGCAGGTGGTACAGCGCCGACAGGCCTGCTGGGCGGCCCAGTGAGCCGGCCCAGTGAGCCGGGCCGTCAGCTGGCTGTGAGCCGGGCACATCGGGTCTCGCCGACACCCGGCCGTGCGGCCTCGCCCGCACCCGGCCGAGCACCGTGGTTATCCACAGATTCATTTGTGAGCACAGATCGCGTCCTGGGGACGGCCAGACTGGTTCGTCATGTACGAGATCTTGCAGACCCTGGCCGACGCGCAGGCCGGCGTCGTCATGCGTTCTCAAGCCATTCAGGCGGGCTACCACGCCGACGACATCGATCGTCTCCTGAAACGCGGGGAGTGGGTCTCGCTCCGTCGTGGAGCATACGTCGAGCGTGACCACCTCGATGCGATGGACGACGTGCAAAAGCACCGCGCCCGAATCCATGCGGTGATGCGCAGCCTGCGGGCTCCTTCCGTCGTGAGCCACGTCTCCGCCGTGGTGATGCACAAGCTCCCGGACTGGGGTCTGGATCTCGACAACGTCCACGTGAGCCGAACTGATCTGCACTCGCCGCGCATGGAGGCGGGCGTGCATCACCACGCGGGGGAGATCAAGGCAGACGATGTTGTGCAGATCGACGGGCTTCCGGTGATGTCGCTATCCAGGACGATCATCGACACGGCGCGAACCGTCGAGTTCGAACCGGCCGTATCCGTCGCCGACGCGGCGATGGCTCTCGATCCGGCGCTGAAGGAATCCGCCCTACTCCGACTCAACGAGATGCGTGACTGGCAAGGTTCACGCAACGCCGGCGCGGTGATCGAGTTCGCCGATGGCCGGTCGGAAAGTGTGGGCGAGTCGCGGCTGCGGGTGCTATTCCGAAACAACCTCATGCCCGAGCCAGAGCTTCAGGTGGAGTTCCGGACACCGTCGGGCATCTTCGTGGCGAGATCTGACTTCTATTTCCGCGAGCAGCGCACGATCGGAGAGTTCGACGGCAAGCAGAAGTACCTCAAGTTCGTGCCCGAAGGTCAGGACCCCGGCGAGGTGGTCTGGCGGGAAAAGCGCCGCGAAGACGAACTCCGGCGGCTCGGCAACGAGGTCGTGCGGGTGATCTGGGTAGATCTCGACCGGCCGAAAGACGTCGTGAAGCGCTTTCAACAGGCCTTCCAGTTGTCGGCCCAGCGGCCACGACACGCTGCCTGAGCGTACTCGCACATCATCCGTGCTCCACTAGGCGAGTTGGTGCCGTACCAGGCGCGTGCGCCTGGTACGGCACCAACGGGCATGCTGAACGTGATCAACCGGCCACGGGGTCAGCTCTCGTCGGCGGCGGCCATGGCCTTCTCGGCCAGGTTGCGCGGCATCGGCTCGTACCGCACGAAGGTCCGGCTGAACGTGCCCGTGCCCTGCGTCATCGCGCGCAGGTCGATCGCGTAGCGCACTATCTCGGTCTGCGGCACGTCGGCGCGGACCATCGTGCGTCCCGTCCCGACCGGTTCGGTCCCGAGGACGCGGCCGCGCCGGCCGGCCAGATCGCCCATCACATTGCCGACGAAGTCATCGGGCACCAGTATCCCCACCTCGTCGACCGGTTCGAGCAGGTTCACGCCGGCGGCCCCGGCTGCCTCGCGGAGCGCGAGCGCACCAGCGGTCTGGAATGCCATGTCGGACGAGTCGACGCTGTGCGCCTTGCCGTCGAACAGGGTCACGCGGATGTCGACCATCGGGTAGCCGGCCGGCGTGGTGCCCTTCTGCATCTGCGCGCGGACGCCCTTCTCGACAGACGGGATGAACTGCCGCGGCACCGCACCTCCGACGACCTTGTCGACGAACTCGAAGCCGCCGCCCTCTGGCAGCGGCTCTACCTCGATGTCGCAGATCGCGTACTGGCCGTGACCACCGGTTTGCTTCACGTGCCGGCCCTTGGCGGTGGCCTTGCCGGCGAGCGTCTCGCGCAGCGGGACCCGCAGCGGTACCTGGTCGACTTCGACGCCGTAGCGGGTGCGCAGGCGCTCGAGCAGGACGTCGGAATGGGCCTCGCCCATGGTCCACAGCACCAACTGGTGGGTCTCCGGGTTGTTCTCGACTCGCAGCGTCGGATCCTCGGCGACCAGCCGCGCCAGGCCTTGCGAGAGCTTGTCCTCGTCGGCCTTGGCGTGGGCGACAACAGCGATCGGCAGCAGCGGCTCGGGCATATCCCACGGCCGCATGAGCAGCGGGTCGTCCTTAGACGACAGAGTGTCGCCCGTCTCCGCATTGGACAACTTGGCGATCGCGCAGATGTCGCCGGCGACGGCGTGCGACAGGGTTCGCTGCGTCTTGCCCAGCGGCGAGGTGAGCCCGCCGATCTTCTCGTCCTCGTCATGTTGCTCATGGCCGCGCTCGGCGAGAAAGTGCCCGGATACGTGAACGGTCATGTCCGCCCGTAGTGTGCCGGAGAAGACCCGCACCAGGCTGACGCGGCCGACGTACGGGTCGGATGTGGTCTTGACGACTTCGGCGAGCAGCGGGCCGTTCGGGTCGCACGTGACATCGGACCTGGTCTTGCCGTTCACGCTGGTGACCTCGGGCATGACGTGCTCCGCCGGCGAGGGAAACGCCGAGGAGATGATCTCCAGAAGCTCTGCGGTGCCGACGCCGGTGCCCGAGCACACCGGTATGACCGGGTGGAAGGAGGCGCGCGCCACCGCGGTCTCGAGATCGTCGACGAGAACCTTCTGGTCGATCTCCTCACCCGACAGATAGCGGTCCATCAGCGACTCGTCCTCGGACTCCTCGATGACTCCCTCTATCAGGGATCCGCGGGCGTCCTCGAGTGCGGAGCGCTGCTCGTCGGTGGGTTCGGATTCGCTGCGCTTGCCGTCCGTGTAGGTGAACAGCCGCCCGCTGAGCATCCCGATCAGGCCGTGGACGTCGCCCGAACCGTTGCGTACCGGCAGGTACAGCGGCAGTACCTTGGCACCGAAGGTGTCCTGGCACGCGGCGAGAGTGCCGTCGTAGTCCGATCGCGGGTGGTCCAGCTTGGTCAGCACGACTGCCCGCGGCATGCCGACGGCGGCGCACTCCTGCCAGAGCGCCCTGGTCGTGCCGTCGATCGGCTCGGCCGTCGAGACGACGAACAACGCGCAGTCCGCAGCGCGAAGACCGGCCCGCAGATCGCCGACGAAATCCGCGTAACCCGGCGCGTCGAGCAGATTGATCTTGATGCCCTCATGCACGAAAGGGGCGAGAGCAAGGCTGACCGACCGTTGCTGACGGCGCTCGGCGTCGTCGAAGTCAGTGACCGTCGTGCCGTCCTCGACCCGTCCGGCCCGGTGAATCGTGCCGGTCGCGACGAGAAGCGCTTCCACCAGCGTTGTCTTACCTGCTCCGGTATGGCCGACCAGCACGACATTGCGGATGCCGTCGGGCTGTTCGGCCGCGGGACCTGTGCCGGTGGCCGTCGCAGGGGTTCGTTCCGCCATAGCTCGCCTCCTCGAGAGCTCCGGAGGACCCGGCGGCGCCGGGTGCTCCGGCGGTTGTGGAAAGGTCGTGTACGCAAACCTTCTGCCCTGTAGACGCTACTGCACAAGGGGGGAAGGGCGAACACGCCGGGAGACTCGCCGCTAGCATGGCGCCGCCCGTACCTTTGCCCGCCGAACACCCGAACGGACGCCATGCTCGCCCGCTACACCCGACCGGTAATCAACCGCATATTCACGCCGCCGGCCAAGGCTCTGCTCAGGCTCGGGCTCACGCCCGACTCGGTAACCCTGATCGGGACGTCCGGCGTGGTGGCCGGAGCACTGATCTTCTACCCCCAAGGCAGGTTCCTGGCCGGGACACTGTTCATCACCGCCTTCGTCTTCTCGGACAGCCTCGATGGCGTAATGGCCCGGCTATCCGGCCGGACGGGTCCGTGGGGCGCGTTCCTCGATTCCGTGCTCGACCGATTCGGTGACGCCGCGATCTTCATCGGGCTGGCGATGTACTTCGCCGGAATTGGCGACAACCTGCGCCTCGCCGCGCTCAGCCTGGCCTGCCTGGCGCTCGGCTCCATCGTCCCGTATGCCAAGGCCCGGGCGGAGAGCCAGGGTTACACGGCCGACGTCGGAATCGCCGAGCGGGCCGACCGCCTGGTCGCCATCCTCGTCACAGTGGGTCTTGTCGGCCTGTTCGACCTGCCCATCGTGGTCCTGGAGGTAGTGCTCTGGCTGCTGGCGCTGGCCAGCGGCTGGACGGTGGTCGAGCGGATCCGTGAGGTCCACCGCCAGGCGCGGCCGAGCCCTGCTCAGCCGGCATGAACGGGCTGCGCGACGGCATCGTCCTGCTGGGATACACGGGCGGCTGGTCGGCCGTTCGCCACCTGCCGGAGCGCACGGCCTACGCGCTCTTCCGGCGCATCGCCGACGCTGCGTGGCGGCGGCGCGGCCCGAGCGTGCAGCGGCTGGAATCGAATCTGTCCCGCGCGCTCGGGACCACCGATGAAGCTGCTGTCCGCGATGCCTCCCGCGCCGGCATGCGCTCGTACCTGAGGTACTGGTGCGAGGCCTTCCGGCTGCCGGACTGGGATCGGCAACGCGTCCTGGAACACATCAGGGTCGAGGGCGAGCACAACATGCGCGATCCGCTCGCGTCAGGCAGGGGCGCGGTGGCGGCCCTGCCGCACATGGCGAACTGGGACCATGCCGGCGCCTGGGGGTGCCTTACCGGCGCTCAGGTCACAACTGTCGCCGAGCGGTTGCGGCCGGACCGGCTGTTCGAGCGCTTTGTGGCCTACCGTGAAGGGCTCGGCATGGAGATCTTGCCGCTCTCCGGAGGGACCGACGTTTTCACGACCCTCGCCGACCGCCTCAAGCAGGGACGCCTGGTGCCACTTCTCGCAGACCGCGACCTCAGCCGCCGGGGGATCGAGGTGAAGCTGTTCGGAGAAGCGACCCGGATGCCTGCCGGTCCCGCGGCGCTGGCCATGCGAACGGGTGCGGCCCTGTTGCCGGTGACCCTGTGGTACGAGGATGAGGAGCCGGACCACACGCTCGTGGTGCGGTTCCACGAGGAAGTACCCCCGCCGCCGGGGATACGCGGCAGTGCTCGGGTGGTACACATGACTCAGGCGGTCGCCGACAAGTTCAGCGCCGGCATTGCGGAGCATCCCGCGGATTGGCACATGTTGCAGCCACTGTTCCTGGCCGACCTGGCTGCCGACGGTGGCAGAGCGAGGACCTGATGAAGATCGGGATGGTGTGCCCCTACTCCTGGGACGTACCAGGCGGTGTTCAGGTGCACATTCGCGACCTCGCCGAGGAGTTCATGGCTCGTGGCCACGAGGTGTCCGTTCTGGCTCCCGGCGATGACGACGCCGCGATGGAGCCTTACGTCGTCAGCGCCGGCCGGGCGGTGCCCGTCCCGTACAACGGGTCGGTCGCGCGTTTGACGTTCGGGCCGGTCTCGGCGTCCCGGGTGCGCAGGTGGCTGGCCGACGGCAAGTTCGATGTCGTGCACGTCCACGAGCCGGCCTCGCCGAGCCTGGGCCTGCTGACACTGTGGTGGTCCGAGGTGCCGGTCGTCGCGACGTTCCACCAGGCCAACCCGCGGTCCCGGGCGATGAGCGCGGCGTACGGCATCCTGCAGTCGGCCTTCGAGAAGATCTCGGCCCGCATCGCGGTGTCGGAGGAGGCGCGCAAGTTGCCCGTCGAGCACCTCGGTGGCGATCCGGTCCTGATTCCGAACGGGCTGTACGTCGACCGGTTCGCCGTCGCCAAACCACGGCCCGAGTGGCAGGGGTCCGGCGGCACGCTGTCGTTCCTCGGCCGGCTGGACGAGCCTCGCAAGGGTCTGCCGGTCCTGCTGAAGGCGTGGCCTAAGATCTACGAAGCGCGACCGGGTGTACGACTGCTGGTGGCCGGGCGAGGCGACGTGGACGAGGCCCGGCGGAAGATACCCGTCGAGTGCCGTGATGCCGTGACCTTCCTCGGCGGGGTGAGCGACGAGGACAAGGCGGCGATGCTCGCGTCGAGCGACATCTACATCGCGCCGCACACCGGTGGCGAATCGTTCGGCATCGTGCTGGCCGAGGCGATGGCGGCCGGAGCACCGGTGCTGGCCTCCGAACTCGTGGCGTTCCGCGCTGTCCTCGACGGCGGGCGGTTGGGTGCGCTCGTCCCTGTGGGCGACGCTGAGGCGCTCGCGGCAGAGGCGATCGCATTGCTGGAAGATCCCGAGCGCCGGCAGGCGATGCGCGCAGCCGCGTCGGTCGGAGTGCGCCGCTACGACTGGGCGACGGTCGCCGAGGAGATCCTGGCCGTCTACGAGATGGCGGTCGCGGCCGGCGCCCGGCCGGAGACTCGCCGGTCCCGCCGGCTCGGCAGGTAGGTTGTCGCAGTGAAGTGGATCATCATCGTCGCCACGGTCGCGGTGTTGTTCGGGGCGTACCTGTCGTGGACGGCGGGACGGATCGACCGCCTCCATGCGCGGGTGGAGGCCGCCCGCGCGGTGCTTGATGCCCAGTTGCTGCGCCGGTCCGGTGCGGCGTTGGACGTGGCCAGCGGGGGTCTGCTCGACCCAGCCAGCGCCGTCCTCGTGGCGGACGCCGCAACGCGGGCGAGAACGCTGGAGGGCGGAGAACGCGAGCAGGCGGACAGCGATCTGACGGCGGCTCTGTCGGCCGCCCTGGACGATGCGGAGTTCGTGGCCCGGCTGAGAACGGAGGAGGGCGCCGAGGCAGCCCTGGACGAGCTCGCGGCCGCCTGCCGGAGGGTCGGACACGCCCGCCGCTTCCACAACGACACTGTGCGCTCGACGCGCCGGCTCCGGGGAAAGGCGCTCGTGCGCTGGTTTCGACTCGCCGGGCACGCACCGCGGCCGGAGACGGTGGAGTTCGACGACTCGGTACCTCCGACGCTCGGCGCGTAGTCGCCCGACGCAACAGGCCAGTTGTCGCCAAGTGGCCCTAAGGCTGGGGACCGCTACGCCCGTATCCTGGCTGTAGTACAGGAATCACACTTCAGACAGAGGAAACCGCGTGTCCGAGCAGACCACTTCGCAGACTGGAACCGCCCGTGTCAAACGTGGCATGGCCGAGATGCTCAAGGGCGGCGTGATCATGGACGTCGTCACGTCCGACCAGGCGAAGATCGCCGAGGACGCCGGCGCCGTGGCCGTCATGGCCCTCGAGCGCGTGCCCGCCGACATCAGGGCACAGGGCGGTGTCGCCAGGATGAGCGACCCGCACCTGATCGACGGCATCATCGAGGCCGTCTCCATCCCTGTGATGGCCAAGGCCCGGATCGGGCATTTTGTCGAGGCGCAGGTGCTGCAGGCGCTCGGTGTCGACTACATCGACGAGTCCGAGGTTCTCACCCCGGCCGACTACACCAACCACATCGACAAGTGGCAGTTCACCGTCCCGTTCGTCTGTGGGGCGACGAACCTTGGCGAAGCGCTGCGACGCATCACCGAGGGCGCGGCAATGATCCGCTCGAAGGGTGAGGCCGGTACCGGCGACGTGTCGAACGCCACGACCCACATGCGGCAGATCTGGGCCGAGATCAAGCGGCTCGCATCGTTGCCGGAAGAAGAGCTCTACGTCGCCGCCAAGGACTTGCAGGCTCCCTACGAGCTTGTCCGCGAGGTGGCGCAGGCCGGCAAACTTCCGGTTGTGCTCTTCACGGCCGGCGGCATCGCGACTCCGGCCGACGCCGCGATGATGATGCAGCTCGGCGCCGAGGGCGTGTTCGTGGGTTCGGGCATCTTCAAGTCCGGGAATCCCGCCAAGCGGGCGGAGGCGATCGTCAAGGCCACCACGTTCTACGACGACCCCGACGTGATCGCCAAGGTGTCGCGCGGGCTCGGCGAGGCCATGGTGGGCATCAACGTCGAGGAGGTGCCTGAGCCGCACCGCCTAGCCGAACGCGGCTGGTGACGGTCCGGGCGTGGGCGGCGCGACGCCGAATGACCGGATGAGGCGCCACGTAGAATGGAACGCGTTGTGACGAATCCGGAGAAGGGCCCCACAGTTGGCGTCCTGGCCCTTCAGGGCGACGTTCGCGAGCACCGGCGCATCCTTGAATCGCTCGGCGCCGCGACTGTTGCCGTGCGCCGCCCGACCGAGCTCGAACGCATCGACGCTCTGGTCATCCCCGGTGGGGAGTCCACGACGATCGACAAGCTCCTGCGCGCATTCGAGCTGTTCGAGCCGCTCCGCGAGCAGATCAAGCGCGGACTGCCGGTGTACGGCTCCTGTGCCGGAATGATCCTGCTGGCGGACCGGATCGAGGGCGGGATCGAGGGCCAGCGGACCCTCGGAGGCATCGACATGACGGTCCGGCGCAACGCTTTCGGCCGGCAGGTCGACTCGTTCGAGGCCGACCTGACCTTCCCGGCGCTCGGCGGCGACGAGCCGGTCCGCGCAGTGTTCATCCGCGCGCCGTGGGTCGACGACGTCGGTCCCGACGTGCAGGTTCTCGCCGACGTCGCCCACGGGCCGGCCAAGGGTAGGATCGTCGCGGTTCGGCAGGGGCCGTTGCTCGCGACGGCGTTCCATCCCGAGCTGACTGGCGACCTTCGGGTTCACCGCCTGTTCATGAAGATCGTTAAGGAGTCCTAGCCCGATGTCCGGCCACTCCAAATGGGCCACCACCAAACACAAGAAGGCCGTCGTCGACGCCAAGCGCGGCAAGCTGTTCGCCAAGCTGATCAAGAACATCGAGGTGGCGGCACGTACCGGGGGCGGCGACCCTGACGGCAACCCGACGCTCTACGACGCCATCCAGAAGGCCAAGAAGTCGTCGGTGCCCAACGACAACATCGATCGGGCCATCAAGCGGGGAGCGGGCCTGGAGTCCGGTGCCGCCGACTACCAGACGATCATGTACGAGGGTTACGGGCCGAACGGCGTGGCCGTACTCATCGAGTGCCTCACCGACAACCGGAACCGCGCGGCGTCCGAGGTCCGGATCGCGATGACCCGCAACGGTGGCTCGATGGCCGATCCAGGTTCGGTGTCGTACCTGTTCAGCCGCAAGGGCGTGGTCGTCGTACCCCGCGAGCAGGGCGAACGCATGCTCAGCGAGGACGACGTCCTCGAGGCCGTGCTGGAAGCCGGTGCGGAGGACGTCGAGGATCTCGGCGAGGCCTTCGAGATCAGGAGCGAGGCTACCGATCTCGTGGCCGTGCGCACTGCCGTGCAGAACGCAGGCTTCGACTACGACTCTGCCGAGTCGTCGTGGGTGCCGTCGGTGACCGTAGAACTGGACGAGGAAGGCGCGAAGCAGATCTTCCGGCTCATCGAGGCGCTCGAGGACAGCGACGACGTGCAGAACGTGTACGCGAACTTCGACGTGTCCGACGAGATCATGGAGGCAGTCGGTTAGCTGGGTGTGTCGCGCGGCCCTGCGAGCAACGCAGCGGGTAACGTCTCACGCGAACGAGTGTTCGGCTAGTGAGGGGCGTACAGGTGCGGGTTCTCGGTGTCGACCCCGGGTTGACCCGGTGCGGGCTCGGCGTGGTCGACGGTGCGCCCGGGCGGCCGCTCGCGCTGGTGGCCGTCGACGTGGTTCGCACGCCCTCTGGAATGCCGCTGGGGGAGCGGCTCGTGACTATCGAGCGGGCCATGGATCGCTGGATCGCCGGTCACGGCCCGGACGCAGTCGCTGTGGAGCGTGTCTTCAGTCAGCAGAACGTGCGCACTGTGATGGGCACGGCGCAGGTCAGTGGGGTGGCGGTGCTGGCCGCAGCGCGTCGCGGGTTGCCGGTCGCACTGCACACGCCCAGCGAGGTGAAAGCGGCGGTCACGGGCAATGGACGGGCCGACAAGGCTCAGGTGGCCGCCATGGTGACCCGGCTGCTCAAGCTCGACGTGCGCCCACGACCGGCCGACGCCAGCGACGCTCTCGCGTTGGCCATCTGCCAGGTCTGGCGCGGGTCGGCCCAGGCCAGGCTGGACGCAGCCGTGGCCGGAGCGGGACGGAGACCGAGATGATCGCGTACGTGCGTGGCCAGGTCGCGGCCGTGACCGGCACAGAGGTCGTTGTCGATGTCGGCGGCGTCGGACTGACGCTGCACTGCACACCGGCGACGACCGCCGAGGCGCGAGTCGGTCACGAGACCACACTGGCAGCCAGCCTCGTCGTCCGAGAGGATTCCCTGACGCTCTACGGCTTCTCCGATGCCGACGAGCGCGCTGTCTTCGAGTTGCTGCAGACCGCCAGTGGGGTCGGGCCACGGCTGGCCCAGGCCATGCTGGCAGTACACAGCCCGGAGGCCCTCCGCGTCGCCGTCGCGACAGAAGACCTCGCAGCCCTGACGAAGGTGCCCGGAATAGGCAAGAAGGGCGCGCAGCGCATCGTGATCGAACTCAAGGACAAGCTGGGTGCGCCGCAGGCGGGCGTGGGCTCGGCGAACGGCCACGGCCCCTCGAAGGCCGGCACGCCTGATGTCTGGCGCGAGCAGGTGCATGCGGCGTTGCTCGGGCTCGGTTGGGGGGCGAAGGATGCCGACGCGGCCGTCGACCAGGTCGCGCCGATGGTCGATGACGGCGCCGATCCGGCTGACGTCCCGACGCTGCTGAAGGCGGCACTTCGTACGCTGGCCAAGACATGACCGACGAAACGATCACCCGGCTGGTCGGCCGCGACGCCGAACCCGAGGAGCGCGCACTCGAAGCGGCGTTGCGGCCGCGCAATCTCGCCGAGTTCGTCGGGCAGGAACGGTTGCGTGAACAGCTCTCGCTGGTGCTCGAGGCCGCCCGGGCGCGCGGCCGCCCTGCCGACCACGTCCTGCTGTCCGGTCCACCGGGGCTGGGAAAGACCACGCTCGCGATGATCGTTGCGGCGGAAATGGAAGTGCCGCTGCGCATCACCAGCGGGCCGGCGATCCAGCACGCGGGTGATCTGGCAGCGATCCTCTCCTCGGTGGCCGAGGGAGACGTGCTGTTCTTCGACGAGATCCACCGGATGGCACGCCCTGCCGAGGAGATGCTCTATACCGCCATGGAGGACTTCCGCGTCGATGTCGTGGTCGGCAAGGGCCCGGGTGCGACGGCGATCCCGCTCGACCTGCCCCCATTCACTCTTGTCGGGGCGACCACCCGCACCGGCCTGTTGCCCGGGCCGCTGCGCGACAGGTTCGGATTCACCGGACACCTCGAGCTTTACGAACCTGGGGAGCTCGAGCTGGTCCTGGTGCGGTCAGCCCGGCTGCTGGACGTCCCGCTCCGACCGGACGGCGCGAGTGAGATCGCGGGACGGTCGCGCGGTACCCCGCGAATCGCCAACCGGCTGCTGCGCCGGGTCCGGGATTTCGCCGAGGTCCGCGCCGACGGCGTCGTGACAGGCGACATCGCCCGCGCGGCGCTGGAGGTCTACGAGGTCGACGAGGCGGGGCTCGACCGTCTGGACCGGGCCGTGCTCGACGCGCTGTGCCGCCGGTTCTCCGGTGGTCCCATCGGGCTCGGAACGCTCGCGGTGGCCGTCGGCGAAGAACGCGAGACCGTGGAGGAGGTGGCCGAGCCGTTCCTGGTGCGTGCGGGGCTGCTCGCCCGTACCCCCCGCGGCCGGGTGGCGACCCCGGCGGCCTGGCGGCATCTCGGCCTCGCCGAACCCCGCTACTCACCGTTCGGCGCGCCCGGTGACGACGCGATGCCCGACCTGTTCGCCCAGGATGACTAGAATGCGCGGGCGGTTGCTATACAGGTAAGCCCACGTCCAGCCTCCTCCAAGGATCTGCGAATCTCATGGAAGCACTCCTCCTCCCACTCCTCCTGCTCGCCGTCTTCTACCTCCTGCTCATCCGCCCCCAACAGCGTCAGCGCAAGCAGATGACCGAACTGCAGTCCACTCTCGGTCCAGGCGCCAAGGTCATGACAGGGGCGGGCCTGTTCGGCACGGTCGTGTCGATCCAGGACGAACGAGTCGAGCTCGAGGTCGCTCCCGGCGTCACGAACTGGTATCTCCGGCGCGCGATCGTCCAGATCTTCCCTGACGAGCCGGTCGTCCCGGAGCAGGGTCCGACCTTCAACGAATCGAGCGCCGACTCGATCCAGCCCGGCGACAACGACAATCCCGACGGAAACTCGCGGTAGCTCCACGTGCTGGACCAGGCGAAACGCGATTTGCTGCTTTCGCGCATCCGCGACATACCCGACTGGCCCAAGCCGGGGGTCGTGTTCAAGGACATCACGCCGCTGCTCGCCGACCCGGTCGCGTTCGACACGGCCGTGACCGGGCTCGCGGCGGCGGGACGCGATGCCGACGGCAAGCCCATCGTCGACACGGTCGTGGGTATCGAAGCCCGCGGTTTCATCCTTGCCGCGCCCGTGGCCCAGCTGTTGCGTGCCAGCTTCGTCCCAGTTCGCAAGGCCGGTAAGTTGCCGTTCGACACGAACGCGGCCAGCTATGAACTCGAATACGGGCAGGAGACGATCGAGGTCCACAGCGACGCGTTTCGCCCCGGTGCGCAGGTACTCGTCGTCGACGACGTGCTGGCCACCGGAGGCACCGTGGAGGCAACAGCCGGGCTCGTCACCGGCGCCGGTGGCCATGTCGTGGCGGTGAGCGTGCTCATGGCTCTGGGCTTTCTCGGCGGCAGGGAACGCCTAGGTAACCTGGATGTACAGGTGTTGCTCGAGGTCTGACGGTCAGCCGGCCGTACACTTGCCTCCTGGCGGCATGAATGTGGGGTGAGGAGTGGCAGAGGAGAGCTTGACGACGACGGGCGCGTTGACCCCGGTCCGCGTCAGAGCTCGCCTTGCCCGGTTGACCTCACAGCGGCACCAGACCGATCCAGCGCTGGAGCCGCTGTGCCGCATTGTGCGCAACACACATCCGAAGGCCGACCTGAGCGTCCTCGAGAAGGCGTATCACACGGCGGCGCGGGCTCACGCCGGTCAGAAGCGCCGTAGCGGCGACCCGTACATCACCCACCCCCTGGCCGTCACGACGATCCTGGCCGAACTCGGCATGACCCCGCCCACCCTGGCGGCCGCGTTGCTGCACGACACCGTCGAGGACACCGACTACGACCTCGACGAGTTGCGCCGCGACTTCGGCGATGAGATCGCCATGCTGGTCGACGGCGTCACCAAGCTGGACAAGGTCAAGTACGGGCAGGCAGCCCAGGCCGAGACGGTCCGCAAAATGGTCGTCGCGATGGCCAAGGACATCCGGGTGCTGGTCATCAAACTTGCCGACCGCCTGCACAATGCCCGCACCTGGCGATACGTGTCGAAGGAGTCCGCACGCCGCAAGGCTCGCGAGACGCTGGAGATCTACGCGCCGCTCGCCCACCGGCTGGGCATGAACACCATCAAGTGGGAGCTCGAGGACCTGTCGTTCGCCACCCTGCATCCGAAGGTGTACGACGAGATCGTCCGGCTCGTAGCCGAGCGCGCGCCGTCCCGCGACGACTACCTGGCGAGCGTCATCGAACAAGTCGAGCAGGACCTGCGCGGGGCGAAGCTGAAGGCCGCAGTCACCGGACGGCCGAAGCATTACTACTCGATCTACCAGAAGATGATCGTCCGGGGTCGCGACTTCACCGACATCTACGACCTGGTCGGAATCCGCGTACTGGTCGAGTCGGTGCGCGACTGCTACGCCGTGCTGGGCGTCGTGCATGCACGTTGGAACCCGGTGCCGGGCCGGTTCAAGGACTTCATCGCGATGCCGAAGTTCAACATGTACCAGTCGCTGCACACGACGGTCATCGGTCCCGGTGGCAAACCGGTCGAGATGCAGATCCGGACGTTCGCCATGCACCGGCGGGCGGAGTACGGCGTCGCCGCGCACTGGAAGTACAAGGAGGACGCCAAATCGATCGAGGTCGACCGGCGGGCTCTGGACAAGGCCGGCGATTCGCAGGCCCCGGGCGACATGGCGTGGCTGCGCCAGTTGCTGGACTGGCAGAAGGAGACCGAGGACCCGGGCGAGTTCCTCGAGTCGCTGCGGTTCGAGATCGAGTCGAACGAGGTCTACGTCTTCACCCCGAAGGGCGACGTCGTCGCGTTGCCGGCGCTGGCCACGCCGGTCGATTTCGCCTACGCCGTCCACACCGAGGTCGGCCACCGATGTATCGGCGCGCGGGTGAACGGTCGGCTCGTCCCGCTCGAATCCACCCTCGACAACGGCGACGTCGTCGAGATCTTCACGTCCAGGGCCGAAGGGGCCGGGCCCAGCCGCGACTGGCTGATGTTCGTAAAGAGCGCCCGGGCCCGCAACAAGATCAAGCAGTGGTTCTCGCGCTCCCGGCGCGAGGAGGCCATCGAACACGGCAAGGACTCCATCGCCCGCGCGATGCGCAAGCAGGACCTGCCGTTCCAGCGGATGCTGTCGACCGAGAGCCTCACCGCGATCGCCACTGACCTGCAGTACCCCGACATCTCCGCGCTCTACGCCGCGGTAGGCGAAGGCCACGTCTCGGCCCAGAGCGTCGTCCAGAAGCTCGTCCAGAGCATGGGCGGCGAGGAGGGCACCAGCGAGGAGGCGGCAGAGACCGCGATACCGGATCGGCGGCGCCGCAAGCGAACGCCGGGCGATCCCGGCGTCGTTGTCAAAGGCGTCAGCGACGTCTGGGTCAAGCTGGCTCGCTGCTGTACGCCGGTTCCAGGCGACGAGATCGTCGGGTTCGTCACTCGCGGTTCGGGTGTCTCGGTGCACCGCGAGGACTGTTCAAACGTCGACGCGCTGCGCCGTGATCACGGCCGGATGGTCGACGTTGAGTGGGCGCCGAGCGCGAACAGCATGTTCCTCGTGGCCATGCAGGTCGAAGCGCTGGACCGGGCGCGGCTGCTGTCGGACATCACCCGGGTGCTGTCCGACCAGCACGTGAACATCCTGTCGGCCACCGTCTCGACCGGCTCGGACCGCATCGCCAAGAGCCGGTTCACCTTCGAGATGGCCGACCCGAAGCACCTTGGCGCGGTTCTTCGAGCAGTTCGCGGGGTCGAGGGCGTCTTCGACGCCTACCGGCTTACCAGCACCCGCAACGGCGCCAACTGACACGCTCCCGTTCGATCACGTTCGGCAGCGGCCGGGGCTTACCCGCAGGTGCGTGGGCTCGCCGGACGTTCGGCGCCGGTATCTGGCGCGCACCGTGGAAGCGGGGTGGGGTACCTGGCCGACACCAAGGAAGCATGGTGCTGTTCGACCCGCGCACCAAGGAAGCATGGTGTCGCCGGGCCAACATTGTGGAAGCTTGGTGCAGCCAAGCAGGGGCGCTGTGGAAGCTTGGTGCGGGCACCAGACACAGTGCGGGCTAACCGACGCATTGCAGAAGTCCTAGGTAGTCAGCCGAACTCCTCAAGGGCGCGCTCGGCCTGTTCGAGCCAGGCGCGCCGGGCCGTCAAGGCCTCCTCGGCCTCGGCCAGCTTGCGGTCGTTGCCGGCCGCGCGCGCCTTCTCGACCTGCTGCTCCAGGTCATGTATCGACTCGCGCAGCTGGTTGACCGTCGCCTCGGCCCGGGCCCGGGCCTCTGGATTAGTGCGCTCCCACTCGGACTCCTCGGCCTCACGAACGGCCTCCTCGACGCGGCGCAGCCGGGCCTCGATCGACCTGACGGCGTCGCGGGGTACATGCCCTGCGGCCTCCCAGCGCTCCTGGATGGAGCGCAGAACCGCTCGCGCCGCCTTCCAGTCAGTGATCGGAAGCAGCGCCTCGGCTTCGGCCAACAGGGCTTGCTTGGCATCGAGGTTCGCCTGCTGTTCCGAGTCGCGCTTGGCGAACGTCTCCGACCGGGCCCCGAAGAACGTGTCCTGCGCGGCACGGAACCGCTTCCACAACGCATCGTCGACCGCTTTGGGCGCCGGTCCGGCTGCCTTCCACTGCGACATCAACTCGCGGTACCGGCGCGCCGTCGCACCCCAGTCGGTCGAGGCGGCGATTTCTTCGGCCTCCTTGACCAGCCGCTCCTTGATCACCTTGGCTTCTTCACGGCGCTCGGCCAGTTCGGCGAAATGCGTCTTGCGGCGCCTGGTGTAGTGGGTGCGGGCAGTGGAGAACCGCCGCCACAGCGCATCATCGGTAGCCCGATCAAGGCGGGGAAGGGACTTCCACTCGTCGAGCAGCGCACGCAGCCGGTCTGCGCCGTTGCGCCAGTCGTCGCCGCGCGAAATCTCCTCCGCTTCGGCCGCGACCTGCTCCTTGCGCTCGCGCGCCTCGTCCAGAGCGCGGGCCCGGGCCGCCCGGCGCTCGGCGCGCCGCTGCTCGACCCGCTGCTCGATGTGCTCCAGGCGGCGTAGCAGCGCATCGAGATCTCCGATGGCATGCGGCTCGGCGAGCAAGTCGCGCAGCTTCGCCACGGCGGCCTCTGTCTCGTCGGGCGCCGCAACGCCGGACTCTAGCCGTTGCTCGAGAAGGTCGATCTGGACCACGAGGTCGTCGTACTTTCGGGCAAAGAAGTCCAACGCCTGTTCGGGCTGCCCGACCTGCCACGAGCCGATGTGGCGTTCACCGGCGGCGGTGCGCACGTAGACGTCGCCGTTCTCGTCGACCCGGCCCCAGGAATTCTCCGCCACCGTGGCCGGCGACGGCGGCGCCTGGTCCGGCTCCTCGGGCGTCCCGCGGGTGCCTGGAGTCTCGGTCACGGTCGGTCCTCTTTCCGGGTAGCTCATGGCTCGGTGACGAGGCTGTCGATGGTCACCGGCTCGGCAGGGGCGCCGTCTGTCGAGCCGTCCTCGGTGCCCGCCTCGGCCACCTCGGTCAGCACGTCGATCCCATCGGTGATGCGGCCGAAGACGGTGTAGTCGGGCGGGAGCTGGGAGTCCTCGTACACGAGGAAGAACTGGCTGCCGTTCGAGTCGGGATCGTCGGCGCGGCGAGCCATCGCGACCGTCCCCGCTTCGTAGGTCGCACCGTCGACGTTCTCGAGGCCGAACTGGTAGCCGGGCCCGCCACTGCCCGTGGCGGTGGGATCGCCGCACTGAAGCACCCGGAGTGAATCAGACGTCGCCAACCGGTGGCAGGATGTGCCGTCGAAATAGCCGGCGCCGGCCAGGTGGACCAACGAGTTCACGGTGCACGGGGCGTCGTCGGCGAGCAATTCGACGGTGACGGGAGACCCGTTGAGCGTGATCGTGGCGGTCGTGGCGGCTACGGGCTCCCCAGGCGGCAGCCCGATGCCCTCGACAGCCTCGATCTCCGTATAGACGCAGGGGCCCTCCGTGGCGGTCGGCTCTGTTCCGCGGTCCGACGACAGCCAGGCGCCCAGGGCGACGACAAGCCCGCCGATCAGCGCGACGGCGACGACGATGGCCAGGATCATCAAGCGCCGCCGGCGAGCGACGGTCCGGCGGGCCTGCTGGCGCTCCCACTTCTCGCGCGCGAGCTGGCGACGACGACGCTCCTTGGTGCTCGCCACCGGTACTCCTTCGTTCCCTCCCGTTGCCGGGCAGGTTGGCTTACCTCCCGGGTTCGGACAGTCTAGGCAGTGGATGCCGTGCCTTGCGTAACGAGTTCGACTCATTGCGACACGCGTCGATAGGCTGACGTGGTGCTCACGGTCGGATTCCCAGCTGCCGCTTTCGGGACGAACTGCTACGTGCTCGCCCCCGGCGCGGGGCAGGAGTGCGTGATCGTCGACCCCGGCATCGGAGTACTCGACAGGCTCGATGAAGTGCTACGCGAGCACCGGCTCAAGCCGCAGGCGGTGCTGCTCACTCACGGGCATCTCGACCACGTCTACTCCGTCACACCGGTGTGCAACGCGCGCGACGTCGCGGCGTACGTCCACGGTGATGACAGGTACCGCCTCGTCGATCCGATCGCCACGCTCGATCCGAGCCTCGTGGCGATGCTCGAGTTGCAGTTCGGCAGGTCGGCGCATTGGGCCGAACCCGATGATGTGCGGCCGCTGTCCGACGGCACGACGGTCGCGCTTGCCGGCCTGCACATCACGGTCGACCATGCGCCGGGCCATACCGAAGGGTCGGTGATGTTCCGGCTGCCCAGCGGCGACGAAGGGTCCGAGGTGTGCCTGTCCGGCGACGTCCTCTTCGCGGGCAGCATCGGACGTACCGACCTGCCGGGCGGTGACCACGCCGCGATGCTGCGCAGCCTCGCCCAGAAGGTGCTTCCACTGCGCGACGACATCACCGTCCTGCCCGGCCACGGCCCAGGAACCACCATCGGCCGCGAGCGCGCGACCAACCCCTACCTGCAGGGGCTGAGCTCGCACGCCCGCCACTGAGCACATCAAGGGACATCGTGAGCTCGACATTTCGCGCCCCGCGAGGGACGTTCGACCTGGTGCCGCCGCGCGGCGACGCCATCCTGGCCGTCCGCGACGCCATGGCCGCTCCACTGCGCCGGGCAGGCTACGCCTACATCGAGACGCCCGCGTTCGAGGAGACAGCGCTGTTCGTCCGCGGCGTCGGTGAATCGACCGACGTGGTTACCAAGGAGATGTACTCGTTCATGACCCGGGGCGGGGACGACGTCACCTTGCGGCCCGAGGGCACCGCTCCGGTCTTGCGGGCCATTCTCGAGGGCAACCTGCACCGCGGAGCGCTGCCGGTGAAGCTGTGGTACTCCGGGTCGTACTACCGGTACGAGCGCCCGCAGAAGGGCAGGTACCGCCACTTCTCACAGGTCGGCGCGGAGGTGGTCGGCACCGAGGACTCCGCCGTCGACGCCGAGACCATCGTGCTCGCGGTCGATGCGTACCGCAGCCTCGGGTTGTCGCAGTTCCGGGTGCTGCTCAACTCGCTGGGATCGGATGAATCGCGCCCCGCCTACCGGACCGCGCTTCAGAGTCACCTGCGCAGACTCGATCTCGACGACGAGACGGCCCGGCGAGTGGAGTTGAACCCGCTGCGGGTGCTCGACGACAAGCGACCCGAGATGCAGGCCGCGCTGGCAGAGGCGCCGCTCATCACGGAGTTCCTGTCGCCCGCCGACCGCGCACACCACGACAGGATCCGTCAGCTGCTCACCGACGCAGGGGTCGAATTCGTCGACGAGCCCCGCCTGGTGCGCGGCCTCGACTACTACACCCGGACGCTGTTCGAGTTCGTCCACGACGGCCTCGGCGCACAGTCGGCGATCGGCGGTGGCGGGCGATATGACGGGTTGTCCGAGTCGCTCGGCGGGCCCAGGTTGCCCGGTGTCGGCTGGGCGCTCGGCGTCGAGCGGACACTGCTGGCGATGGAGGCCGAGGGCATCAGGCCGCCGGGGCCGGCCGGCTGCGCCGTGTTCGCGGTGCCACTCGGCGAGGAGGCCGAGCGGCGCCTGTTCGCGTTCGTGACCGACCTTCGTCGCGCCGGTGTGGCGGCGGATCTCGCCACCGGCGGCCGCGGGCTCAAGGGTGCGATGAAGGCGGCCGACAGAAGTGGGGCCACGTTCGCCGTCGTTGCCGGAGATCGTGACCTTGCAGACGGGGTCGCGCAGGTCAAGCAGTTGAGCACGGGGGAGCAGGTTGCGATCGCACTCGACCGCCTTGCCGACGATCTGATCACACGGCTGTCCGACTCGGCGACCTGAGCCCCCAGCATCAGCGCGGTCGGGGAGCACCACTTGCCAAACAATCAGACGTATGTTCGAATGAGGTGTGCGATGGCAAGCCCAGGCTCTCGACGCGCTCGATGAGGGCGCTCTTCCAGGCCTGGCCCGCATACCCGGGTTGCTCCGGTCTGTGCGTACACCGGAGTTCGCTGGCGTCACGTTCCATGAGGTGCGCGCCCGCAGTGTGCTCAACAAGGTTCCGGAGGCGTCGCGGCTGCCGTTCCGATGGACGATCAATCCGTACCGGGGTTGCAGCCATGCGTGTGTCTACTGCCTGGCAGGTGACACACCGATCCTGATGAGCGACGGGCGGCAGAAACCGCTCGCCGAGATCCGGGTCGGAGACACCGTTATCGGCACCGAACGGACCGGCCGGCGACGGCAGTACCGGCCTACCGACGTACACGCTCACTGGTCGACGACCAAGCCGGCCGTCCGGCTCGTTCTCGAAGATGGCACGGAGTTCGTGGCCAGCCCCGACCATCAGTTCCTCACGACTCGCGGCTGGCAACCGGTGGCCGAGCTGACGCTGGCCGACCAGTTCGTCGGCGCGGGCGCCCTGCGCCGCCTGCCGCGGCATTCCCGCCGGCGGAGGATCGCCGGTACCACCGTCACCAGCGAGCCGGGGCTGCGCGTGGCGTCGATCGGTCCGGTCGGTCCCGAACGTTCGATGTACGACATCACGACCGGCACCGGCGACTTCATCGCCAATGGCGTCGTGTCGCACAACTGCTTCGCCCGGGGCACGCACTCCTGGCTCGAACTCGACACCGGGACCGGCTTCGACTCCGAGATAGTCGTCAAGGTCAACGCACCCGATGTGGTCTCGCGCGAGCTGGGCCGGTCCTCCTGGACCCGCGAACACGTCGCGCTGGGCACAAACACCGACCCCTACCAGCGGGCCGAGGGACGCTACCGGCTGATGCCCGGCATCATCCGGGCGCTGGCGGGGTCGGGGACGCCGTTCTCGATCCTTACCAAGGGCACCCTGCTTCGGCGCGATCTGCCACTTCTTGCCAGGGCCGCGAGTGAAGTCGAGGTCGGGTTGGCGGTTTCGGTCGCCATCTACGACGAGGAACTGCACGAGCGGCTGGAACCTGGCGCGCCGTCGCCGAGGGCTCGGCTCGACCTGGTGCGGGCAGTCCGCGACGCCGGCTTCGACTGCGGCGTCCTGCTGGCGCCGGTGCTGCCACATATGACCGATTCGGTCGAACACCTGGAGGCGGCTGTCTCGGAGCTCGCGGCCGCGGGCGCCACCAGCATCACTCCGATCCCGCTGCACCTGCGGCCGGGAGCACGGGAATGGTTCATGGACTGGCTAGGCCGCGAGCGGCCCGATCTGGTCGGGCCTTACGAGGACCTGTACGGGCGCGGTGCGTACGTTCCGAGTTCGTACGGAGACGCTGTCGCGTCCACGCTCGGGCCGCTGCTGGAACGGTACCGGCTGGACCGATCAGCGCGCGGCCGGGCGCCGGGTATCGCCGCCGGGCACGACGATCGGCGGGAAACCGCCGCAGTTCGATCTGCCGGCGAGCAACTCACCCTGATGTGACGTCGGCCAACTCCTCAGGTGTCAACGGCCGAAGCACGCAGAACTCGTTGCCTTCGGGGTCGGCCAACACTACCCAACTGGCCGTGGGGGGCTGCCCGATGTCGATCCTGCGGGCGCCGAGGCCGACGAGCCGATCTACTTCGGCGTTCTGATCAAGCGGCCGCAAGTCGAGGTGAAGCCGGTTCTTGTGCTCCTTCGGCTCCTGGCTGCGAACGAACAGCAGGTCGGGCGCGACGTTCTCCTCAGCACTGCCCGCCGGAGGCTCGACCACCGATTCGTGGTCGTTCTCGTACGTGGTCCGCCACCCCAAGACCGCGGCCCAGAAACGAGCCTGGGCGGCGGGATCCAGAGCGTTGATCACCAGGCATTGAATGCGGATGTCCATGCGGCGAGGCTGTCGAATGCCGCAGTGGCCGGCAACCGGTTATTCGCTGGTTCGGCGCGAGGTCGCCCGGTTACATAGGATCGGGACGCTTGATTCGCACCGAACTTGAAAGGATCCACGTGCTTCGGACCCATTCGGCGGGAGAACTCCGCGCCGAGCATGCCGGCCAGACTGTCACGCTCACCGGCTGGATCGCGCGGCGGCGTGATCATGGGGGAGTGGCGTTCCTGGATCTTCGTGACGCCTCGGGTGTCTCACAGGTGGTCATCAGGGACGAGACCGTGGCCCACGGGCTGCGCAACGAGGTCTGCGTCAAGGTGACCGGTGCGGTAGCTCGCCGGCCGGAGGGCAACGAGAACCCCGCCCTGCCCACCGGGGAGATCGAAGTGATCGCCAACGACGTCGCCATCCTGAATGAAGCGGCCCCGCTGCCGTTCCAACTCGACGAGCACGTGGACGTCGGTGAGGAGATCCGGCTGCGGCACCGGTACCTCGACCTGCGCCGCCCGGGGCCTGCCGCCGCGTTGCGCCTGCGGTCCAGGGTCAACCAGGCCGCTCGCGAGGTGCTGCTAGCCCACGACTTCGTCGAGATCGAGACGCCCACGCTCACCCGGTCGACTCCGGAAGGCGCGCGCGACTTCCTCGTCCCGGCACGCCTGCGGCCCGGAACCTGGTACGCGTTGCCGCAGTCGCCGCAGCTGTTCAAGCAGCTGTTGATGGTGGCCGGGTTCGAACGCTATTTCCAGATCGCCCGGTGCTACCGCGACGAGGACTTCCGCGCCGACCGCCAGCCTGAGTTCACCCAGCTCGACATCGAGATGAGCTTCGTGGAGCAGGACGACGTGATGGCGCTGTCCGAAGAGATCGTCGCTGCACTGTGGAAGCTGATCGGGTACGACGTGCCGCGACCGATGCCGCGGATGACCTTTCGCGAGGCGATGGACCGATTCGGATCGGACAAACCAGACCTGCGGTTCGGGATCGAGCTCACCGAGGTCACGTCCCACTTCGCGGACACCACCTTCCGGGTCTTCCAGGCCCCGTACGTAGGCGCTGTGGTGCAGCCGGGAGGCGCGTCGCAGACCCGAAAGCAGCTCGACGGCTGGCAGGACTGGGCACGGGCCCGTGGAGCGCGTGGCCTGGCTTACGTATTGGTCGGTGAGGACGGCACGCTCGGCGGACCGGTGGCCAAGAACCTGAGCGAAGGCGAGAAGAGCGGGCTCGCCGAACTCGTGGGAGCTCGCCCTGGTGATGCGATCTTCTTCGCGGCGGGTTTCCGCAAGCCGTCACAAGCGCTGCTGGGGGCCGCGCGACTGGAGATCGGCCGCCGCGCGGGCCTGGTCGACGAGAGCGCCTGGTCGTTCGTGTGGGTGATCGACGCACCGCTGTTCGAGCCGGTCTCGGAGACCGACGAGGTGGCCGTCGGGTCAGGTGCGTGGACGGCGGTGCACCACGCGTTCACAGCTCCGAAGCCGGAGTTCATGGACACGTTCGACACGGACCCCGGATCGGCGCTGGCCTACGCGTACGACCTGGTCTGCAATGGCAACGAGATCGGCGGCGGCTCGATCCGTATCCACCGCCGTGACGTGCAGGAACGGGTCTTCCAGGTGATGGGCCTGACGCCCGAGCAAGCCGAGGAGAAGTTCGGGTTCCTCCTCGAGGCGTTCAAGTACGGCGCCCCTCCGCACGGTGGCATCGCCTTCGGCTGGGACCGCGTGGTCGCATTGCTGGCGGGCTCGGAGTCGATCCGCGACGTCATCGCCTTCCCGAAGACGGGCAATGGCTACGACCCGCTTACCGCTGCGCCTGCGCCCATCACCGCGCAGCAGCGAGCCGAGGCCGGTGTGGACGCCGAGCCGGCCGAGGACGCCTGAGCGCAACACCGCTTGCCGGGACGCCTACAGGGCTGAGGCGACGGCTCGCGCCGCTTCGACCACGCGGGCACCGAGATCGTCGCGATTCGTGGTCTCCACGTACACCACCGCGACCGCGCCATGGCAGGTGTGATGGCGGTCCACGACGGGTGCGGCGACCGAACGCATTCCTGGCAGCACCTCGGCATGGCTGAACGCCCAGCCGCGCTTTCGGGCTTCCTCGACCTCCGGGCGCTCACCCGCGACCGGCGCCGCGCCGGCCAGCAGCGCCAGCCCGGGAGCACCGCGAGTCACTGCGTGCCGCGTGCCAGGTCGATAGACGACGTGGGCGGTGGAGTGCCGCGGCTCGACGACGGCCAGCGTCACCGCCTCGTCTGCCTGGCGGACCACGAGGAAGGCAGTCATGCCCACGTCGTTGGCCAGGTCGGTCAGCTCGGGCATCGCGGCGGACTGCAGCGTCGGCGCGACCCGGCGAGCCAGGATGGCCAGCCGAGCGCCCGGGGCGTAGCGGTTCTCACTGTCCCGCTCGACGAGGCCGTGATCTTCCAGGGTGCGCAACATCCGATAGGTGATGGATCTGTGCAGCCCAAGATGTTGTGCCACGTCAGCGACCGAAAGCGGTTCGTCGCTATCGGTGATCAGCTCCAAGGTCAACAGGCCGCGGTCCAGCGTCTGCGAGGCCGGTCGGTTTCCATCATTGCTCGGACGCACCGTTGTCACGGCGTCAAGTATGGGTTATGGTCCCGGTCGATATGCGAACGCATCGCTCGCATATAGAACTTGGGATCCACAGTGATCCCCGGACATCAGGAGATCCGGCATATGGCACGAACAATGCGGATGCTGCCAGCCCTGCTCACAGGACTGGCGCTGAGTCTGACCGCCTGCGCGGAAGACGACTCGACCAATGACACGGCCGGGGGCGACGACGCGCCCACTCAGGACGCCGATGGCGGCGCGCCGGCCGAGGAAGGCCCGATCAAGATCGGAGCGGTTCTCGACATCACCGGAGCGGGCGCGAGCCTGGGTGTTCCAGAGCGCCAGACCCTCGAGATGCTCGCCGAGCAGGTCAACGCTGAAGGTGGGGTGAACGGCCGGGAGATCGAGCTGATCATCGAGGACAACCAGTCGACCGAGGACGGCGCGGCCAGGGTTACCAACAAGCTGCTCCAGACCGACGAGGTCGACATCCTGCTAGGCGCCTCTCGCACCGGCCCGAGCCTGGCCATGCGACCGATAGCGGAGCAGGCCGAGATCCCGATGATCTCGCTGGCCGCGAACATCAAGATCGTCGAGGGCGCGGAGTGGATCTTCAAGACAGCGCAGAACGACCGGGTCGTGATCGAGCGCATGGTCGAGGACATGGCGGCCAAGGGCTACGAGGAGATCGTGCTCGTCCGGGACGCCTCGGCGTTCGGTGAGGGAGTTGCGGAGCTGTTCACCGAGCTCGGCGGGGAGCTCGGGATCGAGCTGATCGGTGTGGAGAGTTTCGCGCCTGACGCCAGCGATTTCACCGCACAGATGGTCAATGTTCGCGACGCCGACCCGGATGCGGTGGTGATTTGGGGAATTCCGCCCGCGACATCGCTCGCCCAGGTCGCCTACCGGCAACTCGACGTCCCGGCGCCGGTCTACCAGTCGCACGGCATCGGCAACCAGGTCTTCCTCGACTCCGCCGGAGACGCGGCAGACGGTCTTATCGCCCCGCTGGGCCGCATGCTGGTCGCCGATCAGCTGCCGGAGGACGACCCGCAGAAGGAGGTCGTCACCCAGTTCATCGCCGACTTCGAGGAGACGTACGGCGAGTCGCCGTCGACGTTCGCCGGCCACGCCTACGACGGGTTCATGATCGCAATCAACGCGCTGCGCGAGGTCGGCACCGACCCGGCCGCGCTGAGGGACACGATCGAGGGCGTGTCCAACTGGCCGGGCATCAGCGGTGTGTTCACCATGACCCCGGATGACCACTCCGGCCTGTCGAAGGACGCCTTGGTGATGGTGACCGTCGAGAACGGCGAGTGGCAGTTGGCCGAGGACTAGACCGGGTGACCGACCTACTCCAGCTCGTTTTCTCGGGCCTGGCACATGGTGCGGTCTACGGACTGGTGGCGCTCGGCTTCGTCGCGGTCTTCTCCGTCCGGGAGATCGTGAACCTCGCTCAGGGTGAATACGCCGCCCTGGCCGGGCTGAGCGCCATCAGCGCGGTGGCCATGGGAGTTCCCCTGCTCATGGCCGCCGTGCTGGTCGTACCGATGGTCGTGCTCGTCGCCGTGATACTGGAGCGGTTGTGCATCGCTCCGGTGAAGCGAATGACCCCGCTGGTGTCGATCATCCTGACGCTCGGCATCAGCACCGCCCTCAAGGCCCTCATGTTGCTCATCTGGGGTCCGCAGGCGCGTGGGCTGCCCGCCTTTCCCGGGAGCGACCTGCTCGTCGCCGGGGTCAGCATCCGATCGCAGGAGCTGTGGATCCTGGGCATCGCGGCGGTCGTCGGTGCGGCGGTCATCTGGTTCTACGAGAACACTCTGCACGGCAAGGCGCTGCGCGCGTGTGCCGAGCAGCCGGTGGCTGCCCGGCTGGTCGGCATCTCGCCGCGGACAGCGACCATGGTGGCGTTCGCCATCGCCGGTTTCGCCGGCGCGGTTGCCGGTGTGGCCGGTAGTCCCATCTACTTCAGCTCCTGGGAGCACGGGCTTGCCCTCGGCCTGAAGGGATTCGTTGCGGCCACGCTAGGTGGGTTGACCTCGCTGCGGGTGGCGATGTTCGGCGGGATAATGCTCGGCATCCTGGAAAACCTGGTCGCCGGCTACATCGACACCGGGTTCCGCGACGCGGTCGCGTTCTTCGTTCTCCTGCTGGTGCTGCTCGTGCGGCCGCAGGGCCTGGTCCTTCGGGCGCCGGTGGTGAGGGTCTGATGGGTACCCGGCTCCGCACCTATGCGCCGTTTGCGCTGCTCGCCGCGGTGCTCGTGGCGTTCCCGATGGTGGCCTCGACCAGCATGGTGAACATCGGCGTCTACGCCTTGATCTTCGGGCTGGCCGCGATCGGACTGTCGCTGCTGATGGGCCTGGCCGGTCAGGTGAGCCTTGGCCATGCGGCGTTCTTCGCGGTCGGTGCCTACACCCACGCCATCCTCATCACCAGACACGATGTGCCTGGGCTGGTGTCGACTGTCGTCGCCGTCCTCGCCGCGATGCTGGTCGCATTTCTGGTCGGCATGCCATTGCTGCGCCTACGCGGCCATTTCCTGGCCCTCGCCACGCTGGGCCTGGGCATCATCGTCTCGGTCGTCGTCCGCGAACTCGAGATCACCGGCCGCACGTCCGGCATCTTCGGCATCCCGAAGCCGGAGATCAACAACCGCGTGTACGACACGCCTCAGGAGTTCTTCTGGCTGCTGGCACCTGTCGTCCTGATCGGCCTTGTGCTGGCTCGCAACCTGGTGCGCAGCCGTACCGGACGGGCGCTCGGCGCGGTCAACGACTCCGAGGTCGCCGCCGAATGTCTGGGCGTGAACACGTTCGCGCTCCGGCTGCGGGTGTTCGTCCTTGCCGGCGGGTACGCGGGTCTTGCCGGCGTCTTCTACGCCTACTGGCTGGCGGTGGTGAGCCCGGAGGCGTCCGGCTTCCTGCTCAGTGTGAAGTTCCTGCTGATGGTGGTGCTCGGTGGACTGGGCACCGTGTGGGGTGCGATCACCGGAGCGGTCGCCGTCCAGGCGATCGACGAGAGCATGCGCACTCTGATGCCGGTGCTCATACCGGGTGCCAGCGGAGAGGTGCAGCTCATCGGCTTCGGGGTCGTCCTGGTGCTGCTGGTCATCCTGCTGCCCGGCGGCCTGGCCCAGCTGTGGACGATGGTCACCGCACGGCTGCGGGGCAGCGGCGGCAAGGCTCGGGCCTCCGGTGAGGTGCCGACCGTCGCGGTGGCCGCGGAGCACACTGCGCGCCTCGACGCGGCGGCCGGCGGTGCGGCACTCGAGGACGTGCTCGCCGAAGCAGAGCTCCCAGAGCGTGGCACCGTGGTGCTGCGCGTCAGCAACCTCACCAAGCGGTACGGCGGCGTGGTGGCGGTGGACGGAGTGGACTTCGAGGTGCTTGCCGGTGAGATCCTGGCCCTGATCGGGCCGAACGGCGCTGGCAAAACGACCTGCTTCAACATGATCAGCGGTGTGCTCGGCCCGACCGCCGGCAGCGTCGAGGTCCTCGGCACCAGGGTCGAGGGCAAGCAGCCGCACGTCGTAGCCGAACTGGGCGCGACCCGCACCTTCCAGAACCTGCAGGTGTTCGGTAGCAGCACGGTGCTCGGCAACGTCAAGGTCGGCCGCCACCTGCGGAGCCGGTCCGGCCTGCTGCGGGGCATGCTCTCAATGGCCGGCGGTGAAGAGCGACAGATCGAGCGGACGTCGCTGGCCACGGTCGCAGCACTGGGGCTGGAGTCCGAAACCGATCGGCCGGTCAAGGATCTGCCGTTCGGCCGGCAGCGGCAGGTCGAGGTGGCCCGAGCGCTCGCGCTGGCTCCCACGATCCTGCTGCTGGACGAGCCGATGGCCGGCCTGTCCGGGGCGGAGCGGGCCGCCCTTGGAGATCTGTTGCACCGCACCCGCGAAGCCGGGGTCGCGGTGGTTCTCGTCGAACACGACGTGGACGCCGTGATGGCCCTGGCCGACCGGGTCGCCGTCCTGGACGACGGCCGGCTCATCGCGCTCGGCGACCCGGATCAGGTCCGGCAGGACCCTGCCGTCATCGCTGCCTACCTGGGCACTGACGAGCAGGCGGACCGGCTGGTCCGGAGCGCGGCACACGACCACGCCACCGGCGAGGTGAGCTGATGGCCGAGCAGGGAGGTCTCGAGGTCTCCGGCCTGGTGGCCGGCTACGAACGGTTGGAGGTGCTCCACGGGATCGATGTGGCTGCGCAGCCGGGACGGCTCGTCGCCGTCATCGGTGCCAATGGGGCCGGCAAATCGACTCTGCTACGGACGGTGTCCGGGTTGCTGCGGCCGCAGGCTGGGACGGTGCGGCTGGCCGGCGTGGACGTCACGAAGTTCAGCGCCGAACGCATTGCGAACCGCGGGTTGGCCCACGTTCCCGAGAACCGGTTGGTGTTTCCGTCCCTCAGCGTCCTCGACAACCTGCTGCTCGGGGGCTGGACGAAGCAGCGCGACGGCCGGTTCGCGCAACGCCGGGACGAGGTGTTCGAGATGTTTCCGCAGCTGGCGGACCGCGCGGCATTGGCCGCCGGCGCTCTTTCCGGCGGAGAGCAGCAGATGTTGGCTATCGGCCGGGCGCTGATGTCCGATCCGTCCGTCATGGTGCTCGACGAGCCGAGCCTGGGGCTCGCTCCTCGAGTCGTCGGGGAGATCGTCAGCGTGCTCGCCCGGCTACGCGACGACCGTGGGCTGGCGCTGCTGCTCGTCGAGCAGAACGTGCGGGCGGCTTTCTCGATCGCCGACCACGTGCTGGTCATGGACCGAGGCAGGGTGGTTGCCGAGGGCACCCCGGCGGAGCTCGCCGACGACGAGCGGGTGCGAGCGGCGTACCTGGGCGCCGGCGCCGGCCCGGCGCGCCCCGCCTCGACGTCGCAGAACCGGACAACCAAGGAGGACCAGTGAGCAGCAAGCCGTTCGCCTCGTCGGCGGACCTGACCGACAAGACCGAAACCCTCGAGGTGCTGTCGGACGGCGTCTACGCGCTGACCGCGGAGGGCGATCCCAACGTGGGTGCGATCGAGGGCGAGGACTTCGTCGTCGCGTTCGAGGCCCGGGCGACGCCGGTTGCCGCGCGTGAGTGGCTGACCCGGCTGCGCGAGCACACCGACAAGCCGATCCGGTACCTCGTCCTGTCGCACTACCACGCGGTCCGGGTGCTGGGTGCGAGCGCGTTCGACGCTGACGTGATCGTTGCGCATGAGAAGACCAAAGAGTGGATCGGCGAGCGCGGCAAGCAGGACTGGGACAGCGAGTACGCCCGGATGCCACGGCTGTTCAAGGAGCCTGCCTCGATTCCCGGGTTGACCTGGCCGAACCTGACGTTCAACGAGCGGCTGACGATCGACCTCGGCGGCGACCGCGGAGAGTTGGTGCTGCAGTACTGCGGCCGCGGGCACACCGAAGGCGACATCGTCGCGTGGTTGCCGAGACAACGGATCCTGTTCGCCGGCGACCTGGTGGAGGCCAGGGCGGCGCTGTACACCGGCGACGCGTTCCACCAGGAATGGTCGAGCAGCACGCTGGACGCGGTCGCCTCGCTCGGGGCCGAGCACCTGGTGGGAGGGCGCGGCGCAGTGGTCCACGGCCGGGATGGCGTGTCGGTAGCGATCGCCCAGAGCCGCGGCTTCCTCACCGCGCTCATCGAGGAGGTGTCCCGGACCCAGAGCGCGGGCGGGACGCTGAAGGGCGCCTTCGAAGCATGCCACGCCCGGTTGGCCCCAGAGTACGGCGAGTGGCCCATCTTCGAGCACACACTTCCGTTCGACGTAGCCCGGCTCTGGGAGGAGTTGCAGGGTGTCGAGCGGCCCACCATCTGGACGGCCGAACGTGACCGTCAGGTGTGGGACGAGTTGCAGGGATAGGCCGCCGTGGCTGCCGACGTGCTTGTGATCGGTAACGGCCCCGTCGGCCAGACCGCCGCGCTGCTGCTCGCCCGGTGGGGGTTAAGGGTGACCGTCGTAGACGCTGCGCCGCAGCGCGACCCGGTCGGGAGCAAGTCGATCTGCCAGCAGCGCGATGTGCTCGATGTGTGGTCGTCCTGCGGGGTCGACCAGATCGCGGCAGAGGGTGTGACCTGGTCGCGGGCCCGCACTTTCCACCGGACGCAGGAACTGTTCTGCATCGACTTGGAGGATCCGGGCCGGTCCCCGCTGCCGCCGTTCGTCAACATCTCCCAGGCGCGGACCGAGGAACTGTTGGATGCTGCGGTCGCGGCGCAATCACTGATCGAGACGCGGTGGGACCATGAGGTGGTGGCGGTCACCTCGGTTGAGCAGGGTGTCGTGGTCGAGTGCCGGACGCCGGACGGTCCGGTGAAGCTCACGGCTGCCTATGCGGTTGCCTGCGGCGGGGCCAAGGCGGCCGGGCTGCGCTCCGCCCTCGGTGTCACCTTCGAGGGGCGCACCTTCGACGACGCCTTCCTCATCTGCGATATCCGGGCCGAGCTTCCCGGCTGGGAGAACGAGCGGAGGTTCTACTTCGACCCGCCGTGGAACCCGGGCCGGCAGGTGCTGATCCATCCCTGCCCGGACTCGGTGTACCGGATCGACTGGCAGGTGGAGCCCGGCTTCGACCTGCAGGCCGCGCGCGCCGACGGCTCGCTCGACCGGCGGATCCGGCAGGTGATCGGCGATCAGGACTACGACCTGGTCTGGAGCTCGGTCTACCGGTTCCACGCCCGGATGGCCGACCGGTTCCGGGTCGGCCGGGTGGTGCTGGCCGGCGACCTGGCCCACCTGGTGGCACCGTTCGGCGCTCGCGGGCTGAACTCCGGTGTAGGCGACGTGGACAACGCCGCCTGGAAGATCGCGTTCGCGCTGCGCGGTTGGGGAGGGGACGGGCTGATCGAGAGCTATCAGGCCGAGCGCCGGGCGGCTGCGGTGGAGAACCTCGAGGTCACGAGCACGACTATGGACTTCCTGGTGCCCCACACCGACGAGGCGGCAGAACGCCGTCGCCACGTCCTTGAGACCGCCCTCACCGACTCCGAAGCGCGCGCACACGTGGACTCCGGCCGGTTGTGCGAGCCGTTCTGGTATGTCGACTCGCCGCTGACGACCGCTGATCCCCGGCGGCAGTGGCCCGGCCGCCCAGAACGCGGTAGGGCGCCGGCTCCGGTTCCCGGGGTGATCATCCCGGACGGGCCCGCAGTAGACCCGGACGACCCCAGCGTCACCCGGATCCGCCAGCTGTGCCGTGGCGCGCTGCTCGCTCTGGTCGGCCCGGCCGCCGACCTCGGCGCCTGCGGCAAGGCACTGTCCGCAGCGTTGCCGACGGGCACTCCGGCTCGCGTCGTCCGGTTCGCCGACGTCGATACGGACGGAGTCGTGCGTGCCGCACTCAGAGCCGGTGACGAGGAGATCTGGCTGGTCCGACCGGACGCGCACATCGCGGCCTGCGTCCGAAGCCCCGAAGAGTTGGCCGCCGCGGCACGCCGCGCGCTGGCCCTTCCTGAACGCGATTGAGGAGGAGACGCACGTGGAAGATCTCAGCCCCCAGCCCGGCGATCTTGAACCTATCGAGACGGCGTCGGTGGACGAGTTGCGGGCGCTTCAGCTGGAGCGGTTGCAGTGGTCGTTGCGGCACGCCTACGACAACATCCCGTTCTATCGGTCGTCGTTCGACCAGGCCGGTGTTCACCCCGACGACGTGAAGAGCTTGGAAGATCTCGGCCGGTTCCCATTCACCGCCAAACAGGATCTGCGCGAACGGTACCCGTACGGCATGTTCGCCGTGCCCAAGGAGCGGGTGAGCCGAATCCATGCGTCGTCCGGAACGACCGGCCGACCGACAGTCGTCGGGTACACGCAGGAGGACATCAAGACGTGGGCGCATGTGATGGCCCGGTCGATCCGGGCCTCCGGCGGACGGCCTGGCGATACGGTGCACATCGCCTATGGGTATGGCCTGTTCACCGGGGGACTCGGTGCCCACTACGGTGCAGAGGCGATGGGCTGCACGGTTGTGCCGGTGTCCGGCGGCATGACCGAACGCCAGGTGATGCTGATCAACGACTTCCAGCCTGACGTGATCATGGTCACTCCGTCCTACATGCTCGCGATCATCGACGAGATGGAGCGACAGGGTGTTGACCCGGCCGCAAGCTCACTCAAGGTCGGCATCTTCGGTGCGGAGCCGTGGACCGAGGACATGCGCCGCGAGATCGAGCAACGCCTCGACATGCACGCCGTCGACATCTACGGGCTGTCCGAGGTGATGGGCCCCGGCGTGGCCAACGAGTGTGTGGAGACCAAGGACGGGCTGACGATCTGGGAGGACCACTTCTACCCGGAGGTCATCGATCCGTTCACCGAGGAGGTGCTGCCGGACGGTGAGGAGGGCGAGCTGGTTTTCACCACACTCACCAAGCAGGCCACACCGGTCATCCGGTACCGCACCCGCGACCTGACCAGGCTGCTGCCGGGCACCGCCCGGACGATGCGCCGGATGGCCAAGATCACCGGCCGCACCGACGACATGATCATCCTGCGCGGGGTGAACCTTTTCCCGACCCAGGTCGAGGAGCTCATCCTGCGGACACCGGAGTTGTCGCCGCACTTCCAATGCTGGCTGTCGCGTCCCGGCAGGATGGACGAGATGACGGTCAAGGTCGAGCGACGCCGCGAGGTCGAATCAGGGGCCGCCGCGACCGCCGGCCGTGAGCTCCAGCACCTGATCAAGAGCACCATCGGGGTCACCGTGGGTGTCGAGGTCGTCGAGCCGGAGAGCATCGAGCGGTCGATGGGAAAGATGCGGCGCATCGTCGACCAGCGACACCTCCACTGATCACCCCCGGTGGTGCACGGTTCACGGGCGGCGGGTCCCTGTTCGGCCGCTCGGTCAGGTCAGCTCGCTGAAGAACTCCCACATCGACTCGCTCGCCCATAGCGGCTCGCGGTCGTCCGGGCCGCCGAACCAGACGTGGCCCTGGCCGGCAACCACGTGGACGCGGAACGGACGACCATCACACGTCCAGTTGGTGGTGGTCACTCCGTCCGTCTCCCCATCGTTCTCGGCGCCTTCGCAGCTCAGGCCAGAGCGCCAGGTATCCAGCATCTCCAGGCCGAGGTCGGCCCGGCCATCGGTCTCCCCAATGAAGGCGATCACGGGCACGGGCGAGGCGGACTCCTCGATCACCTCGCGGACCGAGCCCGTGCCGGACGGCGTCACAGGTGCGGCCGCCGCCACCCGGTCCGAGAGGGCCAGCGCGGTGACGATCGCCATGTCCGCGCCGTTGGAGAAGCCCGTGACGTAGATCCGGTCCGGGTCGGCGCCCCAGGTGTCGACCAGGTCGCCGATCAAGGCCTCCACATACTCGACGTCTGGCCCGCTGGCCTCGGGTCCCCAGTGCTGGTCCTCGCCACGGGGGAACACCGCCAGGAAGCCCATCTCGTCGGCCAGGGCCTCCAGCCCGGACTCACGCCTGATGGCGTCGGGGGAGCTGGGCTGGCCGTGGAAGGCGATGACGGCCGGCGGCAGCGGTTGCAGGTCCCGCGTCGGCGGGGTGTAGATGTCGTAGGTGCGCTCGCCGATCTCGACCTCGGCGTGGTAAGAGCCGGGCGGAGTCTGGGTGGGCGAGCCCGCGGCGGGTTGTTCTGGCTGAGTGGTGTCGGAGCAGGCTGCCAGAATCACCGTCATGGCAGCCGCTAGGCCAATGGCACGCATTCGCAGATCGCTGATCACTAGGCCGTTCTACGGGACAAATCGGCAGATGTACATGGACCTGACCGACTCGCTTTGATCTGATCACGCCCCAACAGTTCCCTGAGACGAGCGGAGTCGAAGAGGCGGGTGATCGGCGAAGGAGGGTGCGCACCCACTTCGGCAGCAGACGACGTCGACTGAGCGCGGGGTCGGTCGATAAATCGAGTTGCATGAGTCGTCCCCGTGCTGGCAGCCTGGTATGCGATGTTCAGCTGACACCTGTGTCCGGCCCGCGTCCGAGGCTACGCCCGGCGGGCTTCGATCGACTCTCCATTCGAGGTCGCCAGGTGACTCAGCTTTCCGCACGATCCATCACCCACGCCTACCACGGCCGCACCATCCTGGACGGTGTCGACGTCGCCGCCGGCGCCGGCGAGCGGCTCGGCCTGGTCGGCCAGAACGGGGCCGGCAAGTCGACCCTGCTCCGCATCCTCGCCGGCCGCGAGCGCCCGGACGGCGGATCGGTCGCCCGGCACGGCGATATCGGGTACCTCGCGCAGCAGCCGGAGCTTCCGGACGGTGGAACCATCGGCGAGGCCGTCGATGCGGCACTCGCCCGGTTCCGGAGGCTCGAAGCCCGGATGCGAGATCTGGAGGGCCGGATGGCCCGTGGACAGGACGTCCTGACCGAGTACGGCGAGGTACTGGCCGAGTACGAGGACCACGACGGCTGGTCCGCGGACGCGCGCGCTGCCAAGGCACTCGGCGGGCTCGGCCTCGGCGACCTTCCGCCGGAACGGCCGGTGGCGACGCTGTCGGGCGGGCAGCGGGCCCGGTTGGCGCTTGCACTCGTACTGGTGCGTGCCCCCGAGATCCTGCTGCTGGACGAGCCGACGAACCACCTGGACGACGACGCGCTGGCGTACCTCGAAGGTGCATTGCGCGAGCACCGTGGCGTTCTCGTCGCTGCGTCACACGATCGTGCGTTCCTCGATGCGGTCTGTACCGCGATCCTCGACCTTGACCCGTCGCTGACGGTCGCGACGGACGGAATCCCGACCGTCGGTCCATCCCGCTACACCGGGGCCTACTCCGAGTACCTGACCGGCAAGGCAGCAGCCCGAGCACGGTGGGAGCAGGCTTACGCCGCTTGGACCGAGGAGGTGAACACCCTGCAGGCGGCGGTCAAGCACACGGCCCGGCAGGTGGGTCATGCGAGCCGGGCACCGCGCGACAACGACAAGTTCGCGCCGCACTTCTTCGCCCAGCGTTCCGATGCCGCGGTAGCCAGACGGGTCCGTGATGCGGAGAACCGGCTGCAGCGCGTTCGCGAGCAACGGGTGCCCAAACCACCGAAGCCGCTGGCCTTCTCCGCAGCCCTTAGCTCCGGCGTCCCTCCCGGCATGCTGATCTCTGCGCGCGACATCCACGTGCCGGGCCGGGTCACCATCGCCGCGTTGGACGTCAGCGCGGACACCCGGCTGCTCGTCACCGGGCCGAACGGGGCCGGCAAGTCCAGCCTGTTGGCCGTGCTCGCCGGCGCGCTGGCGCCGGCGAGGGGCCGGGTGATGCACGCCCGCGGACTCCGGATCGGCTGGCTGCCGCAGGAAGGCGTGTTCCCCGATCCGGCCGCGACCGCCCTACATGTCTTCGCCGCGGGTCGCACCGGTGTGCCGGAGGATCACCAGGCCGATCTGGTGGGGCTGGGACTGCTGCCACCCCGCGACGTGCACACACCGGTCGGCCGCTTGTCCGTGGGCCAGCAGCGGCGCCTCGCGCTGGCCCGGCTGCTGACGTCCAGTCCGCACGTGTTGTTGCTCGACGAGCCGACGAACCACCTGTCGCTCATTCTCGTCGAGGAGTTGGAAGCGGCCGTGCTCGGCTCCAGCCTGCCCGTCGTCGCTGTCTCGCACGACCGCTGGCTGCGGCGCCGCTGGACCGGCGACGAGCTTCGGCTGACTTAACGTGTCGCCTGCGCAAGCTAGGTTTGCTGTTCGTGAGATACGCGACGGTCAAGGAGCGGCTGCGCCCGGGCGCTGATGGGTGATCAGTCGTGGTAGCAGTCGGAACGTGAGCGATTCGCCGAGTCACTGCGCGCGGCCAGCCTGATCAGCGTCCTGGAGATCGGAGCAGGCCACGGTGTGAGCGGCCGCTACCTCGCAGGCGAGGACTTCGACGTGACATGCATCGACCTGTCGCCGGAGTTGGTTGAAGAGTGCCGACGCGTCGGCCTGAGGGCCGAGGTGATGGACTTCAGCAACCTGGCATTCCCCTCGGGCAGCTTCGACGCGGCGGCGCGCCACACGCTCAACTGACCGGGCGTGCTCGGCAACGACGGGGCAGCTCTGCACATCTAGCACCATGGTGTGACCGTCGGGGGACCGCTGGGCTGATCGGCTCGCTTCGAGCTTCCATGCTGCGGTGAACACTCGCACCAGGCTTCCGCGGTGCGGCTACTTGCCCGCACCAAGCTTCCGAGATGTCGGCCCGGCGACACCATGCTTCCGCGGTGCGCGGGTCGAACGACACCATGCTTCCGCGGTGCAGGCCACCTACGACACCGCGCTTCCTCGGTGCAGATCACCGGCCCGCGGTGGGCTAGCCTCGTACAAATGAACGACGAGGGCGCGCTGTTCGAGGTCAGGAGCCCGGCAGCGGCACCACCACCAGGATCCCTGACCGGGGCGGAGGCAGACTACGCGGGCGCGCCACTTGCCGTGCGCATGCGGCCGCAGTCGCTCGACGAGATCATCGGCCAGCAGCACCTGCTCCGCGACGGGACGCCGCTGCGGCAGCTCGTCGAACAGGACCAGTCGATGGCCCTCGTGCTCTGGGGTCCGCCCGGCACGGGTAAGACGACCCTGGCCTATGTCGTGAGCCGGGCGACCAAGCGCCATTTCGTCGAACTGTCGGCCGTCACCGCGGGGGTCAAGGACGTCCGTGCCGTGATGGACAGGGCTCGCAAGGAGCTGGTGCGCACCGGCACCGGCACGGTCCTGTTCGTCGACGAGGTGCACCGTTTCTCCAAGACGCAGCAGGACGCTCTCCTGCCCGGCGTGGAGAACCGCTGGGTGTCGCTTGTGGCGGCGACGACCGAGAATCCGTTCTTCGCCTTGATCAGCCCGCTGCTGTCGAGGTCGTTACTGCTGACCCTGGAACCGTTGACCGATGCGGACATCGATCAGGTGCTGACCCGCGCGCTCGCCGACGAACGCGGCCTCGGCGGCTCAGTGACGCTGGCCGACGAGGCCCGCGAACATCTCGTCCGCCTCTCCGGGGGCGACGCGCGGCGGGCGCTGACCTACCTGGAGGCGGCGGCCAACGCCGCCGTCGGCCGGGACGATCGCACCATCGACCTGGCCACTGCCGAGCGCGCGGTCGACCGGGCGGCCGTGCGCTACGACCGGGCCGGCGACCAGCATTACGATGTGACCAGCGCGCTGATCAAGTCGATCCGGGGCAGCGACGCCGACGCCGCGCTGCATTACCTGGCCCGGATGGTCGAAGCGGGGGAGGACCCCAGGTTTCTCGCCCGCCGGCTGGTGATCCTGGCCAGCGAGGATATCGGGCTGGCCGATCCGGCCGCGCTTCAGACGGCGATCGCCGCTGCTCAGGCCGTCCAGCTGATCGGCTGGCCGGAGGCACAGATCACACTCGCTCACGCCGTCATCGCGCTCGCCCTGGCGCCCAAATCGAACAGCGTGGTCAAGGCCATCGCAGCGGCAGTTTCCGACGTACGGGCCGGCCTGGTCGGGCCGGTGCCGCCTAAGCTGCGGGACGCTCACTACGCCGGCGCCAACCGCCTCGGCCACGGGACCTCGTACGCGTACGCGCACGACGACCCCCGCGGAGTCGTCGAGCAGCAGTACGCACCCGACGTTGTCGCGGACAAGCAGTACTACGAGCCGGGCACCCGAGGCGCCGAGCGCGACTACGCCGACCGGTACAGCCGGCTCAGGAAGATCGTCAGGGGAGAGTAGGGCGACTCCGCCGGGGAGGGGGCCCGGCGGAGTCGCCCCGCTTTCTACCGCGTCGCCGGCGTCACGTAAACGAGCGCCGACTGGTTGGACTTGTCGGTGCGCCTGATGGTGAACGACACACCGAACTCCTTGCCCTCGTCACCCGGATTACCGGTGCCGAGGAAGTGGCCACCGCCCAGACTCAGGCCGTAGAGGTCCTCGGCCGGGCTGCCGTCCGGGTTGACCATCCGCGTCGTGTACGGCTCGTTGTCCCGCGACGGGATGACCGCCGAGGCGTCGATGTCCCGGAAGAACAAGCCCTGCGGCTGGATCTCGATGCCCGGGTACCAACCGAGTTCGTCCGTGAAGGACTCCACCGCGCCCTTGTTGCCGTACGTCGTGCAGTACTCATCGGTAGGCGACGCCACCGTGAAGCAGTCGGTGGCCTCGTACGTGCCAAACGTCGTGAAGGCGGCGTCGGACGCGTTCATCCTGACCGGGAAGTTCTTCAGGACCGACGGATCCGCTGCGGCCGCGTCACCCGTGTGCCGCATCGGGTCGAAGTGTGATTCGACGATGAGCAGCTGACCCTTCGACCCCACGCTTGGCAGGTCGAAGCTGGTGGCGCTGACGTGATTGACGCTGTAGCTGGTGTCGCGGTACCACACCAGCATGCCGGGTGCGTTGTAGTTGACCTTCGACACCCACCATGCACCCTCGCCACTGCCGGTCGGGGTGTAGGTGCTGTCGTAGCCGTACTTGAGACCCTCGTCGAAACCGTCCAGGTTCCGCCACTCGGCCATGTAGTACTGGGTACGAGCATGCGTGCCGGGGTCGATGACCCAGCCCTGCCCGGCCGTGTTGGTGAACGAGGAGACCTCGGGCGTCCAGCCGTTGTTGGTCTCGGCGTCGTCTTCCCAGACCGTTGTGCCGTCGGCCGTCAGCGACAGGTCGTCGATGAACCAGCCTCGCTCGAGGAATGCCGCGTCGGTCGCATACCGCATCCTTAGCTTGATGTTCTGGCCGGCGAACGCGGTCAGGTCGACGTAGTCGTGCCGCCACCCGTCGGTATGGGAGGTCAGGCCGTACTTCTTGCCGCCGTAGTCGGTCATCCGGCCGTTCGGGTCGGCGTAGTCGTCGTCCGTGCTGACGAGGTTGCCCGCCTCGTCGTATACCTTCTGCTCCTCCCACGTTGCGCCGCCATCGGCGGACACCTCGATGAACCCGTAGTCCCAGTCGTCCTCGATGATGTAGTCGTTCCACATCCAGAACCGCACGTCGGCTCCGGCCGGAACCGCGATGTCGCGCTCGAGGCGCACGTCTGCCCAGTTCTGATCGTTGTTGCTCCACCACATGTTCTCGCCGCTGTGCGGCTCGGCGAAGGACACGATCTTGTCCGGCAGGCGCACCTGGACGCCGTCCTGGGTGCCGCGCGGCGTGCGTGATGTCTGCCCGACGACCACACTCTGTGGGTCGTCGTCCACGTCGAGGACCACCGGTTCGGCCCAGCCGAGCACCCACTTGTCCCAGATGCCCATGTGGGTGGGGATGGCCTGGAAGATCGGGCCGGAATGCGAACCGGATGACATCAGGTCCCAGAACTCGATGTGCGAACTGGCGGCACCGCTGGTGTCGTAGAGGTCCGGGAGTCCGAGGTCATGGCCGTACTCGTGGGAGAAGACACCGACGCCCGAGTCCTCAGGCTGCACGATGTAGTTCTCGAGCCGAAGGTCCGTTCCCGGGATGGGGGCGCCTCCTGGCACGTCACTCGAGTGCGCCCAGATGGCGTAGACCCCTTCGGTACCGCCGCCGCCGGACTTGTCCTCGCCCGCGTGGACGAGGACCACGTGGTCGATGAACCCGTCCGGCTCGAACAGGTCGCCGTCGCCATCACGGTCGAACTGGTCCTCGATGTCGTACTCCTCGAACGGGAAGTCCGGCACCTGCTCCTGGAGGGCGACGACCGCGTCGATGGCCAGTTGCCCCGGCCCGCGCGGGTTGTCCGGATGGCCGACCATCCGCTGCGGTGGGCCGGCGACCCAGTTGCCCTGTTCATCCTGGGTGCAGCGGTCCGCCCCATACCAGGCCTCGGAGTGGGCGACCGTGACCCACGGGGTTGCCGCTCCTTCCACGCTGTACGCGCCCTTGGACATCTCGAGGTAGTGGTTGCGCATCGTGTAGCCGGAGATGTCGATTCCCGGTTCGCCGTCCGGACCGGTCAGGTCGGGCCGGACCCGCTCGGTGATTCCCTCACTCGTGTAGAGCAGCTTGTTGAAGTGCTCGGAGCTGAAGTCGGGCACCCAGAACGTGTTGTTGTCCGGGAACGGCGCGTCGGCCGGGTTGGGGATGTTGTTGTGCAATGGCCCGTTCTGGACGTCGCCGGGGACGCAGGTACGGTCCTCGAACACGGTCTTCGGCACCATCACACCGGAGAAGTCGTCGTTCGCGTCGGGGTTGAACTCCACGAGGATCGTGAGCAGCTTGGCGACCTGCGAATCCTTGGCCTGCTTGATCTGGCGCGGGCTCTTCCCGGTACGGATGGCGGTCTGCTCGGCGCGGGCGAGTTGCCGGGCCGCCTTCGGGTTGCCGCCGGCGTTCTTCCGGTCGTACTCCCAGGCCTGCTCGAGCGCCGTCTGCTGCAGCGTCGTAGCCTTCAGCGCCCCTGGCGTGGCCTTGACGTCCTGGAGTGTCGGGGCTTCGAACTGCGGGGCGACAGTGTTGATCCACTGACTCCCGGTCTCGAGGCCGGCCGAGACGTCGACCGTGGATGTCGGCGATCCCGGCGAGCCAGCGCTCAGGTCGGGCGAGCTGCCGGACACAGCTGCGCTGGCGCCCAGCACCAGGGCACATGAACTGCCCAGTGCGAGGGAGCCGACAATAAATCGACGATGTCCCATGTTGTCCCCTTTCGGCAAAGTGAGCCCGACTGTAGTGGTCCGAGGCGTGAGATGGAATGGCACGCGCCGAATTCCTTCGAAAGCAAGAGGTTGCGGTCGCACCGGTCAGCCGAACTGGACCGGTCGGCACTGGGGTCCGGTTAGTACCCGGCGAAGAGGCGGGGCGCGGTAGGGTCGGACGCTGGTAATCCATCTGGCGAGGAGGCAGGCGAGGACATGTCCGTCGGCGAGATCGCAGCGCTGCTGGCCGCTGCCGCCTTCATAGCGCTCGTGGCGCTGCTGGCGGTCCCCATCCTCAAACTCGGCAAGACGGTCGACGAGCTCACCCAGACGGTCCGCGATCTGCGCCGCGAACATGTCGCGAAGACCGCCGTCACCGTTGACGAGACCAACGAGTTGCTCGCGTCGGCCAACTCCCAGCTGCACCGCGTCGACGCGATAACCTCCAACGCCGAGACCGTCACGAGCAACGTGGCGGCGATGTCGGCGCTGTTCGCGGCCACCCTCGGCGGTCCACTGGTGCGGACCGCGGCGTTCACCTACGGCGTGCGGCGCGCGTTGTCCGACCGGCGAGACCGTCGCGTGGGCCGCAGGAGGCGGCGATGAGGCGGTTGTTCTGGGTCGCCTTGGGCGCGACAGCCGGGATCCTGGTCGCCCGGCAGATCGCCAGGTCGGCCCGTAGCCTCACGCCCGACGGAGCGGCCGATCGGGTCGCGGGCGCTCTCGGCGGGTTCACTCAGGCGCTCCGCGAGTTCGCCGACGATGTCAAGGCCGGCATGGCCGAGCGGGATATCGAGCTGCGTGAGGCACTGGGCATTGCCGACAATGGCAGTGCGGCCGATCCCGAGCGGCTGCAGCAGGTCTTCGACAACGACTACTCGAAAGGCACCTGAAACGATGGAGACGGCCGAGATCCGGCGCCGCTTCCTGGACCATTTCGAACGCGAAGGGCACACAGTGGTGCCCAGCGCCTCCCTGGTCTCGCCCGATCCGACGCTACTGTTCACCGTCGCCGGCATGGTGCCGTTCATCCCGTACCTGACCGGTAGGGAGACTCCTCCGTACAAACGTGCGGCCAGCGTTCAGAAGTGTGTGCGCACTCTCGATATCGACGAGGTGGGCAAGACCACCCGCCACGGCACCTTCTTCCAGATGAACGGCAACTTCTCGTTCGGCGACTACTTCAAGGAAGGTGCCATCGCCTACGCCTGGGATCTGATCACCAAGCCCCAGCCCGACGGCGGATACGGGTTCGATCCCGACAAGATCTGGGTGACGGTCTACCACGACGACGACGAAGCGGCCGGGCTGTGGAAACGCATCGCGCGGCTGCCTGACGAGCGAATCCAGCGGCGGGGCAAAAAGGACAACTACTGGCACACCGGTCAGCCGGGTCCCGGCGGGCCCTGCTCGGAGATCTACGTCGACCGCGGCCCTGAATACGGGCCGGACGGCGGGCCGATCGTCGACGAGGACCGGTTCCTCGAGATCTGGAACCTGGTGTTCATGCAGGAGGCGGTCACTGACGTCAAGGCCAAGGACGATTTCCGCGTCGTCGGCGACCTGCCGAACAAGAACATCGACACCGGCATGGGCCTGGAGCGGGTGGCTTTCCTGCTCCAGGGGGTCGAGAACATGTACGAGATCGACCAGGTGATGCCGGTCATCGAACGTGCGGCCGACCTCTCGGGTAAGAAATACGGCCGCCACTCCAAGACCGATCCCGGGTACGACGACGACGTACGAATGCGGGTCATCGCGGACCACATCCGCAGTGCTCTGATGCTGATCGGCGACGGCGTCGCGCCGTCCAACGAGGCCCGCGGCTACGTCGTGCGCCGTCTGCTGCGTCGCAGTGTCCGGGCGATGCGGCTGCTAGGTGTCGACGAGCCGACCCTGCCTGAACTGCTGCCGGTCAGCAAGGACGCGATGAAGGCGGCCTACCCCGAGCTCGAGCGCGAGTTCGACCGGATCTCGCAGATCGCCTACGCCGAGGAGGAGGCGTTCCGCACGACACTGCGGATCGGGACCCAGATCTTCGACTCGTCGGCGGTCCAGACCAAGCGGACCGGCCGCACCACGATGTCCGGAGACACCGCGTTCAAGCTCCACGACACCTACGGCTTCCCGATCGACCTCACCCTCGAGATGGCGGCTGAGCAGGGCCTTTCCGTCGACGAGGCCGAGTTCCGCCGGCTGATGTCCGAGCAGCGTCACCGGGCGAAGGAGGACGCGCGCCGCAAGAAGACCGGCGCGGTCGACCTGTCGGTGTATCGAGGCGTCGCGGACGACCTCGAGCGGCCCGTCGAGTTCACCGGCTACGACGAGGTGACGACGTCCGGAACGGTCCGCGGGCTTCTTGTCGGCGGCGCGGAGACCGTCGAGGCCGAGGCGGGCGACGACATCGAGATCGTGCTGGACCGGACTCCGTTCTACGCCGAAGGTGGTGGGCAGCTCGCCGACCAGGGCGTGATCGAGGTCTCAGGTGGCGGCCGGATCGAGGTCCTGGACGTCCAATCGCCGATCACCGGCCTTATCGTGCACCGGGCCCGGGTGCTGTCCGGGTCGGTCGCGGTCGGTGCGGAGGCGCTGGGCGTCGTCGACGTCGAGCGGCGCCGCTCGATCTCCCGCTCGCACACTGCCACGCACATGGTCCACAAGGCGTTCCGCGAAGCGCTCGGCGAGACGGCCACGCAGGCAGGCTCGGAGAACTCGCCGGGGCGCTTCCGGTTCGACTTCGCGGCGACCGGAGCCGTCCCGCCGACCGTCCTCGCCGACGTGGAGGCCCGGGTCAACGAGCTGCTGGCAGCGGACTTGCAGGTGCACGCGGAGATCATGAGCCAGCAAGAGGCCATCGCCGCCGGTGCGCTCGCGCTCTTCGGCGAGAAGTACGGCGACCGGGTGCGCGTCGTGTCGGTCGGCGACTGGGCGCGCGAGCTCTGCGGTGGTACTCATGCCCGCCGGTCCGGCCAGCTCGGCCTGGTCAAGCTGCTCCACGAATCGTCCATCGGGCAGGGCGTGCGCCGGGTGGAGGCCCTCGTCGGCGTCGATGCCTACAAGTTCCTGGCCCGCGAGCACATCCTCGTTCACCAGCTGACCGAGGCCCTGAAGGTACGGCCCGAGGAGTTGCCGGGCCGGATCGACTCGATCGTGACTCAACTTCGCGATGCCCAGCGCGAGATAGACCGGATGCGGCGGTCCCAGTTGCTCGCGGCGGCGGCCACCCTCGCCGGCGAAGCCCGCGACATCAGCGGCACGCTTGTTGTCGCCCACCAGCTTCCCGACGGCACGGCGAACGCCGACGACATGCGCACCCTGGCCCTGGATGTGCGGGGCCGGCTCCCGGTCGACCGGCCCGGCGTGGTCGCCGTCGCGGGAGTTGCCGGCGAACGGCCGCTGGTGGTGGTGGCGGTCAACGACGCAGGGCGCTCCGCCGGGCTCAAAGCCGGTCAACTTGTCAGGGCAGCGGCCCAGACACTCGGCGGAGGCGGCGGTGGCAAGGACGACGTGGCCCAGGGCGGCGGCACCGACCCGACAAAGGTCGGTGACGCACTTGGCGAGGTGGTGCAGGCAGTCACCGCCACAACAGGGGAGCGTTGAGCCTGCGGCCGGGAGTCCGGATCGGTGTGGACGTGGGGTCGGTGCGCATCGGAGTGGCGGCCAGCGATCCGCGGGGAGTGCTGGCCACGCCGGTAGAGACGGTCGCCCGTGGCTCCGGCGACCTACGGCGGATCGCCGAACTGGTGGCCGAACGCGATGCGATGGAAGTGGTCGTGGGGCTACCCCGGTCGCTGTCCGGCACCGAAGGACCGGCCGCGGAGGCGGCAAGAGGCTTCGCTCAACGATTGGCCCGGCATGTGGCACCATGCCCAGTACGACTGGTCGATGAGCGGTTGAGCACGGTGAGCGCGAGCCGGGCCATGCGGTCGAGCGGAGTTTCAAGTCGAGAGGCCCGGGGGACCATCGACCAGGCGGCTGCGGTGGTGATTCTTCAAGATGCGTTGGATTTCGAGCGAACCTCGGGCCGCGCACCCGGCGAAACGGTGCAACTGGAGCGATGAGCTACTTCGACGAGCTGACCGACGAAGAAACTTACACACCGCGGCGTGAGCGGCGACGACGTCGGCGCAAGCGGCGCGGCTTCGGATCATTCCTCGCCGTTGTGCTGTCGCTGGCGGTCGTCGGCGGCATCGCGTACGGCGCCGTCACGTTCGGCCGGGAATGGCTGGGCGAGCTGTTCGCCGGCCCGGCAGACTACGAAGGACCCGGGCAGGGTTCGGTCGAGGTTACGATCCCGGCGGGGGCGACAATCCGGCAGATCGGCAACATTCTCGTCGACGCCGACGTTGTCGCCAGCTCCGATGCCTTCGTCGACGCCGCTCAAGACCACCCGGACGGGCTGTCGATCCAGGCCGGGGACTACACGATGATGCAGCAGATGAACTCCGCCGACGCGGTGGAAGCGCTGCTCGGCGCAACCGCGATCGTCGGCAGGGTCACGATTCCGGAGGGCTTCCGCACCGAGCAGGTCGTGGTCCGAATCGCCGAAGAGACCGAGTTCACCGAGGAGGATCTGAACGCCGCTATCGAACGGGCGCCCGAACTCGGCCTGCCCGAATACGCAGAGGGCTTCACCGAAGGTTTTCTCTTTCCGGCCACGTACGACATCCGCCCTGACACGACTGCCGAGTCCCTGATCCAAACGATGATCAACAGGTTCATCCAGGCGGCCGAAGACGTCGACCTCGAGGCGCGAGCCGAGGCGGCCGGCTACTCCCCGCTCGAAGTGGTCACCATGGCGAGCATCATCCAGCGGGAGGTCCGCCACGTCGAGGACATGACCAACGTCGCCGAGGTGATCTACAACCGGCTCTCCGACGACTGCGCTGCGGTGGGCGTACCGGAGCAACGGCTGCAGATGGACTCCACCGTCCACTACGCCCTGAACTCCTACGAAACCGTGTTCACGACAGAGGAAGAGCGGGCAACCGACTCCCCGTACAACACATATCGCAACAGCGGCTTGCCGCCGGGGCCGATCGCCATGCCTGGCGAGGATGCACTGAACGCCGCCCTCGCCCCGTCCGGCGAGGACTACTGCTACTTCGTCACCGTCGACCTGGAAAGCGGTGAGACGAGGTTCGCGGTCACCGAGGCGGAGCACCAGGCCAACGTCGCAGAGTCACGGTCGTGACAGCCGACGCCGGGGCGCAACGGTGCGGGGTGCTGGGCTCGCCCGTATCGCACTCCCTCTCGCCGATCCTGCATCGTGCGGCCTACGAGTACCTCGGCCTGGACTGGTCGTACACGGCGCACGAGGTCCGAGAGGCCGAGCTGGCCGGATTCGTCCGCGCACTCGACGAGGCATGGCGAGGCCTGTCGCTCACCATGCCGCTCAAGCGGGAGGCCTTGGACGTTGCGAGCCGGGTGAGCGAGCTGGCCGAGACGGTGGGCGCCGCCAACACCCTGGTGCGGGAAGGCGACGGCTCCTGGTCCGCCGACAACACCGACGTCGCAGGGTTCGTAGCGGCGATTCGCGAACGCGGCGTCGCCCGGCCCGAGTCCGTGTGCGTGTGGGGTGGTGGCGCGACGGCGGCGAGTGCGGTCGCCGCCCTGGCCGGCCTGGGCACGACCGAGATCCATCTGCACGCCCGCGATCGCGGCCGCGCGGCCGGACCGCTCGTCGTGGCCGACCGGCTCGGCTTGACCCGCACGGTATTCCCGTGGCAGGTGCACGCGGAGTGCGCGGCAGCAGATCTTGTCGTGTCGAGCGTCCCCGCGGGCGCGGCCGATGTACTGGCGGACGCTCTCGCGGAGAACGCCGGGCCACATCGGGTGCTCTTCGACGTGGTCTACGACCCGTGGCCGACTCCGCTGGCCGCCGCCTGGGAGAAGCGTGGCGGAGGTGTGATCAGCGGACTGGACCTGCTGGTGCACCAGGCGATCGGCCAGCTCGAGCTGATGACCGGTCACCAGGTGCCGGCTCGTGTGCTCTACGCGGCGATCCGGTGACTACTGCTGTCGTGGCTCTTCTGGGCCTGGCCGCTGGGGCGACACTTCCGTGGATCATCGCACGGCTGCCTGATCGGGCCCCGGACCCGGGTGAGACCTTCCGGACCCCGTACCGGACGTTGGCGGCCGCTCCGCGGCTCGGCTGGCGGCTCGGTGTGGCGACGGCAGCGTCGTGGGCCGCACTCGCGACCGGCGCGAGTCCGGGCGTCGCGCTGCTCGCTTACCTGTTCGTGGCGTGGGTGGGGGTGGCCCTGTCGTACATCGATATCTGCGAGCATCGGCTGCCGGACTGGCTCACCTATTCGGCGTTCGTGGGCGCCGCTACCCTCCTCGCGGTCGCGGCGGTCGTGGACGGAACCTGGGGACCGTACGGGAGGGCCTGGCTTGCGGCCGCCGCGATGACCGCCGGTTACACGGTCCTGGCCCTGTTGCGGCCCGGGGAGCTTGGTCTCGGTGATGTCAAGCTGGCCGCATCCCTCGGCCTGATTCTCGGGTGGATCGGCTGGGGCCACGTCATACTGGGGGCTTTCGCCGGGTTCCTGCTCGGCGGCCTGTTCTCCATAGGTCTGCTCGCCACCGGCCGCGCGACACGACGAAGCCACATCCCGTTCGGCCCGTTCATGCTCGCCGGGGCTCTCGTAACGGCGGCCTGGGGCGCCCCACTTCTCGCGGCCTACCTCGGCGACTGACGCCCCGCCGGGGGTGAAAGGATTTCGGGCATGCTCCGATGGCTCACTGCGGGGGAGTCTCATGGCCCCGCACTGTTGGCGACGCTGGAAGGCCTGCCGGCCGATGTCGAGATCACGACGGCTGCTGTGGCGGCCGCCCTCGCCCGGCGGCGGCTGGGCTACGGCCGCGGCGCACGAATGACCTTCGAGAAGGACGAAGTCGGCTTCCTTGGCGGGGTCCGGCACGGGCGAACGCTGGGCGGACCCATCGCCGTCCACATCGCCAACACCGAGTGGCCGAAGTGGGAACGGGTGATGAGCCCGGACCCGGTCGAGCGGTCCGAACTCGAAGGGCTGGCGCGCAACGCGCCGCTCACCCGGCCGCGCCCGGGACACGCCGACCTGGTCGGAATGCAGAAGTACGGCTTCGACGAGGCCCGACCCGTTCTCGAACGCGCCAGCGCCAGGGAGACGGCCGCGAGGGTCGCGCTCGGCGCGGTGGCGGCGGCCTTCCTCGACCAAGCTTGCGGCATCCGGCTCGTCAGTCACACGGTCGGAGTCGGGACGGTCATGGCACCGGCCGGTTCGGTCCCGAAGCCCGAGGAGGTCAACCAACTCGACGACGACCCGTTACGTTGCTACGACGCCGACGCAAGTGCCGCGATGGTGACCGAGGTCGACAGGGCCCATGCCGACGGCGACACGCTAGGCGGGATCGTCGAGGTGGTCGGCTACGGGTTGCCGCCGGGCCTGGGCAGCCACGTGCACTGGGACCGCCGCCTCGACGCCCGGCTAGCGGGTGCGTTGATGGGTATTCAGGCGATCAAGGGTGTCGAGATCGGCGACGGGTTCGAGTTGGCTCGCACCCGCGGCTCGGCCGCCCATGACGAGATCGTCCCATCCGAGCATGGCCCGCGGCGCACGTCCGGTCGCTCCGGCGGCACCGAGGGCGGCATGTCCACGGGAGAGGTGCTGCGGGTACGGGCGGCGATGAAACCGATCTCGACCGTCCCTCGCGCCCTGCGGACCATCGACACCGCGACGGGCGAGGCGGCGGCGGCCCACCACCAGCGGTCGGACGTGTGCGCCGTGCCGGCGGCCGGTGTGGTCGCAGAGGCGATGGTCGCACTCGTGCTGGCTGACGCGGTGCTGGAGAAGTTCGGCGGCGACTCGGTCGGCGAGACGGCCCGGAACCAGCGCTCGTACCTGGACTCCCTGCCCGAGCACCTGGCGGTAGAAGCGTGAGCCCGAAGCTGGTGATAGTCGGACCGCCCGGAGCCGGCAAGACAACGATCGGCACGTTGGTGGCCGACAGACTCGGCAGCGAGCTTCGCGACACCGATGCCGACATTGAGCGCACGGCGGGCAAACCGATCAGTGAGATCTTCGTCGACGACGGCGAAGCCGCGTTCCGTGCCCTCGAGCGCCAGGCCGTGGCCGCCGCCCTCGCCGAACACGACGGGGTGGTAGCGCTGGGCGGGGGAGCCGTGCTCGACGAGGGGACTCGCGCGCTGCTGGACTCGGTGCGAGTGGTGTTCCTGGACGTCGGTCTGGCCGATGCCGCGTCCCGCGTCGGGCTCAACCGGGACCGCCCGCTGCTGATCGGGAACCCGCGAGCGCAGCTGAACAGACTGATGAACGAGCGACGCCCGCTCTACGAGCAGGTGGCGACGATCACCGTCGACACGTCCGGACGTCCACCGGAGGATGTCGCCGACGAGGTGCTGCGACATGTCGGCTGAGCCGACTCGGATCGCGGTGGGTGGCGAGGGCTCGTACCAGGTCGTCATAGGAACCGGCCTGCTCGGTGAGCTGCCGGCGATGCTCGGCGACGCCATGCGGGTGGCCGTGGTCCATCCGCAGGCGATGCGAACGGCCGGCGAGCAATTGCGGGACGACTTGAGTGCGTACGGCTACCAGACCGGCCTGCTGGAGGTGCCGGACGCGGAGGCTGCCAAGACCGTCGAGGTCGCGGCCTCGTGCTGGTCGACTCTAGGCAGGATCGGTATGACCAGGTCCGATGCCATCGTCGCTATCGGCGGCGGCGCCACCACCGACCTGGCCGGATTCGTGGCCGCGACCTGGCTACGCGGAGTGCGATGCGTTCTCCTGCCTACGACGGTGCTCGGCATGGTCGACGCGGCGGTCGGCGGCAAGACCGGGATCAACACCGCGCAAGGCAAGAACCTGGTGGGGGCCTTCCATCCGCCGGCGGGCGTGATATGCGACCTTAGCTCGCTGGAGACCCTGCCGCAGCACGAGTATGTGGCCGGGCTCGCCGAAGTCGTCAAGGCGGGGTTCATCGCCGATCCGGCCATCCTGGAACTGATCGAGTCGGATCCCGCCGCGGCGGCACAGCCGGGCGGCGGCCACACCCGCGAGTTGATCGAGCGTTCGGTGCGGATCAAGGCCGAGGTGGTGTCGACAGACCTGCGTGAGTCGGGCCGCCGCGAGATCCTGAACTACGGGCACACCCTCGGCCACGCGATCGAAAAGGTCGAGCAGTATCGGTGGCGCCACGGTGCCGCCGTCTCGGTGGGAATGGTCTTCGCGGCCGAGTTGGCCAGATTGGCCGGCCGCCTCGACGACGCCACCGCCGACCGGCACCGGACCATACTTGACTCGCTCGGCCTGCCAACCACCTATACGGCAGCGGCGTGGCCCCGGCTGCTCGACACGATGCGTATCGACAAGAAGGCTCGGGGGGCGACGCTGCGGTTCATTGTGCTCGACGGGCTGGCCGAACCAGGGATACTCGACGGGCCGGATCCGGAGCTACTGGCCGCCGCGTTCGCCGAGATCTCGAGTTAGGAGCCGCAGGATGACCCGAGTGCTGGTGCTGAATGGACCGAACCTGGGACGCCTTGGCATCCGTGAACCAGATGTGTACGGTGCCATGAGCTTGGACGAGCTGGCCAAGCAATGCTTCGAGGCCGGACGGGAGTTGGGCCTGGACGTCGACGTGCGGCAGACCGATGACGAGTCCGAGCTGCTGCGCTGGCTCCACGAGGCGGCCGACGCCCGTGCGCCGGTGATCCTGAACCCGGCGGCGTTCACCCACTACTCCTACGCGGTGCGCGACGCGTGCGCTCAGCTCACCGCACCGCTGATCGAGGTGCACATCACCAATCCCCTCGCGCGGGAGGCGTTCCGGCACACCAGCGTCATCGCCGATGTCGCCACCGGGACGATCGCCGGGTTCGGCACCGACTCGTACCTGCTCGCCCTGCGTGCCATGGCCACCCTGGTGTCGGACCGATGAGCCACGCCATCCGCGCGGCATCCCATGCCGATGTCGACGCGATGGCCGAGGTGTGGGTCCTTGCCGACGGCAAGCGCCGGGCCGACATCGGACTGCCGGCGACCGTCACGGTCGAGCAGGCTCGCCACCTCGTCATCGACCGGCTCGGCCGCGCAGGAAGCATTCCCGTCGTGGCTCGTGACGGCGACCAGGTGGTCGCGATGGCGATCGGGCTCCCGGCCCGCGAGAACGACGGAGCGGGGCCGGAGGTCATCGCGGGGCTGCTGCACGTGTCGCTCGTTGCCGTCGTTCCGACGGCCTGGGGACGCCGGCTGGCCCCGCGAGTGTTGACAACGCTGCTGGACGACGCCCGGACCGCCGGTTACACGGCAGCGCAGCTGTGGGCCCACGAATCGAACGCGCGGGCCATCGCGGTCTACGAGCGGCTCGGGTTCGCCCGAACGAGCCGGACCAAGATCGACGTCCACGGTGAGATCGTCGCGCACTGGCATCGAGCGCTGGGCTGAGCGCAGCCGCGCGTACCCTTGTCTCTCGTGCCGGAAATCCACGCCCAACGTCGCAGTCGGCTAGCCGCCGCCGTTCAGCTGGCCGGTGCCGACGCCGCCCTCATCACCCGCCTGGTCAACGTCCGCTACCTGACCGGCCTGGCCAGCAGCAATGCCGCCGTCCTAATCCGGCCGGCGGGCGAAGCCGTTCTTGCCACCGACAGCAGATATGTAACAGCCGCCGAGGCAATCGCTCCGGATGTCGAGATCGTGACGGACCGGGCGGTGGCCGCGTCGCTGGCCCGGCGAGCCGCTGATGGCCGAACGATCAGGCTGGGCGTCGAGGAGCACGACGTGACCCTGGCGCTGGCCGCGGCCATCTCCGAAGTCGCGGAGGGGGCCGAGCTCGTGCATCTGGGCCGGCCGGTGGAGCAGCTTCGTCTCGTCAAGGACGACGACGAACTCGCGCTCATCGGGCAAGCCTGCGCGATCTCGTGCCGGGCCCTCGAAGATCTATACGCCGCGGGCGGCTTCACCGGCCGGACGGAGAAGCAGATAGCCCGCGACCTGGAGAACCGGATGTTCGCCCACGGCGCCGACGGTCTCGCCTTTGACACCATCGTCGCGTCCGGTCCCAACAGCGCCATCCCGCATCACAGGCCCACCGACCGCGTCGTCGAGCGAGGCGAGTTCCTCAAGATCGACTTCGGTGCCCTGTACCGCGGCTACCACGCCGACTGCACCCGTACATCGGTTGTCGGCGCGCAGCCGACCGCGTGGCAGCGGGAAATCTACGAGCTCGTCGCCACGGCCCAGCGGGCCGGGCGAGACGCGCTGGCTCCCGGCGTCGAGTACGTCGCGGTCGACGAGGCGGCCCGCGAGGTGATCAAGGCGGCCGGCCACGGCGACCACTTCGGCCATGGCACTGGACACGGGGTCGGCCTGGAGATCCATGAGGCGCCGTCGCTCGGCTACGCAGCAGAAGGTAAGCTCGTCGATCGCACTCCCGTCACCGTCGAGCCTGGTGTGTACGTTCCTGGCCGAGGCGGCGTTCGCATCGAGGACACTCTGGTCGTCCGCGACGGTGCGGAGCCGGAGCTGCTCACGACCACAACCAAGGACCTGCTCGTCCTGGACGCGTAGACGAGCCGAACGTAAGAAGGCGCATGGCTACAACCAACGATCTGAAGAACGGCCTCGTGCTCAACCTCGACGGCCAGCTGTGGACCGTCATCGACTTCCAGCACGTCAAGCCCGGCAAGGGCGGGGCGTTCGTACGCACCAAGCTCAAGAACGTGCTGTCCGGCAAGGTGGTCGACAAGACGTTCAACGCGGGCGTGAAAGTCGATACGGCAACTGTTGATCGCCGCGAGATGACCTACCTGTACCGCGACGGCGACGACTTCGTGTTCATGGACACCCAGTCGTACGACCAGCTTCACGTCCCGAAGTCCGTGGTCGGTGACGCCGAGCACTTCATGCTGGAGAACCAGGACGCCATCGTCGGGCTGCACGAGGGGACGCCGCTGTTCGTGGAGCTTCCGGCATCGGTCGTGTTGTCGATCGACTACACCGAACCCGGCCTGCAAGGCGACCGGTCCAGCGGCGGAACCAAGCCGGCCCGCCTCGATACCGGCTTCGAGATCCAGGTACCGCTGTTCATCACCACTGGCGAGAAGGTCAAGGTCGACACGCGCGACGGCTCGTACCTCGGCCGCGCGTCCTAGGCCCGCGATGGCTGCCCGCAGCAAGGCCCGCAAGCGGGCTCTGGACATCCTGTTCGAAGCCGAGATGCAAGGCGTGCAGGTGTCGGCCACCCTCGCCCGCAGGCTCGCGAGCGCCGACCCGCCGCTCAACGAGTACACCGTCACGCTGGTCGAGGGAATCATCGCCCACCGGGAGCGGATCGACGAGTTGCTGTCGACCTACGCAGTCGGGTGGACGCTCGACCGGATGCCGGCCGTCGACCGCAACGTCCTGCGGATCGGTGTGTTCGAGATCGTCTACCGCGACGACGTGCCGGACGCTGTTGCGATAAGTGAGGCGGTCAACCTGGTGCGAGACCTGTCAACGGACGATTCGCCGGGCTTCGTGAACGGCCTGCTCGGCCGGATCGCCGAGGTCAAGCCCAGCCTCTCTGCCTGAGCGTACGCCGGACCATGTCGACCACCCAGTCGGGCCGTCCGGTGATCTGCCGCCAGGTGAACCGCAGGACCACATAGCCGGCGGCGGCGAATTCGTCGTATCGCTGAGCGTCGATCTCCAGCCGCGCCGGCCCGCCATGATTGAGCACGCTGTCGGCTTCGATGACCGTGCGCGTGGCGGCATGTCCGAGATCCGGATGCCACGTCTCGCCAGTCGAGATCACGATCGGAGACTGCGGCTCGAAGATCGGCAGGCCAGCCTCGCACAGCAGCCCGCGCAGGGCCGACTCCATCACCGATGCCGCTCGTGGATCGGCCCAGTGCACGACACTGCGGACGCGCTCGCTGTTGGGTCCGCGTAGCTGTGCGGCGGCTTTGACCAGATCGTCGCGGTCGGCCTTGCCATAGCGCAGCGCACTATCGGCGACGGCGAGTGCGTCCGGAATCGGGCAGTCGCGAGCGCAATCGAGCACCGTCCGGATGACATCGGTGACGCCCCCTGCCACGTGCTCGGCCGGAATGTCGCGGTAGAACATGCGGACGTCCTTGGCCGCCTTGACCCCACTGCGGCCCGCGCGGACCGTGACGTACGTCTTCGTCGGGTCTCGTATCAACGCCAAGCCGTGATGCTGAGCCGCGCTCAGGTGCGAAAGCGTCCCATGCAGGGCTGCGGCGACGCCGTAGTCCGGCGACGACGCCGCTATGCGATAGACGCCCCGGCCGGCACGCCTGACCCGTCCGGTGCCGATGGCGGCTGCGAGCTGCTCCCGGGTGACATGCGGCCGCAGCTGCGACCAGGTGGCTACACCGTTCGGCGACTGCAGGAGAAGACCTTCGACGTACACGGAGCCGCAGTCTGCCCGTGATCACACCGCCAAGAAAGACCATGATCCCCCACGGACCGGAGAAAGGACCCGTTCGGCCCGGCAAATAGGGCGGATCGACCACTTACTCCGGTCCGTGGGGGATCTTGGTCGGGCGCAAGGCGGGCGACCGGCCCGGAAACGATCAGATGATCTCGCTGAACCGCTCGGTGTCCATGATCTTTCCGGAGACGATGAGTGTGTCGCCCTCGGTTACCACGGTCTCGGGCGTCGCGTACGTGAACCCTTCTCCGGAACGCTTGATGGCCACGATTGTCACGCCGTACTGGTGCCGTACGCCCGACTCGCGCAGGGTCTTGCCGACCATGTAGTCGGGAGCCAGCGTCTTCACCATCGCATAGTCGTCGTCGAACTCAATGAAGTCGAGCATCCGGCCGCGCACCAGGTGTGCCACGCGCAGACCCATGTCATGCTCGGGCCGCACCACGTGGTGAGCCCCGATCTGGCGGAGAATCCGCGCGTGCGAGTTGCTGATGGCTTTGGCCCAGATGAGGGGGACACCCATTTCGACTAGCACAGACGTCGTTAGAATGCTCGCCTCGAGATTCGTACCGATACCGACCACCGCGCGGTCGCACTCCTGAACAGACAGCTGCTCGAGCGCCTCTGCATCGGTCGAGTCGGCGACCACGGCGTGAGTGAGCCTGCCGGCCACGGACTCGATGGTCTTGGGATTGTTGTCGATGCCGAGCACTTCGGCTTCCTCGCTCATCAGCTCCAGCGCCAGCGACTTGCCGAACCGGCCCAGCCCGATGACTGCGACGATTGACTTCTTAGCCAATGATTGGTCTCCCTTCGGGCAGCTCATACAGCCTGCCACGCTCGCGGATGGCCAGCGCGCTCGCCAGGGTGATCGGCCCGAGCCGGCCGAAGAACATCAGCAGGACGAGGATGATTTCGCCGGCGGCCGGTAGGTCGGCCGTGATGCCGGTGGACAGCCCCACCGTACCGAACGCGGACGCGGTCTCGAACAGAAGTTGGTCCAGTGAGTGATCGGTCAACTCGGTCAGCACGAGCGTGGCGACGACGATGCCCGAGATACCAAGCAGGGCAATCGTAAGCGCCTGCCGCTGAACCCGCGGTCCGACCCTGCGGTCGAAGACGGTGACGCTGCGCTCCCCGCGGATCTCGGCCACGATGACGAAGAACAGCAAGGCGAACGTCGTCACCTTGATCCCGCCTGCGGTGCCGGCGCTGCCACCGCCGATGAACATCAGCACGACCATGCCAAGCCAGGTGCCGTGCGTCATGTCGCCGACCTCGAGACTGTTGAATCCCGCCGTGCGGGTCGTGGCGGAGTTGAAGAATGCGTTCAGCAGTCTGTCCGGCATGCTCATGTTGGCCATGGTGGCGGGGTTGCGCCACTCGCTTGCGAGCACGAACGCGAAGCCGCCCACGAGCAGGATCAACGTCACCGTGACGGTGAGCTTGGTGTGCAGACTCCATCGCTGAACTCGCCGGAATTGTCGGCGCAACTCGAGCAACACCGGAAAGCCCAGCCCGCCGCAGATGAAGCCGGCGGCAATAGGCAGCAGGATCCACGGGTCCTGGTTGTAGCCGACCAAGTTGTCCTGATGCAGTGAGAAGCCGGCGTTGTTGAACGATGAAATGGAGTGGAATACGCCGAGGCGAATCGCCTCCCCGAGGGTGTGTCCGTACGAACCAGCCAGCCGGGCCACCAGGATGGCGGCGAGGATCACCTCGAACAGGATGGTGATCTTCGCGACGCCGAGCACGACGGACCGGACGTCACCGAGCCCGAGCGCCCTTGTCTCCGTGGCCACGGACAGCCTCGAGCGCAGGCCGATCCTTCGGGTGACCAACATCACGAGCAGCGTGGCCATGGTCATGAACCCGAAGCCGCCGACCTGTATGAGACCGGTGATGACGAGCTCACCGAAGCCGGTCCAGTAACTTCCGGTATCGACGACGATCAAGCCGGTTACGCAGACAGCGGAGGTCGCAGTGAACAGTGCCTCCACGATGGTCGCCCCGCCCGGCCCGGCCTTGGCGACGGGGAGGGACAACAAGACCGTCCCGATAGCGATCACCGCCGCGAACCCGGCTACGACCACCTGCGACGGGTGGCGGAACTCCGGTAGCCACCGCCCGGCCCACCGCCAGCGTTGCCGACCTCTCGCCGGACCGCTATCGCGCACTAGCGAACCCTACTGCCGTGACACATGTCATGGGGCGGACGTGGCTGACCCACGGGATTCGATGACGGCCGTCTCTGTAGGCCGTCCAGAATGTCATTCCACGATAAACGGCATGATGCTGCAGGATGCCGGGTTCCCATCGGATCTGACGGTGAGCGAGATGTCCGGCTCTGGGCGGGCATCGTTTCGCGGCCGCGGCCGCTGGGTGAGGCGCTCGAACTCGTCGACCTGCACGGACGCCGTGACGTACCGAGCGTGCGCTCTCCGGTGGGGAGCGGCGCCGGCTCGATCTCGCGCTGGCCGTCCTCGGTCATCCGGAGGTGCTGTTCCTGGACGAGCTCACCACCGGACTCGACCCCGAGAGCCGCCAACGGACTTGGGGACTGGTTCGCGACTTGCTCGCAGGCGGGACGACGATCACGTTGACCACGCATTACCTACGTCTCGTCGGCGATGCGCAAACTCGCCGCGGCGAACCGGAACGATGCCGTCCAGATCGCTCGGCGCAACGGCTGGATCTGAACCGTCACCCGGCCGCTGGGTGCTCTCGCCCTCGCAGCCAATCCCAGAAGCTGCGCCGCGGGTACCGCGCCTTGATCGTGCCCGAGCGCACGCTGCCGCTGACCCGCAGGGTCTTCGCGTACGGGCTTGGCCTGCCGCCCACCTTGTTGACGATGCTGCCGCTGGAGCTCGACACGTCGTCCATGACCACCACCCAGTCGTGCGGCACGATCAACACAATCGAGCCGGACGCCGCCATGGCTCGCACTTTGACCTCGCGGTGCGGGACGCTCGCCTCGGTGAAGTCCAGCTTGATCGAACCGGACGAGCACTCGGCGATGATCTCTGCCGGCACGTCCCAGTGGCTGGTCCGCTTGATCGACCCGCTCTTGGTCCGCAAGGTCAGCGGCCGGGTATCAGGGACGGCCGGCTCGAGGTCGGCCGTGACCGCCGCGAGTTCGGCACGGGTTCTGGCGCCGTAGGCGGCGGTAAGCCGCTCGTCGAGTTCGGCGAACTCCAATCGCCCGTCGGCGACAGCGGTCCGCAGCTGTTCAGCGGCGGCCTCCCGGTCGGCGTCGCCTACCCGCGTCAGCGGTCGGGGCACAGGGGCATCTTGAGCGTCCATCGGCCAGCAGGCTAGCCGGGCCGGACCCTCCGTTGCCAGCCCGCGGAGCGGGTGTGCTGCTAGGCTGCCTTCGACCGACGTCCTTTAAGTCCCGTCCCGTGAGGCGGGAAAGGAGGTCCAGGCTGTTATGCCTAGCCCTGTCTCTGGAGCAAGTTCCCCAACCCGCGATCTCGCGGGTGCCCACACCGTTCTCGACGAGAACGAGATCTCCCGAGCTCTGACCCGGATGGCCCACGAACTGGTCGAGCGCAGCAAGGGTGCGTCCGACCTGGTGCTACTGGGCATCCCGTCTCGCGGCGTGCCGCTCGCGCGCCGGTTGGCGGGACTGATCGCAACCGCCGAGGGCGGCGAGGTTCCGGTCGGCGCGCTCGACGTCACGATGTACCGCGACGACCTGCGGCTGCGACCGGCTCGCGCGCTCGAGCACACGCACATCCCACCAGGCGGCGTCGACGGCAAGATCGTCGTGCTGGTCGACGACGTGCTGTTCTCCGGCCGGACCGTCCGGGCCGCCCTGACCGCCCTCGACGACGTCGGGCGTCCGCGCGCGGTCCGGCTGGCCGTGCTGGTCGACCGGGGCCACCGTGAGCTTCCGATCCGCGCCGACCACGTCGGCAAGAACATCCCTACGTCGATGCGTGAAAGCGTCAAGGTGCTGCTGGACGAGGTCGACGGCCGTGACGCCGTACTGATCGGGACCGAAGAGGGGGTGGCTTAGATGCGGCACCTGCTGTCCGCGGCCGACCTGAGTCGCGAGGAAGCCGCGCTGGTCCTGAACACCGCCGCGGAGATGGCGCACCTCACCGGGGGCCGGGCGGTCAAGAAGCTCCCGACCCTGCGCGGGCGGACCGTCGTCAACCTGTTCTTCGAGGACTCCACGCGAACGCGCACGTCGTTCGAACTGGCCGCCAAGCGGCTGTCGGCCGACGTGGTCAACTTCTCGGCAAAGGGGTCGAGCCTGTCCAAGGGCGAGAGCCTCAAGGACACCGCGTTGACCCTGGCCGCCATGGGCGCCGACGCCGTGGTTGTGCGCCACTCGGCAAGCGGCGCGCCGCACCGGCTGGCCAACTCCGGGTGGATCCGCGCCAACGTCATCAACGCCGGAGACGGCACGCACGAGCACCCGACGCAGGCACTGCTCGATGCGTTCACGATGCGAAACCACCTCGGCGAGCTGGACGGCCGGCGTATCGCCATCGTAGGTGACGTCCTGCACAGCCGGGTGGCGCGCAGCAACGTGCTGCTGCTCGACACGCTGGGCGCCGAGGTGACACTGGTGGCCCCGCCCACACTCCTGCCGGTCGGGGTCGGCGCCTGGCCGTGCGAGGTGTCGTACGAGCTTGATCCGGTACTGGCCAAGAGCGATGCGGTGATGATGCTGCGAGTCCAGCGCGAGCGGATGAACGCGGCGTTCTTCCCCTCCGCGCGCGAGTACAGCCGGCGGTACGGGCTCGACGCCCGGCGGTTCGGGCTGCTGCCCGACGACGCGCTCGTCCTGCACCCCGGCCCGATGAACCGGGGTATGGAGATCACCGCGGA
>DASUUU010000054.1:0-12237 GCA_036373915.1 Jiangellaceae bacterium | reverse complement strand
GCGACCGGCGCGGTGACGGTCGAGTTCTCGGCCCGGGTGCCGCTCGTATGGGCCAACGAGGCGACGGCGGGCTTCGGTGGCGGCATACCCGTGACCGCGCGCACGACCGCCGTTTCGCCGCTTCGCTAGGGCGCCCGTACTCTCTATAGATGTGGCACGTGACGTCAGAGCCGAGATCAGCGCCCTCGATCAAACCCTGAAGGGGATCGAGCAGGTGCTCGACCCTGCGCGCATGCGCGAGGAGGTCGCCGAGCTCGAGGCCCAGTCCGCCGCTCCGAACCTCTGGGACGACGTCGAACGTGCGCAGCGGGTCACGAGCAAGCTCTCTTACCTGCAGGCCGAACTCCGCAAGGTCACCGATCTGCGCCAGCGCATCGACGATCTGGAAGTGCTCGTCGAGTTGGCCGACGAGGAGGATGACGCCGACGCCGCCAAGGAGGTCGAGCGCGAGCTCGACGAGGTGGCGCGGCTGGTCTCCGAACTCGAGGTCCGGACGCTGCTGTCCGGCGAGTACGACCAGCGGGACGCGGTCGTGACGATAAGAGCCGAGGCCGGCGGTGTCGATGCCGCCGACTGGGCCGAGATGCTGATGCGGATGTACCTGCGCTGGGCCGAGCGCAGCGGGTACAACACCGAGGTCTACGACACGTCCTACGCCGAAGAGGCGGGCATCAAGTCTGCGACGTTCGTCGTTCATGCCCCGTATGCGTACGGCACTCTCTCGGTCGAACAGGGCACCCACCGGCTGGTCCGGATAAGCCCGTTCGACAACCAGGGCCGCCGGCAGACCTCGTTCGCCGGTGTCGAGGTGCTGCCCGTCGTCGAGCAGACCGACCACATCGACGTTCCTGAGTCCGACATCCGGGTGGACGTCTTCCGCTCCTCCGGTCCTGGGGGCCAGAGCGTGAACACCACCGACTCCGCCGTCCGGATCACCCACCTGCCGACCGGCATCGTGGTGTCCTGCCAGAACGAGAAGTCGCAGTTGCAGAACAAGGCCTCGGCGATGCGCGTGCTGCAAGCCAAGCTGCTCGAGCGCAAGCGGCAGGAGGAACGGGCCGCGATGGACGCCCTCAAGGGTGACGCCGGATCGTCATGGGGCAACCAGATGCGTTCGTACGTGCTCCACCCGTACCAGATGGTCAAAGACCTGCGGACCGAGTACGAGGTCGGGAACCCGCAGGCTGTCCTGGATGGCGACATCGACGCCTTCCTCGAATCCGCGATCCGCTGGCGTCGCAACCAGGAGACCGCGAACGCCTGAGCCGGCGACGTGCCGCGGTCTGGCTAGGTTGCAGCGCCGGAGCGTCGTAGACTCACGCTGGCTATGGTGCGTCCACGTGCCGTGGTGGCCGACGTTCCGACTGGCGAGGCATCGTGATCCGATTCGACAACGTCTCAAAGCTCTACCCGAACCAGAACAACGCCGCCCTGTACGACCTCACCCTCGAGGTCGAGAAGGGCGAGTTCGTCTTCCTCGTCGGCCCGTCGGGCTCTGGCAAGTCGACGTTCCTGCGCCTGGTGCTCAAGGAGGAGCGGCCCACGTCCGGCCGGATCCGGGTTGCCGGCAAGGATCTGCACCGGCTGTCTAACTGGAAGGTCCCGCAGCTGCGCCGGCGCATCGGAACGGTGTTCCAGGACTTCCGCCTGCTGCCCAACAAGACGGTGTTCGAGAACATCGCTTTCGCGCTGCAGGTCATCGGCAAGTCGCGGCGACAGATCCACCGCGACGTCCCGGCCGTCATCGAACTCGTCGGGCTCGGGGGCAAGGAGGACCGGCTGCCCGACCAGCTCTCCGGTGGCGAGCAACAGCGGGTCGCCGTCGCCCGGGCGTTCGTGAACCGGCCCCTTATCCTGCTGGCCGACGAGCCGACGGGAAACCTCGATCCCGCGACCAGCGTCGGGATCATGAAACTGCTCGACCGGATCAACCGGACCGGCACGACGGTCGTCATGGCCACCCACGACCAGTCCATCGTCGACCAGATGCGCAAGCGGGTCATCGAACTCGACCATGGGCACCTGGTCCGCGACCAGTCCCGCGGCGTCTACGGCTACGCCCGCTAGCTCGTCCCAATCCCAACGCTCGAGGATCTGCTCACCAGCTATGCGTCTTCAGTACATCATCTCCGAGATCGGCACCGGCCTGCGTCGCAACCTCACCATGACCCTCGCGGTCATCATCACGGTTGCGATCTCGATGGCCTTCCTGGGTACGGGCATGATGCTGCGCGCTCAGGCCGAGACGATGAAGGGCTACTGGTACGACAAAGTCCAGATATCGGTCTTCATGTGCAACGAGTACGACCAGGGCGAGCAGTGCGCCGACGGCATGGTCACCGACGAGCAGAAGGCCGAGATCGAGCAGGTCCTGACGGCCCATCCGGAGGTTCAGACCGTCCACTTCGAGGACCAGGAGCAGGCGTACGAGCATTTCAAGGAGCAGTTCGCCGACGACATCGCCGAGAGCATCACGCCGGACCAGCTCCAGGAGTCGTACCGGGTCGAGTTGAAGGACCCCGAGCGATTCGAGGGCGTGGTGTCCGCAGTCGCCGGGCTGCCGGGCGTCCACCAGGTCCAGGACCAGCGCGAAGTCCTAGAACCGATCTTCCGTGCCATCAACCGGGTTCAGTGGGGAGCGGTCATCGTCGCCGCGACCCTGCTTGTCGCGGCGGTGCTGCTGATCACGAATACGATCCGGCTGGCCGCGTTCAGTCGCCGGCGTGAGACCGGCATCATGCGGCTTGTCGGCGCGTCCAACTTCTACATCCAGCTGCCGTTCATCCTCGAGGCGGCGATCGCCGGACTCATCGGCGCGGCCGTCGCATGCGGCGGCGTGGCAATGATCAAGGTGTTCTTCATCGATCGAGGGATGGCGCCCTCGTTCCGGTTCATCGACGCCTGGGTGGGCTGGCCGGAAGTCCTGGCGATCATGCCGTGGCTGCTCGTGGCCGGCGTACTGATGTCAGCCGTCGCGGCGTTCTTCACGTTGCGCCGCTACCTGCGCGTCTAGCCCCAACAACGCTGATCATGCAGAAAGGGGAGCGCGACACGCCGCTATTTTCCCGGATTGGTGTAATTCGGAAGGTCACCGGCGTGTCGCGCTCCCCTTTCTGCATGATCAGCGGGTGACAACTTGCGTGACAGGTGTATCGTCCTGTCATTGGTGGTGGCAAAGGGGCAGATGTGAATTCTGTGACTAACCGATGGTCGTGGCTCGCAGCGGCGTTGAGTGCGGCCGCCATCGTGCTGACCGCGTTCACCACAGCCAGCGCATCCGATCCGGAGGATCGCAAGCGCGACATCGAACGCCAGCTTGACGACGCCCAGGCCGAGCTCAACCAGTCCACGCAGGAGCTCGACAAAGCTACCAAGGACTTCCAGGAGGCCGAGCAGCAACTGCCGGCGGCGGAACAGGCGTTGGCCGCCGCCGAGGAGGCGCTGGCGCAGGCGCAGGCGGAGCTGGTCAGGGCTCAGGGTGAGCTCGCCGCGGCGAAGGCCGAAGACGCTCGAGCGGCGGAGCGGCTGGCCGAAGCGGAGCAGAAGGTCCGCGAGCAGGAAGCCAAGATCGTAGAGGTGACCGGCGCGATCGACGACCAGCGGGCCGAGATCAGCAACATCGCGGTTCAGGCGTACCAGCAGGGCAGCATGGGCGAGCTCGCGGAGGCGGCGTCCTCATTCCTGGAAGCGGACTCGCTCGGCGACCTCGCGACGCGGGTGAACTACGCCCAGTCGGTGCTGAACGCCGAGGACACCGTCCTGACCGGGTTCAAGAACGACCGGGCGCGCCTGGCCAACGAGCGGGTCAAGCTCGAGGACCTCCGCGACGAGGCCGAACGGTTGCGCGCGGAAGCGGCGGCCGCTCTCGAACGCTCGAAGGAGCTGGAAGCCGCTGCCCGGGCGGCCGCAGACAACGCCACGGCCCAGGAAGGGGAGGCGCGAGCGGCCAAGCAAGCCGTCGACGCGCTCGTCGAGCAGCGGTCGACGGCGATGGCGGCCGCGAAGCAGGCCAGGGCCGCGGACGAAGCCAAGTACGCAGAGCTGGAAGCCGAACGCAAGCGGATCGACGCCGAGATCGCCGAGATCGCTCGCAAGCAGCGCGAAGAGGCCGAACGCAAGCAGCGCGAAGAGGCCGAACGCAAGAAGCGGGCCGAGGCCGAGCGCAAGGCGAGCTCCAGCTCCGGCGGCGGGTCAAGTTCCGGTTCTTCCTCCACGTCGTCGTCCTCGGGTGGATCGGCTTCGTCGTCCGGCGGCTCGAGCTCGTCCGGCGGCTCGAGCTCGTCCGGCGGCCTGGGCTATCCCGTCGCGAACCCGTACGTGACGTCCCCGTACGGCATGCGAACGCACCCCGTCACGGGTGTCTACAAGCTCCACGACGGCACCGACTTCCGTGCCTACTGCGGCACCCCGATCCGGGCGTCGGCGTCCGGCAAGGTGCAATGGGCGAACTATCGCGGCGGCTACGGCAACCAGGTCGCGATCGACCACGGGATGGTGGGGGGCAAACACCTGATGACCTCGTACAGCCACTTGTCCAGGTTCGCCGTCAGGTCCGGCAGCCGGGTCAGCAAGGGCGAGGTGATCGGCTATTCGGGCTCGACGGGTTACTCAACCGCGTGCCACCTGCATTTCATGGTGTACGCGAACGGAAGCCGGACAAATCCGATGAACTACCTCTGACGGGGATGACATCCTAGAGGTATGGCACGGGAACAGGGCCGCAAACTCATCGTCCAGAACCGCAAGGCCCGGCATAACTACGACATCGAGGACACCTACGAGGCAGGCATCGTCCTGACCGGCACCGAGGTGAAGTCGTTGCGCGCCGGCCGAGCGTCACTCGTCGATGGATACGCCGAGGTTCGCGACGGTGAGGTCTGGCTTCGCAACGTGCACATCCCCGAATACGACCAGGGCAGTTGGACGAATCATGAACCCCGGCGCTCGCGCAAGCTGCTGATGCGCCGCGAGGAGATCGCCCGGCTGATCGGCAAGACCCGCGAGCGCGGCCTGACGCTCATCCCGATGTCGCTGTACTTCAAGGACGGCTACGCCAAGGTCGAGATCGCCCTCGCCAAGGGTAGGAAGACGCACGACAAGCGGCATGCGATCGCCGAGAAGCAGGCCAAACGCGAAGCCGAACGGGCCATGGCCCGCGCCCGCCGCCGCTGACCCGCGCCGGTTGATCACGTTCAGCATGCCTGTGGGTGCCGTACCAGGCGCGTGCGGGTGGTAGAGCGCCGACGCGCCTGGTGGAGTTATGGCCGACCCGCTGCGCCCCCACGGCGGGTCCGCGGCGGGTCCTGGCAGACTCGCCCGCGTGCTCCGAATCCTGATCGCCGTCACCGCTCTGCTCAGCGTCGCCGCCGGGTGCGGCGGCGAACCCGAGGCGCAACCCACGGCAAGCTCCACCCCGACTGTCGCCGAGCCGACCCCTACTCCACCCCCGACCCCTACGCCTACCCCCGAGCCGGTCTGGCCCCTGACCGGCCTGCCGGCACCGGACGGCCCAGCCGAGCGCCCGGCCCTGGTGGTCAAGGTCGACAACACCGCGTCCGCCCGCCCGCAGGTAGGCCTGTCGGCGGCCGACATCGTGGTCGAGGAACTGGTGGAGGGCGGTCTGACCCGCCTCGCCGTGATGTACCACTCGAGCCTGCCGGACGCCGTCACGCCGGTCCGATCCATCCGGACGTCTGACATCGGCATCGTGCTGCCTACCGGCGGCGCACTCGTCGCGTCCGGTGGAGCGCAGCGCGTCCTGCGAGCGATGGACGAAGCGGGCGTCACGGTCGTGACCGAAGGCTCAGCCGGTTTCACCCGCGCCGGCGGGCGGCCGTCCCTGTACAGCGTCACGGTCGACCTGGAGGACCTTCTGACCGAGGTCGACGGCCTCGAACCGCCGGACGCGCCGTACCTGCCCTGGGCCGGCCCGGATGACGAGGTACCGGCCGGGGAACCGGCGGCCTCGGTGACGGCGCGGTTCTCGGGCGGGCGAAGCTCGGCGTGGGACTGGACCGATGGCGCCTGGCACCGGCAGGACGACCTCGCAGCCGAGGGTGACGAGTTCGTCGCCGACACGCTCCTGGTGCTGCGGGTCGCCATCCGCGACGCCGGCTACACCGATCCGGCGGGCAACTTCGTTCCGGAAACGGTGCTCGAGGGATCCGGCGACGCCGTGCTGTTCGCCGCCGGATCCGCCGTCGAAGGCACCTGGTCCAAGCCGCGCGCCGAGGAACCGTTCGAGCTGGCAGGCGAGGACGGCCGGTCGCTGGCCGTACCGGCCGGCAGGACGTGGATCGGACTGGTGCCACAGGACGGTGACGTCAGCTGGACGAGTTCCTGAGGGGCTTGCCGACACGGGCCGGGATGGAGCACCGTGGAATCGTCCTCGTCTCACACCCTCGGAGGTGCCCATGCCCAAGATCCTGATTATGACTGGCGACGCCGCGGAAGATCTGGAGGTCTTCTACCCCTACCAGCGGCTGCTGGAGGAGGGTTACGAGGTCGACATCGCCGCGCCGTCGGTCAAGAAGCTGCAGTTCGTCGTCCACGATTTCGTTGAGGGGTTCGACACCTACACCGAGAAGCCCGGCCACTCGTGGCCGGCCGACATCGCCTTCTCGGACGTCGATCCGGCGAACTATGTCGCGCTCGTCGTTCCTGGTGGGCGCGCCCCGGAGTACATCCGCAACGATCCCGACGCCAAGCGCATCGTCGCCCACTTCTTCGACAACGACGCTCCGGTGGCGGCGTTGTGCCACGGCCCGTTGTTGCTGGCTGCGGCCGGGGTGCTGGACGGGCGCCGCAGCGCCGCCTATCCGGCGCTCGCCGTCGACGTCGAGACGGCCGGCGGGACGTTCGTGGACGGCCCGGACGTGGTGGACGGCAACCTGGTGAGCGGCCGGGCGTGGCCTGATCATCCGCAGTGGTTCCGCCCGTTCATCGAGCTACTGCGAAAGACAGCGCCGGTCAGCTGACACCCCAAGATCAGGTGGGCCCGACCGATGCGACCCGCCGGCGCAACCCGGTCGGGCCCACCTGGCTAGGGGTTCCCAACAGTGCCGGCGCCAACTAGGTTCTTGTCACATCGATCGCCGGAGAACCGGGCCGGACCGAGGGAGTGGGCGCGATGGTACGTAAACGCACAGGACTGACCGGGATGCTGGCAGCGGCGGTGATCGTGCCGCTGGCGTTGGTCGCGCCGCAGGCGCAAGCCCAGGGTGGCAACCTACCGACGCCGCCGGCCGAGGAGAACGTCAATCTGCCGCCGGGGTTGACGCCGTACCACGAGATCGCGCCGAAGCTGGCCAATATCGCCAAGCGGAGTAACCGCGTGACGGTCGAGGTGAGCGGGCACAGCGCGGAGGGCCGCGACCTGTACCTCGTGACCGTTACCTCGCCCGAGGCGCGCGGCAACCTGGGCCGTTACAAGGCACTTCGCGAGTTGATGCTGCGCGACCCGGAGCAGGCGCAGCAACGGGCCGCGGAATTCGAGGACTTCGTGGTGCCGGTGTACGTCGGTGGCTCCATTCACGGCAACGAGTGGGAAGGCGTCGACGCATCCCTGCAGCTGATCGAGCGGCTCGCGTTCGCCGACGATCCAGAGACGCTGGCGGTGCTGGAGAACGCCGTCGTGCTGTTCAACGTCGTGGTCAACCCGGACGGCCGGGTCCATGGCACCCGCGCGAACGGCAACGGGTTCGACCTGAACCGCGACATGATCACGGCATCGCAGCCGGAGACGCTCGCCACGCTTTCGGCGCTGACCGAGTGGAACCCGATGGTCATGCTGGACCTGCACGGCTACGTGGGTGGGTACCTGCTGGAGCCGACCACACCGCCGCACAACCCCAACTACGAGTACGACCTCTACATCAAGTGGGCGCTCGGCCAGGCGCATGCCATGGCCGACGCCTTGGTGGCCGCCGACCTCGGCGCCGACCCTGTCATCCCGGCTGAAGACTGGAACCCCGGCGACTGGGACGATTGGCCACCGATCTTCACGCCGATGTACGCCATGTACCACGGAGCGTACGGACACACGCTGGAGACGCACGATCGGCGGGTGCGGATCTTCAGCCTGCCGGCAGAGGTGCGCGCGGAGGCCGCTCGGATCAACACCGAGGCGCACGCCACCACGGTGTGGGCCTCGCTCGAGTTCGTGGCCGAGAACCGGCAGGAGATGGTGCACGACCAGATGGAGATCTTCCGGCGCGGCTTCGTTGGTACCGACCCGGCCGAGTTTCCGGACGACCGCATCTACGGCGACCAGGGCGAGTTCACCTGGCCCGAGGGCTACGTGATTCCGATCGGCGACGGTCAGCGCAGCGACGCGGCGGCCGTCCGCCTGGTCAACCACCTGCTGCTGAATGACGTCGAGGTCGTGCGGCTGAACCGGCCGGTGACCGTGGACGGCACGAGCTATCCGGCCGGGTCGTACGTCGTGTCCATGCGCCAACCCAAACGAGGGCTGGCCAACACAATGCTCGAAGACGGTTGGGACATCAGCGATCTGGTGCCGACGATGTACGACATCAGTGGGTGGAGCCATGGACTGCTCTGGGGTGCCGACGTCGTCCGCGTCGAGGGCGGCACCGCGTTCGACCCGAACGGCTCGCCGGTAAGTGTTCCGCAGCATGCCGTCGGCGACATGCCCGATGGACGGTTCGCCGGCTATGCGTTCGGGCTCACCGACTCGGCTGCGGTCGAGGCGGTCAATGCGCTGTCGAACATGGGGGTCGCTCTGAAGCGCGCTGACGACGGCAGCGTGATCGCTCCAGGGTCCGCCCGGTCGGCCGTACGCTCCGAGGTGGCCGGTCGCGGCGTAGACGTCAGCGGGCTTGACGTGGTACCCGACGGCGTGGACCTGCCGGAGGTGGCAGTCGGTTGCGCCTGCGATGGCGACGAAGTCTTCGCATTGACCGCACTAGGCTTCGACGTCACCCGGGTGTCTACCGGATCGCTCAACGGCGGCGCGCAGCTTGACGACCTGGATGCTCTGTGGGTGTCGAGCGGGCTGAACTACGCCGCATTGAACGCGGCGGCACGAGCCGAGGTGGACGAGTTCCTCGTCGCCGGCGGTGGCCTGGTCGGCCAGGGTGGCGTCGGGGCCGCATTCAGTAGTGCGGCCGACGCCGTGCCGGTTGGCCACCACCTGGTGCGGGAGGGCTTTGCAACGCCTCCCAATGGCATCGCGCGAGTCGACCGAACGATCGGAGCGCCGACCACCTTCGGTTACGAAGATCACGAGCACACCTTCGTTTACGACGCCGGCTGGTTCGTCGATCTGCCGGCAGGAGTAACCGTGGACGAGCGGTTCGCTGAAGGCGACTTCTTCGTCTCCGGACACTGGATCGACAACCACGAAGGTGCTGGACAGCCCTCGGTCGTATCGGGCGTCGGCGACACCGGCGAGCGGGTCGTCCTGTTCGCTACGGAGCCGCTGTTCCGGGATCACCCCAAGGGTCTGTACCCGCAGGCGGCCAATGCGCTGTTCTGGGTCTCCGCCGACTAAGGAGGGCAGCTAAGCTCCCCTACGTCGATCATGCAAAAGTGGGGCGACACGCCGGACCTCGGCGGCGAGACCGTGAGGTCGTACGTCACGCAGACGGCGTGTCGCCCACTTTTGCATGATCGCCGCGGGGTGGGTCAGAGGAAGCGGCGGGCGACGTTGGGGCGGGGCTCGCCGGATCGTTCGGCGATCCACGGGCCGGTGCCCTCCGACGGATCGAGCACGTCCGCCTCGAACCAGACGTGCTCGCCGGCCAGCACGGCCTTGGCCAGCTTCTCGTCCACAACGTCGGTGTTGGTCCACAGCGCGTCGAAAAGCCGCTCGATGCGGAGCCTGGACTGCCGGCAGAACACATCGGCGAGCTGCGCCGCCCGTTCGCCGTCCCGGCCCTGCTCGCGCAGCATCTGCGCCCGGACGCAGCTGGCGGCCATGGCGAACAGCTCCGCCCCTATGTCGACGATGCGGCTGAGGAACCCCTGCTTGCGCTCGAGCTTGGCCTGCCACCGCGCCATGCCGTAGAACGACGACCTGGCAAGTTTGCGTGACGTCCGCTCGATGTAGCGCAGGTGCGGCGCGAGGTCGCCGAACTCGGCGTACGAACCCGGGACCCGGCCCTTCCCGGCTACCAGCTTGGGCAGCCAGCGGGCGTAGAACCCCGTCGCCTTGGCCGCGGCGCGCGCCTTGTCCGGCAGATCGGCGTCCATCTCGGCCAGGGCGCCGGCGGCCTGGATATGGGCGTCCACCGCCTCGCGGGCGATCAGCAGCCTTTGGATCTCGTTGGTTCCCTCGAAAATCCGGTTGATCCGCAGGTCGCGGAGAATCTGCTCGGCGGGGACGGCGCGTTCGCCGCGGGCCCGCAGCGACTCCGCGGTCTCGTAACCCCGGCCGCCGCGGATCTGCACCAGCTCGTCGGCCACCAGCCATGCCATCTCCGAGGTCCAGAGCTTGGCCATCGCCGCTTCGATCCGCAGGTCGCGGCCGCCCTTGTCAGCAAGCTCGGCGGACAGGTCGAGCACAGCCTCCTGGGCGAACGCGGTCGCCGCGATGAAGGAGATCTTGTGTGCGATGGCCGCGTGCTTTCCTATCGGCCGGCCCATCTGGACCCGTGCGTTCGACCACTCGCGAGCGATCTTCAGGCACCACTTCGACGCGGCGGTGCAGGTGGCTGGAATGGACAGCCGGCCCGCGTTGAGCGTGGTCAAGGCGATCTTGAGGCCCTGCCCTTCGGCGCCGAGCCGGTTCTCTGCCGGCACCCGCACCTTGTCGAACCGGGTCAGGCCGTTCTCGATGCCGCGCAAGCCCATGAAGGCGTTGCGTTGCTCGACGATGATGCCGGGAGAGTCGGCCTCGACGACGAACGCGCTGATCCCGCCGGGTTCGCCGTCGTGCTCCGGCACCCGGGCCATCACCACGAGCAACTCGGCGACCACGCCGTTCGTCGTCCACAGCTTCACCCCGTCGAGTTCGTAGGCGGACCCGCCCTCGACAGGGGTCGCCGTCGTGGCCATCCGCGCCGGGTCCGAGCCGACGTCCGGCTCGGTCAGGAGGAACGCGCTGATGGCGCCCTTGGCGCAACGGGGTAGGTACTCCTGTTTCTGCGCCTCGTTACCGAACAGCTTGACCGGTTGGGGCACGCCGATGGACTGGTGAGCGGATACCAGGGCGACGAGTGACGGGTGTACCGAGCCGACAAGCATCAGCGCCCGGTTGTACGCCACCTGGCTCAGGCCAAGGCCGCCGTACTTCTCCGGGATCTTCAGGCCGAATACGCCGAGCTCGGCGAGGGTTTTGACGTACTCGTCCGGGATCTTGGCGTCACGTTCGATGACGGCGCCGTCCATCTCTGACTCGCAGACCTGCCGCAACTTGGTCAAGAACGCCTCGCTGCGCTCGTCGTCGGCCGGCGACTGGGTCGGATGCGGGTGGATGAGCTCGAGCTGGAACCGCCCGAGGAACAGCTCCTTGGCGAACGACGGCGCGCGCCATTCGGTCTCGCGGGCTTCCTCAGCGAGGCGGCGGGCCTCGCGTTCGTCGACTGTCGGGCCTTGCGTGGTGGCTGTCATGGGAGCTCGCGTCCTCCTTGGCGGGGATCGGTGCTTCCTGATCCAGGTTACCTGCGAGTAACCAGATGGGAAGGGGTGTTGCCGATCCGATCTCGACCGTCGCATGGCCAAGATCGGCCAAGAAGCGGAGCAAACGCCCGCTGGCCACGGCAAATGGGGCGAATTGACCCACTGCTCCGCTCTCTGGCCGATCTTGATGCGTTGGAGTCCCGTCGGAGTCGCGCGGGAATCGCGGTGGTCGGCGAAGCGTTGAATCAAGTAGCCTGAACGGGCCGCGCCAGCAGCCAGCCCGTTCAGGTGCCAGCTGCGGGCTGGCTTGACAACTCAATATGGGGGTGAACGGTTTCGACTTCGTTCGTCGAACCAGGGGAAGCGGGCCGAGGATGTCGCGTGAGCTCGTAAACCAACGCGGCAACGTTACAAGTGCCAACGCTAAGCGCACTGACTTCGCTCTCGCCGCCTAAGGCGGAGTAAAGAAGTCTGTCGACCCGGGGATGCTTCCGACCCGGTGATCGGCATCAGCTAGGAGGCTCACCCGCCGGTACGGTCGCGGGACCGGTGGGGACATGTACGCGACTGGGCTCGTCACGGTGAACTTGCCTGCGAGATCACCGGAGCCGAGTAGAGGCGATTGCAGGCTGCGCCCGGAGAAGCCCTGGAGGA
>DASUUU010000053.1:0-3337 GCA_036373915.1 Jiangellaceae bacterium | reverse complement strand
AATCCTCGTCGGCGAGAAGCGGTATGATCAGTCGCTATGACGACCGCGAGCCTGCTGCTTAGCCGGCCGCGCTGACTCCGGTGCCCGCCGGCACGGTCAGCGCGGCGGGCGGGCGTTTCATTCGCGACCGCATGGTGCCGGCAATCCGTCGATTCATGTCGAGGAAGCACCATGACCGAGCAGTACGACCCTGCGCAGAACGCCGACAGGTGGACCACGCTCTGGGACGAGCGCCGGCTCTTCGCTGCGAGCACTCTGACCGGACCCGCGCCCGTGGACCGGCCACGGACCTACGTCGTCAACATGCTCCCGTACCCGTCGGGCGACCTGCATATGGGGCACGCCGAGGCCTACTCGATCGGCGACGCGATCGCCCGCTTCGCCCGCATGCGGGGGCACGACGTACTGAACCCCATCGGATGGGACTCGTTCGGATTACCAGCCGAGAATGCCGCCATCCGCCGCGGGCTCGACCCGCGTGAGTGGACGTACGCCAACATCGAGACTCAGGCACGCGCCTTTCGCCGGCTTGGCGTCTCGTTCGACTGGCGCACCAGATTGCACACATCCGATCCCGAGTTCTATCGCTGGAACCAGTGGTTGTTCCTGCGGATGTACGAGCGCGGTCTGGCGTACCGGGCAGCGGCACCGGTCAACTGGTGCCCGACGGATGGGACCGTCCTGGCCAACGAGCAGATCGTGGCCGGTCGCTGCGAACGGTGCGGGACGCCCGTAGTACGACGCGAGTTGACCCAGTGGTTCCTGCGAATCACCGCCTATGCCGACCGGCTGCTGTCGGACATGGAGCAGTTGGAGGGCCGATGGCCGGCCGACGTGCTCACCATGCAGCGCAACTGGATCGGCCGGTCGGAGGGCCTGGGCGGTGTGTCGTACCGGCTGCGCGACTGGCTGATCTCCCGGCAGCGCTTCTGGGGCACTCCGATCCCCATCGTGCATTGCCAGTCGTGCGGCCTGGTCCCCGTGCCAGACGACGAACTGCCGGTGCGGCTGCCGCGGGAACGGCCTGCGGGCGGTGCCGGCGATGAAGAGTCTCCGCTGGCTCGTGCATCTGACTGGGTCACCGTGGACTGCCCGGCGTGCGGTGGCCCGGCGCGGCGCGATACGGACACCATGGACACCTTCGTGGACTCGTCGTGGTACTTCCTGAGGTATCCGAATCCACAGTATGGGGACGGACCGTTCGATCCGGCGGGTGTCGCCGGCTGGCTTCCGGTCAACGACTACATCGGCGGCAAGGAGCACGCGACCGGCCACTTGCTGTACGCCCGGTTCATCACGAAGGTTCTGCACGACCTGGCTCTGGTGGACTTCACCGAACCTTTCCGGCGGCTGACCAACCAGGGGCAGGTCATCATGAACGGCCGGGCGATGAGCAAGAGCCTGGGCAATCTTGTTGATCTTCAGGAGCAGATCGACCGCTACGGCCCGGACGCTGTGCGCGTCACCATGTTGTTCGCCGGCCCGCCGGAAGAGGACGTCGACTGGGCCGACGTGTCGGTCAGCGGCGCGGTGCGGTGGCTGACCAGGGTGTGGCGGCTGGCCGGTGATGTGGGCGCGGCGCCGCCGGCCGCTCGCCCGGCCGACGGCTCGGCCTCGTTGCGGCGCAAGGTTCACCGGCTGATCGACGACGTGACGACCCTGATGGAACAACGGCGGCTGAACGTGGTGATCGCCCGCCTGATGGAGATGACCACGCTGCTGCGGCGAGCGGCCCAGCGCCCCGGCCCGGCCGATCCCGAAGTCCGCGAAGGTACGTCCGCCCTGCTATGCATGTTGTCTTGCGTTGCTCCGTTCACTGCTGAGGACGCCTGGGAGCGGCTCGGCCGCCCTGCTTCGGTAGTCGAGCAGCCGTGGCCGTCGGCCGACGTCGCACTCTTCGCCGGCGAGAGGGTCACGTGCGTCGTCCAGATCGACGGCAGGGTTCGGGCTCGGATCGAGGTGCCGTCCGACGTCCGGGCCGATGAGCTCGAAAGACTGGTGCTCGCATCGCCCGCGGTGCAGGAATCGCTGGACGGGGCAGCCATCGGCCGGGTGGTCGTTCGACCACCGCGTCTGGTCAACATCGCGCCGGCGCGCTGAACATGAAGCGCACGGAGGCCGTCTTCGGGCGTGAAGAACTGCGGACGCTGAAATGAGTAGCGGGGGCGGGACTCGAACCCGCGACACCACGATTATGAGCCGTGTGCTCTAACCACCTGAGCTACCCCGCCTGGGGCCCGGGCTGGCCGGGTGGCCGCTCCGGTGTCGAGCCCCAATACGGAATCGAACCGTAGACCTTCTCCTTACCATGGAGACGCTCTGCCGACTGAGCTATTGGGGCATGCTCGCTGCGCCAGATGAGCGTACACAACCCGCGCCCGTCGTGCGAAATCGCTTATGTCGCGTCGAGAACACCGCGTCCGGCGGCGACACCGGCCCATTTCGACGTCGGATGAACGCCGTGCCCAGGTGCGGCCCATGCGAGGCAGATCACATCTGCCGTCAGCAACCGGAGTGGGCCGAGGCGGGTCCTCACTCTCGACCGGCGCGGGCACCAGGCCCACGCCACAGGGGGGACTGGAGAAGCCCACATGTTCACAAGGACACCCAACAAGATCCAGCGGATCCGCCGCGCCGGCGTCGTTGCCGCCGCCATCGGTGTGGCCGCGGCCGCTTCGATGGTCGGGCCACAGGCATTCGGGACGGCCGCCGAGACGCCTACCCGAGCCGAGGTTCGCTCACTCGGCACCGCTGCGGCCGCTGACGCCGAGACATCCGAGGCCGAAGTCACGTACGAGCGAGGAGTCGCGCTGGCGGGCACCGGCGATCTGAACGGACGTCAGGTGTTCGCCGAGGCCTACGCCAACAGCCTCTACGGCGCTCAGGCCACCATCATGGTCGAGCCGCCCGGTGGTCCGCAGATCGGCGGATCCGCCGAGTTCGACGCGGCAGACCTGCTGGACGGGGATGTTGAACTCGACGTCGCGCTGTCGCGCAACACTCGGGGCGGCCCGGTCGCTACCCGCTCCAGCGCTCAGCTCGCCGGTACGTGGGAGCCAGCCGGCCCAGCCGTGGAGATCGACGAGACGTACGCCGACGCGGGATACCTCATCCACGTCACGGGGACCAACACTCCCGTCTCGGCCGACGTCACGGTCACCGTCGACGGCCAGCCTGTCGTGTTGCAGATGCACGATGCCTTCGCCTTCGACCTGACAGTCACCAAGACGCCGCTGTAGAGACGGTCACCAGCGGGATCACAGCCAGGTGCCCCTGACGAATTATCGGTCAGGGGCACTTCTGTCGGCTCGCTGCCCGGACCTGTCGGTGACGCGAG
>DASUUU010000052.1:0-50792 GCA_036373915.1 Jiangellaceae bacterium | reverse complement strand
TCACTGGTGATCGACCGCACCGAGGCGATGACCGTCATCGACGTCAACACCGGCAAGTTCACCGGGTCCGGCGGCAACCTCGAGGAGACCGTCACCAAGAACAACCTCGAAGCCGCGGAGGAGATCGTCCGGCAGCTACGGTTGCGCGACATCGGCGGCATCATCGTGATCGACTTCATCGACATGGTGCTCGAGGCGAACCGCGATCTCGTGCTCCGCCGACTGGTCGAGTGCCTGGGCCGCGACCGCACCAAGCACCAGGTGGCGGAGGTCACGTCGTTGGGGCTGGTCCAGATGACCCGCAAGCGAATCGGCACTGGCCTGCTCGAGGCGTTCAGTGAACCATGTGAGCACTGCAACGGTCGCGGACTGCACATTCACACCGAGCCGATCGTTGGGAAGAAGGCTCCCGCAGGGGACGCCCGGCCGGGCCGCTCCGGCCGTCGCGAGCGGCGCCGCAAGGGCGACAAGGCCGGCAGCGACCAGGCCGAGACCGCGCAGCCGAAACTGGAGGCGACGGCGACTCCAGGTGAAGCCTCGCCGGCCGACCTGATTCCGGTCGAGTTCGCCGGCCGAAAGGCGCCGGCCGAGTCTGCCGAGGCCGACGCTGCAATCGCCGGTTCGGCTACTGCCGGTGACACGGCCGCTGGTGACACGGCCGCTGGTGACACAGTGGCTGCCGACTCCGTTGCCGACTCTGCCGCCGCCGACTCCGGGCAGGTGGCCGCAGGCGCATCCGACGGTGCCGCATCCGAGCCCGACGAAGGTGTCGCCGGCCCGCAGGCACCGGCCGAGCCCGAACCGGTCACGGCTGCCGACGGAGTGACCGGACCTGCCGAGCCGCCCGCGTCCGGCACAGCCGAGGGATCTGGATCTGGTTCGGCTGAGACCGCGGCCGGCGACGAGAAACCGGCTCCAAAGCGCCGTCGACGCCGGGCCCAGCGTCCTGCCGGCAGCCCCGGTGCCGTCGAGACCTCGTCCGACGCGGAGCCGGCCCAGGTCTAAGCCGTCACAGGCTCACCGGCTCGAGCAGGCTCGATCTCACACCACCCGCGTGGGAGCCGGGCCGGCACCAAGCGTCCGTGGTGTGGCTCGCGACTGGCACCATGCCTCCACGGTGTGCCCGGCACCGAGCACCATGCCTCCATAGTGCCGCTACGGCGACACCGTGGAATCTTGGTGCGCGCGAATTGCCGCATCGTGGAACCGTGGTGCGGCCCCCGTCCGCCGGTTTGACCTCGCTGTGGCCGACTCCGTATCCTTGGACGTCGGCGCGTCTCGCGCCGCCAATTCCGTGCGCCGCCGCCGGCAGCGACGTGCGCCTGTAAGCCCGACACGAGAGAGTGAGCCCGCGGTGTACGCGATCGTCCGCAGTGGCGGCATCCAGCAGAAGGTGTCCGTCGGCGATGTCATCGACATCGACCGGATCGACGGCGAGACCGGTTCGACTGTTTCGCTGCCCGCGGTCCTGCTCGTCGACGGCGAGAAGGTCACCTCGAGCCCGGACAAGCTGGCCAAGGTTTCGGTGACGGCCGAGATCCTCGGTGCGACCAAGGGCCCAAAGATCAAGATCCAGCACTTCAAGAACAAGTCCGGTTACCGCCGACGCCTGGGGCACCGCCAGAAGTACACCCAGGTCAAGGTGACCGATATCAAGAGCAAGTAAGGGGACGCTGCCATGGCACACAAGAAGGGCGCCTCGTCCACCCGGAACGGGCGCGACTCCAACGCCCAGCGGCTCGGCGTCAAGCGGTTCGCCGGTCAGATAGTGAACGCCGGCGAGATCATCGTCCGCCAGCGTGGGACGCGCTTCCACCCCGGCCAGAACGTCGGCCGTGGTGGTGACGACACGCTGTTCGCGACCGCCGGCGGCGCCGTAGAGTTCGGCGTTCGGCGCGGCCGCAAGGTCGTCAACGTCGTCCCGGCGGGGGAGTGACCCCCGCTTAGGCGTCGAACAAGCCAACAGGGCGGGCCGGTCGCGATGACCGGCCCGCCCTTTGAGTTTCAGAATGAGGTGAGGTGCGGCTGTGGCGATTCCGTCGTTCGTCGACCGCGTCGTGCTGCACGTCGCCGCGGGCAACGGCGGGCACGGCTGCGTGTCGATCCACCGGGAGAAGTTCAAGCCGCTCGGTGGCCCTGACGGAGGCAACGGTGGCGACGGCGGTGACGTCGTCCTGGTCGTCGACCCGAACACCACCACACTGCTGGACTACCACCGCGCACCGCATCGTCGCGCCCGCAACGGCGCGCCGGGCGAAGGCGACAATCGGCACGGGGCCAAGGGCGAGGACGTAGTGCTGGCGGTACCCGACGGAACGGTCGTCTCTACTCCGGACGGTGAGCTCATCGTCGACCTTGTCGGCGCCGGCACGCGCTACATCATCGCGCAGGGCGGTCGTGGTGGTCTGGGTAACGCCGCGCTGGCCAGCCCACGGCGCAAGGCTCCCGGCTTCGCGTTGCGCGGCGAAGAGGGAGAGCAGCGGGACGTCGTCCTCGAGCTCAAGAGCGTGGCCGACGTGGGGCTGGTCGGCTTCCCGAGCGCCGGCAAGTCGTCGGTGGTGGCGGCCATCTCTGCCGCCCGGCCGAAGATCGCCGACTACCCGTTCACCACTCTGACCCCGAACCTCGGGGTCGTCGAGGCCGGCGACCTCAGGTACACGGTGGCGGACGTCCCGGGCCTTATCGAGGGCGCAAGTGCGGGACGTGGGCTGGGCCATGAGTTCTTGCGGCACATCGAGCGTTGTCAGGCGCTGGTGCACGTCGTCGACTGCGCCACGATGGAGCCCGGTCGCGACCCGCTCACCGACATCGAGGTCATCGAGCGCGAACTGGAGTCGTACGGCGGGCTGGCCGAGCGGCCCCGGCTCGTTGCCCTCAACAAGGTGGACGTACCGGAGGCGCGGGAGCTGGCCGAGATGGTCCGTCCGGACCTCGAGCAGCGTGGCTGGCCGGTCTACCTGATCTCCGCGGCCACCCGAGAAGGACTGCGGGACCTGACGTTCGCGATGGGCAAGGTCGTGGCCGAGGCCAGGGCGGCGGCCCCACCGCCGGAACCGACCCGGCTCGTCCTACGTCCGACTCCGGTCGACGAGACCGGGTTCACCGTCACCCGCGAAGGCGAGCGCTTCCGCGTTCGAGGCACCAAGCCCGAGCGCTGGGTCAGGCAGACCGACTTCAGCAACGACGAGGCCGTTGGCTACCTCGCGGACCGCCTGGCGCGGCTCGGTGTCGAACAAGCGCTCCTGAAGGCGGGTGCCCAGCCCGGCGTCGAGGTGCTGATCGGCCCGGAGGACAACGCCGTCGTCTTCGAGTGGGAGCCGTCGATCATTGCGGGAGCCGAGCTGTTGCACGGCCCGCGCGGCACGGACGCCCGCCTGGACGGCCGGGAGTGATCATGCCAGGCGGGCAATCCGGCGCGGCGGGCAAGGATCGCAGCGCGTTCGCGGGCGGCGGGCGCATTGTGGTCAAGGTCGGATCGTCGTCGCTGACGACGACCGCTGGCGGGCTGGACGGCAACCGGCTGTCCGCACTGGTCGACGAGCTGGCCAAGGCTCGTTCGAGCGGGCGCGAGCTCGTACTCGTCTCATCCGGGGCGATCGCCGCGGGCCTGGCACCGCTCAACCTGCCGCGCCGGCCGCGCCAGCTCGCATTGCAGCAGGCCGCGGCGGCTGTCGGGCAGGGCCTTCTCGTCGCGCGCTACACCGAAGCGTTCGGGCGCCACGGCCTGGGTGTGGGTCAGGTGCTCCTCACCGTCGACGACATGACCAGGCGCACGCATTACCGCAATGCCTACAGCACGCTGCACAAGCTGCTCGACCTCGGCGTCGTGCCGGTTGTGAACGAGAACGACACGGTGGCGACCCATGAGATCAGGTTCGGCGACAACGATCGGCTGGCCGCACTCGTCGCACAACTCGTGCACGCCGATGCGCTCATCCTGCTCTCCGATGTGGACGGGCTCTACGACGGCGACCCCGCGCTGCCGCACACTCGCCGCGTCGAGGAGATCCGCGACCTCAGCGACCTGGACGGGCTGCGCATCGGTGGCACCGGCCGGGCGGGCCTGGGCAGCGGGGGAATGCGGACGAAGGTCGAGGCGGCGCGGATCGCCACCGGCTCCGGAATCGACGTCGTCCTGGCTTCGGCGGGCGAGGTGGCGGCGGTGCTCGCGGGCGAGCACGTCGGCACGAGGTTCCTACCCCGTGCCCGCGGCCGCCGCGCGCGCCGACTGCTGTGGCTCGAGCACGCCACCGACGCGCAGGGCGAGTTGCGGCTGGACGCCGGGGCGGTCCGAGCCGTCGTCGAGTTGGGCAAATCGCTGCTTCCTGCCGGCATCACCGGAGTCGACGGGCGGTTCGCGGCCGGCGACCCGGTCGACCTCGTGGACGATCGCGGCCGAGCGGTCGCCCGCGGGCTGGTCAACTACGACGCATCCGAACTGCCGGCCCTGCTCGGCAGGTCCACTCGCGAGCTGGCCCGAGAGCTGGGTCCGGAGTACGAGCGCGAGGTCGTTCACCGCGACGACATGGTCATCCTGCGCCCGTAGCGGATCTCGCGTCGATCTTGGGGCTCGGAGGCCCCGCCACGTGCCCCCCGTCCACCGATTCCGGGGAGTGGACGGCTGCGGTACTGCCGGTGCGTGCGGGGCTAGCATCGAAGACATGACCGAGGATCTCGCCACGCCGGTGCTCGACGCCGCCCGCCGGGCCAAGCAGGCCGCCGCGGAGCTCGCCGTCCGCACCCGTGCCGACAAGGACGCTGCGCTGCTTGCGATGGCGGACGCTCTGGAGGCCGACTCCGCGGGGATCATCGACGCCAACGCCGCCGACATCGCCCGCGCCGAGAAGTCCGGCAGCCCGGCCGCCATCATCGACCGGCTCCGGCTGGACGCCGGCCGCGTATCTGCGATGGCCGACGGACTCCGCCAGGTCGCCGGCCTGCCCGACCCGGTCGGCGAGGTCGTGCGCGGCTACACACTCGCGAACGGGCTGTCCGTCGAGCAGCGCCGCGTCCCCATGGGTGTGGTCGGCATCATCTACGAGGGACGGCCGAACGTCACGGCCGACGCTGCCGGCCTGTGCCTCAAGAGCGGCAATGCGGCTCTGCTGCGCGGCTCGTCCAGCGCGGCCGGCTCCAACGCGGCCATCGTCGAAGTCCTGCGTGGCGCGGTCGCCGCGGCCGGGTTGCCGGCGGACGCCATCCAGCTCGTCCCGGGCACCGGGCACGAGGCCGCCAAACACCTGATGCGAGCTCGTGGTCTGGTCGATGTGCTCATCCCTCGTGGCGGTGCGGGGCTGATCCGCAGCGTGGTCGAGGAGTCGACAGTCCCTGTCATCGAGACAGGTGTCGGGAACTGCACGGTGTACGTCGACGCCGAGGCCGACCTCGACCAGGCGCTCGAGATCGTTCTCAACGCCAAGACGCAGCGCCCGAGCGTCTGCAATGCAGCCGAGACTCTCCTGGTGCATGAGGACGTTGCCGAAGCCTTCCTGCCGCGAGTACTCGCGGCGCTGGAGGGGGCCGGCGTCACGGTCCATGGCGACGATCGCGTCCAGGCCAACAGCAGCACGGTCGTCCCGGCAACCGACGACGACTGGGCGGCCGAGTACCTCTCGCTCGACATCGCGGCCGGCGTGGTCGGCTCGCTCGACGAGGCGGTGGCGCACATCCGGCGCTGGGGCAGCGGGCACACCGAGGCGATCGTCACAAAGTCGCTGCCGAACGCGAGGAAGTTTGCCGCCGGCGTTGACTCGGCGGCGGTCATGGTGAACGCCTCCACCCGCTTCACCGACGGCGAGCAGTTCGGCTTCGGCGCCGAGATCGGCATCTCGACGCAGAAGCTGCACGCTCGCGGGCCGATGGGGCTGCCCGAGCTGACCACGACGACCTACATCGTGACGGGCGACGGCCACGTCCGGGAGTGACCCGGTAGGCTAACCGGCCATGACCACGATCGATCTGCTCGCGGCGGCTGAGACGCATGTCGAGTCTCCGTTCTCGCCAGCGGTATGGGGCGGCGGATTGCTGCTGATCTTCCTGTTGCTGCTGCTCATCGTCCTCGCGATCGGCAAGGGCCGCCCGCACGCGTGATGTCAGGGGCTGACGCCGTGGCGGACCGTAAGCGGCTCGGCGTGATGGGTGGCACGTTCGATCCCATCCACCACGGTCACCTCGTCGCCGCCAGCGAGGTGCAGGCCTGGTTCGATCTGGACGAGGTGATCTTCGTCCCGACAGGCCAGCCCTGGCAGAAGGAGGACCGGGAAGTCTCGCCGGCCGAGGATCGCTATTTGATGACGGTGATCGCGACGGCATCCAACCCGCGGTTCTCCGTGAGCCGGGTCGACATCGATCGCACGGGCCCGACCTACACCATCGACACCCTGCGTGACCTGAAGGCCGAGCGCGGCGCGGGCTGGGACCTGTACTTCATCACCGGCGCGGACGCTCTCGAGCAGATCCTCACCTGGCGCGACGTCGACGAGCTGTTCGAGCTCGCCCACTTCGTCGGTTGCACCCGGCCAGGGCACGAACTGTCGAACATCGGCTTACCGGAGGGCAAGGTGAGCCTTGTCGAGGTGCCTGCTCTTGCCATCTCCTCGACCGAGTGCCGGGAGCGCGTCAGCCAAGGAGAGCCGATCTGGTACCTCGTGCCGGATGGAATTGTCCAGTACATCGCCAAACGTCAGCTCTACACTGTCGCCAAGACGTGAGATCCTGGGACTGAAGAATCCCGACGAGAGGTTCGACGCTTGCCCGTCTCCGACCGAGCCCGTGAGCTCGTGATCGCCGCTGCCGAAGCGGCCAGTGACAAGCTCGCCGACGACATCATCGCGTTCGATGTGTCCGAGCAACTCGCCATCACCGATGCGTTCGTCCTGTGCTCCGCGCCCAACGACCGCCAGGTCAAGGCCATCGTCGACGGCATCGAGGAGCGGCTTCGCGACCTCGATGCCAGGCCGCTGCGCCGCGAGGGTGAGCGAGAAGGGCGCTGGGTGCTGCTCGACTACAGCGAGATCGTCGTCCACGTGCAACACGCCGAGGACCGCCAGTACTACTCGCTCGAGAAGCTGTGGAAGGACTGCCCCCTCATCCCGCTACCCGAGGCGGTTCACGTGGGGCGCCGCGGCCCCCGCGGAGAGTCCGGGTGAGCCGTCGGGTCGTCCTCTGGCGCCACGGGCGCACGGAATGGAACGCCGCCGGCCGGTTCCAGGGGCAGACCGACATCGCGCTGGATCCGGCCGGACGCAAGCAGGCCCATGATGCCGCCCGCCGGCTGGCTGCCCTGTCGCCGGATCTGCTGGTCTCGTCCGACCTGCACCGCACGCGGGACACCATCGCCGAACTGGCCGCACTCACCGGGCTTGACGTCATGCTCGACCCCAGGTTGCGCGAGACCTACGCCGGCGAGTGGCAGGGCCTTACCGGCGCCGAGATAGCGGCTCGGTGGCCGGAGGAGTACCTGGCCTGGCGCGCCGGCGACCCCCTGCTGCGGGTAGGCGGCGGTGAGACCCGGCAGGAGGTCGCCGCCCGGATGGCAGAGGCGGTTCGCGACATCGCGGACAAGCTCCCCGACGACGGTCTGGCCGTGCTGACCACCCACGGTGGTGCGGCGCGACTGGGCATCGCCGCATTGATCGGCATGCCGCTGGAGCGGTTCACCAACATCGGCGGGCTGTCCAACGGTTCCTGGTCGATGCTGCGCGACACCGACCAGGGCTGGGTGCTCGTCGAGCACAACGCCGGCACGCTCCCCACCCCGGTGGCAATCGAAGAGGGCTGAACCCCGCCGATCATGCAATTGTGGGGCGACACGCCGGCGGTCTGGCGGGGCTGCATTCGATTATGAGCTCGGCAGTCTCGTCGGCTAACCTTAGGTGGCCGTCAGGCACGGGGCTATGGCGCAGTTGGTAGCGCGCCTCCATGGCATGGAGGAGGTCAGGGGTTCGAATCCCCTTAGCTCCACTGCAGGTCAGCTGCCCTGTCCACCTCGTTGGGCAGGGCTTCTTCGTTGCGGTCCAATGTCGGGTTGGAGCTGGCCGGTGCCTTGCCAGAACTCGGCGTGGAGAGGTCGGGACGGGACGGGCTGCGGCGCTGGTCACTGCTGCATCCTCGGATCGTGCGTGGGGTCGGCATACATGGCCGGGCAACCGCGATCGATGGATTCGGGGCGCAGTTCGTAATGCCAGGGCTCGTTGCGGTAGATCTGGCACAGCCCGTACTTGGCGCCGTGTTCGGACAGCCACGCCCGGGCATCGGAATACCCGATGTCGACCGCTTCCCCGGACACGTGAGCAGACGTGTCCGCGGTGGCGACCCATCGGGCGGCTTCCTGTTTCGAGCCGTACTTGGAGACTGCGTCATGAAGCAGCTGATCCTGGTACTCCGGGGAGCGCCAGCCGCCGTTGACGAAGAACTTGACGCCGTCATCAGCGGCATCCCTCGCCGCCTCGCGCAGGGCCTGAAGCAGGTCGGGATCGAGGTTGGCCACGCCGGGATACTCGTCATCAAGCACGGTCACGCCGTCAGGGAGCGCACCGTCACTCTCTCCAAGGGCGGCGAGGATGGTCGATCGGGTCCGGCGGACTGCTGTTCGTGCTGGTTCGCTGTAGGGCATGCTGCCAGTCAAGGCAGCGTGGTGTTGTCAGCCCGTATGTGGTTTTCGGTATGCCGACGATATGCGCCGGCTCGTAGCATCGAGGGCGTGCGTGTGTTGATCGTCGAGGACGAGCCCTACATGGCAGAGGCCATCCGCGATGGGCTGCGCCTGGAGGCGATCGCGGCCGACATCGCCGGTGACGGCGATACCGCTCTGGAGCTGTTGAGCATCAACGCATACGACATCGCCGTGCTCGACCGCGACATTCCGGGGCCCTCCGGTGACGAGATCGCCGAAAGCATCGTTTCTTCCGGCAGCGGCATGCCGATCCTGATGCTCACAGCTGCGGACCGGCTTGACGACAAGGCGAGCGGTTTCGGGCTCGGCGCCGACGACTATCTGACCAAGCCGTTCGAGCTGCGAGAGCTCGTGCTGCGGCTCAGAGCGCTCGACCGCAGGCGTGCTCACAGCCGGCCACCGGTGCGGGAGATCGCAGGGCTGCGGCTGGATCCGTTCCGCCGCGAGGTCTTTCGTAACGGCCGGTACGTCCCGCTGACCAGGAAGCAGTTCGCCGTGCTCGAGGTCCTCGTCGCCGCCGAGGGCGGTGTCATCAGCGCCGAAGAGCTCTTGGAGCGGGCGTGGGACGAGAATGCCGACCCGTTCACCAACGCCGTGCGCATCACGGTCTCGGCCCTGCGCAAACGGCTCGGCGAACCCTGGCTGATCGCCACGGTGCCCGGCGTCGGCTACCGCATCGACACCGGACCGGATGCCGGAGGCGGTGGCCACCGTGGATAGAGCCCCCGGGCCGAGTGTCCGCCTCAAACTCACCCTCAGCTATGCCGGCTTCCTCATGATCGCCGGTGCTTTGCTGCTCGCCACCGTGTGGGTGTTCCTTCTGCGCTACGTGCCCGACCGCGCTCGACTCGGCCTCGGCCCCTTCAGCCCCACGCGCTCCGACCTGCTGGATGCCTTCGCGCCGAGGGCGGCCCAGGCGCTGGCGTTCCTGCTCGTCTTCGGTCTCGTCGGGGGGTGGTTCCTCGCAGGACGGATGCTTGCTCCACTGACCCGCATCACGAACGCAACACGCAGGGCCGCGACCGGGTCGCTTTCCCACCGGATCGACTTGGAAGGCCGTCAAGACGAGTTCCGCGAACTCGCCGACAGCTTCGACGCCATGCTCGCGCAGCTCGAGGCACACGTCGCCGAACATCAGCGGTTCGCGGCCAACGCCTCCCACGAGCTGCGTACGCCGTTGGCGGTCACGCAGACACTCCTCGACCTCGCCCGGAAGGATCCGAACCGCGACCCGAGCGAGCTCGTCGAGCGCCTCCACGCCGTCAACGCCCGAGCGATCGACCTCACCGAAGCGCTGCTCGTACTCAGCCGCGCCGACCAACGGTCCTTCACCCGAGAACACCTCGACCTGTCCCTCATAGCGGAAGAGGCCAGTGAAACGCTGCTCCCTCTCGCAGAGAAGCACGGCGTCACCGTCCAGACCTCCGGGGACATCACTCCCACCATCGGCTCGCACGCTCTCTTGCTGCAGATGACCACGAACCTCCTGCACAATGCGATCGTCCACAACCTGCCCGAACAGGGCACCGTGTGGGTCACGACCGGCGTGCATCCCGAGATTGTGGAGCTCACTGTCGAGAACACCGGCGCGAAGCTCACCTCGCGGTTCGTCTCGACACTCACCGAACCGTTCCGGCGCGGTACCGAACGAATACGCTCCGATCACGCAGGTGTCGGCCTCGGCCTGGCGATCGTCAAGAGCATCACCCATGCCCACGATGGAACCCTCACCCTCACGCCGCGGTCCGCCGGTGGGCTCTGCGTCACGGTGCAATTGCCCGCCGCTCCACCGCAGACCGGCAGATGACGAGCAGCCGATCTGCCGCACGGCTCCGAGGATCAAACATCTCGCCGGACCTCGCGCCGGACGAGGTCGACTTCGGCGGAGAACAGCCCGCGGCCGCGTAGCAGGGCACGGTAACGCAGCGGAGCGTGGTTCAGCGCCTCCCCATGCAGGGCGACACTGGAGGGCCGAGAATCCTCCATCGCTCACGCAGCGCGCGTAACCCACGCAAATGTCCGCGGCCGGGCGCTCGTCTGGGATCGGCGCCGGCTCGATGCTGGCGGCAGCGCGGCTGGACCATCCCGGCGCGCGATGCCGGCGGGGCGTCGGCGATGCTGTGGGCGTGGAGTACGTGTCCAGAGTGCCGCGACCGCCACTGGATGGGCTGATCGACGACCTTTACTACCTGGAGGGTGCGCCGCCGTACGCCCGGCTGACGCTGCCGCCGTCGCCGGCGGCGTTGCTCATCGTCAACCTCGGGGCGCCGTTCCGCATCCGCGCCGGCACCGACATCGAGACGGCCGAGTACGCCGACGGCTGCGTGGTCACCACGCCCACCCGCGCGTTTGAGTTCGGCTACCCACTCCGGACCCGGTCCGTCGGCGTGCACTTCAAGCCGTGGGGGCTGGCACCCTTCCTGCCGATGCCCGCGAGCGAGCTGTGTGACCGGCCGGTGATGGTGGAGCAGGTGTGGGGCCGACCCGCTGTTGCTGAGCTGCGAGACCGGTTGGCCACGGCGGACGGACCGCACGAGATGCTGACGCTGCTCGAGGAGGAGCTCATGCGACGGCTGTGCGAGACTGCCGGGCTGGGGCTGGTCAGCCAGACGAGCAGTGTCATCGCGGCGACCAGCGGGGCGGTGGCGATCGGCGACCTGAGGGTGGCAGCTGGTGTCAGCAGCACTCATCTGGCACAGCGGTTCAAGGAGCTCATCGGCGTCACGCCGAAGCGGTTGGCCCGCTCTTACCGCTTCGCCGCCACTGTGTTACCGATCAACCCCGCCGGACCGATCGACTGGGGCGAGCTCGCCGCTCGCGCGGGCTACTTCGACCAGGCCCACTTCGGCCACGAGTTCCGGGCTTTCACCGGGCTCACGCCGACCCGGTACATCGAAGTCCGGCGGCGGTTCCTGCGCGAGCATCCCGGCCACGTGCTGGACGGCTGGCCGCTGCCGGCCGATTGATTTGTTACAAGAGCGACAGCTCACGGCACGCTAATTTGAGGGCACCCCAAAGCAGAGGAGAGCCCCGTGGGCAAAGTAGTCATGTACAGCTCGGTGTCGGTGGACGGCTTCGTCGCGGACGAGAACGACCAGCCCGGACCGCTGTTCGACTGGTTGACCAGCGGTGACGTCCCGTTGGACGAGAGCGGCGCGTTGAAGGTGTCGCAGACGTCCTACGACTACACCCGGCCCTACTGGGACCAGATCGGGGCGACCGTCGTCGGCCGCCACGTCTTCGACATGACGGACGGCTGGGACGGGAAGCCTCCGGGCGGGGTCGACCACGTGGTCGTCGTGTCGCACCGGCCGCAGCCTGAGGGCTGGGACCCTGAGGCGCCGTTTCACTTCGTAGACGGCGTCGAGGCAGCCGTGGCCAAGGCGCAGGAGCTTGCGGGTGACCGCATGGTCGAGGTCGCTGCTGGCGACGTCGGTGGCCAGGTGCTTGCCGCGGGCCTGGTCGACGAGGTGCGCATGGACGTCGTACCCGTAGTGTTCGGGTCCGGCAAGCGCTACTTCGGGTCGGTCGACGCGCAGCACCTGTTGGAGGATCCTGACGTGGTGATTCAGGGCAACCGGGTGCTTCACCTGCGCTATCGGGCGCGCCGTTGACAGGCCCCTTTCATTGGCTCTCCCGGCAATGCCAACGACACGATCCGGTCGATCACCTTCGAAAGCGGCAACCCTGCGGCTGCCATCATTCTCGGATAACGGCTGTATGAGGTCATGCCAGGAAAAGTATTGACCTCGTTGAGGACCACTGTTCCGTCCTCCTTGAGGAACATGTCCACTCGGGATAGTCCTCTGCACCCAAGTGCTCGATAGACGGCCTTCGCCGTCTCCTGGACGAGCGAGCGCAACTCGGCCGAGATATCAGCCGGGACGATCGGCGTCGAGTTCTCGGAACCGCTTTCGGGTTCGCTCTCCTGATGGATTCTGAAGAAGCCATGAGATAGCGCGATTCGATCTACCTCGCCGGCAATCAGGTCCAGGTCGTTCCCCAAGATCGCACATCCGACCTCGCTGCCGACGACGGCCTGCTCAACCAGCACCTTCGAGTCGTACTGTCGCGCCGCCTCGACCGCACTCAGCAGCTCTTGCTTGCCAGACACCTTGCTGACGCCGAACGATGACCCCGAGCGGGCCGGCTTGACGAAGACGGGATAGACGAGCTGGTCGGGATCAAGAGTCTCGTTCGCCGGGACGGTCCAGAAGTTCGGCGTAGCGATTCCCGCGCTCCTAGCGACGATGTAAGCCAGGGACTTGTCCATACACAGAGCGGAGCTTTGGACGTCGCAGCCGACGTACGGGATGCCGGACAGCTCGAGCAAGCCCTGCATCGCACCGTCCTCGCCAAGCTTGCCGTGCAAGACGGGCAAAACGAGGTCCAGACCTATCGCTTGGTATCGTCCCTGTTCCAGGACGAGCAGTCCATGGACGCTTCGGTCCGGTGACAGTATGGCCGGGCGGCCGCCGCCGGTTTCCCAACCTGCGTCCGGGCCGTCACAAAGCGTCCAAGCGCCGGACTTCGTGATCCCGATCCAGAACGGTTCATACCTTTCAGTGTCGAGGTTCTTTGCGATCTCTTGCGCAGATTTGACAGCGACGGGATGTTCTTCGTAGATTCCCCCGAACAGAATTCCGATCCTCAGCCTATCCATGCTGTATTCTCGCTTTCGAAGTTCAAGCAGTTGATGAGAGTGTTCTTGACGGTGTCGCTAAGGGCGTGGTCCGTGTAATAGGCGGTGTGCGGAGTTATGAGTACATTCGGCAGTCTTTGTAGCCGCAAGAGCGCCTTGCTTTCGATGGGCTTGCCTCGGTAGTCGGCATAGAAGATTCCTTCCTCTCCTTCGAGGACGTCCAGCGCCGCGCCGCCCAATCGGCCGCTTTCCAATGCTGGAATGAGGGCCTCGGTGTCAAGAAGTGAACCGCGCGCGGTATTGACGATGTACGAACCATGCTTCATCTGCTTGATACGGAGGTGGTTGAGGAGATGGTGGGTCTTCGCAGTAAGCGGGGTGTGGAGCGTGACAATGTCGCTCTGCCGCAACAACTCGTCAAGCGGAACGCAATCGGCGGCGGTCTTGGGCCGACTGTCGTGGGCTAGTACGCGACAGCCGAATCCCCGCAGCCTGTCCATGACTGCGCTGCCGATGCGTCCCGTTCCGATTACCCCGACGGTAAGGTCGCGGAGTTCCTTGCCGCGGGCGTCGATCAGTCGGTAGTCATGAATGTCGACGCGGCGGATGACGGATTTCACATGTCGCACGGCCATTAGCATCAGCATCAGCGTGTAGTCGGCCACACTGTCGGGCGAGTAGGCGACGTTACCAACGGAAATGCCGACGCTCTCTGCGTATTTCACATCGATATGGTCGTAACCAATGCTTCTTGTGGAGACATACTTCACGCCGGCCCGACTGAGTGCGAGAAGCGTGGGATTTGTGACTCGAGTCTTGTGGCCGATGCTGATGCATCGCCTTTTGTATGCGAGTTCAATGTTTGCTTCGGATACCGCTGCCTCGGTGATGGTCGGCGCTACGCCGAAGCGAGGCGCCATCTCACGGAACAAGATGGCCTCGTCCTGGTCGCATCCGTAGATCGTGATATCCGTTGTTGAAGCGGCCGCGGAAGGCGACGATGTCAGCGATAGGGTGCGGGAGGCCGCTGTTCGTGCGGGTTCGCTGTAACTCATGCGTCCCAGTCAACGGAGCGTGGTGTTGCCATCACGTATCGCGTTTTCGATATGCCGACGATATGCCGCGGACCGCTGACGCGGCGGAGCATGCGTGTTGGAGCCGGCCAACCTTAGCCTTGCGCGATCATCTTCGAGCCCACCCGGCACACGTCGAGCGGTACACCGCCCTCAAGCAGCGGCTGGCCACCTCGTCGACGGACGAGGACGCCTACACCCGCGCCAAGACGGACCTGATCCAGGAGCTTGTCGACGCCGCCCGCGCCGACAGGGGTCTCGCGCTGGTGCCGGTCTGGGAAGAGTGATCACGTCGCAGCAATGCGCGCGTCGCACCGCGACGAGCCGTAGCCGAATGGCCGGGGTAGACGCGCCGACCGGGTCGGCGATGATTGACCTATGGGAAAAGTCTACGAGCGTATCGACGGCCGGTTGCGCGAGTTCATCGAGGCTCAGCACATCTTCTTCACCGCGACCGCGCCACTCGCAGCTGACGGCACGGTCAACCTCTCGCCGAAGGGGCTGACCGGATCCTTCGCCGTCATTGACGAGTCGACGGTCGCCTACCTCGACTTCGCCGGCAGCAATGCCGAGACCATCGCGCACCTGCGCGAGAACGGTCGGGTCACGCTCATGTGGTGCGCCTTCCACGGCCCGCCGAATATCGTGCGGATCCACGGCCGGGGCGAACCGGTCTTCCGGGACGATCCGCGGTGGCCCGCACTCATGGAGCACTTTCCCGACATCGACACCGGCCGGCACGGCCTGCGCGCCATCATCGTCGTACACGCCGAACTCATTCGCGACACCTGTGGCTATGCCGTTCCGTTCATGACCTATGACGGCGACCGCGACCTGCACGGCAGGCGGTTTGAACGCGAGGACGACGAGTCGCTCAACGGCTACTTCGAGAAGAAGGAGCACGTGGGCACGAGCCTGGACGGCCTTCCCGGTCTGCCACTGCCACTGCCGCCCACTCCCCACCGAGTGAGCCTAGAGACCTGAGCAGAACCGGTCGGACGACACTCAGCGGCCCGGTCGCGGGTGCTTATCGCGCCGGTCCAGTCGCTGCCGCAGACCGGTGATCTCGTCCTGGGCGGCTCCCAACTGGTCCTCGAGGTCGACGATGCGCCGGGTGGCCGCCAGATTGTGGCCCTCGTCGAACAGCTCGCGAGCCCGGACGGCGCGGGCGAGCATGCGCCGCGAGTGCCGGGCCGGCCCACGTGCGGCCGGCCGGGTCTAGTAGTAGCCCTTCACCCCGTCGAGTTGCTCGCGGATGATGTCCGCGTGGCCCGCGTGCCGGGCCGTCTCTTCCACCATGTGGATGAGCATCCACCGCAGCGTCGCGCCGGCGGACTTGAAGTCGGGATGCCGGCCCACCTCGTCGAACGAGTGCTGGGCGACGATCTCGTTCGAGATCCGGCACTGCGCCTCGTAGTCGTCCAGCAGTTGTCGGATCGGCACGTCGTCGACCATCATGTCGGCGTCCTCGACGGTTTCGTCGAACTGCGGGCCCTCGGCCGGCCGGCCGAGGAAGAGCACCTCGAACCAGGTGTGCTCGACCCAACGCAGATGCGAGACGATGCCGGCCATGGTCATCAACGGCGAGGCCGGCAGGACGGCGCGATGAGCGTCTTGCTCGGACAGCCCCTCGCATTTCCAGTGGACGATGGCGCGCTGCAGATCGAGCCAGCCGACGAGCTGGGTCCGTTCGTCGGCGACGTGCGGGGGCCTGGTTCGGGAAGGAATCACGGAGCCGACGGTACTTGAGCGATCATGGCCGGCGCACCATGGTTTTCCGGCCGCCGTCGCGGCCGAGTCGGCACAGGCCGGGCCATCGGGCAGGGTCGCCGGCCAGGAGGTGGACAAGAGGAGGACGTTGTTGTTGTCGGCGGCGGGGCTGCGGGGACTGAGCGTGGCGCTAGCCGGTCCGTCCTCTTCGTGCCTGCCCGGTTCGTCCCCCAGGACGACCTGCTGACCGGCCTGGGCTGCGAGGGTGACGGCGAGGGAATGATCAAGGTCGACGACACCGGCCGGACGAGCGTCCCGGGAGTCTGGGCCGTCGGCAATGTGGTGGATCGTGCCGCATTCGTGGTGACTGCAGCGGCGGCCGGGGCGCGCGCCGCCGCCGCGGTCAACATGGACCTGGTGGAGGAGGAGGTCCGTGCGGCTAGCGTTGGCGCACCGAGTAGGTGAGGTGGGTGACCATCGGCGACGGCTGGACGCGGACCGGGTCGACGGCGAAGCGGTCGGCGTCGACATCATCGAAGAGCCGCACCCCAGTGCCGAAGAACACAGGGGCGAGGGTGATGGTGAACTCGTCCACCAGCCCGGCGTTCAGGCATTGCATGATCGTCTCGGCGCCACCTCCGATGCGCACGTCCCGGTCCCCGGCCGCTTCGCGGGCCTGCTTCAGGGCGCTCTCGATGCCGTCGTTGACGAAGTAGAACGTCGTGCCGCCCGGCCGTTCCCACGGCTCGCGGACCTCGTGCGTCACCACGTACACCGGCGTGTGGAACGGCGCTTCCTCCGGCCACCGATGCTCGCCGCCGTCGAACATCCGCTTACCCAGAACGCTCGCCCCGGTCCGGTTGTAGGTGTCCTCGAGCACCGCGTTGTCGACGCCCTCGTCGCCGCCGGCGCCCAGTTTGAGGTTCTCCCGGAAGAACCGCTGCTTGAACGCCCAGTGCTGGAGCTGCATCCACTGCGCCATCCACTCCTTGAACTCCGGGTCGTCCTCGCGCTGTAGTGGCGCGATGAACCCGTCCAGCGTCATGGCGACGCTGAAGAAGACCTTGCCCGCCATCAGATTCCCTTCTGTGCCGTGACGTAATCGGCAAGCCGGCCTAGCGTCTGCTCGCCGCCCTCGATCGCGTGGTACTCCTTGACGACGTGGTCGCGTAGCTCGGCCGTCGGGAAGATCGACCGCATGACCACGTCCGTCACGTCGCCGCGCGCTTCGAACGTCAAGACCGACTCGAACGCGTTCGGATCGTCCGCATGATCGCCGTGCATTAGAGTGATCCGCTCCGGCCGGGCGATCTCACGCCAGGTGATCCAGTTCGGGTAGTCCGTCCCGTCCGGCTCGTGCATGACGAAGTCCCAACTGCCGCCGTCGCGGAACTCGAAAGCCCTCGTCGTCGTGGTGAACCCGGTCGGTCCCCACCACTGCGACAGGTGCCGGACGTCCGTGAACGCCTCGAATACCAGCTCACGCGGCGCGTCGATGGTGCGGGAGATCACGATCTCGCGATCTGTCACCGGTTCGGCGGATCTATTGGCGCTGTGTGCCATCTAGTGCTCCCTTTCTCGTTTCAGTTCTTGGACATACGCATCGAGGCGGTCGAAGGTCTCGTTCCAGAACTCTTCGAACCCGCCGACCCACTCGTGGATCGGACGCAGGCCCCGGGCATCGAGTCCGTACAGCCGCTGCTTGCCGATCTCGCGAACTCGGACCAGGCGCACCTCGCGCAACACCCGTAGATGCTTCGAGACGCTCGGCTGCGCGATCCCCAGTTCCTGGGCGAGTTCCAGCACCGGACGCTCGCCCTTCTTCAGCACCTCCAGGATCTGTCGCCGCTGCGGCTCGGCGATCGCGTTGAACGCATCCGAGGTCGTGGGGGCTCGCGCCATGCCGCCATCATATTCCGATATAGGAATATGTCAAGGCCGGGCGTCCGGGCTCCGGTAGAGGTGCGACCGCGCGCCATCGACGAAGGCTCGCGCGTCATCGGCGTAACACCGAAGCTCGACGATGGCCTGCACGCCCCTGGGCAGCGTGACGGCGACCGGCTCCCGCAGGGATACCCGGACGTTCGTCTGGCTGGACACGCCGATGCTCAGCACCGTCCCGTCGGGCCCGGCCGAGAGCTGCACGGACCTTGAGCTCGGCAGGTCGTAGCGGTGCAGGCGGACACTGGCGACGGCGCTCCAGGGGACGAACACATCGACATTGCCGCCGTACCGCGCCTGCAGGCCGGCTTCGTTCAGTTCGTGGACGTTGACCTTCACGCTGGCGAGCATTCCGACCATCCAGCTCAACCCCCAGACGCCCAAGATCAGCAATATCGCGCGAACCGGCGGCCAGGGCAGGAGGAGGTGTGCCACGACGACCTCGATGGCTGACACGACGATGAACACCCAGATGATCGGTTCGACGGCTTTGGAGTAGCCGAAGCCGGCGGCGCCGGGGCGCACGCGCGGACGGCGGGCGACCCACCGGTAGAGGCTCAGCCAGATGCCGGCCTCGAACCGGAGCGCGCCGCGGGCCAGGGTGCCGATGCTGCCGTGGTTCGTCGCCGACTCGGTGACCTTCATTGGGAGACCTCCAGGCTCTGGGTAGCGCCGTGCTCGTAGAGGCGGGTGAGCGCGTGATCGATGCCGGCAACGAAGCCCGCCACCGTGTCGTCGGACACGCCGGCGAACAGCACGTGCGCGAACTGCTCGTGCCCCCGTTCCAAGTCAGTGGCTGTGGCCGAGCCCTTCGAGGTGAAGGTCACGAGCGTCGCTCGCCGGTCGTGGGGGTGGGGCTCGCGTGTGACGTGTCCGGTCTCTACGAGGGCGTCCACGAGGCCCGTGATGTTTCGGGGTGTGACGTCGAGTGCCTCGGCCAGCTGGCGCTGGGTCAAAGGCCCTCGGCGGTGCAGTTCCCACAGCACGCGAGTGCGGGCTTCGGTCAGCTCCATTGCCGCGAGGCTCGCCGCCATGTCGTTGCTGATCACCACAACGAGTTCGAGTAGCCGGTCGAGTGCGGCCCTGTCGCGGGAGGAAGCCATTAGAGAACCACCTTCATCATGTATTAACTTCACTAATAGTACGCGATTGTTCGCCGAACTCTCAGCCGGCTCACAGGCTGGTTCGGGCAAGGTGGCATCACTCGATCAATTGTCTGGAGTGACTCGTGGCTGTCTTCCTTTACCGGCTCGGCCGATTTGCCTACCGACGGCGTTGGTACGTGGCTCTATCGTGGATCGCGCTGCTGATACTCACCGGAATCGGCTCGGCGACCATCGCCGGCGAGAACAGCGAGTCCTTCGAGATCCCTGGTACGGAGTCGCAAGCCGCCTTCGACCTGCTGAATGAGCGTTTCCCAGGTTCGAACGCCGACGGCGCGACCGGCCGCATGGTGTTCGCCGCACCCGAGGGCCAGGACCTGTCCAGCCCGGAGAATCAGGCTGCGATCGAGTCGGTGATCGATGAGCTCGCTGCTACGCCCGGCCTGGAGACGGTGGCCAACCCATTCGAGGCCGGTTCCATTTCAGCGGACGACCGCATCGCGTATGCCGAGATCCAGTACGAAGCGCAGATCCTGGATGATGCGGAGCGAGAGGCGCTCTTCGCCGCTGCCGACACCGGCCGGGAGGCCGGGCTGACCGTCGAGATCGGCGGCGACATCGCCTGGGAGGAAGAGGTCGGCGGCGGGAGCGAGTACATCGGGCTCGCGGTGGCGGCTGTCGTGCTCGTGATCACGTTCGGTTCGTTCATCGCGGCCGGCATGCCGCTGCTAAACGCGATCATCGGTATCGGCGTCACGATCTCCGCGATCACGATCAGTACCCGGTTCATCGACCTTTCGGAGGATTCGACGATCCTGGCGATGATGCTCGGCATCGCGCTCGCGATCGACTACTCGCTGTTCATCGCCTCGAGGTACCGGCATGAGCTCAGCCTCGGACGTGACGGCGAGGAGGCCGCGGGGCGAGCGGTGGGGACGGCGGGAAACGCGGTCGTCTTCGCAGGCCTTACGGTGATGATCGCGCTGTCGGGCTTGTCGATCATCGGTATCCCGTTCCTCAGCCAGATGGGCTTCGCAGCCGCGTTCGCCGTCGCGATGGCGGTGGTCATCGCGCTGACAATGCTTCCCGCACTGTTCGGCTTCGCCAAGCGCCGGATCCTCGGCGGAAAGATCCCGGGCCTGCGCATGCGCGATCCAGAAGCGGAGGAGCCCACGGTGGGACTGCGCTGGGTCCAGATGATCACACGGAACCCGGTCAAGGTGCTGACCGTCGCGGTGCTCGGCGTCGGGGCGCTGGCGATTCCGGCAGCAAGCCTGCAACTCGGAATGCCGGACGAGGGCAGCTTCAGCGAGGACCTTACCCAGCGGCGGGCCTACGACCTGCTCGCCGAGGGGTTCGGTCCGGGCTTCAACGGGCCGTTGCTCGTCGTGGTGGACGCGGCGGACAGTGCCGATCCCGACGCGGCGGTCAACCAGCTCGTCGAGTCCGCCGAGGAGCTGGACAACGTGGCCGCGGTCGTCCCCACCGGGTTCAACCCCGCCGGCGACACCGGCATGGTCACCGTGGTGCCGACTACTGGACCCGGCGCCAGTGAAACCGAGCAGCTCGTGGCGAACATCCGGGCGTTGTCGCCCGGGATCCAGTCGCAATCCGGCGCAGAGATCATGGTGACCGGTACGACGGCGGTATTGATCGACTTCAACGAGAAGATCGCCGATGCCATCGTCCCGTACCTCTCCGTCGTGGTCGGGTTGTCGTTCCTCATCCTGATCCTGGTGTTCCGGTCGATCCTGGTTCCGCTCAAGGCGGCGCTGGGCTTCCTGGTGACCATGGCCGCCACGTTCGGCGCGACCGTCGCGGTGTTCCAGTGGGGCTGGCTGGCGGACGCCATCGGTGTGAACCAGACCGGGCCGATCATCAGCTTCTTACCGATCATCCTGATCGGGTTGGTCTTCGGGCTGGCCATGGACTACCAGGTGTTCCTCGTCACCCGGATGCACGAGGAGCATGTGCACGGCATGGCCGCCACTCCAGCGGTCGTCAGGGGATTCCAGCACGGCTCGCGGGTGGTCGCGGCGGCGGCGGTCATCATGATCAGCGTGTTCGGAGGGTTCATCCTCGGCGACGACTTCATCAAGCAGATGGGCTTCGCGCTCGCGTTCGCCGTGTTCATCGACGCGTTCGTGGTGCGGATGACGATCGTCCCGGCAATCCTGACCCTGCTCGGCGAGCGGGCGTGGTGGCTGCCACGGTGGATGGATCGCGCGCTGCCCGACGTCGATGTCGAGGGCGAGAAGCTGCGGCGGCACCTCGACGCTGAGACGCGGGCGGAGCCGGCGCTGGTCGGCCGCTGATGTTAAGTGCTCCACACCATAACTAAGTTCAGCAAGTTCTGAATATTCTGTAGGATGTGGCTGCGGGTGCCAGGCCACTGCCTTGGCGGGCACCCGCAGCCCTGCGATGCGCGGTGAGCGCAGCATCGCGTTGTCCGACGAGACAGTGGGTCGATGAACGCGCTGGCGCTCGCGGCCTTGTTGGCCACGACTGCGGCGGCTACGAATGCCGTTGCCGCGGTAGTGCAAGAGCGCCTGGCTGCGCGCATCGGGCAGGGGACGACCGTGACCGAACCGTTTGGGCGGCTCGTCGCGGGCCGGGTTCTGGCGCAGCGGTCCTGGTGGCTGGCCGTCGGGCTCGCTCCCGTGATGGTCCTCGTGCTCGCCGGCGGGGTTTTGCTGCTTGCACAGGCCGCGTACCGGGCCGGCGTGAGTGCGCCGCTGGCCACGATGGCCGCGGCCGTCGCTGCGGCCGGAGTGCTGATCCTGGCCAGAGCCGGCGATATTCGCCACGAGCGGTGGGCACCTGCCACACTTGGCGTACGTTAGTTGGGCGTGGCCGGCGGCGGAGTCCGGCCATCATCTCGCGTGAGTGAGGGCCGTGTGAGCACCGACATGACCGACGACGAACTCGTCAGTGACGCCGAACATGAGACCGAGCCGCTCGAGGACGAAATAGATCTCGACGCGCCGACCGAACATCAGCGCGCCGGCGGCGCACACCGCGGCCTTTCGCTGCTGCTCACGATCGGCGGTGTCATCGGGTTCGCGGCGGCCCTCGATCTGCTCATCGAACGAATCGAACTGCTCAAGGATCCCAGTTACGTCCCCAGTTGCAGCTTTAATCCGGTGCTGAGCTGCGGTTCGGTCATGGAGACCTGGCAGGCGCAGGCTTTCGGGTTCCCGAATCCGATCATCGGCGTTGCGTCGTTCGCTGCAGTGACCACGATCGGCGTCGTACTGCTCACCGGGGGGTTGCTCCCGCGCTGGTTCTGGCTCGGGCTCCAGGCGGGCACCATCTTCGGGGCCGGGTTCATCACCTGGCTGGCGTACCAGAGCCTCTACAACATAGAGGCGCTGTGCCCCTACTGCATGGTGGTCTGGACGGTGATGATCCCGATCTTCGTCTACGTCACTGCTCACAATGTGCAGGCCGGCCACCTGCCTGCGCCCGTGGGGGTGCGGAACTTGCTGGTCCGCAACAAGGCGCTCATCGTGCTGGCCTGGTACCTGGTGTTCGCGACCGCGATCCTGATCCAGTTCTGGGACTACTGGTCGACGCTGATCTGAGCCGACACCCCGCTCGGGCGCAGGGTGTCGGCCGCCGTCAGCGCAGGGCGTAAGCACGAACGATGGTCTGGTCGACCGTGCCGCCGCCAGCGTCCGTCGCCGTGGCCCGCAATGCCACGTAGCCGTCCGTGTCCTCGAGGGACGGGTGGTCGACGACCACGCCGAACCGGCCGTCGTCCACCACGGAGACGCCCGCGTCTGCCCAGGTCGCGCCGCCATCGGTCGAGTACTGCAGCGACAGGTCCTCGACCGGCTCACCGGCCGCCGTCCGGCCGGTCACCTCGAAGGTGAACTCGGCACCGGCCTCGGCTCGGTTCAGCAGATCGAGTGGTAGTTCGTACCGCAACTGCGGGGCGGGCTGGAACTCGCACGAGTCGCCGAACGCGCACGCGAACCCGTCCGGACGTCCCGACGGCGGACCGGAGGTGAACTCGGTCACCGTGGTCACCAGTTCCGGTGTCGGCCGGCCGGCCGGGCTGTCGGAGGCGACGAACCGGTAGTCAGCGGTGTCGTCGGGGACCACGAACGACACCGGCTCGCCGTCGGCTGCCGGGATCGCGGTGTCGCCGCGGAACAACTCGACCTGCGGGTCCAGGTCACCGGCATGGTGCGGGTCGGAGTCCAGCCAGTTCAGTGCGGGCACCAGGCGGTCGCCGTCCCGGCATAGCGCACACGCCGGATCGGACGGCAACCAGGGCGGCCGCGACGGGAAGCCGGGTGGCAGGGCCGTGGTCGACGGGAGCGTCATTGCGCCAGGCACCAGCGGCGCCTTGAACCAGTGCTCGTCCTGCGCCGTGCCCCGGTCAGCCGGTGCGTACGTCCGGAGCGACCGCAGCGCGAGCGGGCCCTGCTCGACCTGTCTGAGCCAGGTCACGTCATCCCGCGTCGAGCCGATGTACTCCGTTCGCCGGACCGGGCCGGTGAACGTTCCGGGCGAGGGCGCCAGCGTCTCGTAGCCGTCAGCGGTGACCGACCCCCAGGTGTCGCGGATGGGCGTGCCAGGGCTGTCCGCGTGGTAGTGGCCTTGGACCTGAACGAGTTCGTCGTAGCCCAACTCGACCGGGGCGTCCGGGATGTCGCCGTCGAAGTCAGACCGCAGGCGGTACGTGGCGTCGATCTCGGCATTGCCGTCGATGGTCAGCTCGATCGAACCATCCGCGGCGGCCGCGGCGAGCCGCCGGCCCCCGGTCGCGGACAGGCCCAGCACCGGGATGGCGCCGAAATTCCAGACGTAGCCGCCGGGATCGCCGTCGTGGTCAAGGTAGGCCACGACCGCCGCAGCGCCCATGCCCGTCGCCAGACCGGCCCTCGGGAACAGGTCGAGGTACGCGTTCAGGCGGGGGAAGTCCCCGTCGGTGCCCACCGGCACCGCGATCACCACGGCCTTGCCCGCGACGTCGAGCCCGGCATAGTCCGCCGGGTCACCGGCGCCGACCGCGACGACCTCCATCGTGACGCCGTCACCGATCAGCCGGCGGGTCGAGTCGACGTCATACGCCGGCCGGTACACCTCACCATCGGACGTGCGCATCTCGGCGATGGCGGCAGTGGCGGAATGGGACTGCGACATGAACCGGACGCTGCCGCCCGCCTGTGGAGTCACCGCGATGCCACCCGGCCAGTTGGAGGCTGACGACCGCAGCCAGAACGGCTCGTCGGCTCGGGCGGTGTCCACGAGCAGCATCGATTGCTGGTTGCGTACGTCGACCGGCTCAGGTAGGTGCGGTGCCGCCGGCACGGTTGTCGAGGCGTCAAGTACCACGGATTGCGGCGACGTGACCGACACCCGCTCCAGGACGATGTCATTGCGTCCGCGCCGGAAGTCGCCGAACAGCCCGATCAGCTGATATTTACCGTCGGCCAGGTGAGTGGCGCCATAGCCGCCGGGATCCAGTGGGATGGCGACGCTGTCGATGCCGAACGGTTCCTCCGGTGAGATGGGGCCGCCGGTCGACACGGCCAGCACGACCCAGGTACCGAACACGTTCTCGCTGCTGCCGTCCGAGCCGCGCGCGCTGACTTCGATCAAGGAGCTGGCGCCGGTGTAGTAGGAGAACGGCATTGTGAGCCGGACGTCACCGTCGGCGGACTCAGCCGTCACGAATCCGCCGTAGGCGCCGGGCTCTCCTCGCTTGGGGTCGACGCGTACGCTCACGGAGCGGGTGTCACCGGCGGGGATGGTGACCTTCTTTCCACCTAGGGCCACCGCGCCGGCCGGCCCCGGCGCACCGCTCCAGCCGCGAAATTCGTCCACCGACAGCTCGAGGGTGACCCTTTGGTCTCCGGCGTTGGTGAACGTCAGCTGCTCGACGCGCATCCCGCGCTGCCGGGACAGCCAGCCGAAGTCGAGCGAGGCGGAGCCGAAGACGTCTGAGGTGACGGCAGCAGCCACATCGACGCGGCCGCCACCCTGGGCGTACCAGATGTCATCGTCGGGCACGGCGGTCGAAACCAGCGCGTCGCGGATCTCGTCGGCACCCCAGTCCCGGCGCTGCTGAGCGATGAGCGCGGCGGCTCCCGCCACATGTGGCGCGGCCATCGACGTCCCGGACGCCCGCGTGTACCACTGGTCGATCGGCTCCGGGCCGTCGGTGCCGGTTGCCCGCGCGGACCCGATAGCCACGCCCGGGGCGACGATGTTCGGCTTCACGGCCGCGTCGCCACCTCGCGGGCCGTGGCTGGAGAACTCGGCGCGAACGTCCTCGCTGTCGACCGCGCCCACCGTGAGCGCGCGCGTTGCCGCGCCCGGTGAGAACACCGTCCGTGGCGCTCCGGCGTTGCCGGCCGCGACTACGAACAGCGTCCCGCTGGATTCTGCGAGTGTGTCGAGCGCCCGGCTCATCGGATCGGAGCCGTCGGTCGGCCCGCCACCAGCGCCCAGGCTGAGGTTGACGATGTCGGCGCCTTGCGCCACCGCCCACTCCATGCCGGCGATGATCTGCGACATCGAGCCGCTGCCGTCGTCGCCGAGAACCTTGCCCACCAGCAGGTCCGCACCCGGCGCGACCCCGGTGAAGCCGCCATCCGAGGCCGCACCGTCGCCCAGCACGATCCCGGCTACATGCGTGCCGTGACCGTAGCGGTCGGTGACTCCGCTGCCGGTGAAGTCGGCGGTGGCGGCGATTCGGCCGGCGAAGTCCGGGTGCTGCGGGTCGATGCCGGTGTCGAGAACCGCTACCTTGACTCCGGCTCCGTCCAGGCCGAGGTCCCAGGCTGCAGGAGCGCCGATCTGCCCCACGCTCACGTCCAGGGCGGCCGTGACGGTCCGGTCGAGCCAGACATGGGGAGTCGAGTCGGTCGCCTGTGGTGCCGGCTCGTCTGTCGAGAAGGTCGATGCGACGTCGGCATTCACCGCGGCCCAGAACTCGGCCGCGTCCGCCGCCGGCACCTCGATCGCCGAAGCATCGATGCTGTTCAAGCTGCGGGTCGCCGCGTCGGCGGACAGCGGCGTGATCGTGTCGCTTCTCGCGCCTGGATCAGCGGAGTCAGCTTCCTCGATAAGGAGGGGGATCTCGCGGCCCGCGTCACCGGCTCGCTCCTCGACGAGGGTAGGTAGGTCGAACAGGTCGCGGTCGATGCGGCCGGACGCGACCATGCCGGCCGCGTCGTCAGGTAGCACGACGAAGCCGTCTCCCGTCGGGTAACTGTGGAATGTCACCTCGCGACCGTCGGGACGGGGAGCTGGGTCGATGTCGATGACGGGCGCACCATTGGCGGACGGCTGGTAGCGCACGACATCACCGGTGATCAGCGTGATGGTGTGCTGGGCGCCGCCGCCCTCGGCCTGCCCGGACGGGTTGGCGTCTGACGAGTCGCCCGCCGGCGGCTCGCCGGCCGATGGCGGCGCCGTACCGAGCGCCAACGACAGAACCGCCGCGACGACGGCCGGGAGCAAGCGGGGACGTAGCTGTCGCATGGATGACCCTCCACGACTGTCGGGCGAGACCTTGCCTCGGCGGCCGGTCACCTCGTGAGAGCGCTTCCGGACGCTGGCAGGCAAGTTAACAGCCGGAAGAAGGCACGAACGATGGTCAATTTGGGGCATCTTTGCTTCGGCGATCAGGGGTCGCGAAACGGCTCGGCGTAGCGGAGCGGCGCCCGGCTGATGTCGCCGCCGATGCAGCGCACACCCATGCGGTATCCTGACCGCGTGCGAGGCCTGCTGCTCCTTATGCAGCCGCGCTGACCTGTATCGGACGCCACGATGACGGCGTCGCGTCAGCGCGGCCGACCCCTCCTGGGCGAGGGGTCTTTGTATGTCCTACAGGCCTGACGACGGACGAGGAATCCGATGAGCGAGACGCAGACCGGCATGGCGACGCCGGCGGCTGAGGCGACGCCACCACACCGCTATACCGCGGCCCTGGCCGGTGAGATCGAGGCCCGCTGGCAGGAGCGCTGGGAGTCCGAGGGAACCTTCCGCGCTCCCAACCCGGCCGGCCCACTGGCCGAGCCCGAGCACCCCGCGGCGGGTCACCCGAAGTTCTTCATCATGGACATGTTCCCCTACCCCTCGGGGGCGGGGCTGCACGTCGGCCACCCGCTGGGTTACATCGCGACCGACACCATCGGCCGGTTCAACCGGATGTGCGGCAAGAACGTCCTGCACGCACTGGGTTTCGACGCATTCGGCCTGCCGGCCGAGCAGTTCGCCGTTCAGACCGGCCAGCACCCGCGCAAGACCACCGAAGAGAACATCGGCATCATGCGGCGCCAGCTGCGCCGGCTGGGCCTGGCTCACGACTCGCGGCGCAGCTTCGCCACCATCGACCCCGACTACGTCCGCTGGACGCAGTGGATCTTTCTGCAGATCTTCAACTCGTGGTACGACAAGGACGCCGATCGTGCCCGGCCGATCGCCGAGCTGGAGGCGGAGTTCGCGTCGGGAGCGCGGCCGGCTCCGGACGGCCGTCCGTGGGACCAGTTGGACGAGCTCGAGCAGCGCCAGATCATCAACGACCACCGGCTGGCGTACGTCTCCGACGCGCCGGTCAACTGGTGTCCTGGCCTGGGCACGGTGCTGGCCAACGAAGAGGTCACCGCCGACGGCCGCAGTGAACGCGGCAACTTTCCGGTCTTCAAGCGCAACCTGCGCCAGTGGATGATGCGCATCACCGCGTATGCCGACCGGCTCGTCGACGACCTGGACCGGATCGACTGGCCGGACAAGGTCAAGATCATGCAGCGCAACTGGATCGGCCGGTCGACGGGTGCGAGCATCCGGTTCGCGACCGGCGCGGGCGATCTAGAAGTCTTCACCACCCGGCCGGACACGCTGTTCGGTGCGACGTTCATGGTCGTTGCGCCGGAGCATCCGCTGGTCGACGCCCTGACCGCGGCCGCCTGGCCGGAGGGCACGAAGGATGCCTGGACCGGTGGCGCGGCCACGCCCGCCGAGGCCATCGAGGCATACCGTCGCCAGGCCGCCAATCGGACCGAGGTCGAACGGCAGACCGAGGGCCGGGAGAAGACGGGCGTGTTCACCGGCTCGTACGCGATCAATCCCGCTACGGGGAACCGGATCCCCGTGTTTGTCGCCGACTACGTCCTGATGGGGTACGGCACCGGGGCGATCATGGCGGTACCTGGCCAGGACGAGCGCGACTGGGAGTACGCCGAGAAGTTCGACCTGCCGATCGTGCGCACCGTCCAGCCGCCGGCGGACTGGGCCGGAGAGGCGTACACCGGTGAGGGGCCGGCGATCAACTCGGCGAACGACGAGATCTCGCTGGACGGCCTGGGCGTCACCGAGGCCAAGGCCTTGATCATCGAGTGGCTGGAGTCCAAGGGCCTGGGCGAGGGCACCATCACATACCGGCTGCGGGATTGGCTGTTCAGCCGGCAGCGGTACTGGGGCGAGCCGTTTCCCATCATCTACGACGAGCACGACATGCCGCTGGCCATCCCGGACGAGATGCTGCCGGTCGACCTGCCCGACGTGCCGGACTACTCGCCGAAGACTTTTGAGTCGGGTGACGTGACGTCCGAGCCCGAACCCCCGCTGGCCCGCGTCCCCGAATGGGTCGAGGTGGAGCTAGACCTTGGGGACGGCCCCAAACGCTACCGTCGCGACACCAACACCATGCCCAACTGGGCCGGGTCGTGCTGGTACTACCTGCGGTACGTCGACCCGACGAATGACGAACGGGTCGTCGACCCGGAGAACGAGCGGTACTGGATGGGCCCTCAGCCAGAGCGGCAGGGCAGCCAGGTAGATCCAGGTGGCGTCGACCTGTACATCGGCGGTATCGAGCACGCCGTCCTGCACCTGCTGTACGCGCGGTTCTGGCACAAGGTGCTGTACGACCTGGGGTACATCAGCAGCGAGGAGCCGTTCTACACGCTGTTCAACCAGGGCTACATCCAGGCCTATGCCTACACCGACTCACGCGGTCAGTACGTCCCGGCTGCCGAGGTGGAGGAGGACCCTGCGAATCCGGGCGTGTTCACCTGGCACGGCCGGCCGGTCAATCGCGAGTACGGCAAGATCGGCAAGAGCCTGAAGAACGTTGTGAGCCCGGACGATATGTACGAGGCCTTCGGCGCCGACACGTTCCGGGTGTACGAGATGTCGATGGGACCGCTGGACGTCTCCCGGCCGTGGGAGACGCGCGCCGTCGTCGGCTCGCAGCGGTTCTTGCAGCGGCTGTGGCGCAACGTGGTGGACGAGGGCACCGGCGAGGTGGTCGTCAGCGATGAGCCGGCGGACGAGGAGACCCGCCGCATCCTGCACCGGACGATCGCCGACGTGCGGACCGAGATGAGCGCGATGCGGTTCAACACGGCGATCGCCCGGCTGATCGAGCTGAACAACCACGTGACCAAGCTCGATGCCGCGCCGCGAGAGGTCGTCGAGCCGCTCGTGCTGATGGTGGCGCCGGTCGCGCCGCACATCGCCGAAGAACTGTGGCAGCGGCTGGGCCACGACGAGTCCCTGGCCTTCGCGGCCTTCCCGGAGGCCGACCCCGCGCTGCTGGTCGAGGAGACCGTGACCTGTGTCGTCCAGGTGGCCGGCAAGGTTCGCGACCGGCTGGAGGTGCCGCCGTCAGCCGACGAGGAGACGCTGCGCGTCCTGGCTCTGGATTCCAAGGCGGTGCAGCGGGCGCTGGACGGTCGGCCGGTGCGCAAGATCATCGTGCGGGCGCCGAAGCTGGTCAACGTCGTGCCAGGCTGACCGGGCCGACCGGTAGCCTGCCCGATATGGCCCGCGACGTCGCTATCGTCACCGACTCGACCGCATACCTGGATCCCCATGTCGCGGCCGAGCGCGGCATCGCCGTAGTGCCGCTTCAGGTCGTGATCGACGGCCGGTCGATGGCGGAGGGACGCGAAATCGGCCCGGACACCGTGGCCGAGGCATTGCAGCGGCACGAGCGGGTCAGCACCTCACAGCCGGGTCCGCGGGCCTTTCTGGACGCGTACGAGTCGGCGGCCGCGTCCGGCGCCTCGGCCATCGTGTCGGTCCACCTGTCCGGCAAGCTGTCCGGAACGGCCGACGTCGCCCGCCTGGCCGCGCGGGACGCGGCGGTGCCGGTCGAAGTGATCGATTCGGGCTCGCTCGGCATGGGCCTCGGCTTCGCTGCGCTTGCCGCGGCGGACGCGGCGGACCGCGGACTCGCGGTGGACGAGGTGGCGGCCGAGGCCGCCCGCCGGGCGGCGAACTCGTCCGCCTATTTCTACGTGGACACTCTCGAGTACCTGCGCCGTGGCGGCCGGATAGGTGCCGGGCAGGCGCTGCTGGGCACGGCTCTGGCGGTCAAGCCGCTGCTGTACCTACAGGACGGCGCGATCCAGTTGCTGGAGAAGGTCAGGACGTCATCACGCGCGGTGGGCCGCCTGGAAGACCTCGCTGTCGCGCGGGCCCGGGACGATCCGGTCGATGTGGCCGTCCATCACCTGGCCAACGCCCGCCGGGCCGACGAGCTCGCCGCCCGGCTGCGGGCCCGAATCCCCGGGCTGGGCGAACTCGTCGTAGCCGAAGTGGGAGCAGTGATCGGCGCACATGTCGGGCCCGGTCTGCTGGCCGTGATCGTCAGCCCGAGGTAACCTGCCGGCGGCTTGTCCACATCCAGGGTCAGAGCCGCCGCGATATCCACAGATTTGCCAGTGCCCGCAGCGGAGGCGTCGGGTCTGCCTAGCGTCGAGGTCATGCCAGTGCTTCGCAGGCGGCGCCGGGTGTCCGCCGATCAGAGCGATCTCGCGCGTTCGCGTGTCACGGCGCTGTCGAGCCGGCGGGGCTGGGTGCCCCGGGTGCCAGGTCCGTCGTCGGCGTGGAGTGCGCTTGCGGCACCTGATCTGGCCGAGACGAGCATGACCACCACCGGCGACGCAGCTTCAGCTGTGCCGGACGGCGGTGATCAGCGAGGGCCAACCCGCACCGGGCGGCATGCCAGGCCGGCGGACCCCGCCGTGGCCCCCGAGGCGAAGCGCAGTGCGGTTGCAACTGCCGTCGCCGATCGGCTGCCGCTGCCCGTCAGAGCCGTGGTCGAGGGCCTGCCTCCCGCGGTCCAGAACGGTCGGGCCGGCCTGCAACCGGCACATGCCGCCGTCGTCGTGCTGGTCATACTGCTGGGGCTGGCGGTCACCGTGCTCGTCACCGGCCTTGGCCGGCCGCGGGTGCAGGCCATCGAACCGGCGCCGGCCGCAACGATCCTCGCGACCGGCACGCCGGCGGCCGCTGCGGACAGCCCGGCCGCGGGTGCCGAGTCCGGCGCGGCGCTGGTGATCCACGTCGCGGGCAAGGTGGCCAACCCTGGCATCGTCCAGCTACCACCCGGTTCCCGGGTCATCGACGCGATAGAGGCGGTCGGTGGCGCCGAAGACGACGTCGATCTCACCGCGCTCAACCTCGCCCGGGTGCTGTCCGACGGGGAGCAGGTCGTCGTCGGGATCGACCCGCCCCCGCAGGCTCCGACCGGCCACCAGGGTTCCGGGCCGTCGCTGGTAAGCCTCAACAGCGCGAGCCCGGAGCAACTCGCCACCCTCCCCGGCATCGGCCCGACTCTGGCCGCCCGAATAGTGCAGTGGCGCGAGCAGAACGGCAGGTTCACCGCTGTGGACGAACTGCTCGAGGTCTCCGGCATCGGGCCGGCCAAGTACGAGGCGATCGCCGAACTGGTGACGCTGTGAGGCAGCGGCTCGGCCCGAACGCCGAGGGGGTGAAGGGCAGTGCCGAGCCGGCGGACCTGCGCCTTGTCCCGAGCGCGGTCGCGGCCTGGCTGGGAGCGTTGGCCGGTCTGCACTCCTCGCCCGGTGTCCAGGTAGGGCTCGCCGTCGGGGCGGCCGCCCTTGTCCTGGCGGGAATCGCCCGCGTCCGGTCCGGGCCCGGCCGGCTTGCCGTCGGCATGGCCCTCGCGGCGGCGCTGACCGGCCTGGCCGGCGGAGCGGTGCGGGCTGCCGCGGTCCACGACGGGCCGGTGGCGGAGCTGTCAACGGCCGGCGCGCGGGTCACTGTGGCGGCGGTCGTCACGTCCGACCCCGCCCTCCGCGACGGTGCAGGATCCGTTTCCGGCGAACCATACGTGGTTGCGCGGTTGAGGGTAGAGAGCATCGCCGGGCGTGGTGTCACCGCTCGAGTACACACACCGGTCGTGCTCGTGGCGTCCGATCCGCACTGGGCGAGCGTTCTGCCGGGCACGCCGGTGTCGCTCACCGGGCGGCTCGCCCCCGCCGACGGTGGGCCGGTCGCCGCCTTCCTCCGAACCGACGAACCGCCACGGCCCACCGGGGGACCGGGCGTCACCAGCCGGCTGACCGAACCGTTCCGGCGCGGGCTGCGGGCAGCGGTCGACGGGCTGCCGCCCGCCGCGCAGGGGATCGTTCCCGGCATGGCGGTGGGCGATGAGAGCCGGCTGCCGCCGCAGATCCGCCGCGCCATGCAGGAGACCGGCCTGACGCACCTCACCGCGGTATCAGGTGTGCATGTGAGCGTGGTGCTGATCGCCGTGCTCGGCCTCGCGCGATGGGCGGGCGTGCGCGGCTACGGGCTTCCGGTGGTCGCAGTCGTCTCGATCGTCGGATTCGCCGCCCTCGTCCGTCCCGAGCCCAGCGTCGTGCGGGCCTCGGCGATGGGGCTGATCGGGATCGCAGGGCTGACCGCGGCCGGACGCCGGCGAGCCCTGCCCGCACTCGCTGCCGCCGTGCTCGTGCTGCTGCTTGTCGATCCCTGGCTCGCGGTCAGCATCGGCTTCGCGCTCTCGGTGCTGTCGACGGCCGGCATCCTGCTGTTCGCGCCGGTCTGGAGGGACGCCCTGCCGTGGCTGCCTCGCCCGGCGGCGGAGGCGGTCGCGGTACCGATGGCCGCGCAGGTCGGGTCCATTCCGGTGCTGGTGGCGTTCGTGCGCGAGACGAGCCTGGCCGCACTGCCTGCGAACGTGCTCGTCGCACCCGCGGTGGCCCCGACAACGCTGCTCGGTGTTCTCGCCGCCGCCGTCTCGCCGGTGCTCCCGCCGGCTGCCGCTGCGGCGGCCTGGTTGGCCGGCTGGCCGGCGCGGTGGATCGCCGTCGTGGCCGAGCGGGGCGCGAGCCTGCCTGGTGCCGTTGTGCGCTGGCCCGGTGGGGCGGTCGGCGTTGTCGCCGCGAGCATCCTTGTCGTGGTGCTTGTCGTGGCGCTGCCCGGCCTGCTGCGGCGCCGGATGCTGTCGTTTGCGACGGCGCTGGTGGTCCTCGCGCTGCTGGTCGGCGTGCCCTCCCCGGACTGGCCGCCGCGCGGGTGGTTTCTCGTCGCGTGCCCGGTCGGGCAGGGTGACGCGTTCGTTATTCGTGCCGGCCCGGCCGGCGCCGTTGTCGTGGACGCCGGGCCGGATCCCGATCGGGTCGACCGCTGCCTTGACGAGCTCGGAGTGACCCACGTCCACCTTCTCGTACTCACCCACTTCCACGCCGATCACGTCGAAGGGCTGCCAGGAGTGCTCGAGGGGCGCCGGGTCGACGAGGTCATGGTCTCTCCACTAGCCGAACCGGCCGAGCTCGCGGCGGCCGTAACGGCCCGGCTGACCGCCGCGAGAGTTCCCACGACGACAGCCGCGGTAGGAGAGCGGCGATTGATCGGTTCGGTGGAGCTTCGGGTGATCTGGCCGGCCCGGCTCATCGGTGCGGGTGAACCGGCCGCCAACGACGCCAGCGTGGTGCTCCAGGCCGCTGTTCACGGCACCGACGTGCTCATGACCGGCGACGTCGAACCGCTCGCCCAGCGGGCCATCGCGCGGGCGGAACCACAGTTGCGCGCGGACGTGCTGAAAGTCCCGCACCACGGGTCGCGGTTTCAAGAACCGGGCTGGTTGGCGGGAGTCGGTGCCGAGGTCGCCCTGATCGGTGTCGGCGAGGACAATCGGCACGGTCATCCCTCGTCCGACACGGTGCGGATGCTCGAGGAGGCCGGTGCCGCCGTCTGGCGCACCGACGTGGACGGCGCGATAGCCGTCGTGCGCACACCCGATGGCCGGCTCGGTGTCACGACCCGGGGACTCGGAGCATTCGGGTAGCGCAACCGGCCGGCGTCGAGCCGCTGTCGGGCCACCGTGACATGCTTGGCCGCATGCCGCCCAAGGACGCCGCCGTCACCCTTGCCGTAGGCCCGGAGGCACTGCTCGCCGAGCGCGCCGTGGCCGGCTTGGTGCGCAAGGCCCGCGCCGCGGATCCTGACGCCGATGTCACCGAGGTGGCTGGTGGCCAGTTGTCCGCCCCGGCGTTGAACGAACATCTCAGCCCGTCGCTGTTCGCCACCCACCGGGTCGTGGTGGTCAATGATGTCCAGGACGTACCTGAAGCCACCGGCGAGGCGCTCGTGGCGTTCTGCAAACGACCGATCGAGGACGTGTCGCTGGTTCTGCTGCATCCCGGCGGGGTCAAGGGCAAGCGCCTGCTCGACTCGCTTCGCAAGGCCGGTGTCCACGAGGTCGCCTGCGAGCGGCTGACCCGGGCCGACGACCAGGTCGAGTTCGTCAGGTCCGAGGTTGCCGTGCACGGTGGCCGCATCGAGCAGGCTGCGGCCCGTGCGCTGGTGGAGGCGATAGGTGGCGACCTGCGTGGTCTTGCGTCGGCAGCAGCCCAGTTGGCCGCCGACGCCGACGGTGGCGTCATCGGTGCGGGCGCGGTGGCCACCTACTTCGAGGGGCACGCGGAGGTCAAGGGCTGGGTCGTGGCCGATCGCGCGGTCGAGGGGCGCACCGCCGATGCCCTCGAGCAGCTTCGCTGGGCGCTGGAAACAGGTACCGATCCGGTGCTGGTCACGGCCGCGCTGGCGACGGCGTTGCGTTCGCTCGCCCGGCTCAGCGGCGCGGCCCGTGGGGTGCGAGATGCCGATCTCGCGCGCGATCTCGGGGTCCCGCCGTGGAAGTTGAGAATGCTCAGGTCCCAGCTACGTGGCTGGACACCGAGGGGGCTGATGCGGGCGATCCGCGCCGTCGCCGCTGCGGACCTTCAGGTCAAGGGAGCCGGCAACGATCCCACGCTGGCATTGACCACCGCGATCGTCGAGGTCGGCGTCGCGCGCGCCGCCTAGACCGTGCGCGGACTAGAGTGCCGCGGCCTTCTTGGCGATCGAGGACTTGCGGTTGGCCGCCTGGTTCTTGTGGATGACACCCTTGGACACGGCCTTGTCGAGCTTGCGGCCGGCCTCGCGGGCATAGGCGGTGGCCTTCTCGGCATCGCCGGCTTCGGCGGCCTGGTGGAAGCGCCGGGTGGCGGTCTTCAGCGACGACTTGACCGACTTGTTGCGCAGCCGGGCCTTCTCGTTGGTCAGGTTGCGCTTCTTCTGGGACTTGATGTTTGCCACAGTTCTGCCTCTGTTGGTTCAACGGTCGTTGGGCTGCGAGCTCGGGCTCGATCCGAGCCTGCGTGCCCGCGACTGTTCATGTACCAACGGGCGCGCACGCGACCTCAAAGATTAGCAGGGCGCGAGACGGCGAACCAAACCAGCGCGGCGCCTCACGACCAGCCGCGGCGCTGCTGGAGTTGCTCGATGACCAGGTCGAACCGTTCTCGCGGCAGTGCGGTGGCTTCTCGTCGCATCCCAGCGGGGTGGACCCGCAGCACGCGCCGCACGTTGACCCAGGATGCCCGGCCCTCGGAGTCCCAGCTGCCCGACCCGATCGGTACCCAATCGTCGTCCCCGTCATGCTGCTGGCTGGAGAGCTGGACGGCCAGTAACGTGCCGGCGGGTTCGCGGGCGACGATCAGCACCGGCCGGTCCTTGCCCCGGCCGTCGTTCTCGACGTAGGGCACCCAGGTCCAGACGATCTCACCGGGATCTGGATCGCCGTCGGTACTCGGGTTGTACGACGTCGTGATCGGTCCGACCTCGCCTGCCTCGGTGGTCGCGGACGGCCCGACCTGACCGGGCAGGAGGTCCTCGGGCTGGCCGGCCGGGCCGAACCCGCGCCTGGCTGACCGGACGACCTGCGCTAGTGCGTCACGAAGCCGGGTCATGGCCGTTCAGCCTAGTGCGGGCGCGAGGGTTTACGCGCGCGAGCGCCTCGAGCTGGAGCCGGTCGAGCTTCCCCATCGTCGCCCGCGACCAAAGGCCGACTCGGAAGCTTTGACCGGTCGGCCTAAAGGCCGGTTCCTATGCTGGGTCAGTGACCAGGCGGTGGCTGCCGCTGTCCCTCGCCACGCTGATGCTCGTCGTAGGCGTGGCCTTCGTCGTGCTGTGGACGCGAACACCGGCCGACTGCACGGCTACCGGTCCCGCGGCGAGGTCCTGGGCCACGACGGGAGTTGTGGTGGAGCTGGCCGGCACCTGCCCTGCCAACGGGACGCAGCTGCGCGACGGCGATCTCGTGACAGCCGTCGACGGTCACGCCCTCGCCGACGGGCCGGCCGGCCGTACCTGGACCGTGGGCGAGCAGGTGGAGTACACGGTCGGCCCGGACGGTGAAGCCGTGCCGGTCACGCTCGTGGATCCCAGTCTCGGTGGTCGGCTGGCCCCGGCCTGGACGGCATTGTTGTTCGTGGGGTCCCTGTTGGCGATCGCGGTGTACGTGGCGTGGCGCCGGCTGGATGCCGCGACCAGCGCGTTGCTGTTCTTCGCCTCGGGCCTGGCCGCGAGCACCATGCCGACCATGCTGGGGGTACCGGTGATTGGTGTCCTATCCGGGCCACTGCTCGTCCTGTTCATCGCTGCCACGCAGCTGGCCTACGTCATCGGCTGGGCCGGCGCATGGACGTTCATCCTGCTGTTTCCGCGGCCGTTCGCCCGCCTGGCGAACCGGCCACGAGTGATCCGGTGGGCTGTCTACGCCGCTCCAGTCATCATCCAAAGCGCCTGGGCGGCGGCGGCCGCGGCGACCAGCGCCGGCGTTGCGGACTGGGTGGGTCGCTTGATCGTCGGCACCTCTTTGGTCACCGTGGCCACGCTGCTGTCTCTTATCGGATTCACCGTGCGGCGCTTGTACCAGCGCTTCGACGCGGTCCAGCGCCAGCAGATGCGCTGGCTCGCCGGCGGCGGGATTCTGTCGACGACCAGCGGTTTGGCCGGCTGGTTCGTTCCCGAGGTCCTCGTGGGTCAAGGCCTGCCCACCCAGCTGATCGGCCTGGCCGGCCTGCCGTTCGTGATCTGCCTCGCGGTCGCGCTGTTGAAGTTCCGGCTGTTCGACCTCGCGGTCGTGCTGCATCGAGGCCTCGTCTACGGCCTGCTCACCGCCGGCGTGGCCGCCCTGTACTTCGCGGCGGTCGCCGTGTCGGCCGGTGCCTTCGGATTCGACACCACCGCGCCCGCCGCCATCGTGGCCACCGCCGTGGTGGCCGTGGCCGTCAACCCACTGCGGTTGGTGCTCCAGCGCGCCGTAGACCGGCTGATGTACGGCGACCGCAACGATCCGTACTCCGCGCTGAGCCGGCTTGGTCGACGGCTCGACGCGGTGGCGGATCAGCGCAGCCTGCTGAACGCGGTGGCCGACGACATTGCCGACGCCCTGCGGGTTCCGTACGTCGAGATCGAAGTCGCCGGCGGGCGGACCGCCACCGGCCTGCCGCCTGACTGGTTGCCGGCCACGAACGGACTGTTGGACATCCCTCTCGCAGCCGGCGCTGATCCCATCGGCAGACTTCGGGTTTCTCCGCGAGCTCCGGGTGCATCGTTCAGCCGCGCGGACCGGCGGCTCATCGACGACTTGACGCGCCGGGTGAGCGCAGCTGCCCGCGAGGTGAGTCTCCGTTCGGACCTCCAGCGATCTAGGGAGCGGCTGGTACTGGCCCGTGAGGAGGAGCGCCGCGTGCTCCGCCGTGCGTTGCATGACGAGTTCGGTCCGCTTGTGGCCGGGCTCAGCCTTCGGACCGAAGCGGCACGACGCCTGGTGGACTCCGACCCGGAGGCTGCGGCCGCCACGCTGGGTGCCGTCCGTTCCGACGCGGACGAACTGGTGTCCGACATCCGCCGGCTGGCCTATGACCTGCGTCCACCGGCTCTGGACGAGCTGGGACTGGCAGAGGCGTTACGCCTGCACGCCCGGTCTTTCAACGGCGTGCAGATCGCCGTCTACGATGACGGCGTCGAGCAGCTGCCCGCGGCCGTCGAGGCGGCCGCCTACCGAATCGCTGCGGAGGCGATGATCAACGTCTCTCGGCACGCCGCCGCGACGCATTGCGATGTGCACCTGTCGGTCGTGGATGGCACTCTCACGGTGACGGTCGTCGACAACGGGCGAGGGCTGCCTGCGGACTTCCGCGCCGGTGTGGGCGTCTCCGCGATGCGTGAGCGGGCGGAGGAGCTCGGCGGTAGCTGCCGGGTGGAGCGTGACCCGGCCGGAGGCACCGCCGTCCGTGCCGCATTGCCGGCGGGAGGGGGAGCTGCGTGATCAAAGTAGTGATCGCCGACGATCATCCGGTGTTCCTTGCCGGCCTCGAGGCATTGCTGTCGGCCACGGCTGGGATCGAGGTCGTCGGCCGGGCGGTGAGCGGCGACGACGTGCTGCCGAATGTTGTGGCGCACCGCCCGGACGTCGTCGTCCTGGACCTCAACATGCCCGGCCCGGGCGGGATCGCCACGATACGGGAGCTCTCAGCGCGCTCCCCGGCACGCATCCTCGTACTGACGATGTACGACGACGACTCTCTCGTCTTCGACGCCGTGCGGGCGGGTGCCCTCGGCTACGTGCTGAAAGGCGCACATCCGGACGAGATCGTGCTCGGCGTGGAGGCCGTGGCGCGCGGAGAGGCCGTGTTCGGAACGGCACTTGCGGCCCGCATGGCCGACTGGTTCGCACGGCCGGATCCGTTTCAGGAGCTAACGCCGAGACAGCGTGACGTACTCGAACTGCTGGCCCGCGGCATGAAGAACCAGGCCATCGCCGATCGTCTCGGCATCACGCTGAAGACCGTGCGGAACCTCGTATCGGAAGTCCTCACCAAGCTGCAGGTCCCGGACCGGGCGTCGGCGGGCGAGCGAGCCCGGCAAGCGGGCCTCGGCCGCCGTCCGGGAACTCTTCCCGATCCGGACGGGACGCCGGGCCGTTGACCTCCGGGACGATCTCCGACGACGGTTGACCCGAAGGCGGCGCCGCCGCGCTGGCCGACTGGGGGGCGAGTGATGACTGTCGTGCTGTCCGTCCGAGACGTCTCGAAGGCGTACCGGAAGCGAACCGTGCTCGGCAACGTTTCATTCGAGGTGCGGCGCGGCGAAGCCGTCGCCGTCGTCGGTGAGAACGGCGCCGGCAAGACGACGCTCCTGCGGATCTGTGCCGGGTTGCTCGCGCCGGAGAGCGGTACCGTGGCCCGCTCCGAGCAGGTCGCGTACTGCCCGCAGGAACCGGGCCTGATAGATCACCTGACCGCGGACGAGCACCTGCGTTACGTCGGCGCGGCGCTCGGTCTGTCGGCCACGGCTGCGCGCGGCCGAGGTGCTGCCCTGTTCGAGTGGCTGCGCTTTGCGAGCGACGAGACCGGGACGGTGCGGGAGCTGTCCATGGGCACCCGGCAGAAGATCAATCTTGCTCTCGCGCTGCTCGCCGACGCGCCGCTGATCCTGCTCGACGAGCCGTACCAGGGCTTTGACCGCGGGACGTACGACAACTTCTGGAATCACATCGCCGACTGGCGTGCGGCCGGGGCGGGAGTCGTCGTGGTCACCCACATGCTCGCCGAGTTGCACCGCGTCGATCGCGTACTGGAGTTGCGGGCCGGCGGCTCGTGGGCGCTCAACGGTGCGGAGCGAGGTGTCCTCCGGTGAGTATCCGACGCGTCGCCGCCGTGGCGATGATGCACGCTCGCGACCTGAGCCGGCGCCGAGTGGCGTTGGCGCTGCTTATCTTGCTGCCGATCGTGCTCTATCTGGCGGCTGAGTTGGGACCCGAGGACCCGGCGACTGCTCAGTTGCAGGCCCAGAACCCCGGCGAGCCGTCCGCCGACTCAGGCTGGATCCTCACCACCGGAGGCATCGGGCCGCTGTGGTCGGTGGCCACCGCGACGCTGTTCGTGATCCTCGGATCGCGTCGCGTGGACCAGCGGTTGCTGCTCGTCGGCTTTCGTAGCACGGAACTGTTGGCCGGCCGCATGGGGACCGTGCTCGGTCTCGGCGCGATCATCACGCCGCTGTTCACTGCCCTGATCTGGATGTTGCGCGAGGTCGACGTCGGCTTGCTGACGGCCTCGATCGGCCTGCTCGTCATCGTTTCGGTAGGTCATGGCGTTGTCATCGCCGCTCTGGTCAGAGACGAGATGGAAGGTGTGCTGGCGATCATCGGCGTCACCGGAGTGCAGATGATGATCGTCGGACAGGCGTGGCTGCCGATGTGGGGAGCGACCGAGTTACTGCTCCGGGCCGGCGGGCTGCCCGAAACCGCGGAGCCGGCCACGGCCGTGTTGCACGCTTTCGGTTACACAGCAGCGCTGGTCGGCGTGGGAGCCGTCGCCTGGGCTCGCAAGGTACGGCTGCACCGGGTGACCCGTACGCCAGTGGGTGCCATGGCCGACCCGCAATCCTCCAGGAGTTCCGCGTGAGCGCGGCGGCGGTATCGGGAGCGCTGCTGCTCGTCCCGATCGGTTTGGGTTTCGTCGAAGCGGTGGGCTACCGGCGCGGACGGTACCTGCGAGCCTTCTGGGAGCTACCGCTTGACGCCAAGCTCGAGCACGTCGGCCGCAATGAGGCGGCGTGGTGGCTCATGTACCTGCCGTGGCTGGCAACGGTGGCCGTCACGACAGGAGGGTTGGCAGGGCTGGCGTTTGTGCTGTCCGACGTGGTCGGTTGGGTGGGATTCGGCGGTTTCGTGCTGGCCGCGGTGGCGTGGCTGGTAGCCATCGCGCTGCAGAGTGCCGGCCTGAGTGAGGCCGCGAGCCAACGGGCGGCCACCGGCGAGACGCCGGCGTGGGCGGTGGCGACGGCGCGCGTGAGCTACGTCCTCGAGCTGTTCTGGGTCGGGGCGGCCAACCTCGCGGCCGTCGCCTACGGGGTCGCGGTCCTACGGACGGACGTCTTGCCCGGTTGGCTCGGCTGGGCCGTGATCGCCGCCGGATTGGCCATCCCGACGCTCGCGCTGGCGTTACGGGACGCGTTCCCGCACCTGGCGTTGCCTGCCTTGCTCGCGCTCGGCGTCGCACTCGTACTGACGTAGTGGTAGCACCCGGACACCTCGCCAGTTCGCATCCTGTCGCAGCCGAGCGGGCGTCCCTACGGTCGAGGTCAACGGCTTAAGGACAAGGGAGGAGATCATGAGAAAGACGTACCGAGTCCTGGGACTCCTAATAGCGCTGGCCGTGGTCGTGCAGGCGTCTGCCATCGCCTTCGGAACGTTCGGGTTCATCAACGAGATCGATCGTGGAGCGGTTTTCACGCCCAGTTCGGAACCGCCGAACTTCGGGCCGATGCTGCACGCGATCAACGGAACGCTGATCATTCCTGTCCTGAGCCTGGCGCTGCTCGTCGTGTCGTTCTTCGCAAAGGTGCGCCGGGGCGTGCGGCTGGCGCTGTTCACGTTTCTCGCGGTTGTTGTCCAGATCAATCTGGGGTTCTTCTCCTTCGACACTCCCGTGATCGGTCTGCTGCACGGTGCCAACGCGTTCGTCGTGCTCGGCCTGGCGCTCACCGCCGCCCGCGCGGCCGCTCGCGAGGCACCGGCTCCTGCGGCGCCGGTGGTCGAGGAAGCGATCGCCTGAGCGGGCGTTGGGGGTTGGCGTGGCGGTGAAGCACAACACGAGGATGGTCGTCGGCGCGGTCGCGACGCTGCTGATCCTCGCCCCGCTCGCCGTCATGTGGCTGTCGAGCCTGGCGCCGGCCGGCTACTCGGTGATGGGCATGGGCCGGGCCGAGTTGGGCGGCGGGTCTGCCGACGGACTGCATGCCGGCCACGACGACCACGGGTGGGACGGACCGCCGCCCGGTCCGGGTGATGTATCGGTCGCGGAGCTGACCGGTCCGGCCGGCGGCGAGCCGGACGTGGCGGTCCAGCTGGTCGCGCGGAGCGAACAGGTGCAGCTGGCCGGCACCCGGGACGAGTCCATACCCGCGTACACCCTCAACGGCTCGACACCGGGCCCGGTCATCCACGCGACACAGGGAGATCTGGTCCAGGTCACGCTGGCCAACGAATCCGTGCCCGACGGCGTGACGCTGCACTGGCACGGCGTCGACGTTCCGAACGCCGAGGACGGAGTCGCTGGGGTGACCCAGGACGCCGTACCGGTCGGTGGCTCGCACACGTACCGGTTCGTCGTGGAAGACGCCGGCACGTACTGGTACCACTCCCACCAGGTATCCCACGAGCAGGTACGCCGGGGGTTGTTCGGCGTCCTGGTGGTGGCGCCGTCCAGTGGGATCGCGGCGGACCACGACGTGGTCGCGGCCTTGCACACCTATGGGAGCGCGGCGACGCTGAACGGTGCGGGTGGCGAGCACCACTACGTCGCGGGACCGGGCGAGTCGGTGCGCGTCCGGGTCGTCAACACCGACAACGGTGTGCTGCGGGCGTGGGTGGCCGGCGCGCCGTTCAGGGTTGTCGCCGTTGACGGCAGGGACGTCAATGCGCCCACTCCGGTGACCGATGCGGCGGTGGTGGTCGCCGCCGGCGGGCGGGTGGACGTGGCGTTCACGGTGCCGGCCGACGGGCCGGCCGTACTTGTCGGTGTGGGTGCGGCGGCACTCGTTGTGGGCCCGGTGGCGACGGCAGCGCCGGCCGGCACACCGCCGACGGAGGTGCTCGACCTGCTGCACTATGGATCGCCGGCCGATCTCGGTTTCGACCCGGCGCGGCCGGACCGCGAATTCGACTATCGCATCGGCCGCCGCCCTGGATTCGTCGACGGTCGTCCCGGGATGTTCTGGACGATAAATGGGCGGATGTATCCGGACGTGCCGATGTTCGTGGTGTCCGAAGGCGACGTCGTGCGGATGACCATCGAGAACTCGCGCTCGGACAACCACCCGATGCACTTGCACGGTCACCATGCCGTGGTGCTCGCGCGCAACGGCGTCCGGGCTACCGGCAGCCCGTTGTGGGTGGATTCGCTCGAGGTGGATCGCGGTGAGTCGTACGAGATCGCGTTCGTCGCGGACAACCCCGGCATCTGGATGGATCACTGCCACGACCTCGAGCACGCCGTCGACGGGCTGGTCGCTCACCTGGCCTACACAGGCGTTCACACTCCGTTCCGGATCGGCGGCGCTGCGTCCAATGAACCCGAGTAGATCGGTGGCGGCGGGGCGCATGGGATGATGGAGGGCGATCCTGACCGCTCACCGAGGACCCACGTGACGACCAACGCTCCGGCGCCCGCACACACGCCCCCAGAGCTGATCCGCAACTTCTGCATCATCGCCCACATCGATCATGGCAAGTCGACTCTGGCCGACAGGATGCTGCAGCTCACCGGTGTCGTCGAGGACCGCGTCATGCGTGAGCAGTACCTCGACAGGATGGACATCGAGCGTGAACGCGGCATCACGATCAAGAGCCAGGCAGTCCGCTTGCCGTTCACGGCGTCCCAGGGAGACGCTGCCGGGCGGTCATATGTATTGAATCTGATCGACACACCCGGCCACGTCGACTTCACCTACGAGGTCAGCCGGAGCCTTGCCGCGTGCGAGGGCGCCGTGCTGCTGGTCGACGCGGCCCAGGGGATCGAGGCGCAGACGCTGGCCAACCTCTACCTGGCCCTTGAGAACGACTTGCACATCATCCCGGTCCTGAACAAGATCGATCTGCCCGCCGCGCAGCCGGACAAGTACGCTGCCGAGCTTGCTCGCCTGATCGGTTGCGAGCCAGACGATGTCATGCGGGTGAGCGGCAAGACCGGCGAAGGCGTCGGCGAGCTGCTCGACCGGATCGTCGCCGAGGTCCCTGCGCCGGTGGGTGATCCTGATGCGCCGGCCCGGGCGATGATCTTCGACAGTGTTTACGACACCTACCGCGGCGTCGTCACGTACGTCAGGGTGATTGACGGCGGCCTGTCCGCCCGTGAACGCATCCTGATGCTGTCGACGAAGGCGACTCACGAGCTGCTCGAGATCGGTGTGATCTCGCCGGAGATGAAGCCGTCGGCCGGGCTGGGCGTCGGCGAGGTCGGGTACCTGATGACCGGGGTGAAGGACGTCCGGCAGTCCAAGGTCGGAGACACCGTGACGTCCGCGGCCAAGCCCGCTTCGCAGGCGCTGCCCGGGTACCGCGAACCCAAACCGATGGTCTTCTCGGGGCTCTACCCGATCGATGGTTCGGACTATCCCGACCTTCGCGACGCCCTTGACCGGCTCAAGCTCAATGACGCCGCCCTCGTCTACGAGCCGGAGACGTCGGTCGCGCTGGGCTTCGGCTTCCGGTGCGGCTTCCTGGGCCTGCTGCACCTGGAGATCGTCCGGGAGCGGCTCGAGCGCGAGTTCGACCTCGACCTGATCTCGACCGCGCCAAACGTCGTGTACCGCGTGGTGTTGGAAGACACCACGGACGGGTCCGATCTCGTCGTCACGAACCCGAGCGAGTTCCCGGCCGGGAAGGTCGCCACCGTGTACGAGCCCGTGGTGCGGGCCACCATCCTGGCGCCGAGCGACTACATCGGATCGATCATGGAGCTGTGCCAGAGCCGGCGCGGGTCGCTGCTGGGCATGGACTACCTGTCCGAGGACCGGGTCGAACTGCGCTACACACTGCCGCTGGCGGAGATCGTCTACGACTTCTTCGATGCGCTGAAGTCCCGCACCCGCGGCTACGCCAGCCTCGACTACGAGCCGGCCGGCGAGCAGGAATCCGATCTGGTCAAGGTGGACATCCTGCTGCACGGCGATCCCGTGGACGCCTTCAGCGCGATAGTGCACAAAGACAAGGCCTACTCGTACGGTGTCGCCATGGTGGGAAGGCTGCGCGAGCTCATTCCGCGCCAGCAGTTCGAGGTCCCGATCCAGGCGGCCATCGGCTCACGCGTCATCGCCCGCGAGACGATCCGGGCGATCCGCAAGGACGTGCTGGCCAAGTGTTACGGCGGCGACATCACCCGCAAGCGCAAGTTGCTGGAGCGGCAGAAGGAAGGCAAGAAGCGGATGAAGATGGTCGGCCGGGTCGAGGTGCCGCAGGAGGCCTTCATCGCGGCCCTCTCATCCGACACCGCCGGTGGTCAGACGACCAAGAGATAGCGACGACGATCGCCCGCGAGTCCGGTGTCGTCGACGTGTTTGCGCGTGCACAATTTGGACACAGTCCCGCACGTACCATTTCATAAAGGCGCCGTCAGCCTCTAACGTTCCTGCCACGGGGCCTTTAATACCGCCGGTCCTCGACGTGGAGGAATAGATGACTGCCGTGCCCGAGCTTCTCGATGCCGTGAAGAACCGTCCCGCCTCGGTGGGCCGGATGTTCCTGGACCGGGTCGAAGCCACTCCTGATCATGAGGCCTACCGGTACCCGACCGACGACGGCTGGGCCTCGTTGACCTGGGCCGAGACGAAGGACCGGGTATGGGCCCTGGCCGCCGGGCTCATCTCGCTGGGGATCGAATCTGAGCAGCGGGTGGCGATCGCCAGTTCGACCCGCCTCGAGTGGATCCTCGCCGATCTCGCCATCAACAGTGCCGGCGCGGCGACCACCACGGTGTATCCGAACACCGCTGCCGACGACGTCGCCTACATCCTGGCCGACTCCAACTCGCGCGTGGTCTTCGCCGAGGACGCCACACAAGTCGCCAAGATCATGGAGAACCGGGCGAAGCTCGATGACCTGATCAAGATCGTGTTGTTCGACGGCGACGGCGACGGCGATTTCGTCATTACGCTGGCAGAGCTGGAAGAGCTGGGTAAGGCCCATCTTGCTGACAATCCGTCCACTGTCGACGACGCCGTCGCCGCGATCGCGCCTGAGCATCTGGCCACGCTGATCTACACGTCCGGTACCACCGGCCGCCCCAAGGGTGTGCGGCTGGTGAACGACAGCTGGGTCTACGAGGGCGTCGCCATCGATGCGGTGAACATCCTCAGCGAGGACGACCTGCAATACCTGTGGTTGCCGCTGTCGCACTCGTTCGGCAAGGCGCTGGAGGCCATCCAGCTGCGCATCGGGTTCGCCTCGGCGGTCGACGGCAACCTGGACCGCATCGTCGACAACCTCGGCGTCGTCAAGCCGACGTTCATGGCCGGCGCACCGCGGATCTTCGAGAAGGTACACGCCCGGGTCACGACGGGGGTACAGGCCGAAGGCGGCGCCAAAGCCAAGATCTTCAGCTGGGCCTTCGGCGTCGGCCGGCAGGTGTCCAAGCTGCGCCAGCAGGGCAAGGAGCCCAGCGGGCTGCTCGCGATCCAGCATCGCCTGGCGGACAAGCTGGTGTTCAGCAAGATCCGTGACCGGTTCGGCGGCCGGATCCGGTTCTTCGTCAGCGGGGCGGCGGCGCTGTCGAAGGACATCGCCGAGTGGTTCCATGCGGCCGGGGTGCTGGTGCTGGAGGGCTACGGGCTCACCGAGACCAGTGCCGCCTCGTTCGTGAACCTCCCGCACGCCAACCGGTTCGGCACCGTCGGCCCGCCGGTGCCTGGAACCGAGGTCAAGATCGCCGACGACGGTGAGGTTCTGGTACGTGGACCCGGTGTCATGCGGGGATACCACAACCTGCCCGAGCAGACCGCCGAAGTGCTCACCGAGGACGGTTGGTTCCGCACCGGCGACATAGGCGAACTTGTCGACGGCTACCTGCGGATCACCGACCGTAAGAAGGACCTGATCAAGACCTCTGGCGGAAAGTACGTCGCTCCGCAGAAGATCGAGATAATCTTCAAGGCGGTCTGCCCGTACTCCAGCCAGATCGTCGTGCACGGTGACAAGCGCAACTACGTCACGGCCCTGATCACACTCGACCCTGACTCCATGGAGACTTGGGCCGAGCAGCACAGACACTCGGGCAAGTCGTACGACGAGTTGGTCGCACTGCCGGAGGTCCGCGACATGGTGCAGGGCTACGTCGATGAGCTCAACGTGCGCCTGGAACGGTGGGAGACGATCAAGAAGTTCGAGATCCTGCCGCACGATCTCACCGTCGAGGACGGCGACATGACACCGAGCATGAAGGTCAAGCGCAAGTTGGTCGAGCAGAGGTACAAGAACATCCTCGACTCCATGTACGACTCCGCCTAGCCGTTCGATCACGTTCAGCAGGCGCAGCCCTGCCGTACCATGCGCGTGCGCCTGGTGGGGTGCCGACGAGCCTGCTGGACGTGGTCATTCGGTGCCGTACCACCCGCACGCGCCTGGTGGGGTGCCGACGAGCCTGCTGAACGTGATCAACCGGAGCGTCGGGTGGGCGGCCCTGCGGCTCTGCTAGGGCACAATGGTGTGTGCCCTCCACCCTGCCCGACGGCTCGCCCGCCCCGGTTGACGGTTCGCTGCCACCCGCCGCGTTGGCGGAGTTCGGCACCCGGCAGTTCGGCATCTATCTGCACGTGCCGTTCTGCACCACCCGGTGTGGATACTGCGACTTCAACACATACACCGCCGATGACCTGGGTTCGGCGTCGGGTGCTTCCCGCTCCTCATGGGCCGACGGTGCGATCGCCGAACTCCGCCTTGCGCGCCGCGTCCTTGGCACGTCCGATGTGCCCGTGTCGACGATCTTCGTCGGTGGCGGCACGCCGAGCCTGCTGCCGGCGGCCGACCTTGGTCGGGTGGTCCGGGCCATCCGCGACGAGTTCGGGCTTGCGCCGGATGTGGAGATCTCCACTGAGGCGAACCCCGAGTCGGTGGGTCCCGCGTGGTTCGACGGGTTGCTCGACGCCGGCTTCACCCGCGTATCGCTCGGCATGCAGAGCGCGCGTCCACATGTACTGGCGGTCCTCGACCGCGTCCACACCCCAGGCCGCCCCGCCGAGGCGGCGGCCGAGGCGCACCAAGCCGGATTCAAGCACGTCAACCTCGACCTGATCTACGGCACGCCGGGGGAGACCCTGGACGACTGGCGAGCCAGTGTCGCCGCGGCCATCGACGCCGGCCCCGACCACGTGAGCGCCTATGCCCTGATCGTCGAGGAGGGTACCCGCCTGGCGGCCCGGATCCGCCGCGGCGAGCTCTCGGCACCGGACGACGACGACCTCGCGGACAAGTACGAAGTGGCCGACGACGCCCTCACCGCGGCGGGCTTCGGCTGGTACGAGGTGTCGAACTGGGCGATCTCACACCAGGCCCGGTGCCGGCACAACGAGCTGTACTGGACCGGCGGGCATTGGTGGGGCATCGGACCGGGTGCGCACAGCCACGTCGGAGGCACCAGGTGGTGGAACGTCAAGCATCCGGCGGCCTGGGCGGCTCGGCTCTCCTCCGGCGAGAGCCCCGCCCACGCCCGCGAGGTGCTGGACGCCGAGACGCGCCGTGTCGAGCGGGTTCTGCTCGAGATCCGGCTGGCCGGCGGGCTTGACGCGGCGACGCTCGACGACGCGGGACGAGTTGCTGCGTCCGAGATTCTCGCCGACGGGCTCATGGACGCAGACCGGTATGCCGGGGGACGGCTGGTTCTCACACTCCGCGGTCGTCTGCTCGCCGACGCGGTGGTGCGCCGCCTACTCGGTTGAGGCGTGATCTTCAGGCGCCCGGCTCCTCAGCCGGCGAGGTCACCAGCTGTCACGAAGTCGATCAGCTCCTCGACCCGTCCGAGCAGCGCGGGCTCGAGATCGGCGTAGGTGCGCACCGAACCGAGGATGCGGCGCCACGCCGCCGCCGTGTCGAGCGGCCAGCCGGCGGCGCGGAGAACCCCTTCTTTCCATGGCTGCCCCTTCGGGACATCCGGCCAGGCGGAAAGGCCCAGCACCGACGGGCGGACGGCCTGCCAGACATCGACATAAGGGTGGCCGAGTACCAGCACGTGCTCCGCGCCGGCGCTTCGCGTGACATCCGCCGCAATCCGGCTCTCCTTCGACCCGGGCACCAGGTGATCCAGCAGCACACCCAGCCGCCGGCCGGGCCCCGGCTCGAACTCCCGGACGATGGGTACCAGATCGTCGACGCCGCCGAGTTCCTCGACGACGACACCTTCAACGCGCAAATCGTCGCCCCACACCTTCTCGACAAGCTCAGCATCGTGCTTGCCCTCGACGTAGATGCGGCTGGCGCGCGCCACCCGGGCCCGCTGCCCCGCGACGGCGAGCGAACCCGAGGCCGTGCGTACTGGCCCGCGCGGCGACGACTCCCGTGGCCGGACCAACGACACGGGACGGCCGTCCAGTTGGAAGCCGGCGCCGAGCGGGAACCCCCGCCGCCGGCCGTGCCGGTCCTCGAGCGTCACGACGTGCTTGTCGAAGTCCACCACCGCGCCGCAGAAACCGGACTGCGCGTCCTCGACGACGAGGCCCAGCTCAAGCGGGTGCTCGACAGTCCGGCCGCGCGGCGGCCGGACGGGCCTGGCAAGGACATCACGGCCGTAGCGGTCTGGATAGGGCACCCGGAGACCGTAACCAGGCCGCCGCGCCGGCGCGTGTAACGACACGGCGGCAGTCGGGGCAGAGGGCCGCAGGGTATGGCCCTCGGCGGTGCGAGATGGCATGGTCGGTCGCGAAGACCGTAGAATTGGCACTCGAAGTTGTCGAGTGCCAGAGGAGGTGGCCGCCAGATGTCCTTCGACGATCGCAAACTCGAAGTCCTGCGCGCCATCGTCGAGGACTACGTGGCAACCCAGGAGCCCGTCGGTTCGAAGGCGCTCGCCGATAGACATCAGCTGGGAGTCTCGCCGGCGACAATACGCAACGACATGGCCGCGCTCGAAGAGGAGGGCTTGATCGCCCAGCCGCACACCAGCGCCGGACGGGTGCCCACCGACAAGGGCTACCGGCTGTTCGTCGACCGGCTCTCGACGGTCAAGCCGCTGTCTCCGGCCGAACGCAGGGCGATCCACAGCTTCTTGCACGGTGCGGTCGATCTCGACGACGTGGTGGCGCGCACAGTGCGGCTGCTGGCCCAGCTGACCCGGCAGGTGGCCGTCGTGCAGTACCCGTCCCTGACCCGCTCGACGGTCCGCCACGTCGAGCTCGTCCCGTTGTCGCCGGCCCGGATCCTGCTCATCGTGATCACGGACGCCGGCCGGGTCGAGCAGCGGGTGATCGAGCTGCCGGCCGATGTCGACGAGCAGTTGGTGGCGGACCTTCGGGCTCGCCTCGGAGGCGCCGTGCATGGCCTGGAGTTCAGTGCGGTCGGTTCGGCGGTGGAGTCCCTGCCCGCGGCGTTCGAACCCGAGGACCGCGCAACAGTCTCGGCCATCGTGGCCACGCTGCTCGACTCGCTCGTCGAGCGTCACGAGGAACGCCTCGCGGTGGCCGGCACTGCCAACATCACCCGGTTCGGCCACGAATTCGACGCCGCACTCGCCCCGTTGCTCGAAGCGCTCGAGGAACACGTCGTCTTGTTGAAACTGCTCGGCGAGGCCACCAGCCCGTCGACCCTCACCGTACGGATCGGCCATGAGAATCCCGACGAGCTGTCGGCCGCGTCCGTCGTCACCACCGGGTACGGGCCCGGAGAACGTGCGCTCGCTACGCTCGGCGTCGTCGGCCCGACCCGGATGGACTACCCAGGAACAATCGCGTCGGTCGGAGCCGTTGCGCGATACGTCAGCCAGATTCTTGCGGCCAACAGCTAGGAAGCCTGAGTGCCCTCTACGACGAACTACTACGACGTCCTCGGCGTG